>JBMHDS010000098.1:0-69519 GCA_049889275.1 Bradymonadia bacterium | reverse complement strand
CGTCGAGTTCAATCTCATCTAGGTCGCCATCGAGCACTAACTCGTCGAGCTCAATCTCACCTAGGTCGCCATTAAGCTCACTGCCGTCGGCCGTGACGGGCACCTCCTCAACCTGCTCCGCTGAGTCATCGTGCACCAACTCGTCGAGTTCGATGTTATCTGCACCGTCATCGACCGACACATCGTCCAACTCGATGGAGCCCGCATCGACCAGCTCTGCTGAATCATCGAGTTCAATCTCATCTAGGTCACCATCGAGCACTAACTCGTCGAGTTCAATCTCACCTAGGTCGCCATCGAGCACTAACTCATCGAGCTCAATCTCACCTAGGTCGCCATTAAGCTCACTGACGTCTGCCGTGACGGGCTCCTTCTCGACCTGCTCCGTTGAGTCATAGAGCGCCAGTTCGTCGAGTTCGATCTCATCTAGGTCGCCATCGAGTACTAACTCGTCGAGTTCAATCTCATCGAGGACCACTGGGAAGGCTGCCTCTGCTGGTTCAGCCAAGGCTGCCTCAGCAAGTCCAGCAGCCAAACTTGATTCGTGGTCAGCTACGGCTGGAAACTCATCTCCCACCAGAGGCTCGATGGGCTCTGGAGCCTTTGATGCAAGCTCTACTAACTCCGAGATCCTAAGTGCTTCATCGTCCCCATCACTAGCGAACGGCACGAGTTCGCCGCCGTCCGTTTCCACCTCACTGATGCTGTCCTCTTCGATACCACCAGGTGCCGGTCTGTCCAGTCCAATACTCACCCCTGCCCCGCGGGCTATCGCTTCATCGGGTGAGGGAGCAACCTCAGCGCCACTCTCCAATGGCTCGAACAGCTCCAGTAAATCATCTTCCATGAGTTCGATCGTGCCTGGTTTGTCATCACGACCGCCACTTACGATTTCATTCGAACGTCTTAGAACGCCTCGGCCCCCTCCCCCGCTGTCAACGTCGCCTTCATCCTTCGGTGATTCCTCTGACTCGACAAAACGCATAGGCCGCGGAGGCGCAGTGCTCAACGCATCGGACAGCAGGGCATCTAGCCCAACAGCCACAACTGATGGGGCCTTCTCGCTGTAGACCGGCACCTCTATGTCGTCCAGATTAGTCGTTAGGAACTCTTCATCGGGTTTAACCCCCAGCGCCCGACGAGCGGCCTCATGCCCTGGATCGTATTGGATAGCGCTCTCAAAGTGTGGTCGCGCTAGACTGTCCATGTCCAATAGAGCAAAAGCCGCCCCAATACGGTAATGCTCTTCTGCGCGTTTGATTGGTGAAAGCTGCACAGCGACCTTTAGGTATGACTGACCATACTGGCAGGCCTCCCTGAGCTGATTTAGTCTGAATGAGACATCTCGCAGCAATCCGAGTGTCGCTTCATCCCCCTCCCTCAGGTCGTCCGCCACACGGAGATGCTGCCTAGCTAACTGCCATTCGTTTCTATGGAAAGCATGGCGGCCACGTAGGAACCTGAGCCTCGCATGCTCTCGTCGAGACAATAACCGAGCGCTCTTAAGCAATTGCTCGATCAGCACAATGCCCTTGGCTTCGTCACCGAGGGCCAGCTCAGCTTCGGCCAACCGCATGGACACTTTGATGGAACGCGAACACTTTACGCTCAGGGCTCGTAACGAGCGGAGGGCTTGGTCCGGACGAGCCATTGATTCTTCGAGAAGCGTAACCTTTGATAAACCGAAGCGGACAATCTCTTCCTCTTTAACGGCCTTCTCCATGAGGACATCGAGCGCACCAATTGCAAGCTCACTGGCCCCCGAACGCAATGCGAGATCGGCATATTCCCTCAATGCATCGTGCCCGAGACTCCCGCACGCCCGCGCGTCGTGTAGTGCGCTCTCGCATGCGCTTGAGTCATCCAATCTATCAATGTGCAAACGCGCTAGCCTGAGCAGAACGTCGGCCGCAGCCGCACCCTCAAAGCATGAGGCAAGACCCGAGAGGGCCGGCGCCATATCTATCCAGCGCTCGGAGTGTTCGCAGCACTGAACTAGCAGCTGCCAATAGGGGGCCAGGCCTGCAGCATCTTCGACAACAGGCGTCAAGACATCACGGGCAGCGTCCCCGTCGCCAAGAGCATCGAAGATCGCTCGCGCGAGCTCGGTACGCTCCGCAACGGCCGCCCGCGGGCTGTCTGCGTAATCGACCTTCAGGCGCAGCAGAGCGATCCTGTCCTCGTGGCGCCCCAGTGCATCCAGCTGCTCAATAAACGCGGTGAAGAGGCTACGCTTTACACCACCGGCCGCAAGCGCCTCCCTTACTGCGACAAGACCAGTATCGATATCGCCTGCTCGAAGGTGCAGTTCGGCCGCCTCCTGCCAAAGCTCTGCCGCCTCAGCTTGCGCCATCGGCTGCCTCAGCAGGACTTGGATCAATGCCATTCTCTCTGCGGCGCTCTCAGGGTCCTGAAGCAACGCGATTAGCGCTTGTAGGGTCTCGACATGATCCGGCTGCAAACTCAAGGCAGCCCGATAGTGTTCACGTGCCGCTTCGATTAGCCCGAGCGACACGGCCTGCTCACCCATTAGGTTCACCAGCGCCCAGTTCGAGTTACCGGCCTCGACGGCGATTATCTTGAGAGCAGCATAGCTGTCTGCATAGCGACCACTTCGTGCAGCCAAGCGCCCAAGCGCTTCCACGACCCAGGACTCAGCCCCCAGCCGTTCCACAGCCGATAAAAGAAAATCGAGAGCGGGCGCCGGGCTCGCAGAATCTCGCTCCAGGTGATCGCAGATTTGCCGATAGGTTTCACGCATCTCAAACTGAGTTAGAGTCTGGCTCAAGCCCTCGACAGACGCCTGTGCCCACGTGTCCAAACGGCCCTGCTTAAGTAGCCCCTCGAGTCTGGCCTGCCTCAGCGTATCAGTCTTACAGCGCTCCAGGCCGCGCAAATAAACCTCGTCAGATGCGTGCGCTCTGCCACGCTCCGCCTCAAAAAGAGCCCAGGCGTTCGTAGCCTCCTCGATATCCGCCCCTATAGTCGCAGCATCAAAGCGACGCTCCATTAGGCTACGAACTGCGTCAAAGTCAGCTCGCTGGACGGCAACCTCAATGAGCGCCGCCATTGCACCCAAGTCATCTGGGCAGAACAACAGAATCTCTTGCCACAACCGGGCTGCCTCTGAGCGGTCCAGTTCATGTTGCGCCATGTAGCGCAACACAGCCAAGCGCCTTTCAGACCGACGAGGCAGCCTGCCTAGAAGCACTTCCCCCAACTCGGCCCGCTCCACAGAGTTCTCGCTTCGGGCCCAAAGCTGAAACACAGCCTCGATAGGCGGATCCAAAGCCTCTGCAAGGCGCCGCCAAATGACCAATGGATCACCAAATTCATGCTCATCCTGCAGAGCAGCGGCTCGCAACAACACTCCTTCACCGCTCTCAGGGAATCGCTCCCGCCAAGCACTGTAGAGGTGGTCCAAGGCATCCCAACGTTCGAAACGAGTCAGCCACCCTTCGCAGCGACTGAACAACGCCTCGGTCGCTTTAGGCAATTCAAGAAGCTCTCGCCAGGCCTTTTCAGCGGAGACTGAGGGGGCCACAAGGCGACCAAGAAGCTGGCCTAAATAATCGATATCATGAGCAGGCGGAGCCTCGAGAAGACGAGTGACAACTTCAGACCAGACGCCTTGGGAATCAAACACAGTCAGCAACTCTGAGACCGGCGCCAATGGACGCTTCTCGAGTGAGGCCGCCTCGCAGAAGAGGTCGATGGCGCGCTCCAAATCACCGTCGGGCTCGATGAGATAGAAAGCGCGATATAAACACTCGGCACGCTGCACAGTTGTAGGGGCTACGGCTGCCGCCTTCTCCAGTAGCTGTGATGCATCAGACACCTTGAGCAAAGTCTCGTAGGCATCTGCGAGACGAGTCATGGCTTCATATCCGGCCCCATGCTTTACAGCGGCCGCAAAGGCCTTAGCTATTTCTTCCGCATCCCCTGACTGCTCAACAAGTTGCGTACCTAGCCGGAACGCGACCGCTCCCTTCACATCACCCGATGCCACCGAGGTCAGGCGTCGACGGACATCCAGCAGTGGTCCGACCTCCCCCATGCGACCAAGTGTCTCCTCAAGTAGCCCCAAAACCGCTTGATCATCCGGGCTGGACACAAGGGCCGCCTGCAAAATTTCTCGCGCGTCCTGGAGACTGCCCTGCCTCGCGTGCAATTCACCGATCTTGAGAAGCCATGGTGATCGAGCGGTTGAGCCGCCAGCATGCTCCGCACGCCACTGATAAGACGCCAGCAAACAATCGATCTGCCCTGTTATTCTGCAAAGTTCTTCCAACGCAGCTCTGACATCCTCCTTGCGAGGGTCATGATGAAGCGCTTGTTCGTAGGCCCGAAGAGCACCCATTGAGTCCTCGTGATACAGCCGCCAGGAGGCCAGGCGAGCATACAGCTTCGAAGCGCCCTCAGCTTGTGGGCAGACACTGGCACAGTAGGCGTAGCGCTCAAGAAGCTTAGACCAACCGTCTACTCTCTCTGCAAGGCCCGCGAGTTCCGGCCCCAATTCGTCGTCATATGTTTCCTCAAACACGCCTAGCAGGTCGGTGAAAGCCTGCTCAGAATCTTGCAGCTTTTCGGCCTCCAGCTGCGCCGCTTTACGCAGCATTAGCCGGCGGCGGGCATCATCATCCTGCCAGCCAGACCTCCGTTTTAGCAGCTGGACGAGCGGTCCCCACATGAGGCCCGCCGAATAGATACGCTCGAGGGCATCAGACGCAAACTCCCTTGAATCGCTATCCGTCAACGCGCCTTCATACAAGCCGCGCGCCGCTGCAATGTCGCCCAATTCTTCCTCATAAATCTTTGCAGCCTCGAGCCGATGCCCAGGCATGCTGGCATGCAGGTCGGCAAGGGCCGACAGTTGACCTGTTTCCCGATACAGCGTCGTGAGGGCGCTGAGTTCTGCCTCGGTGATCTCGCCTGTCCTGCGTAATTCCTCCAGTACCTTCAGCCGCTCCTCTGCGGTCTCTTGTTCCGCATACAGCTCGCGCAACATGGCGATCCGCTTGACATCATCGTCCGCTAGGAGTTCAAGCAGGCGCACTCTGGCGGCCGCCTTCTCCTCACCAGCACAGAATTGATAGATCGCCCAAGCTGCCTCCCGGTTGTCGGGTTCCAATCCCATGACAACCTTCCACTCGACGACAGCCTCTTGAAGTCGTGCCTCCCCCTCCAAGAGACGCGCGAGGCGACGCCGGCAATCCACATCGTCCGGCTGCAGACGGGCCCGGGACTTCAGCACATCCACATGAGACGGCGCGGCCACCATTTGAGTGAGAATCTCGTCTAACTGGAGGAGATAGCCGAGGTCGTCGGGCTTCAAGCGGTTAAGCGCCTTCAAGTGCCTATAGGCCGCGTCCAAATCCCCGAGACGCTCCACTGAAAGCTCAACCGCATACTCATGCGCGCCGACCAAGGCCGCCTCATCCGCGGTCACCTGTATTAATATGAGCTGAGCATCGTGGCACTCCCGCCACGCGCCGCGGGCTGCGTGTGCCCTCACCAACGCCTCGATAAAGCTGCGGTCATTTGGCCAAATTGACAGAAAGCGATTCAACCAGAACGCAGCTTTATCGGGCGCATGCAGCTGCTCCAAATACAAGCTCACGAGTTCGCTCGCCCGGGCATGATCAAAGACCTCCACCGCATCCGCCATCGACGCGAGCCCGTCAGCGATGAGTTCCGCGGGCCGACCAGTTGCCTTTAGTGCCTCGATATAGACTACATGCGCTTGCTGATCGCTTGGCTCAACGGACACTCGAAGCGTTGCGGCCCGGCGCGCGAGCTCAGAATCCTTCGCGCCCACAGCGGCCCGCAATAGCTCCGCGCTGACCGCCTGCCTCAGGGAAGCATCTAAACCCTGAAGAGGCGTATCCTCGAGTACACCTGCAACCAAAACACAGGTATCTGGCGCGCCAGCATAGCGACGCAGCGCTTCGAGGAGCGCTGAACTATACTCGCCCGCCTGCCAGCCCGCTAAGGCCAGCTCGCCCGCTGCCGACTGCAGATTCAGCTTATCGGATGCTATGGTAATGATCTGAAGGCGCCAGTCAGCGCAGTCGTGCGGCCCGTCCTTCAGAATATGGCAGCCAAGCTCGTAAGCTTGCACCCAGTACCCGAGACGCTCATACAGCTTCAGCAGTCGATTCGCACGGCCCTGTTCAAGTGCCTCCGGGAGATCGGCGTTAACAATAACCTCTCCAGCTTTAAAGTGCTGCGCTAACTGTTCGCTGTAGACCATTGCAAGTTCGAATCGCGCCTCCCAACTTACGTCTTGAGCGCCGCTTGCGTGGAGCCGTTCGAGCACCTGTACCAAGTCTTGCCAACGTTCCTCCTTACGATACAAGGCAGCAAGCGGCTCACCGGCTTCGCTTGTAAAACCTGTCAATTCAAAGAGCCGTGCAAGGGCCAGCCCCCGAATTGGTTGGGCCCCTTCAAGCAACTGAGTCTCAGCCACCACCAGCCTTACAAGACCTGTAGCACCGGCGGAACCGCCCGCAGTCAGAATACGCGCGAGATGGTCCTGGCGCTGTGCCTCAAAGCCAGAAGAGCGGTATAGCTCTATCAATAGACCATTGATATCTTCGGCAAGCGGATCCAGAAGGCGAGCACGCTCCGCAAGCTCGCTTGCAAGCTGGATGTTACCCATTTCGCTCCGAGCACTCAGGGCTGCCCAAAGCAACTCCTCCCTCGTCGCTTCCCCGCGGGCAATGTCTTGGACCAGATCGCTGTGTATGCCGTTTTCGCGTAAAACTCTTCGATAGGTCACCGTATCCGCAACGTCTGCATGGGGGCTTGCGGCAGCATACCGGTAATGCTCGAGAGCATCATCCAGCCGGCCTAGTTTTTCTTCCATCAGTCGCGCCAGGCGGCGATGGCCATCAAGAATCCGCATCGCATCGGTCAGCACGTTCAAGCGCAGCTGCACCGCCTCGCCGAGTTCAACCCAGAATCCCCCCCGCGACAGAGTCGCCTCCAGGTCCGCAAAAAGCGTGCTTGAAGGTTCGAGCTTCTCTAAGAGGGCGCCGTATTGCGCCAGGATACCCTCACCATTCGTCATGCCGAAGGCGTACCAAGATGCCATGCGCATGCGCGCGGCCACTGCCCCAGCATCCCCAAAGCGACCCTCGTCAACGGCCTCTAGGTAGACCGATACGGCATCCTGCCATCGGCCCGTGACCGAACAAAGCTCATTCAACCACTCACCGAACACGCTATCATCGGGCCGAACGGCACAGGCTCTAAGCGCGAAATCGAGTATCTGGGAATGCTCAGCCCTTGCATCTCGTAGCGCGTAAGCAATTGTAAGAAGCTCATCATAGGTGGGCGACTCAGAGAGTTTGGCTTGCTGAAACTCCGCATATCGACGCCATTCACCGGCGGCCTCTAGAGCGGAGCCATAGGTTGTGTCCCAGCCGTCAAGTCGCTGCTCGGGTGCGATCATCTCAAGGAGCTGAATACCTGCAGCGGACTGGTCAATACTCAGGCAAGCCCGAGCCACGGTAGCGTACATTTCGGCAACGGCTTGGTCTCGCCCGCTCTGCGCGACCGCCGCAAAATAATCCAGGCAATCAGAGCTCGCAAAGAGGTGCTTCACAAAGGCTGGTTGAGCCAAGTACACAAGCATCAGCTCGTGAAAAACGGGCTCCTTCAATGCTTCGAATACTTGGGTGTAGTCGCCAGACTCGATGACTAGTTCAAGGCCGCGATCAAGGTACTGTGAGCGCACCGTGTTGTCGGCAAATCGCGCGGCCTGGAGGTAATGCTCACCGGCCTCCGCTTGACCCCCGGGTTCCCGCAGCATGGCGCGAGCAGCAGCCAGGCGCACCGCCGGGTCGTTGGGCCGGTCGGCAGCCAGCTCATTCGCTTCAACCTTGAGAGCATCCCACCGCTCCGCCATGTCGAGGCACCGCAGCTGCTCCAAGCGGAGGGTGATCTGTGTGTCACCATCAGACAGGTTGACCATCTCGCTGATCAATTCAGCGCGTTCATTCCACATACCACCGAGTTCAAGTGCGCCCAGTAGCAGCTCACAGGCCCTCGCACCAAGACTTGGGTGCGTCGAAATTAGCCTAAGCGCATCGAATGCGGCCTGATAGTCCCCTTCGTCGACAAACAGGCGCCCGATCTCAAGGCGTTTCTCAGCATCGGCCACATCCTCAGGCACCGCCTGTAGGTTGACACTCGCCAAAAGGCTCTGCAGAACCAGACGCCGCTCTCCTGCAACCCTGAGCGTATTGAGCGCAGGCTCGAGCCGCTCTCGCTCTCCCGGATAATCAGACACAACGCGCTCAGCCACACCCACAAGATCGAGCTCCGCAGCGGCCCCGTGCTCGATCGCAAAGAGCGCACCATCGAGCCAGAGTGGCGCAGGCGCCTCATCCAACCAACGACTGAGATGAACGAGACACTCCACCCGCCCGGCGTCGACCTCCTGTCTCATCACATTCAACTTAAGCCGATGCGAGGGCGCCTTGTGCTCCAAAAGCCCATGCACAAATGGCGGCAAAGCCGGGGCTGTCAGATACGCCAAGACAAGACTCAGCCGTTCATCAACGTCTGGTGATGCGTATAGCCTCTCCCCTTGAACGGCCCAGATGCCGCACATTTCTCCGACCACGCCTGGGCCATAAAGCGCCTCAAGACGACGTGCTTCCATACCGGCATCTAGCGCATCCATGGCGAGCGCGGCGAGCGTATCGGCAGCGACCCACTCTGGCTCCATAGCTTCGACGACCGCTTGTACGACCGTCCGGTCGGCCCAGAGCTGCGAATTTGAACGCATGCTCTTGGTCACGCTTGTAATCGAAGCCCCAGCTTCCTTGAGGGCCTCAAGATAAACGCGATACCGGGCCCCGCTCGGCGTTCCACTCGCGAGGAGTCTAAAGAGCAGCGTTTTGAATCGGGCATCCTCTTCGAGCCGTGTCGCCGCCACGCACCCACTGAGCAGAACCTCTGGTTCATCTCCCGTATCCGCAATGCAGAGGGCTGCCTTATCGCGAACAGTGGCGGATGAACTCTGTGCCAGCGTCTGCAAGACCTCGTCGGCCACTTCAAGCTCGAGCAACCGAAGCTCAAACCGCTCAACCAAGCTTTCGGCATTCTCATGGCTGGCCATTTGCGCCAATCGCAACACAAGGCCGTCGTCGTCAAGCGCGTCAACCTGGCTGGCAAGCCTTTCCAAGGACGACATGCGTTCCGCCCGATCCTCGAGCAAGAGCGTGCACTCATACAAGTATTGAAGGTTTCCTGGCTCGAGTTCGCACAACGCTTTGCGCCACGCCAAAACCGGCCCCACGAGCCGCTGACTCGATACATGCTCGACCAAAAAGATGAGGTCTGCAGCCGAGCTTAAACGACCATTTCGCTCGAACTGCTCCGCAAGAACCACATACCTGAGACGTGGAACGTCCAGCCGCTCGGCAATGGCCCTAAGTTGTTCCAGCTCATCGCGATCCAGGTGCGAGATACACGAGTCAACTACGCCCAATAGCTCCGCATGCCCGTCAGCAGAATCCATCAGACAGCGAACCCGCAGTACCTGGAATGCGGCACGCCCTTCTACTGCCAGCGCCCCCAAAGCGCTGTCGAGCACAGCGGCTGCGTCCATAGAGCGACCCGCATCCCGGAGATAGGTAACGTAGCTGCCAAGAAGCGCCTCATCGCTGGGCAAAAGCTCTAATGCCACATTGTAATGGGCGACCATTTCGGACACCGGAGCGGCCGACGCGACCCCAGCATCTAGCGTACGCCGTAGACGCGCGACACGTTCAGGCGCATCCAAAGATGCCTGGGATAGCAACGCGCAGGACACGCGATACTGTAGACTCGCCTCAAGCTCGAGCCCATCGAGAAGCTTACATACTTCAATATCGTAGGCATCCTCCTCAAGATAGGGCACGAGCAGGCTAACCGCTGCCGACGGGTCGCTTTCACATAGCCATCGGGCCAAACGCATGGTCAGTCCACGCTTGTCACGCAGCCTTATGGCTTTGCTCACGCCGGTAAGCAGAGCTTTCTTAGACTGCGGATGCTCGATAAGCCTTGACTCATATTTGTCTAAGAGCCGCTCCCCCCAGTCCTCGAAAATATGCGCCACACAGAACTCGGCAACCGAGGTGAAGTCTCTGAACTTCTGAAGTGTCAGATCCATCGCCCTGACCGAGCGTTCGAACGTCAACGGGCCAAAATTGGGGCCGGTGAGCAATCCGATCAGACGTCGCCACTGCCGACCGCCAGTCAAGAGCTTACAGGCCGCGTCAAAATCAGCCTCGGATTGGCTGATTCGGAAAGCCCTGCCCAGTGCGTCTACCGCTCCATCAACATCACCGAGCCGTGTGCTGCGCAGTGTCGCCAGCTCACGCAACTTCGAAACCGATGTCGACTCGCCCGCATCAGCCAATTGCGCCAGTCGGTGCCAATCGCCTCGCTGATGCCTCACCTCAGCCAGACGGGACTGGACATCCGAATCCGTGGGCCGGGCCGCATGCAATGCCTCTAAGGCGCCGAGACATATCTCGATATTCGAAGACAGTGACGCGTGCTCAAGTAGGGTTACGGATTCTGCGTCCGTCACTTCACCGAGACGATAAAGCGTCCAGGCAGCGTCGGCGCCAGGCTGCCCGGGGGACGACTCAATAACGCCCCAGAGCGCACGTCTATCGGTGGGCGCCAAAGCGAGGACCTCTTCGAAGAGTTCCCGAGAACGCATTGCGTCCTTCAAATCTTTCAGACAGGTAAATCCAGCGCGGCAAAGATCATCGATACGCGGTGGCTCAAAACTCCGGCCCCTGCGCTGAAGAAACTCCACTAGCTCATCGAATCGCTCAGTCACGCGATAGGCAGACTGAAGCTCATCGCCAACCCCGCCTAAAGTCGGATTTGCGGTATGGGCGATCTCAAGGAAGCGCACCCATTCATCTTGCTCTTCGATGGCCTTGGCGATGCCGGCAACAGCGTAGGCGAGCTCGCCTCGCTGCGGAGTGGTCAAAGCCGTCTCGCTCTCAATCCATAAATTCTTTGCATCTGGCAATGCACCAGACTGCCCATAAAGTACGACTAGAGCCTCATAAACAAACCACGACTTATCCCCACAGGCAATGAGCGTTCGGTATGCACCAATCGCCTTCTCCATTAACCCTGGTGCCCCCATATGCTCTGTACAAATACGGCCCAACTGCCTGAGCAAGGCTCGTTTCTCTGGCGGGTCTGTCGTCAAGCCGATAAGGGTCTCAATTGTCTCAAGCCATGCCCCTGGCCCCGGCGTGAGCAATGAAATATAGAGCTTTAGCGTCGGTCTGTGGTCAGGGGCCTCTCGCAAGCATGATTCAAGCAAGGCGAGCGCGCTGCCTGGCTCATTTAACGGCCCGGCGTACCAGCTGGCCAGCCTTCGTCGAGCGTAGAGACCGTCGGTCCCTGGTTCCGCCCCTAGCCGCCTCCAGACTTCGAGCACCTTCGGCCATGCATTGATCAGCTCTGCCAGCCGACTTGCCTCGTAAGCGACCAGCGCCTCATCCGCCCCCTCCTGAGCCGCCTCCAGAGTCAAGACCAGCGCTCGCTCAAGATCGCCCAGCTGTAATTCGTATCTGCGCGCGAGCGCCTGCAGGACGGGCGCCCTCATCTCAGCGCGATCCAACGTGTTCAGGTATCGCTCACCCGCAACCACGTAGTCATCCCATCGCTCGGACGCCTCGAGCAGTTCACTCAAGTGCCTAAAGACCGTGTGGTCTCCGGGGTTCCGCAGAAAGGCTATGTTTAAAGCGCGTAGCGCGCCCGGTACGTCGCGATGCACATCCAACGCGCGCTCGGCGTATGCGAGAAGCTCGCGCGTGCCCAGGCCGCGAATCGCCTCGTCGCCTAATGTGTCTAAGTGACCAAGATCTGCTTCGGCAATCCCCGCGAGCGCCAACCTGGCATCAGACGCATTCGGGTTCGCAGTCAGAATCATCCGCCATGCACTCTTGGCGGTGCGGCCATCTTCGCTATCTGCCAGTACCCTTAACAGCTGCTTGCGCCTGGGATCGTTTGCTGGCAACTGTTCGACAAGCTGCCAGCGATAACCTTGGCGCGCCTCCCCAAGACTGAGTCCCTCCAGCGCCCACAGACCTTCAAGATCTCCACTCGAGACGGCCAACACATCGCGCCATGCTGAACGTGCTCGCTCTTCCTCACCATCCATCCGGGCGGTCAAACGTGCACGACGTCGCAGCAAGGGTAGCCGCGCGTGTACGCTGTCCACAGCCGCCAGGTGCTGCTCGATCGCCTTAACCGCAGGCTCATAACGCTCAGCTTGAACGCAAAGTTGCTCGATGGCGGTTGCGCACACCTGAACCGGGATACCTTCATCCATGGCTCGCTGCCACCAATCGAGCGCATCGTCGCTACGACCGACCAAAGCTGCATTCTCTGCCATGCGAGCAAAACGCTCACCTTGCTTGGATGGTTCCAGTTTTACCAGTGTGGCCAACAGACCAATCGCGTCATCATGACGAGCTAAAATCTCGAGGTCGGCTGCCGCCTGTTCTAGCGCCGCCGCATCCGTCGGCGCTGACCGCGCGATCGCCAAAGAGACGTCAACCGCCTCTTCATGACGCCCTAGACCTATCAATTCAAGACGGAGGCGTGAACGCCAACCACGGCACTCAGCTTCATTATCAGCCTGCTCAACCAGTCGCCTCAAAAGCTCCACGGTGACATCGGGCTCATCCTCGGCCAAGCCAAGCAGAGCCAGCATCGCCTCTGTATCGGCTGGCGCCGCATCCAACAGACGCCGAAAGTGGTGACGCGCGGCAACAGGATCAATCGCGGGCCCCAAATGCCACTGCCCAAGCCGCCTGTGGAGCAGGATGTCAAGCTGCGGGTCCTGCCCGATTGCACTGCGCCATTCCGCCACAACCTCCGGCCACCGGTCGGTGCTCTCGGCAAGCCTAGCTGCCTGGTCGGCATACGCCGCTTCATCAAAACGAATCGCAAAAGCCCTAAGGCAGAAGGTCAACGCAGCATCAAGGGAGCCAACGCGATCTTCTGCTTTCGTTGCCAGCGCCGCCAAAAGACGCTCACGCTCTGCCGTGTCGCGGATCGTTTCGACAATATCCGCCCCAAATAGTACAGCCTCCTGCCACGCGGACGTTCGTTCGACGAATCGCAAATAGGCACTCAATAACGGCGACTGGTCGTGCACCGATGCAAGACCCATAACCACTGCCCGATGCGCACCCGAGACGCTGCCCTGAAGGCCATCATAGAGTCTGTGAACCAAAGCCCATGCATTAGGGCCCATCGTCCGGACGGCGCCCATGCGTTCAAAGGCTTCGAAAACAAGAGCTCCTTGGTCACTTTCGACCAGTGCAGGGATCGCGTCTACCAGTTCATCGCCGGACAGATTACCGCTCTGCAATTTGGCTGCATAAACGTAAGCAGCCAGACTGACATCGCCGAGTGCCAGCAAGGCCTCGGCAAAACGCGACCATTGCGCTGTGCCTGATACGCTGTACCCTAGGCCACGCTTAAGAAGCGCCCCCCTGGCCAAAATATCCGTTGAGGCCATAGCTAAACCATAGATGGCTTGACCGTCACCGGGCCTCAGCGCGAGGACCGCCTCCCACAACGAAGCAACCGACTCAGACCGTCCATCGAGCGTCTCGCCAAGCTCGGCGGCCGCCCTCAGCTCGTCGATCGCACTGGACCTGCGGTAATAGTCGAGCCCCTCTAAGTGTAAATCGAAAGCCTCATCCTGCTTACCCAACTCACAAAGCAAAGCGATTGCTCGCCTGCGATAAGCGGGACTCTCTGGCACAGCTGTAAGCAATCTACGAAAACACGCCACAGCATCATCAGGTGCGCCCGCATCGATGGAGCACATAGCCAACCGCTCTAAGAATTCCGGATTATCTAACCCGGAACCCTGCGCTGTGATTCTCTTCAACGCCGAGATCAAGCTCTCCGCGTCTCCGCGCTCCGAAAGCTCCCCAATCAGCTGCTCATGGTGCGCCACGTCTTGCGGATAGCCTTCACTCAACGCGGTCAGCGCCTCGAGCCTTAAATCAGCTGCTTCCAGCTGGTTTGCGAGCGTATGATAGCGCTTTAGGTGCGCTAAGTTTTCATCGGACGGCGCCTTGCACTGACCGATAAGCGCGCGGACTGCCTCGATTGCGACGTCGGGTCTCACGCCCTCTGTAAATGCAAGCCACGTCAGGCTTGTAGCGTCATCCGCCTGCAACTCGAGAAGTAATTGGTGCGCCACCGCGAGAGCCTCGATTGGACGGTCCGCCTTATGCCCAGCCCGCACCCTGAGTGCGCGCGCCTTTCCGCTCTTTGATCTCTCGGGTAACCCCTCAAAGACATCCAACCATCGCCCTGTCGAATCCGCTAAGCTCGACAAAAGCTCAACGGCGTCTGGCCCTAAGGTGTCCTCACCAAGATAGGGCGCCAGCATTGCGAACGCGCGCTCATCATCTGCGAGATGCTCACTACACAGCCGGGCTGCTTTAAGGCTATACTGCAATGCGGCCTGCGGATCATTCTTTGCTCGCAGCTGAAGATGCTCGACCGCCATCGCCCAGCGGCCGAGCGCCTCGCCAATGGATGCCCCCAACGCGGCGACCTCTTCAGTCTGCTTCAGCTCACCTTCAACTCGCCTGAGCGCTGCAGCCGCGTCCTCATGTCTACCGAGCGTTCCGTGTGCAAGCTCCGCCACCTTTAGCCATGCCGTGCCACCTTCGGTTCCAAGCGCCTCCGCATGGCGTTCCCAGACGGCCAATTGCGCCTCAGGCGACTCCAGCATTGAATCCAAAGCGTACGCGAGCCGAGCAGTCAGATGCGGCCGTCGTTCGAATACGAAACGGCGAAACTGCGACGCATCTACCGGGCTTTGCTCCGCTTGGTGCTCCAGCCAGGTCTGCCAATCCTCCGAGAGCCCAAACCTCGATTCAATCTTCTCAAAATAGTCCACGCTCGAACGCCAGCTCATAAAGCGTGTGAGGCGGAATGAATCCCCCTCCCTGCTCGGCGCGCTTTCGATCGCGATCTCCAAGGCATCTCGGGCCGCGATGCCGCCTAAATCGTAGGCAGCATCGAATGCGAGCCAATCCAGTGCAGCGTCGAACCTTTCATCGCTCGCAGCCGATGTAACACGGGCAGCCATAATCTGATTGAGCAGGCTTCGGCCTTCATCTGCCGAGACACATCGAGCCCCTAGGCTCGACATGCCATCACGGTAACCATCGCTCGCGAATCTTTGCCTCAGGGTCCTGCAAGCATCCGCTACGTGCCCGGCGTCAAGCAGAGCCGAGACGAGCCGTAAGCCGACCCCCTCAACATGTCCGATTAAACGCCCCAAGCTCTGCGCAGCCTGCTCAAAGAGTCCTGCCGCCTCTGCGATGGCAGCATGAGAGCTTAACTGTTCATCATCGGTGCAACGGGCGAAGGCTTCCTGCAATACGGTCTGCAACGCCTCCTGGGGTACCTGCAACTCCAACAGGGTTCGAGCATAGTTCAACCAAGCTGAGGCTGGCCAATCATGATGGCACTCGCTCTGCCTTTCAAACGCGTCGCGCCGAACCTCGAGTGGTGCATTATCCTCCGATACCAATTGCCGATCGGCCCATGCATCGCCAGGGACAACCTCAGACAGCCATAGGGCGATCTCAAGCCCCTCAGGAAGTGAAAACCGGCCTTCCTGATGCCAACGCAAGAGCTGCCGATGTGCAGACACACGCACCGACCGCTCAGCACTTTGGCGCGCAAGGCCAAGCCACTCATCGCGCAGGGATAACCATGTGTCATGCTCAAGCGGCCTCAAGGTCAATAAGCCGACGAAAGCATCGTGCGCACCGGTCGCTCCTATGGCACGAACGGAAATCGCAAGTGCCAACTCGACGTCCCGTAATTCCACAAGGGCAATCCGCGCCATCGCGAGCCAATTGTCCACCTGCAGTGATGCCTCATGCCCATCCAACAACGATTCGTAACGTGTCAGCAGGCCTGACCAATCCTTGAGGGTTGTCAGAACCTGGACTGCGATGCGAAAGGCCTCTTCGTGCGCAGGTGACAGGCCTAGGCACCGATCGGCCGTCGCCGCAGCCTCTTCAAGCAAGTGTGGGACTTCAGCCTGAGCTGAGGCTAAAGCAACCAACAGCTCAACATCGTCACCACCTGAGACCCCCACACGTCGCGCGAGCACGTGTGCCAGCTTTTCATAATCTTCGGCAGCGCTGTGGAGCGCGCAGAGTGAGTCAAATGCCTCATCATCGGCCGATTGCAAAACCAGCAACTCTTCCCAGCAGGCCGCCGCGCTCTTCCAACGCCCGAGTTTCTCGCCCAAAATGCGGGCATCGGTACGCAGCACCTCCGGACGCAGCGGGTCATCGAGCGACAGTACTTTTCGAAGCCGCCGACCAAAGCCCACGGTGTCGACGAATTCCTCCGCTGCATGACTCAAGCGATGGCACGCAAGCAATGTCTCTCTATCCCGCGGCGCGTATAGAAGGATATCCCGCGCAAACCCAAGCGCCTCCGCGGCTTGCCCCTCTTCCTCATCCAGCAAAGCCAACAGCCGCTGCCCGGCCTCAACACCGTCGGGTGCATTCTTGTCGAGCGCCCAACTCTCTCTCAATATTTCAGCAGCCTCGCGGGGACGACTCAACTTCATGAAGAGCATCTCCAGTGCACGCCGCGCCGTGCGCGCATGGGTGCCCGAGCCCAAGACAGCTCTCCAGTAGCCGACCGCGCGCTCTAGAAAACCCCACTCCTGAGCCTTTGTGGCGAGTTCAAAAAGAAGCTCCCCTCGCTGCTGCAAGCTTCTCTCTAGCTCTGCCCATGCCTCAAGCGCGTCCAACGCAGACTCCTGCCGACCAAGCTTAACAAGCATGTCGACCCGCATCTGGTGCAACTCTCCAAAATGTGCCCCACGCACATTGGCAAGGCGGGCGTTGAGCAACTCAAGGGCACTCGGCGTGTTGCCGGCAACATCGAGCACTAATCGAATATGCTCAAGAAGCAGTTCAGCGTTTGTCTCATCCGCATCCACCGCCAACCGATGGGCCTCAATAGCCTCACGCACCGCCCCTTGCCTCAAATACAGCTCCGACACCTTCAGGGCCTCTGGCACGGTGAGGTTGTCGCCCGCCTTAAGCGCCTTCAGGATGTTGAGACTGGTCGCGCCACCGCTGACGCCGCCGGCCCAACGGAGTGTCATCCGCAATTCGGGCACCGTCAGGTTCAGTTGGCCAAGCACGTCACAGATTGCGTCGGCAGCCCATTTGTACCCCTGCGGAAACTGCTTGATATCTAACGTAAGCGCCAGTCGTCCTAAGGAGCCGCCCGTGACGAGATAAGCCTGCACATGCTGTTTGAAGTGAAACTCATCATTCAGCTTCTCAAGACAAATTCTGATGAGGTCCAACTCCGTCAGACCAAACAGCCCCTCAGAGACAGCGTAGCG
Organism: Bradymonadia bacterium; assembly: GCA_049889275.1. Lineage (GTDB taxonomy): Bacteria > Myxococcota_A > Bradymonadia > UBA7976 > UBA1532 > UBA1532. The sequence goes on along the minus strand of JBMHDS010000098.1, from coordinate 52,067 downwards.
AGCGAGGGTGTAATATTCATCCCATTGGCCAGCACCATGCAATGCATGCAGCCTGAGCTTCGTCCCTTCGGGGGTGACCGCCGTCGCTTTTAGGCCGTCCAGCAATGATAACGCTTCTTGAAATGCATTCTGGCGAGTCAGGGCATTGGCGAACTGCATGCGAGCCTGCTCCGTCAGCCGCCCATCCGCCTGCAATTCGCGCAGATAGCCGTGCGCTGGGCTATTGGCGCCCTCTTCGTAGAAGTGCCTAATCAGGATAGTTTGCCACTCATCATCAGCATCTGGATGCCCAAGAATGCGGGCAATGAGTAAGCTCAACTCGTTTTTTTGAACGCCCGCCAATTGAGCGAGGCGAAAGCACTCTTCAAGATCACCGAGACGGCCTGTGCCGATGTCTGCGACCTTAAGCGCACAAGAGTAAGCTCGTTGGAAGTTCTTAGCCTGCTCCTCCAAGGTAGCGAGGGCCCTTAGACCGACCACAGCATCCGGCCTCAACTCCAGAAACTCTAACCAAATCTCACGCTGCTCGGGGAGTTGCCCAACTCGCTGCGCCAACAGCTCACCGAGGGCGACCAAGAGGTCTGCGCGCCTGTCCCCAACGCGGCATTGTAACCATCGGCGTAAAACACTCTCTTGACCGTCTTCGTCCGATAGCGATTGATAGACCCTATATAACTGCTCGTGACTTTCCTCTGAATTCGGCCGCTCATTGAGAACACGCTCCAGCTGTGCTGCAGCACCACGCAAATCTCCACGAGCCTCGTACGCCGATGCAAGCCGCCGCAACCAGAGCACAAGGTTGTCCACACGCCCCGATGCCAACTCGGAGCGCGCTAACCGCATTAACCCTTCCCAATCGGCCGACCGTTCAAAAATCTCAGCCAAAAAGCTCGCTGCAGCCTGCCGCTCCGCGACGGCGCCGGAAACCCGCACAAACTCTGCAGCGACACACGCGTCTTCTACGTCACCAAGATCGAACAGCAAGCGGGCACGACGCAGCTCGATGACATAGATCTTGTCATTGCCCTCACCGGCCGCCTCCAAAGCTCTTGCATAAGCTTCGACCGCCTGCCGAGATGCACTCAGTCGCTCCCAACAGTCACCAAGCTGCATCGCATGCTCAAAACACAGCTCTGGGTGCCCTGCAACAGCCCTCAGTGCGGCCCTAGCCTTCTGCAAACGCTGCACCCTTAGCGCAAGCTCCGCGATGTAAAGCCGAGCAGCCAAGACATCGAACTCGTCTGAGCTTTTCTTGTATCCCTTGGACCAGGCCTCCAATACCTGCTCGACGGCATTGTCGTCAGTCAGAAAGCCGTGCACGAGGGGCTGAAAGACATGATGCTCACCAAAGCGACGCATGCCCGCCAGCAAGCACTGAAAACCACCAAGACCCTCAGCGTTCAGTTCAGCCATGCGCACAAAGTGTTCGCTCCGGATGGGTGACCGGCGCATCTTCGCCAACTGCTCTAGGCTGCGGCGTTCAGCCAGCGGCTCCTCGAGGACGCGATAGGCCTCGGCAATCTCCAACAGCCGTTCGGCTGTTGGGGTAACCGCCTGCAAAGCCTCTCCCCAGAGGGCGATATCTTTCGAGCTGCTCTCATCGACAGCCAGACCATAAAGATGTAGCAGTTCTTTCTCTTGAAGGGGCTCTCCAAGCTCACGACGCTTCAGCATCGCGACCCGTGCACGCTCTGGCTGATTCGTCAGCAGGCCATCTTCCACAACAGCCAGCAACGCCTCTCGGTCATCGGGCCTGATCCGGAGAAGCGCATCCCATGCCTGAGCGCCGAGTTCGCCCTGCGCAGCTCCGCACGCACGGCCAACCGCTCGACAAATCTCCGCCCATTTCGCATGCCCGGTATCAAGTTGCAGCATGCTACGAAAAAGCTCGACCATCGGGCTAAGCTGCCCTTCCTCGAGATAAAGCATGCACAAATGCACACGGTCAGCCCCTGTCCCATGACCAGCCCGCAGCAACGACTCGAGCAGCGACACCGCTAACCGTACGTCCTGATTGTATACTCGAGCCACCCTTGCCCGCTCTCGGCTGAGCAGTGCCCATCCCTCACCAGGGGGCAATAATTGAGCATAGCGATCAGCGAAATACTCCCAACCGCACCAGTCCTCACCGGAATGACTCAGCTCCATCGCCCTTTGGTAGACCCACTCCGTTTGACTACCTAGTTCTGCAGCACGCCGTAATCCGCTGAATGCAATCTTGACCTCAAGACCATGGTGTATCGCCAACCGGCCCGCCTCTTCCAGCCTGGCGACCACAGCCACCCGTTCGAGCCCATCTGGCTCGATGCAGAGACTTTCGCAAAGTCTTCGCCACCAACCCATCCGCTTCGCAAGCCCCTCGTAGGCTCGCCGCAGAATCAGATCGCCAGCAAAGCGCTCAAACCCCAAATGTTCTGCCAGCTGGGCGACTTCCGGAGTCACCCCGTGTGCCGCCAGGTGACTATAAAAAAGTCTCACTGCGGGGAGCGCAACTTCTTCTTCTTGCATCGCTGCGAGCCGAATCAAAGACCCGGTGGCCGCAGCAGCAGCCGATTGTGCCACGGCAGCCCAGAGCAAGGCCCTCTCCAAGCTTGGCGAGACCACGCCCCCCTTCATGAATGGTTCCAATAAGTGGACCGCGCCACCCCAGGCATGGCGCTCAAACAGCACCAAGGTAAGGGACTCCACCTCGTCAGCGAGACTGGGGCGCCACGCCTGCCTCACCAACACTTCGCCATAGCGCGATGCAGCGGCCTCAAAACGCTCTTGATTCGGCGCAACTCTGAGGACCTCGAGGGTGCTGCCGGCGGGCACGCCCAACTCGAGTGCCTTGACACTCACCGCCACCGCGTCATCAAAGCGATTCAACCTAAAAGCGGCGACGTCGGCAGCCTCTAAAAGCATGGCCTGTTTATCTTCGAGTGGAGCGTCTGCTGGAGGTATAGAGAGAAGATCGACCAACTCCGACCAATCCCCAGTGGCGCGCGCGATCTCGATCTGCAAAGACAATGCATGCTCGACCTCATCCAAGAGCGCCACCGCCTGCCCCACCACAGTGCGTGCCAGAAAAAGCTCATCGCAATGGCTCGCCAGTACTCGGGCGAGTCGCAACAAGATTCGCCCGCGTGCCGCCCCCTCTCTACGGACAGCCATCGCCCGCAAAATATCGGCTAAATCATGCCAACACTCATCCGCCTCATATGCTTCTGCGAGAGCGCGGAGAACATCATCGTCGTGTTCGCCGGCTTCAAAGAGCGACCGCCAGTCGGCTAAGACCTCAGCCGACTGCCCCAACTGACTTGAACAATCGATGCGTTTTCGCATCAACTCTGACCACGTATGAGTCTGCTCAGTCTCGGCTAGAGCCCCAATGAGAACATTGACACATGCCTTTACCCGAGCGGGTGCCGCCACCACGGATCCGTGCTCGACGTACAGCTCCGCCGCGGCAGCATCACTTGGGTCGAATTCAACCAGCGGTTCGAGCAATTCGACGGCTCGTTCGCGCGAGCCCAAATACTCAACGGCCCATCGTACGCCGGCCAGCCGGCGTTCATCGATGGGACCGCTAGCCAACTCGTCAACCAGCGCGCGCCACGCCTCTTCCCCGTGCGTGCGGCCCGGGAGTTCAGCCGTCGCGATGGCCCAATACGGAGAGCCCAGCATTTTAACATATGCAGCCCAAGTCGCGTTGGAGTCCTGCCTCTGCGCACTCAACTCTTCCTTGACCACAGGGAACCAGGCTTCATTGAGCGTAACGAGCCAACGTAGCGCCTCATCGGCCTCACAATCTCGCATGTCGCGAAAGACCGCCAGAAGCTGAGCGGCAACGTCGGCCTCCACTAAACAGGCCTTTCCGGCGCAATCTAGCAAGCGGGCAACCTCAAGCTCATCGGCCTCATCCAAAAACCGCTCGCTCAGAAGTGTCACCAACGCCAGGGAGAGGGTCCCGATGTCTGGATGTCCCTGTGGTAGTGTCACGAGCTGACGTTCAAAGAACGCGCGCACCGAGCGCCAGTCGCCCCGTAGACGGGCCGCGTGCCTCAGAGTCTCGAAGGCTTTTCCGGCGTACGCGCCATCGTCACATAGGAACTTTAGACCTTCGGCGGCCTCCAGATTGTTAGGCATCCGCTCTAGGACACCTCGCCAACACTCATAGGCGGCGTCTTTGTCGCTCAACCGTGTTGCGTAGATATCGGCGAGTTCGAGCTTGATCGCCACCCATCTCGCCCCTTGGGCGGCCTCGGCGGAGCGCTCAAGCGACTCGCATAAGGGGGCCCAATGCGCCCCCCCTCGCAGCGCACGCTGCCACAGGTCGGACACTCGCGGCTCTAAGGCGTAGGGCTCGAGAACCGCTATCAGTTGAACCAATTCACCTGTCGCCCAAAGAGCTTGGGCCAGTTCAAATGTAACCCCCGAGATAACATCGCCTTGCTCGCGATCGTGATGCACAGAGAGCAGCAGACTGAGGTAATCAGACGCCAACCCTTTATCCTTTGGTAACGCCGCAAGCTGCCTTAAGACTGTCTCGTCATCGGGATCCTCGCCGAGCGCATCCGCGAGAAAACCGAAGGCGGTATCATTGTCTCCTAAATAATCGGCGTGAAGCCGCGCCAGTTCTAGGCGACATGCCTGCCTGGAATGAAGGTCCAGCAGGCGAACGAGCCGGCGTTCATAAACTTCAGCGAGCCCAGCCCAGTCGTTTCCCGCCCTAAGGGCAGGCTCCAAAATATCAGCAACCCGACCGCCATCTCTACCGGCGTTTAACAACGCCTTCAGCGCCTTGATGGTCGCAGGGTCGGATGGATACAGCCGCAGAAACTCGCCGAGCGCCGACGCGACTTCCGCAACATTCTCTACGGTGAGCCACCAGCGCTGTCGGCCGGTGAGCTCATCGCTTAACAAAAGTGTCTGCCCAAGCTGCTTCCAAGCCTTGAGCTCGGGCCCCCAAACCAAAGTCCGATTCGTAATTCGGCCGAGGCCCCTAAGCTGTGCGAGAGCGCGAAGGTCGTACGGGCCGTCATAACGCCCATCGATGAGTGCGAAGTAGGCCTGCTCGGCCACTGTGGTCGCACCATGCGACGGCGCCTCCACCAGAGTGCCGCATTGCCGACACGGAAAACGTACAGTCGTCGTCGCCACGACCGATACAGGCACCTCATAACGGTGGCCACAATTTTGACAAATGATGAGCATGTACTACGAGCTGAGAACCATCTAATATGCTACCGTATCCGGAACCAGGCTAGAGAACAACATGAGACAGCCAGGATATGCTTAAAGTTTGAAACGAAACCCTCTCAAGCCCTGTGGACGGCGCCTCGGCCCCAGGGTCGCTTGGAGGCGACTTGCTTAATCTGACAAATAATCACCGCCGTGAAGGGGTGACTAGCTTTCTTGCCGAGCATCAACAGCAGCCACTCCCCCGACGCTATCGGCATCAAGTCGACAACCTGATCGGCTGGCGTCGCGTCATGTTCGATCTTGGCCTCATCGGGCAGCGCGCAGACCGTTATGATGGTGCAGGCTATGGCAATATCAGTGTACGGCTGACGCCCTTTCAGCGGCCGAGAGGCGAGCGCGCGTTCCTCATCACCGGCACGCAAACAGGGGGCAAGTCAGCTGTCGGCGAGATTGACATCTCCTGTGTGCGCCGGTACTCAGCCGGCCAAAACAAGGTCTACTCGGCCGGATTAACGAAACCCTCGAGTGAATCCATGTCACATGGCGCGCTCTACGATTTGAGTTTGACAATCGGCGCCGTCGTCCACGTCCATTCTGAACTCATCTGGAGTCAGCGTTCTCGACTTGGCCTACCGACCACCCATGCTTCGGTCGAGTACGGCACACCACAAATGGCGTCAGCCATAAGCGAGCTGTGGCGAAAAACGAGTTTGGCTGATGGCGGCATCCTTGCCACGGCAGGTCACATCGATGGGATCTTTGCATTCGGCCGCAGACTCGACGAAGCATGCCATCGCTTGCTCACGATCTACGCACGGTGCCACCACCCCCTGAACTGACGGACGCCGCCCCGAGCAGCTGCGGTTCACGTATGAGAGTAATGCCCCACACACGCTGCACGGCCTGAGTTATCTCCTCGGCAAACGCCATCAGCTCCCCTGTTGCAGCTCCGCCTTGATTTATGAGTGCGAGGGCGTGGTCTGTGGACTGCCCGACCCGCCCACGAGACGTTCCCTTCGGAAAGCCGGCTTGTTCAATCAGCCACGCTGCCGCCAGCTTATGCCCATCGGCATTTGGCCAGGCTGGGACCTCTGAAGCCGAGACGCCCATCGATAAAGCCCGCCCCAGTACATCGTGGTACTCAGCTGATGAAACAACAGGATTCACGAAGAACGAACCCGCGCTGTGCCGATTGGGCCCGTTTTGCCCCGCGAGCATGGACTTTTTTGCCCTCAGAGCGCGCACTGTCTCTTTGACCTCACACAGTCCGTTGGCTCCGCTGCCGACATCGATGAGTTCCTTATATCGCATCGCGGGCGCCCCACCGATCTCCAAAGCAAACGACACCGATGTGACCAGGTAGCGCCCTTTTGACGAGCGTTTGAAAAAGCTATCGCGGTACCCAAAACCACATTCTCGCTGAGAAAAGGTGACCGCACGCCTCTCCTTTAAATCGTAGGCGTGCACGGCGTCCACAACATCGGCGACCTCCTGGCCATAGGCGCCAACGTTCTGAATCGGCGTTGCTCCCACAAGTCCGGGGATCCCCGTCAAGCATTCAACCCCCGCCCAATTTCGCTCTACCGCATAATCAACGAAAGCATCCCATACCATGCCACCATCAACCTCAACCTTGGCGACTGTACCCGCACAGACCTCTCGAAGCTCATGGGAGGTAAGTTTAATGACCAGCCCGCTGACGCCATCATCTGGAACGATGACATTACTGCCGCCCCCAAGTATCGTCATGCGCAACCCGAGATGGTCGGCGAAACCAAGCGCTTCATCGAGCGTCCGTAGATTCGAGACAGATGCCAAATATTCGGCATTCCCCCCTAAACCAAGGGTGGTCATGCCCGCGAGTGGAGCGTCTGGCGTGATAAAAGAGGGGCGTTTCATGGATTTAGTTTGTAGCGCTCGTCCCTTTAAGGCAATGGAATAAAGCATGGTCATATTGTTACGCTCCCGTGGAGCACGAGACATCAGGAAGCGCGGTCAGACAACGACATACCTGATCGTGCTTGTAATCCTACTCACCTACGCCTCGGCCGCCGCCCATCCAACGAATATTCAGGTCGCTGTTGACACCATGCGCGACCCAAATAAACCCAGCGAACTTCGGGCTCGGTCAGCACAGGCCGTACTGCGCTACAGTCGACACACTGGAGATCGGTACCTCAGCCGTGAATCCGCTCGGCTTCTCAATCACTTAAGCAAGCCTGAGATAGGGCGAGCACCTTCGCAAACGTGCCGAATCGGCGTCATCGGTCCATTTAGCGGCAAGTACAGTACCCTCGGCGAGGTCATACGGAAAACTTTGGGAGGGTCGGTGAAGGCGCACAAGCTGCCCCTGGTTTTCGCGGATACCAAAGGGACACCCGCAGGCGCCCGACTCGCCGTAAAGCAACTGGTGGACCAGGGCGCCGCTCTCATCATTGGCGGCTTAGGGCGCCATGAGAGCTTAGCCGCCGCGATCGCCGCGGGTCGCCTCGATGTTCCTTATGTGAGCCTTTCAAGCCATCCCGCAGTCGAGACCATAGACACCAACACTTTTCGCTTTCGTTGCAACCTGGCGGACAAATCCGCCCGACTCGCGCAGCATGCCGCAAGAGATCTTGGGCTTCAGCACGCCGCCGTCATCTACACGGCAGATGAAAGCGGCCGAAGGGCGCTCGCTAGTTTCTGGCGGACGTATGAGGCGGAGGGGGGTAAAATTGTGGCGGCCGAAGCCTACAGCGGCGGCGATTCACGAAGTCTCTCGGGGGCGATCTCGGCAACTCTCGGACGTAAACATACACGCTACAGAAGACGCTCCAAACACTGGGCCAAATTGAACGCAAAGTCACGGCACGCTGGCCACAAAGTGAGCCCGATTATCGACTACCAAGTGTTGGTCCTTATTGGGCCTGGGAAGGACGCAAACAGCCTGGGCGACTACATGCGTTTTTGGGACGTGAGTCCGAAACGGCTAGGACATGCCCGAGGCCGCAAGCAGATCCAACTGATGGCCGTGAACTACACCCGAGCCGGTCAGGGCAAGCCCCCGGCCAGCGGTGCGCGGGCAGACATCATCTTCGCCCAATGCGGCCCAGTTCTGCAGGTGCCCACGAGCGGTTACCCGGAGCTCGCTGCCCACGCGCTCGCTCTATCGCTCTTGATCAAAAATAAATTAGGGACCTGCACCAACATGACGGGGGGACTCAGGAGCAAATCGCTGCAGTGGACTCAAAACGACAGGTCGGTCATCCAACCGAGACTTTATTTACGGAATCAATTTGGTCGGCTTGACCCGATCCAATAGCACCCCCTTACCCACATTGACCGTCGAGACAACGTACAGGTACGCAATATGTATCGATCAACTGAGGCCCGATGAGATCACACACTACATCTTCCGAAAAGCCCGCATCCCAGCAATCTTGAACCACCTCACACTGGAGGGTGCAAACGGGCTCAAAATCGGCTGCGGCGACGCCAAGGCACTCAAGTCCGTCCGCACAAGGCGTGTACTCGCACACAGCGCCAATGGGTCTTGGCTCTTGAGCGCATCGACGATCACACCCGTCCCCCGCTTCATGATTACCATCATCGCAGGCTTCCCCCGTGTCAACAACGCCGTTACCACAATCACTGATTGCGCCATCTGCCCCCTGGAGAGCGTAATCCGTCGTCGATCCGTCCCCATACGCTACGCTCATGTCGGCCGAAGTCGTCAGCCCATCGGATGCCTCATGGACACCAAGGTCACCAAACGACGGCGTTTCAGTCAGACCCCGATCCATCACCCCACCCTCTGGCAAGCTATCCCAATCCTCTATACTCGTAATGACTTCCGGCCGAGATAGGACAAGACTGCCTTCGCCATCCTTAAACCGACCGCCAACGGCGAAAAGTCCACCATCATAACGCACGGCATGAAAGGTGTGGGCGGACAAGTCCGGAACAACACGTCCGAAAAGCGATTGCCAACGCCCTTCATGGTCACGCATCAAGATTGTTCCACGGTCGCCTACGGCATACACAACCCCCTCAGTGCTCACAAAAACACCCGATAGGGCCGGCACATCTCCGGCCAGCTCCTCCCGCACAAAGCCGTTTTCGCCAAGACGTAGAATCAAGCCTCGCTCCAGTCCTCCGACCACGAATACGTCGCCAGCCTGGCTTCCGTGCACCGTAAAAAGCTGTTCTTGTGTACCCGTTTCAAGCAAACAGACTGAATCATCCGGGCCAATCACCAAGACGACACCGCGCTCTCCAACAATGTAAATGAGACCGTCAGCCGCCCCCCAAATCTTGTAATGATTGACCAGCTCTAACCCCATCGGCAATTCCATCTGCAGCCAATCCTGTGAGCCTGGCGGCAGATAATACACCAACCCCTTGGGGCCATATCGGTCGCGGGAGCCACCCACAACAAAAGAAGTGCCATCCGCCCGGGTCCAGCCACCCCAAAATGTCACACGATCATCGGCACCGGGCCAAAACGTGCGCCACACACCATCGTGAAACATGATGATGCGGCCACCTTCCCCACACGCGAAGAGCCTCTCGGGACCGCTCCAAACCCACCAAAGAAGACGGCCCACCGGAATGTCGAGGCGTTGCAACACGCCCTCAGAACGCTTATAAAGCCGACCACCAGCCGCACCACGCGCACCGCCTGCAACATAAAGTGTGCCGTCGTGATGCGTTAGAGACATCAGCAGCGGACCGGTTTCCGTGACCAGGAGACCAGAATTGACGTCGGCTAAACCTGCCCCTGCACTAGCGCGCATTTCATCGCAAGCCAGACTGAAGCACAAAACACTGATGCCGTAGGCGGCCCTTAACAATATCTTCATAGGGACACGCTGCCGGAACACAGCCAGCTTTTCAATTCGAATTATTCCGACCAAACCAGTAAGCTTATAACCCTAAGAAAGCCGACACATCCCGTTGCGTTACGCAAGCTTGCTTAAGAGGACAGCTCAAGAATCTCTTCGTGACCCTCAGGCACGCCCAAACCCAACGCAATTTCGCTTGATCAAGACAAAACATCACTATATTGATGATAAAAACCTACGGAGTCGGCATGTTTATCGTCACCGCTAACCTTTTATCGACCGGTCAACCCGTCTATTGGTGTCAGCAATCGAAATGGGTCGACCAGGTTTACGACGCCCAGGTCTTCTCCACAAAGGATGAGGCCAGCACAGTAACAACGGTAGCCCTTGCCCATGAAAATGTTGTCTGTGACCCCTTCGTCGCGAAAATCTCGAACACCGAAGGGGGCATAACGCTCGCAGGCCAAAAACTCACGATTCGCCAGCATGGCGCCGAGAATATGCTTCGGTCCATAGGGCTTCTCGAGCAATTGGAGCCAAACGAGGGAGAGCAAAATGTATCAGTATGATGAGCACGATGCCCGCCTCGTCCGTGAACGCGCAACTCAATTCAAACGGCAAGTCCAATGGCGCATGGACGGCACCATAACCGAGGAGGAGTTTAAACCACTTCGTCTTCAAAATGGCCTCTACATGCAACTCCATTCGTACATGTTGAGGGTTGCGATCCCCTACGGACTCCTCAGTGCCGAGCAGATGCGGCAGCTGGCCTATATTAGTCGACGCTACGATCGGGGTTATGGTCATTTTACAACAAGACAGAACATTCAGTATAACTGGCCAGATCTCGAGGATGTGCCAAAGATTTTGGACGACCTTGCGTCTGTTGGCATGCACGCCATTCAGACGAGCGGCAACTGCATTCGAAACATCACGTCTGACCCCTATGCGGGCGTGGCTGCGGATGAGGATATTGACCCCCGCCCTATCTGCGAGCTGCTACGCCAATGGTCCACCTTTCACCCTGAATTTGCTGCACTGCCTCGAAAATTTAAGATTGCCGTCACAGGCGCCCGCGAGGATCGTGCCGCTATCGAGTTGCATGACATTGGTTACCGCCTCCGCCGAGACAACGCAGGCCTTGTGGTCGATGTGTACGTCGGTGGGGGTCAGGGTCGTACACCGGTGGTGGCGCCACTCATACGCGCAGGGCTTCCCGTTGAGCACCTTATCTCTTACAGCGATGCCATTCTGCGTGTCTATAACCGGTTCGGGCGACGAGACAACAAGTATAAAGCCCGCATAAAGATCCTCGTCAACTCGATGGGCGCTGCCGAGTTTCGCAAGGTCGTTGACGCCGAGTGGGCGCAACTAGAACAAGAAAAGCTAAAGGTGCGAGAATCAGATCTGGAGGGCATCCAGAGGCGCTTCAGCAAACCACAGTACCGCGCACTCGATACGACGCTTGAGGACCTAAACGGCGAGACAATACTGGCACCAGAGTTTGCAACTTGGCTGCAAGGTAACACACGGGCACATCGCGTACCTGGTTATCGTATCGCGAACATCAGCCTGAAAGCGTCTGGCTTGCCTCCAGGCGACGCGACGGCCCAGCAGATGGATCGGATCGCCGACCTCGCCGAAGCGTATAGCATGGGCAGAATCGTGGTGACTCATCGCCAAAACCTGGTCCTTCCTGATGTAGAGATCGCCAAACTTTATGAACTCTGGAAACATCTCGGCCAAATCGGTCTAGCCCGCGACAATCTCGACTCGGTCACCGACACGATCTGCTGCCCCGGGCTCGATTATTGCAATCTCGCCAATGCGCGCTCCATCAATATTTCGCAAGAGATTGAGGCAACGTTTGAGGCATACAGAAAAGCCCATCAGATTGGGCCATTGCATCTCAATATTAGTGGCTGCATCAATGCCTGCGGTCATCATCATGTCGGCCAGATTGGCATCCTGGGCATAAACAAGCTTGGCACGGAGTACTATCAGGTCATGCTGGGCGGCTCATCTGGTACCGGCTCCAGTCTTGGAAAGATTGTTGGCCGTGCTTTTGCGAGAACGGAGCTGATGCCCGCGCTGAAGCAGATCTTAACGACATACGTTGAGAACCGGACCCCGGAAGAGACATTTTTGAACACATTTCGCCGCATTGGCATCGACCCATTCAAGGAAGCGCTTTATGAAGGTGTTGAGAAACAATCAGCTTGAGGATTGCCCATATCAACAGTTAGACGAGGGCCAAGACGGGTCGACAGAGAGCCATGTCCTCATCCCCCTTGAACGCTTCACGAGGGAGCGTGATCTGTGGGCTGGCTTTGGAGGCGAAACTGGGGTGCTCGTATCCGGAGACACGGAGCCAGACGTATTACTTGAGCACACCGATTCTCTTGGGCTGGTCTGTATACATATTCCCAAGTTTACGGACGGCCGCGGCTACAGCCTCGCCGTCATGCTTAGACGGGCTGGCTATTGCGGTACACTTCGCGCGGTCGGTGACATCCTATTTGACCAACTAGACTACCTACGCCGCTGCGGTTTTGACGAATTTGAGCTAAAGGATCCTGTGCGACAGGACAGATACCCTGCGCCTGAGATCACGCGACACTATCAAGACATAGAGACCGATCGCGCTGCGTCCTGGCGTCGATTTGGGGATAATGCCTAGCCTTGGGCATCCCCAGCCATAGGCAGACCGAGAGCACGCCAGAGCAAGAGGCCACCACTGAGCGAAGCAACCTGGCGAAAGCCAAGGCGCTCCATCTGTACCGCCGCGCGGTCTGAGCGCCCACCGGAGCGGCATACTAGAATCACTTGCTCATCCTTCGGCCAAGCGGCCACATGGTCCAGCAGAGACGCGGCTGGCACAAACTCGCCCACGCTTAGACAGCCATCCGGACCAGTCCACTCTGACTCTTCTCGAACATCAATAACCCGCACGGCGCTGAGGCGCTGCGCCGCCTCAGCTGGCTGAACAGATGGCGCCCCCATCGGTGTCCGCTGACGGGGCAGACCATCGGCAGCGGGCGCCGCCCCCCATTCAACAGTGGCGGGCCCACACAAAAGATTGCTGGGGACGGCCTGGTCCATACGCCTTGGGTAACCGAGCTTTAGCGCCTCCATAATCGCTACAAACTCCTCTTCGCTGCGATTCTGGCCCAGACGCGGGTTGTACAGACGCTCTTCACCAATGGTGCTAGAGGTCAGCCCTTTGTAGTCATGAGCGGGATATACTTGTGTATTGTCCGCGAGACTAAACAGCTTATCTCTAACCGACCTATACAGAGTCTTCGCGCAGCCACTCTGAAAATCGGTCCTGCCGCAACCGCGTATCATCAGAGTGTCTCCGCAGAAAAGCAGCGGCTGCGTAACAGCAACAAGAGAAATGCAGCCGTCGGTATGGCCCGGCGTACTACGGACCTCCAACGCCTGCAAACCAAAGCGTAACGCAGCGCTATCCTCAAGGTACACGTCGGCGTTCTTGGCCCCCGTGGCCGCCCCGACAGCAACCCGGCAACCCGTGCGCGCACGAAGCGCGGCTGCACTTGTCACATGGTCCGCGTGTATGTGCGTCTCAACGACATATTTCAGTTCGAGGCCAAGCTCGTTTAGTACTGTTAAGTCCCGCTGTACCCGTTCCACAACCGGATCGATCACAACCGCCTCGCGAGACCATGGGTCCCCCAATACGTAAGTGTAGGTCGATGTTTCGCTGTCAAAGAGTTGCCTAAAAATCAACTGCACGTCCAACGCCCCCCTCAGCTAAGTCCGAACTGCCTCATATCCTTGTAAAAATCTGGATACGAAACGGCTTCCGCACCAAGACCATCAGGACATGCGATTCCCGGCTGCTTAATGTTCAACAATTCAAAGGCCATCAGCACCCTGTGATCCCGTTCTGTCTTCACAGACGATGGCCTACTTGGACCACTACCAATGTCGAGGCCATCGGGATGCTCGTGCACCACACAGCCCATATTTTTCAATCCCGCCGCCATAAGAGCAATTCTATCTGACTCCTTAAGACGCAATTGCGGAGCCCCACGGAGTGAAACCCCGCCTCCACCAAGCGCTGCCAAAGCACAGAGTGCTGGAAACAGGTCTGGACAGTCGGCCAAGTCTAAGACAACCCCATCTTGGGCGGCACTTCCAGGCACCACCTCGAACCCATCATGACTCCATGCCGCCCCATGACCGAGCTGAAGGATGAAGCGTTCAAGCGCCCGATCGGCCTGAACAGAGTTCGCGTTCAAGCCCCCTAGCGCAACCGGGATACCAGAAGCGATGCTTGCGACTACGGGAAACGCTGCCGTCGACCAGTCGCCTTCAACGAAAATACGTTCACAATTTAAGACTTGCCCACCGTGAATCGTAAAGACGGTTGCACCTGCATCTTCGGCAACAACAATCTCAATCCCGGCCTCCCGGAGCATAGTTAGGGTCAGACTCACATAGGGCTTGCTCAGCAATCGACCCTCGACCTCGAGCCTTGAAGTCCCCGGCAGCATGACCAAGCTCAACAAGAGCGACGAGATAAACTGGCTCGATTTTGGGTCCGTGACCACGACCTTGCCAGCCTGTATGGGGCCCATCAATGTGAGCGGGATAAACTGATCCGAATCGCTGCGGGCGCCAAGGTCCTCCAGGGCTCGAATCAGATCCCGATTGGGGCGCTGTCTCAAAGAGCTGTCCCCAACAAAGGCGGTCTGGCCGGAGAGCCGAGCGGCTTGACCAAGCAACAGGCGTAAAGTTGTTCCAGAGTTCCGGCAATCAATTGGGCCGCCAGCGGGAACTGACAAAGCTGCAGGTTCACTCCGAAAGGTGCCAAACCCATGCCGCTCAAATCGCGCCCCCAGCTGAATCAGTGCCAAACGTGTTGCATCGGTGTCGAGGGACTCTAAAGCATTCTCAACCCAGCAGGCCCTCGGCGCGTTGGCAGCCAGAATAAACGCCCGGTGAGTCATACTTTTGCTACCGGGTACGCTGAGCCGGATCATTGAAGCCCTTTCGTCGGGTCTGTGAGGCCCGCCTCCTTACGTTAATACTATGCTACGTCTCAATGACATTTCGTCAACATGCCTGTTTTCTATTCACTTTGGACGTGGTTCACCGTAAACAGTGCTAAACGCACAAAAAAGGATTTATCCATGTTAACGATCAGCAACATCTTCGCTCGTGAAATCTTGGACAGCCGCGGCAACCCGACCGTCGAAGTGGATGTCACACTGTCCGATGACTCTATAGGTCGCTTTGCAGTACCCTCCGGCGCTTCCACAGGTATATTTGAGGCTCTTGAGCTGCGCGACAAGGACGCAAGCCGATATCTTGGCAAAGGCGTTCTCAAAGCGGTGCAAAACGTGAACACCACCATCCGCGATGCTCTAATCGGTATGAAGGCAACCGACCAGCGAGCTATCGATACTGCAATGCTGGACCTCGATGGAACGCCCAACAAAGCTAACCTCGGGGCTAATGCGATACTCGGCGTCAGCTTGGCAGTCGCAAGAGCTCGAGCCAATAGCCAGGGCTTGCCGCTGTGGCGTTCCCTTGGTGGAGAGTCTGCTGACACACTGCCTGTTCCGATGATGAATATCATCAACGGAGGTGCACATGCGGACAACAACGTCGACTTCCAAGAGTTTATGATCATTCCTGTTGGCGCCACCTCCTTTCGCGAAGGTCTCCGCGTTGGGGCTGAAATCTTCCACAGCCTAAAAAAGGTTCTGCGAGGTAAGGGCCTCAATACCGCAGTGGGCGACGAGGGCGGCTTCGCGCCCAACTTGCCGAGCAATCGTGCTGCGCTCGAGGTTATCGCCACAGCGACCAAGGAGGCTGGCTATGAACTCGGCAAGGACATCTTACTTGCACTCGACGTTGCGAGCAGCGAATTCTTCAAAGACGGACGCTACGCCCTTGATGGGGAGGGCCGGACTCTCTCGCCAGATGAGCTCGTAGAATACTATAGCGACCTATGTGCCAATTTTCCGATCGCCAGCATCGAAGACGGAATGGCCGAAGACGACTGGAATGGCTGGAAGGCGCTCACCGAACGGCTCGGTGGAACCACGCAGCTTGTGGGTGATGATCTCTTCGTGACCAATCCAGAGCGTTTGAGCCGAGGCATCGAGAGCACCACCGCTAACAGCATCCTCATTAAGGTCAACCAAATCGGCACCCTGACCGAAACACTCGACTGTATCGAACTCGCCAAAAAGAATGGCTACACCACAGTCATGAGCCATCGCAGCGGAGAAACCGAGGATACCACCATCGCCGATCTTGCAGTCGCAGCCTCCACTGGCCAGATTAAGACAGGCTCAGCGAGCCGCTCTGATCGAATCGCCAAATACAACCAGCTACTGCGGATTGAGGAGCAGCTCGGTGAGCGAGCTGTATATCCAGGCGGGACAGTTTTCAACCGCCGCTAGTTAGCGCCGCCTGGCGAGCGCCTCACGGGCCTCTAGGCAGACATCCGACTGAGCGAAACCCCATAGGTCTTTGATGATGGGGTTCTCGGTCAAGAGACGCCGACGTTCATCCACCGTGAGGGCCAACCTCGGGCGGTCGTCATAGTCGAGTTGACGCAACATGTCGACGGCTGCTCCAAAACCATCACAATAAACTAAGGCCAGACGCGCAGCGAGCACATCAAGCCCCCTCCTCAGCGACGCCATTGAAGCGTCCATCAGCGGGGCCCGTGCCGCCTCCGCTGCGTGACCTACAGCTGACCAGCCTGCATCACCCAGCTCAACCCTCAACATATGAACAAGTCGAGAATAAACCAACGGTCCATCATCTAAGCGAGCGGCAAGTGGGTCTCCTAGTTCTTCGTAAAGCGCATCTAACAAGGCCTCCAATGCAGCCTCGTTGAATTCACGGCCCTCCATTGTATGACCTGGTAGCGGTAAACCGTACGCCAAGGGCACGAGCGAACTCGCCATCAAAAATGACGCCCGTTGCGGACCAATGGCCATCAACAACTCCGCGCCAATGGACACAACTGGGCTCGCCTTTCTCAGCACATCAACAGTATAGGGTCGTGACGAGTTTTGAACCAGATGGACGTCTTTGAGTTCAAGACTTTCGCCAAAATCATTCACACTACGGAATGCCTCAAAATCGCTTGTGAATGACCAACCTTCCGCTGCGATCTCGGCGAGTTCAATGTCGCTTGCGAGCGGCTGCCCAACGCCGCCCAGCATCCGCCGCAGCAGCAATGCAACAGGAACAGGTAGGCCTGCAGGCACAACACGCCCTAACAAATCTTCAGACAATACCCCACGGAAGAAATGAAGTGGCGCCGGCGCCATTTCGCCGTTGAACCAAGCAGCGATTCCCGCATACCAATTTTCCGACACGCTGCCCGGAGCAGCCTGTTGTGCAAGATTTGTCCAATGACCTGCATCCAGAACTGATTCACCCTCCCTAAAGCTTGCGGATTCAGGCTCAAAATCAGGCACTTTCGACTGCCATTCTGAATTGAGACTCAATTCATCCACACCCTCGCCCAGCGCGGGGCCTGAACCAGGCCCGTCGGTATCACTTTTCTCGGGCCTGTAAGGTGACAACACATCCGCCGCCGATGCCACGGTGCCCGCCGCCTTTTGCTTCGACGGACCTTGAGCCTCGGAGACCTCCAAAGCACTCAGCTCGGCAGCTGTTGGGACTGGCTGCGCTTCAGTCACGACTTGAGCAGATGCGTTGACCAGCTCGGTCAGACGCGCTCTCAAATCCCCTGGCAGCGCCTGACGATTCGTCAAAAGTCGCGTCGCCCTATCTACACAGCGATAATCGAGCGCGTCATCTCGACCGTGCCGAGCAAAAAGCCGCGCCCCCTCACTCGCCCGGCCGGCCCAAACCAAAGCCTCAACCTGACAGAGAACACTCAGAAGGCGGGCGGGCTCATCTGTGCTGACTTTCGCCATCTCGCGAAAAGTCATCCGGGCGAGCTCATATTGCTTATTGTCTAGATAAGCGTCACCGAGGGCGAGATAGGCATCCGCCCCTTCTTCTAACTGCGCAGCACGCTCGAGGTCCGAGATGATGACCGCCGCCGGGGACCCTAGCGCCTTACGCGCTTCAGCCAGCCTTGAATACGCTTGAGCTAAGACTGCTTCGTCATCAGACGTATTGGTCAGGTGAACCAGCCGTTCTTCGGCCTGCGTGTTTTCATTGTCATTTAACATAAAGGACGCAAGTGCCAGCTGCGCCGACTCATTTGACGGCTCGATGGCTAGCCCTTCCTCCAAAGCTGCGCGGGCCTTCACAGGGTCTCTGGCGACACGATCATAAAGTCTGGCGAGATGAAATAGACAATCCGCTCTCACATCCGAATCTGTAATCCGGACGAGACGATCCTCGTTCAGCTGAATAATGTCATCCTGTCGCCCCAAACTCGCAAGCGCCTGTTCGGCGAGATCCGCGGCGATTACGTCATTTGGCTGCAAATCAATCGCTGCTCGAGCGCAACGCAAACACGACTCAGGGTCCATGCGCTCCGTCAACCAAGCACGCGCCGCACGTTTGAGTGCGTCCGATGCGACAGCTGGATCAGCCACCGATTCGGCGAGCAGCTCCAATCGATTAATTTGATTTGGATCCTCGCCCTCCTCCCCTTGCGCCAATAACCATTGCGGAATGACATCGTTGCTAGAAGAGTCGGCCGCCCGTCTGTAATCCATCAAAGCAGCGTCACGGCCTACTTGACGCTCAAGACTGTAGCCACGTAACCACATGCCTGTCGTCAAACTGTCGACATCTCTGTAAAATGATTCACTTCTTAAGAAATGAGCCAGACGAGCCTCATCGACGTCGCCATAGCTCAACAAACTGCCAATTGCCTGCCAAGCTCGCTCATCCATAGGAGCCAGCTCGATGATACGCTGCCACAGAGCCAGACGCTGGGATAAATCTAAGTGCGCCTCACCACGTTCGGCGGCCTCCTTCAGAAGCATGGCCGTCTCCGTCGGCTCAACCAGCCGACTCGAGAAAGCGGCCAGACCCGCAGCAAGGCCCTGGTCATCCTGCGCTTCCGCACGCAGACGCAATAGAGAAAATGCCGCAAAGTCAGCATTCTGATCGCTCGTCTCTAGCGTTCGCCAATAAGATGCTGCGACCGATGGTTCTGTGAGCAGAGCGAGCTTCGCCAGCCTGACAGGCTGGCCCGCCCCATCCTCTATGAGCCCGGAAGCAAGATGCCTGATGCTCGCGTCAATTCGGCCCGTCTTGGCCAACAACCACTCCAATGAAAGCATCGCTGGGGGCCAATTCGGCTTTGCCTCCAACGCCCGTTCATAGCATTCCTTGGCAGCTTCACTTGCATCGAGGTTTCGGGCATAGATGTCGCCAATCTGCAACCAAACCTGCGCCGCGCGACCGCCACTCATCTGCCCAGTTTGTCCAACAAATAACTCCAACGCTTGAGCTAGACGCTCATGGGCGCCGATATGGATGAGCGTTCTTCGAAGACCTGCGATTGCGTCGGGCGCACCAGGCCTAATCACCAATATCTCGCCGTAGACACCCGCTGCATCCAAATGGTGCTGCAAATGAAACTCATAGAGCTCGGCTAAACGCCCCATCAAGCCTGCTCGACCAGGATCATCGGCTTCCATTTCTGCGAGCTGATTAGAGAGCAAATCTGCAAGGTCCGCCCACCGACCCTGTGCATCCAATAGCTGCCCGAGACCGACATGCGCCGGATACCAGGCCCCATCCAAAGCCAGCGCCTCTCTCCAGGCGTCTTCCGCCTCCCTTGGCGCGCCTAAGCGTAGCTGTGTCTGAGCGATTTCATCATAGATCTCGATCTGCCTAATCTGCCCAACATGAGGCAGCTCCGCTGTGAGTCGCTGCACAAGGCCAAGCCAGGCGCGGCGTCGTCGATGATCGATCTCCAAGAAACGATGTGCAAAAAGATTTTCAGGCTCGTGGGCTAGCAACCGCTCGAGCACCGATGCCTGACCTCCAGCCTCCGTTCGCCGGGCTGTGACACATGCTATGGCATCGAGTATCGTCGCTCGAGTCGCTGTCAGCACAGCGGAATCGAGGAGCCCATGAGCAGCCTGTACAAACTCCTCGACCTCCATTCGTTCACCGGCCAATCTCAGATAGTCTCCGTAAAAACCGGTCTGCTCGATCGCCGCTGCATCTTCACTGCGACCATGCAGCTCAGAGATTCGCGAGTAACATGCCCAAGCCTTATCTGACTCATCTAGAATCCACTCAAGGCGTCGACCTGTTCGCAAGAGGAGCGCGCATTTACGCTGGTCCGTCGGCAGTAAGTCCAGCAGGTGTTCAAGGCTCGCCAACAACTGCTGGTCATCGCCGACAACTTGGGCCGCACGCTGCCACATAAGGCCGGCAGCACGGGGGAGCGCGCCGGTCTCTGCCAGAACCCGACAGCTCTTAAGGGCACCCAGATTGTCGCCCTCATGATCCCGCTGTAGCGCTTCCAGGCTATGTCGCATCCACACAAGGGACTCATGCTCGCCATAACAACTGGGCGCGACGATTCCGCCCGCCTGACCTAAATCCGCCAAGCCCAAACCATCCAAGGCCAAGGGTAACCCTTGAACGGCTCGTGCCCCTTCCACATCACCCGCACGGTGCCTTAATCGGTAAAGGCCGTGCGCTGCCTCACTATTGTCGGGCGCAAGTGCGTGCGCTTCTCCATACGCATGCAATGCTAAATCCGCTCGATTCAATGCATGCTCATAATGGCCTGCGAGCTTGCACCACAAACGAGCCTCTCCCTCCGGAGATGTCTCGGCAGCAATCCGCCTCCTGTAAACCTCCGTCTGACCATCCTCTCCGAGTGAAGCACCGAGTTGACTACAGCGAGTTAATGCCGCTGCATTCGAAGGCTCGATGTCAAGAATCAGCCCAACGTAACTAAAAGCATCAGCGACTTCACCTCGCTCCGCGGAGCGCTCCACCAAGCGCCAGGCTGCACCAACTTGTTCGCTGGGATCCGGACTACACTCAACCAGTGCGCGCAAGAGTTCAATCTCCCGGGTCGGTTCGATGAGTCCCAAGGGCAGCCGGTAGGCCAAACGCAGCGCAGGTAAACAGCCTTCATCGAACGCGAGCGCGTCTTCGATAAGACCAAGCGCACGAGGGCTGTCAGAAAGCTCATCCAGTACGATCCGAGCACCTTCGGCTGTCATAAGGCTCGACTTCACCGGATCTGCGACATGTCGCGCCTCTGCCAAGTGAATCCCGACAACGTCAAGCCACCAACCCTGAAGATTGGTCATATCCCGTGTACCTGCGTCAACCATCAGCCACCTTCTTTTCGCTTGCCGCAGTTAAATGGCCATAGGCTGGATGGAGATAAAATGCAGCTAAACTGCGCGCGGGCTCGCTGATGAGAAAGCTCGCTAAACGGGCGTTCGCGTCCATGGCGTCGCCACTCGTGTCTCCGAGAAGCGCTGCAAGTGAAGCGTTGATATCTCCAGAGGCAAGCAGACCATGCTTGGCGGACGTCAAGGCCAATGCACTTCGCATCCGCTCAAATCTATCCGTCTCAAGCTCGTCTTCATTGAACATTTTAGCCAATAGCGATCGTGTCCGACTGGACATCTTCCGGACGCGCTCCTGGAAGCGCTTAGCCGTAATATTCAATGCACCAGGTGCCCCTGCAGCGTAACGGAAACACTGAGCGACAGTTTCAGCCCCAAGTGTGTCGAGGAGCACACCGCCGACCTTCAAGCTCACGACCAACGAACCTAGACGATGTGCCTCCGCCCCATCGATTTCCGACTCGAGGTTAGACAGCGGTACCAACAAGGCTACTTGCGGCAAATAACGGCCCGTAGATGCCCGAAGGGCGCGGCCGCCATTCCATAATTCGGTCCCACTCACTCCCAGGCCCATCTCCAACTCGCGGAAACTCTCCTGCCACGTTCGAAAGCTTCTTCGTGATAGCCGAGGTGTGCCGGCCGGCATTGGCTCGATATGCAATTCGGCAAGGAGGGGCCACAACTGAACATAGAGTTCATGCAGCTCAGCTAAGTCATCCGGCATATCGAATAAAATTTGTCGGCCATGCCCCTCCAAATCATTCGTACTCGCAGCGGAAGGAGACCATGGAATGCTCGCCCACTGCGCGCCGTCCAAGAAGCTGCGCACATGACTGCATCGAGCCATTGAATCTTGGTCGTCAGCGATTTGGTATAATGCCATCAGTTCATCGATCAGGCCCAATGGTTGCGTGGACGTCATCAAAGCGGTGCATCGCGCTTCAATTCCATCATTCAGCGCCTGTTGCGCGTACTCAAGGTGCGCGCCCGAGTCCCCCAGAGAGACGCACTCATTCATAAGCCGCTGAAAAAACTCAGTATTGGTTGGCGCGAAGTGAACTGCTTGCTGATACCAATGGGCTGCCTTCTCCGAATTATTAAAGACCAGCGAAAAGATCTCAGCGATACCCGCAGCATTCCGAGCCTTGACTTCGGGGTCATCGTGATACGCGATCAACCGACGCATTGAGAGGACGGCGTCTTTCCAGTTGTGTGTCGCAGCGGCTGTCTCGGCCTTGAGAGCGAGCCCATCGACATCTTCATGATTCACCGCCAGGAGTCGTTCCGCGCACCCCTCGGCGCCAACGAAATCTTGATATTCAAAGAGGACACGTCCCTGCGCCTTCAATAGCTCAGGAAGCTCTGCTGCGGTCGCACTGTGTGTCGCCCGCTCATATAAAGCCATTCCCCGCTTCGGCAGATCGGCGCGATAACCGAGAGCCGCTCCAAAGAGCAGCTGCTCCAACGTGGGTCGACCATCAACAAGCGCTGACTCAAAAAGCTGAAAAGCAGACCGATGTTCGTTAAAAACATCTGTCATCAGACGTGCCCGACGCTCGGCGTACTCGAGCCTCAAAGCGACGTCGCCCTCGACCTCCAAGCGTGCGCGATAGAATTCGTCGAGCCGATCCCAATCCCCGTTCGATCGCAGCGCCGCTTCTAAACGCCCTGCGAGCACGGCATTATCTGGTGTTTCATCCAGTGCAGCGCTCAGAATATCCAATGCAGCGGCTGATGTGCCCCCTTCACCGCCCTGGGCTCGCTCTAGACTCAAAAAGAACTGAGCTTGTGCTGCCTTTGACTGGAGCCGCTCAGAAATGGCGTCCACATGCGGTCCATGGCTCGTACGTCCATGGGACCCGACTCGCTGGATGATCAGCTGGGCGGTCAAGTCTGACGGGTGCTCAGCGAGCACATCGCGGGCAGTTGCCGCAGCCAGAGCAGACTGCCCATGTGCCAAGTAAGCGCCCATCAATCGTCGTAACAGGTCAAGCCGAGTCGGACCCACTGCACCACGCAACGCGCCCTTCAGGACGTCGATCGTGCCGGCGCGGTCACCCAATCTCCTCAGGTTCTCGAGAGCCCCTTCGAACTCGTCAACACCAGGCGCATTGGCAGCAAGTTCAACATCATTCAGCAGGTCGTCATCGCCAGACGGCGTGCCAAACGCTCCAAGTCGCTGCAAGCCACCGAGCGCAAAATCATCCTCGGGCTTGAGGGCCAGAACACGCTGCAATAGCACCACCGCCTCGTCTAAATCGCCGACAGCGTACTCACACAGGCTCGCCGCCGTCTTGAGTAAGGCCAGTTTATCGATTTCGGTGGAACTCCCGTTCGCCATTTCATCCAGCTGCTCAAGCTGACCCCTCAGATCGCCCTCTAAGACGAAGGCGAGCAGTTTGAGGCGCATCAACTCAGCAGCGAGTTCTTCGCTCGGCGCTGGACGCGCTCGGTTGTGGCTTCTCTGCACCTCGATCAATCGTCGCGCTATGTCGAAGTGGCGCCCCCTTAAACAAGTCAGCACAGCGCGGATCAACACATCGGGACTGCGAGCCAGCCGATGGCTCATATCGAGCAACAAGTCGGTGTCGACATCATCACCCATGACACGCACCAGCGCATCGAGCACAATTGCTGCGTCCAACCCATTATCGACAAGCTCGCGTAAGCGTGCCCGAGCCGGCACCAGTCCACTACGGGTGCCCTGTATGAACTCGAACAGCTGACTCTCAGCCACCCTAAGGGCGCCCGAATGCTCTTCTGGCTCAATCTCACCGAGACGCTGCATGGTGATACATAAGTCTTCGAGTCGGCGCGAACGACTATGTAGCCGCATCGCCCGTTTGAGCGCATATCGATGGTAGGGCATCCGGTTTAAGACCCGCCCGAGCATTCTCTGAGCCGCAACCTCATCCCCCTGCTTCACCGCTGCAAGATCAGCCGCAGTCAAGATGGCATCAAGCGCAGCCTCCTCGCCCGCCTGCGTGCGCAACGACCAACCGAGCTGCAAAGCGATGACGCTGTCCCAGGCGCCCTCATCGCAAAGCTCTCGCGTTAGACTTGCAAGCGCTGGCCGCCAGTCAGGATTCAGGGCGAGCGCACGCTTATGTAGATCTGCCGCTCTATCAAACCGTCCACTGCGGGCGAGATTGGTACTCAACCGAAAATAGCGACGCACCAAGCCGTCCGCTGAACGACGTCGTTCCTCAGCGCTTAAGTCCTCACCCAGCACACGCTCAAGGAGATTGATCTCATCGATGAACCGTTGATTTATCTCTTCGAAGCGTCCCTGTAGAATCGCATATCGGCTCAACCTGCTCAGCGCCGGCGTGAAGGTCGGCAAGGCCTCCAAGGCGCTCTCAAAAGCACTGAGCGCAGCCGTCTCATCACCTATTTGCCTTTGCAGCAAAAGCCCCAGCTCGTAAAAATATTGGGCCTTCTCGGCTGACGTCTGTGCCTCGTCGGCCAGGGTCGCCAAATAAGCTCTATGCTCCTCGTACCGGCCGGCCCGCCTGGATAGATCGGCCGCTTTCCTCAACACGTAATCTCGCCCATCTCGGCCAACATCCAGGAAAGCCCGCGATGCTTCGAGCGCTTCCGCAACAAGACCGCCTTCTTCGTAAGCTCGAATCAGCCGAAGCAGCGTATCAGCCGCTTGCTCTGAGTGCTCACGATCGGCGGCGACCAAGTCTGCATAGCGCCGCTGTAGCGCTAACACCAAAGTTGAAGTATCGCGACATTCCAGAGACGCGAGTTCGGCGATCGCGGTCGTCGATACAATGTCTGTGGCTCTCTCAAGTGCCGCCTCACACGCATCATGCAGGTCATCATTCAAACCTAGCTCCATGGCTAGGCGGATACGCTCAACCCCCAAAACACCGAGAAAGGTGTCATCCTTCACTGCCTCTAACAAAGCACTGACAGCCCGACTTGCGCCTTCCCAATCAAATTTCGAAACACGATTGAGATAGTGCGCAAATGAAATCCCTGGAGACCAGACGGCCGGGTCTGCCAATAGGCTGCTGCCCCCTGTCTCTTCGAATCGTCGACACACATGAAGGTAGTGCAGCATTCTTTCGGACGTGCAGGTGTCTCGCTGCGCGATTAAGTCAGCGAACTCGCCACATCGCCCAAGCTCCGCCAGTGCACCGACTAAAGCATGCTCGTTCAACAAGAATTCCGGCATGTTGACTGCCGCACAACGAAACAGAGTGGCGGCCATCTCTGCGCCGAAATAGCCAGACTCCAAGCCCAAACGGCCGAGTGCAAACAGCGCCCTTGCTACCGAAGCGGCGCTCTCACCGAGCGCAACCTCGGACACCAGGAAATCAAAAAACGGGTTGCTTGGGTGTAAGCGAGCACGCAGGGCCCCAATGTCTAAACCTGATAGATCAGGTCCGCGCACATCATCGTCTGCGCTGCCCGTCGCCTCCGAACCCGATGCCGTGTCCACTTCCGCCGATTGAGCCTGTGGCTCAGTCGGCGCCGACAGCTGCGAGAGACCCACATCCAACTCAAAAGGCCCTACCAGGGGATTTGTGACGCGAGTACGATAGGCAGACTCACCAGCAACATCCGCAATGCCCTCACGGATAAGGCTGTCGTCTTCTTCAAACACATATGTGACGTCAGCATCCTCGAGTTCGAGGTCGATCAGCAATTCGTCCGCAGCCAACTCGATGACTGGCCCCGAAGAATCAAGCTCAATGCGCCCGCTACCCTCATGGATCTCCCGGGCATCACTCCCCTCCCCAGCGGTGCCCCTTGCAGGTGGCACAACGCCGGCATCACCGATATCACGGTGCGCTTCCGCGGCTCGAAAGAGATCCTCTGGCGTACTTATCTCGAATTCAGATTCGACAGGGTTAGACGATTCCGGCGAATCGATCGCTGAACTCGCCTCCGCCCCTGATGCGACCGACTCGACCCCATCGCCGGCGGTCTTTTCATCTATAGGACTCCCGACAAATTCGGGCTCTTCGGGCACGAGCGCCCGCTCCACGAGCTTCGCCTCGAATGATTCCGTACCGCCATAGAGAGGCGCGAGCGGTACCGCCTGCTCATCACGCTCGACCCCATGAGCTGCAAGCTCAGCGAGAACCCCTTCAGCTATCGCGGGTTCTGATGGGACGTCTGCAGCCCACCCCCCGTCTAAGCTGACCGACCACAGGTCGAGTGAATCGGCGTCCGCGCCAACAGACTCCGGAGCCTGAGGCTCTGCGACGTCTTCGAACTCGATGGGCAGATCATCGGGCAAAGCGCCCGCTGAACTTGGCTCTGGAGTTCGTCTTGATATCCCGATTGAATCTTCATCGAACACGAGCCCGTCGAGTATGTCAGCATCGTCCGCCTCGAAGCGTTCGCCAAAATCAAATGACGGACTATCACCCTCATCTTCGGGCTCTAAATCTGCGTCATCCTCACCGCCAAGAAAATCAATATCGAGGTCGCTCGGCAACGCACCTTCGCTGCTCTCCGCCTGCCGTTCTTCTGGCTCATCAGCCCCCGACTCCACCGACTCATCGACATCCCGCGAGAGGTCTCCCCAGTCATCGGGCACCAACAGCTCACCGTCAACCAGCTCCCCCTCCACGAGTTCGCCTACGACCGTGCCCTCAGCTTCGACATCATCGTCTGTGCTTGGTGGCAGCTCTTCCGGTTCAGTATTGCCGGTCTCTTCCGCCAAGATTCATGCTTCCCCTGTAGTCCATAGCCACACCAAACCACGGCCTGAAATCAAGGTCAACCTACATCTACCACCCCAGCTCGATCCGCCATAGAAATTTGGCTATCAGGCCCAACTCATTGCTGGGCGCGGTGGACGGTCCCGGCAAGAGCGCACCGGCATCCATTCCGAGATTAAGCGACCGAAAGCCAGGCCATCCTGGTCGGTAACGCAAACTCAACGCGCCTTCAGTGCCATAAAACACAGACTCCGCCGCACCGAAGTGATCAACAGGAAGGTTGGGCGCGCTGGTATTGAGTCGACTATAGGTCGGCTCATCGGTCCAAGCCTTGAGTAAAGTTAAACCGACCTCATACTCGTCCGGCTGCCAGCTGACTCCCAATTGTACAAACTGCGTATTTCTCAATCCACCATGCGTGGGTTGGGAAAAATCGTCGACGCCACGCCCACGGGACAACTCGGCTTCCCTCGCTGTCAAGACCCGCATGGCGTCCGAAAACATGATGAAGCCGACGCGGTACCCAGGGTCGGTGGTCAAGGCCTCATCCTGCGTGGTGCTTGGCCTGTCACCGCTGACCCGCCCAAAGTCGATGCCGAATGCAAGCCGTGGGCAATTCCAGCGATACTCTGTACGCCCTATCACTGCGTAACCGTGGTTGTCTACAGCCCCTGAAGCAGTGAGACGCTGAGCATCTGCGAAGTAGCCCTCGAGACCGACTCGGAGCTTCGCGTTCGACAAGTAAAGGGGCACAACGGCATGCCCAAAAACACCATAGCCATGCCGCTCAAATGCGTCCCCATTCTCTTCTTCCTCTTCGCGATAACCATATCGAAAGCCAGCCTCGATAACATCGTCTCGATACTGAATCCCGGCGATGGCGCTAGAGACTGAGGTGCCATCTAACACATGGGTTCGCTCGTCGTGAAAGACCGTGCCAGCACCCGCAAAGACCGACAGGTCAGCGCCGCTGCCAGAAAAGAAATCATTTAGGGGCGTAATGGCGATGTCAACTCGATCCACCAGATCGCCGCTCCAGTTTCCACCTGGCCTCAGAAGCCACGTCTTCTCGTCGGCCTCGTATCCTGAATTTTGGATAAGACCAAAGCCCCAGTGGTCCGCAAACTGACCTGCCTTTAAGGAAAAGTAATCGGACTTGTACGAAAACCAGGCCTGCCGAGGCAATACGCTGACCCAACCGTCATATGCGATAGAGGGATCACTATCTTGCCGTAAACTCTCACTGCTTGCCACCGAGGTCGTCGTGCCAAAGATCTGGCCGGACAAAACGTCAAACTCAATGCGCACCAAGGTCTGACCCACATTAACCTGCGGCTGAAGCCGCAAGCGATGCAGCGCGAGGGCCGCGCGCGGGTACTCAGTAGCCGCGGCGTCAACCGTAAACGGGCTGCGCTCAACCAGCCAAAGACGATATGATCCAGGTGTGGACCAGCTCACGCGACCAAAACCCAAACTTGGGCAGGCACTGGTGGCGGCCATGACCGAAAGCATTAACCATATGCGGCCGAGCCGATAACTCAAATGCTGAACTCCAATGCGATCGCAAAGTACTGTAAATGGCCTGCAGCATAGCCCGGGTGATGCAAAAACGGAACTTTCTCTACAGGGATGATTCTGCTTTACCTTGACGAGACTCTGACCGAGCCGTATAAAACCGCATCTCGCGAAAGTGGCGGAATTGGTAGACGCGCAGGATTCAGGTTCCTGTGCCCTTCGGGGTGTGGGGGTTCGACTCCCCCCTTTCGCACTATTTCTCTGAACAAGCGCAGTAGCCCATATGGGCGCTGCAGCGGCTTTGTTCTAAATCCTCTGTACAAACGCGACTGCGGACTGCTGGTGGCGCAACAGCCACCTTTCCACAAGGTGACTGCGGGACTTCTGTCATATCGTACTGAGACTTCCGTCTGCCCTGGGGTCGAAAATAGCCCACGTCCTTCCCCGCATGGCGAACCAACGCGACATCCTGATACCGTAGACCCACTAGAGTCTGATTACCCGTGGTCTCAACGCAGGAAAGGAAGGCGTCTGAAGCTCGGTCTGGGCCGAAGCGGTCCGGAATCTCGCCAGCGATGACGGCCAAAACAATGCCTAAGCTCCCGGTCAAGCATGCGAACTGTAGGCAGAGCCGTTTCAAACGGGAGCTCAGGAACGAAGGTCCGTATACCGCCGCAGACGCCCAGGCCAAGAGCGGCCAATTGGCCTCGACCCTCATCAGCATGCTCACAGCCAGAAATGCACCTAAACTAGGCAAAACAAGGCCGATAAAAGCACGCCGAGCGGTGGCAACTTCGGTTCGGGCGCCCGCATGAGCAAGCAGCATGAGCGTTGGTCCGGCAAAAGCCAACTGCCCACCCAGAAACTCGGGGGTATGGAAGCCGGTAAAGGTCCGGCTCCCCTGATACGCATAAGGCGCCCAATCGTGTTCAAGGGACCAAATCAAGTGCGGTAGACAAAGCAGTAATCCGTAAAGAACAACAAGCCTTTGGCGGCGATCGAGGTACCACCAAAGACCCGGCAGCACGATAAGCACAGACGCTTTCGAAAGAACGCAGCCGGCGACGCCAATGCACAAAAGCCAATTTCGGCGCGTCTCAACGCCAAACAACACCATGCCCCAAAATAAAAAGAGTGGTCCATCCGGTGTTGCGATAACCCCACCGACCAACCCAAGCGGACACCCGACGAGCAGAAGCAACGTCCAGTGAGCCGCCCCACCACAAACCACACGTGCCGCTCGATACAAGAAGCCAGCACCCGCCAGAAAACAGAAGATCGAGACCGCTCGGATCGGGGCGATGGCCAATAGCCATGCGATCATCGGCGGGTGGTCGAAATAGCCAAGCGCTGGATTCGTCGCCCAGGATGCATAATAAGCCTCGTCGGCCACAATGGGCAGCCGCGCAGCTAAGATCCATTGGGTCGCGATAAGACTCATGATCAAGCAGGCCATTTTCACCCGGCCTAGCTCGAGCGCCCCCCCCTTATCGTCCAAGTCTCAACTTCCAGACCAAGAGTAACGCCTCTCGGAAGATCGAGCCGGACATCTTACTCTGGCCCGCCACCCGGTCCACAAAAACGATCGGGACCTCGACGACCTTAAGCCCGCGCTGGAGGGCACGCCACGTAAGCTCAATCTGAAAACCATACCCCACCGTCTGCACGCTTTCTAAGTCCATTGTCTGGAGCGCGTGGCGCGTGAAGCACTTAAAGCCACCCGTCAAATCTCTTACGTCTACGCCGAGAACTGTTCGGGCATATAGGCTTCCACCTTTTGACAGTAGCCGCCGTTTGAATGGCCACCCTTTAGCGCCCCCGCCGTCCACCCAACGGCTTCCAAGGACGATATCCGCATGCTGGGATGCGGCGAGCAGCTCGGGCAGCTTTTCGGCGGGATGACTCAGGTCAGCGTCCATTTCAAAAACATGTGTATAAGCGCGCGCTAAACACCACTCAAAGCCCGCGAGATAAGCACGTCCGAGCCCCGCTTTCTCGGTACGATGGAGCACATGGACGCGTTCATCCCTGGTGGAGATCTGGTCTGCTAACCTACCGGTCCCATCGGGCGAGTTATCATCCACCACGAGGACATGGGTCTGCGGCAACGCACCGAATATCTTCGTAAGCGCTGTCTCCAAATTGTCGACTTCATTATAGGTCGGGAGAACAATAATTGGCTGCTGTTGCATCGATTAAACTCACTCAAAAGTAGATCTGAGACATAGAACGTCTTGGTCGACGAGTCTAGTCACTCGGCCCAAAGTATTGCTCAAAACCAGAAGCAAACTCATTCACCAATTCATCCTTGAGGCGACCTTGCAGGCTAAGGCAGGCACCGCGTAGGACATCGTACTTGGATAAAGCTGCTCGGTGCGTTTCAACGATTCGTTCGCGCGTGAACTCGTCTTGAACCAGCTCTGGAAAAGCGCGTCGACCCAAGACCAAATTAGGCAGCATCAAGTGAGGTGCCGTCACCAGCCTACGAGCGACTTCGTATGAAAGCCGATTGACCCGCCCCATTCCAATGGTTGGAACGCCCGCCATAGCTGACTCCAAGGTCACCGTCCCAAAGTTGGCCCAAATCAGCCCGGCTTCAGCAAGAACCGGCTCGACCCCAACAGCGACCTTGATTCGCTTCTCGGCCGTCAATGCCTCCACCAGACTGTGTCCCAGTCGAACATCACTGTGCAAGCCAATCACAACCGAGTCGATTTCGCCCTCAGTGAGTAAAACGCGAGCTGCGTCCAACATGATCGGCAAATTCTGGTGCACATAACCCTGACGACTGCCCGGCAAGAGGCCGAGCCTACGTGCCGACATGTCCAGCCGTGGCTCAATTTTCGATACGAGCGGATGGCCGACACATACCGCCTCCACGCCACGTCCCTGATACCAACGTGCCTCAAAATCGAAGAGGCAACCAACCCATGTGCACAGTCTTAAACGAGACGCACGCCATGGGCGCCACGCCCATGCCTGTGGGGGCGCGAGATAGAAGACTGGACGTTCAACGCGAACAGCCGCTTTGATCAACCGCATCCCTAGTTCGGGAGAATCGACCACTAGGAGCGCGTCAACGCCAGGCACCATCCCCTTGAGTCGAGAAAGGTATCGCAGATGAGCTGGCAGAGCATGCAACGCCTCGAAAAGGCCCCCTGCCGACAGTTCCTTGATGTGACCGACCATGGCGAGACCACTCTCCTGGGACCGATAGCCTCCCACACCAATCGCCTCGTGCCCGTTTTCGACAAGGTATCGAACCACACATGAAAGCAAATAATCGCCGGATGGCTCACTCGAGATGCAAAGAACGCGCGCCATTGGCCTCGACCCCTTCAACCTCACCCGTAGAGATCGCCCCTAATAACTCTAGCACTTCGATGGCCTCATCGATTGTCGCGAGGTGACCCCGAGCACGCCCTTGAGCCCAACCCACAAACGCGGCGATCTGTTCCTGGAGAGCATCACCGGCGCTTCTCACCAAGTCGACTCTTTGCCCGTCCGCCCAAACTCGCCGACGGACCGCTTGCCTGCAACTACGCGTCTGCAGCCGAACTTCAGCCCCTTGGGTGCCCGCAAGCTTCAGCCGGACACTGCGCTCAAAATCACCGTCGACCGCACTCAAAGTGAGCGCATCGTTCGTTAACCACAATGCAAGATCTATGTCGTGGCAGGTCCAATCCAATGCCATGCCGGAAGCCCTTGGTCGACTCGGCGCAGCACGCCAAATCACTAAATCTCTAACGCCTCGACGCAATCCCGCTGCAGCGGCATTAAACCTCTCCAGGTAGCCCACCCCAACGACCACCCCGGCCGACTTTGCCGCCCTGGCTATCTTTCGTAGTCGCGCTGCGCTCACAGCACCCGGCTTCTCCACCAACACGTGTTTGCCGTTGGCCACCAACCGCTCCGTCACACTGACCAGCTGCCCGATCGGGACGGCAACAGTGTAGGCATCGGCAAGGCCGAGGCTCTCTTCAACGTGTGTGCACCAATGTTGAGCCCCATAAACGCGAGCAGCCTCCATGGCCCTCACAGCGTCCACATCCACTATGGCGACCAAATCAACTTCAGGATGAAGCGCGAGCTTGCTCGCGTGCATGCAGCCCCAGCGCCCCGCCCCAACCACGGCGACCCTCATGGCCAGACCGCCAAGCGTTCTCGAAGACTCGCGTCATCGATACCCGCGTCCTCAAGAAACACGTCCCAGGCACCGGCCGGCGGTGCATAAAAGACACCGTGGTCACCCAGTTCGCCTCGCCAACAATGGAGCATAATCTGGTCTGCCGGGCACACGCTCCGTCGCGTGCCGCCATAACGACGATCACCCACGATAGGATGGCCGAGGCCCGAAAGATGACGTCTTATCTGATGTTTCCGCCCCGTCCTGATGGCCACCGCCAACAAGGAAAACTTAGAACTTCTGTAGATGGCTTTGTAGCGAGTCTCTGCTTCGAGCCTCCTGCCTCGGCGAGAGTCGTTTAGCGGACGCCTAATCACGCCTTTTGCCCGAGTCGCCCCTTGGCAGCACGCAAGATATACTTTCCCGGAGAGTCGCTGGGTCGGACCGTCTTCTCTATCTTTCATCAGAAAACAGCACAACCCAGACGCTGGTTTATCGAGCCGGCCTAGCGGGGCCACGCTGTAATTGAATGCCACATCAAGCCGCGAGACAAGATCCTGCCCATCCTTGTCCGAGGTCGCGTGTATGGCAACACCCGACTCTTTACTGAGCACAACATAAGGGCCGCAATGGGCGATTATAGTCGGTACCTCAGCCATGCCGGCGGCTCCTTTGGCAGGCGTTTAGGCGCGCTCTTTGGCCAAGCCTACAATCGTCTCGATCACCTCGGTAATATCGAGGTTTGTTGAATCGATCAAGATGGCATCCACGGCCTGTTTGAGTGGTGCAACATCTCGGGTCATATCGGCATGATCGCGCGCCGCGATCTCAGCTCTGATCTCCGAGAGTTCGGCTGTCTGTCCCGCCAGAGCCAACTCGCGCCAGCGACGCCTGGCCCGCTCCTCCACGCTTGCCGTCAAGAAGACCTTCAGCTCCGCATCTGGAAAAACGACCGTCCCAATATCCCGCCCGTCAACAACACTGTTCTGCTGTCTCCCTATCATGCGCTGCAAGCTCAGTAGGCCGCGTCTCACACCGACGCTCGCAGAATAGATGGAAGCAAGCCGGCTAACCTCCGGTGTTCTGATATAAGCTTCAACACAACGATCATCCAGGTAGACGCCCGCCGTCTCGTAGCGCATCGGCAAAGCCATTACAAACTGCTCCAGCGATGCGTCATCTGGGCTGACGCCCGCTTCCTTTGCGGCCAGCGCCACGGCCCGATACATCGCACCAGTGTCCAGGCGCACGAAATCGAGTGATGCCGCGACCCCTTTCGATACGCTTGTTTTACCTGCCCCCGCGGGTCCATCGATTGCGATTATCATTACGATCCCTTCCTCAAGAAGCACTTCGTCACTGCGTCAATGGCTGACTCCATCTCGAGTGGTGCATCCAGCCATTGCACACGCGACTCCCCACGAAACCAAGTCATCTGGCGCTTCGCGTAGCGTCGAGTTGCTACGATAATCTTACTCCGAGCATCCCTCAAGGTAATCTCACCATCTAAATAAGACGCGAGAACACGATAACCAATCGCCGCCATAGAGCGTAACGCTTCATCGTAGCCTGCCCCTCTCAAAGCCTTCACCTCTTCAACCCAGCCCTGCTCCAACATCATGTCGACCCGTGCTTCAATTCGCTCATTGAGCAAGGCTCGCTCCCACCGGATCCCAAAAACCGCGACGTCACGAGGCTCCCCTGCTGGACTTTCATTATGCCAGTCGCTCAAGGGCCTCCCCGTAGTCCGATACACACCCAGCGCCCTCTCAAGACGCTGCTGGTCGTTCGGGTTGAGCCGCTCCGCCGTTTTGGCATCAACCACAGATAATTCACGATGCAGTGCCTGAGCCCCTCCCTTCTCTACAAGTTCCTTGAGTTCATCGCGGATATGCGACGCGACTGGTGGGGCATCACAGAGTCCATCAAGAAATGACCGAAGGTAGAAACCGGTGCCACCACAAAGGATGGCTAACCGCCCCCTCGTCTCGATGCCTTTGACAGCGTTTTCTGCGGCCAGCGCGAATGAACGCGCGTCGAAAGGCGCGTCAGGGGCCACCACATCGATGAGATGATGGCGTATATCGCCGAGTTCAGCCGAAGTTGCCTTACCCGTACCGATATCCATGTCACGGTACACCTGTGACGCATCCACCCCAACGATCTCACCGTTCAGGCGCTTCGCCAACTCGATGGCAAAGCCAGTCTTTCCACTGGCCGTGGGGCCAACGATCGCAATCACAGCAGACCACTCTTTATGAGTTCGTCTGGCGTCCAAGCGTGAATCCAAGCGGCAATCAGATCGTCAGAGGCACCGAGCATGACATGTATCTCTTGAGCATCGAGTTCAGTGTAGGCCAGTTCAGATTGGCGCCGCAGAAGCCATGCCAGCGCATCTTCCTGCGCCGGCGGGGCGCCCCGATCACCGACCCATTCAAACCAATCTACTAACGCTGCGTCACCGAAACATCTCGGCGCCTCCGACAGCACCACGCTGTCGGCGCCCAGGAGGTCCAGCGACATATACAACCCCGCGAAAAGCTCGCGCCAATCATCGTCGTCTAGGTATGCGACAGGCAATCGTATGGGAATTGACCGGGATGCAAGCTGTTGTGCCCCCCCTTGAGCCCATACTTTCTGAATCTCGGACTGATAAGCGCCGACCCTATCTACAACGACCAGTTCACGCTCACGCCTGAAGAGAGCAACCTGACCCAGCATTCCCAAAAAATCTGGCCCCCCCGCATCAGCAGTACGTTCGGGCGCGGAGACCTGTCCGGGTACCCGTTGCGACAAAGGGATACTGCGCGGTAAGCCCAAATTCTGCTGCTGCGGCGCCAGCCGTCCCCGGTTCCCACCACCTGCCTCCTGCTTAAGGGTTCGACCCAGGCTCATCCCCGAACCACGCCGCTGCGCCATGCGCTCCATGGCTGCGAGAATACGATCCCTGTGGCCGTCCAACCCACCCATCCGTGGACTTGGAGGCGCACCCGAGGGCACAGCTGTCTCATTGACAGCTGCCTGGTCGCCCCCATTCGCTCGATGACTACCCGCACGTATAACGGCATCGACCGCCCTTGCTACGAGACGATGGACGGCGCGACTATCTGCAAAGCGGACCTCGGTTTTTGCTGGATGAACATTCACATCGACCAGCAGTGACGGCAAGGTCAGCTTGAGCACAACAAAAGGATGCCTGCCCTTCGGCAGGGCCAGTCCATAGGCTTGCTGAACCGCCGCCATGACAACCCGGTCACGAACGTAGCGCCCGTTTATGAATATATGATAATGCCGAGCCGTTCCGCGCGCCGTTGCAGGGGAACCGACAAAACCGTAGAGACCCAAGTTTCCCGGTACGTGTACCTCCTCGAGGTCGGCACCGTATCCCTTGCCGAAGACGACGCCCACACGGTGTTTGAGCGAGTCTGTGCCGGCATAATCACAGACGGTGCGCCCATCTCGGAGAAATCGAATAGCGATCCTCGGATAACATAACGCGAGTCGCTGCAACCACTCATGGATATGACTTGCCTCGGTGGCACTTTTTTTCAAAAACTTACGGCGCGCTGGGACATTAAAGAAAAGGTTCTCAACCCGAATCTCAGTGCCGACGGGCCCAGAACAGTCCTCGAGCAACTGATCGCGGCCGCCATTTAAGGACAGCCGCGTCGCGCCCACAGCCTCGCGTGTGCGCGTTCGAATCGAAAGCTGTGATACCGACGCGATCGAAGGCAGCGCCTCCCCGCGAAACCCGAGTGTACTCAAGCTATCGAGATCGCTCATATCGCGAATCTTACTGGTCGCATGCCTCAGGACACACTGTTTCAGATCGTCGGGCACCATGCCACGCCCATTATCCACCACGCGGATAAACTCTTCCCCGCCTCCCTTAATCTCCACAGTAATCTGATCAGCTCCCGCGTCGATCGCGTTTTCGACCAATTCCTTCACCACACTTGCGGGGCGTTCGACCACCTCTCCTGCAGCGATTTGGTTCGCGATCACATCATCGAGCAACTTGATGATGGCCAATGGCATCCCCCATTTCGAACGAATCTCGTAGACGCCAACATCAATAGAACAGTTCCCCTCGAGTCATCAAGTGTTGCAGTTTTCTCAAGCGTCTATCATTGTGAACATGTGGATAAGGTATGGTGGGTATGAAATCTCTTTATTTAATTGGTATTAGCCTACTGGCCGTCGCATGCGAGCGCGGCAGCCACCCTCCAGATCAACCAAACATCGCCAAGGAGGCCTCTGCTGCCACAATGCCTGTGGTCACCGACAACGCCAGCGACCTCCTTTTCCGATACCGCGTAGACGGTGCTTGGCGCCAAGCGCTGACGATCGCAGACATACCCGCGGAAGCACGTAAACAGGTCCAAGTCGTGGACTTAGCCGCCCCTCCGAGTGCACGCAACGCGTCCGCAACAGTCTTCCTGTTTGATCTCACATCAAAGGGTGCTGGGGGGCAATACCCAGGGCAATCTATTGCCAGAAAGGAACTCGAGGCAAGAATGCGTTCGGCGGACGCGCCAGTTCAAGCCTCCAAGGTCATCATGTACTCTACATCATGGTGTGGTGTGTGCACCAGGGCTCGCTCATTCATGAAAAAGAATGGTGTAGCCTTCGTTGAAAAGGACGTAGAGAAGGACAGGCAGGCTGCGGCGGAACTCGCCAAGAAGAAGCGAGCGCAGGGGATCAACTCGAACGGCGTCCCCGTATTCGACATAAGCGGCAAACTCCTGCCTGGCTTTGATCCGAATCGACTACTCGCCATGGCGAAGGCGACCCCCCAGGGCGAAAAAACCAAATAGACGAGGAAACAATCTTGGCTAGCGCAAAAATAAACGGACAAAAACCACTCGAAACACTCGTTAAGCAGTGGCTGAAGGCGATTGAGGCGCCGTATCCGTGCGTTGTGAGCCTCAGCGGGAGCCTACGGAGCGCGGACGTATGTGTGGCGCCCGACGCACCGCCACTGACGATCCAAGGCACCCTCTATCTCGTTTCCGGCCAAACGACAATCCAGCGAGACACAGCTGTAACGATGGGTCTGGTCAGCTGGGCAGAGAACAATGAACCCCGCCTTGCAGCGGGTCGACTCACCAACCTCGTGGCCGACGAAGTGCTGGCGCACCTGATAAAGCAGGGGCCAGACGCCGCAGCGAACACGGTTCCGCCAGGGCCGATCCACGAACATGCATGGCGTACCATCGACGAGGATCTTGACGACATGCCGTCCATCGATCGCACCGAAACGGCGATGCCCGCTCTCGATGCGAAGCGCCGGAGTCAGACGGAACGAATCACCCAGCAGATCCCGCCCGTCGAGTCGAACAAAGCAACCGGCGGAGACGGTTGGCAAGCAATGATACAAGCCAGCGAAGAGCTTGGAGAGTCAACAGCGGCAGCCGAATCCCTCGAACGAAACGACATTATCCTGCATCCCCGTTTTGGTCGCTGTGTCGTGGCGCGACCACCCATGTTCGGCAAGCTGAAAGTGAGACGTCCCACAGGCGCCTTACTCGATCTACACCTTAAAGTCCTAAAGCTAGAGCGCATGCCAGACGAAAGCGGCCAAAGGGTGTTCTCGAT
The DNA here is from genome assembly GCA_049889275.1 of Bradymonadia bacterium. Taxonomy (GTDB): domain Bacteria; phylum Myxococcota_A; class Bradymonadia; order UBA7976; family UBA1532; genus UBA1532. The sequence goes on along the minus strand of JBMHDS010000098.1, from coordinate 13,825 downwards.
AAAGATCAAGGGTCGCTAGGTTCATCCTCGATGGAGACAACCAGCGCGCCCTGTACGCGCACGGCAGGCTTGCAGTCAATCCCGTAGCAGTGCGTAACCCCATTACGACCATGCACCAGCATCTGAGGTCGCCCGAGAGCTTTCTCGAGCTGCTCCAAGTTCATACCGACGAGTGGCCGTTGCTGCTCAACAGCTCGTGTGACTACTTCAGGCCAAGCTGGATGCGCACTACGAATCTCACAATAACGCGCTGAATACAGTTTTGCGCATAACTGCAAAAAAACTTTCTCAAGCTCCGAGACAGTCTGTCGTGCTCGGTCGAGTGGTGCTTGACTTCCCCGCACGCCCGATAAGCGACGAACCGCAAACTCGGCTCGATGCCGTGCCTCGATCAATTCCTCTAGGGTGAGCCCTTCCTGCTCTTGTTCGCCCAGAGACACCCTCTCTGCCAGGCTTGCAGCCTTGTCGAGTTCGCGCACGGCATCTTCGATACTAGACTGCCCAACCGGCCTAATGAACGTTGCGGGTCCATCGGCCTGATTTGCCGGCATCGCTCGTGCGAGACTACCCCTAGGTTCAGGCAGCCGAACAATATTGCGTTTAGCCTCTGCTGGCGTCCGCTCAACTGATGGCTCCATTGCCTCTTGGTTGGGCGACCCTTCGGCCGCCCCCCGATTAGGCGACGCCATAGGGGCTGCCCCCGGTAATAACCCGGCCTGCCGTCCATCGCTACTGCCCGCGCCTCCCTCGCCCTCAACCCCATCAACGGTGACGCTTCGTCCATCCATATTGGAGGGTCCCTGTCCACCCTTGGCGGCCTTCTCAAAACCGCGACCAGTTCCTTCGAACTTGACGCCGTTGGATGACTCAGGTCGAACAAAGCGCTTCAACCCAGAGTCGCCCGCATCAGTCACATCCGGCACGAGCCATATCAAGACCGCAGCAGACGTTGCAATGAGAGCAAGGGCGGCAAACCTCGCTGCCCGACGCCGTCGCCCGGCCCTGCGAATCAAGGCCCCCTCATTCAAGCCAACCTGCTGAATGGGCTCCTCAACGCCCCCTCCTAGTCGCCGTCCCTTCAGCGGAAAGCCAGTCAATGCGCTTAACGACCGGGCAAATACCCACTTCTCGATTGAGGCGTCAAAGATGAGGTCATTCGCAAGGATGTCACCCTCCCGCGCAGCCTCGAGGAGCCCGTCTAGCTGGCCCTCGTAGATATCTTGTCCTCCACGCGTCACGCGATACATTGGGAATCCCTCACCACCTCGTACTTACATACTAGCGACTGACGCGCTACTATGCATGCCATTAGACTCCTTTACTATACCAATCGACTTTGAAAACTGTGTTCCGCATGTCTAAACGTCACCAGATCGAAGCCGCAGCACTCGCGAGCAAGTTGGAATCCCTGCGGCGGCGGTCCGGCCTCGCACTCGATATAGATGGCAATTGGTGGCATGACGGCACCCCTTTCGAACACAGCGGCATCATCGCGGCCCTCAACAAGGGGATCGACCTGCATCCTGAATCCGGAGAACCCATCGTGCGGGTGGGAAAGCAGTGGTGCTATATCGAGGCGGCAGGGACCACGCCGTTCCTCGCCATGAGGCTGCATATTGATGGGACTGGACACATCGCCCTCAAGCTGAATACAAACCAGTCCACAAATACGATCGGGGCCAGCTGGCAGTTGAGATTCGGCGCACTACATTGCCTTTTGGACGATGACAGGCTTGTACGCCTGTCACGGCATGCTCAAGCACAGATAGCCGATTACCTAACGGAGACTGAAGACGGATATTGTATTGTCACAGCCGCTGGTGAATGGCTAATCGAAGAGGATTAGGGGAGCTGAACGGGAATCACAGCAGCCTCCGCACCGTTGGAGCCTGTCTTGTGCTTATGGGTGCCCAAGACGCGCTTGAGCGTAAGTGGGCCATTGGTGGTCTCTTGACCGGACCCAACGATCACCTCGATTGCGTCTACGACACCGATCTTTGGTGCGTCGGTCATCGGCAGATAGACCACCTCCACCTCATTCTGCCCAGGCTTTAAGCGCTCGCTTATATCGAGTACTTTTTGTCGCATCGTCGACGCAACGGTTCCAACCTTTGCGCCGTTAACTTTAAGTATCATCATGTAGTGACCGACCTGCTGGTTCTTGATCACGATCCAGTGCTTAACGGGGCCTTTTGCAGTTGCTGCAGCGGGTGCACCTGTCGCGACCACGGCTTGGCCATTCACCATCTCCACCTTGATTCCCGGCGCATTGATAAACACATCCCCCGTGCCGTTGAACTGGACATTTACCCCCTGGAAGGCTTGCTCTTTAAGACTCCCCGTAACTTTGACACCATTTACATAAACTTCAGCCGCATTGGCGGATGCAACAAATACACCGATCAGGCATAGGACTCGTACAGCTATTGACACTTGATACTTCCTCTCTTAAGGCTAGTCACTGGACCGCGTTATAACGCTTACATGTTTGTTTATAAACGAAGGACGAGCCAATGTCTTCAAACTCAATGAAAACCGTAGAGGGGAATATACCCTCGGCTGATGGCTGCCGGCTTCACTATCGCTTCACACCGCCGCCTCGAGGGGCTCACGTATTGCTTCTGATTCACGGGTTCGGAGAGCACTGTGGTCGCTACGACGAAGTTGTCGAAAAGGCACATGCAAATGGATTCGGGGTTCTTCGCTTTGATCTTCGTGGGCATGGCCAGAGTGAAGGTCGCCGTGGGCACATCTATTCCTTCGGAGAATATGTAGACGATGCACGTGCTGCGTATAGTCAGCTCCTTGAGCTTCAGCCGGATGCTCAATGCTCTCTCATGGCGCACAGCTACGGCGGGCTTGTCGCAGCGCACCTGATTCCCGAAATCGATTTGCGAGCGGCGGTTCTCTCATCTCCCTTTATGGGCTTCTCTATCAAAGTCCCCTTCTGGAAACGCACCCTCGGCCAACTCATGAGCCGTTATGTACCTGCCTTTTCGATGCCAACTGCCATAGATCCGAAGATTGTCAGTCACGACCCTAAAACAATCAGCGAATATGCATCCGACCCACTCATTGGGCGGGTCGCCACCGCCCGCTGGCTCACGGAGACGGAGGCCGCCCACAAAACCGCGCTCGAGAACGCAGGGGCCATCCGTTGCCCACTACTCCTCCAGCAATCCGGGGATGACCGACTTGTTGATTCAGCGGCTGGCGGTCATTTTTTCGATAGGGTGGGCGCGGCAATAAAGGACCGTATCGTGTACGAAGACGCCTTCCATGAGATTTGGTTTGAAGTCGAGCGGAACGCAATACTTGATCAAACCTTCGCCTTTTTATTAAAGCACAGTTAGCGCGGAACGCATGCGCCGGGGGCCGCCTCGCTGCGCCCCACACACGCATAACCTTCGCGCGTACGGCAATCCTCGGACTGCATGCACGCTTGCCTGCATACGGCTGTCTCGGCCTCCCCATAACAAACACTTGCCCCTGGGCATCGGGCGGCTCCGCACCCAAGGATCGCACAGTACCCGCCGGACTCATTGAGACACACACTGCGCCCGAAGCAGTCTACGTGACGCGCACATTGCATCCCGAGCTCCTGTGGACCGCTTGCCAGACAAGCTGAGCGCTGCTCGGCAACAGTCTTACAACGTAATTGGGCGCCCGCTTGGCAGTCCCTGTCGCTGCGACAGCGCGCACGACAAACACCCTGTTGAAGTTGCGGCGACTCACCCACCCGAGCCGTGACACACAGTTGCGCTTCACCGCAATCGTTGTCCGATTGACAGGCTGGACCTAAACAGACACCGTCGAGGCAACGCTCCCCCTCGCCACAGGCGGCCCCATCGTCACATCCCCCCAGAACACTCTCTCTCACCGCCACTTCATAAGCACCGACATGCTCTAAACCTTGTGCCTCTATCACGAGCTCTACGGTTGTGCTGCGAGGGGCACCAAACTCATAAATGGGTTGAATATCCGCACGGCGCCATTCCGCCAATCGCTCATCCAAGTCAACCCTATACTTCAACTGCGGCCTGCCGTCAGGGCCCTGAAACTCAACCCTGTACGTACGACCCTCCTCCACAAAGAAACTCAACCTGTCCACGTCATCCCGACAGATGGTGAGCGCTTCCAAAAAGGGTAGCTCCAACAGATCACTCTCGGGGTCTCCTTCAAAACGGTCTGGAATACAAGCTTGCGCACAACGCTCATTCGCGAGTTCGAGATCGAGATCGTATGTAACATCCGTCCCGTTTAATGAACGAATTTGGAACTCCACATCGCGCACTTCGTCTGAACACGCAAAGAACAGCTCTTCGGTACCATTGCTCTGAGATTGCGTCATTTGCGGCGTCCCACCATCCTCCACGATGTGCTCCAGGTCTAGATACCCCGCGCGACCGGTCGCTTGCACACGTACGAGCAAGCCATCGTTCGCCGACAATCTAAACCGATACCGATCCACATCTCCGACACATGCGGTTAAAGCATCATATGACCACTCCGTTAGCAGCGTCACACTCTCACCAACACCCTCCTCAGCCTCATCTAGGGCATCAGGCAGACAGATTTGTCCGCAATTCAACGTGTGCGGCACACAGACGTTAGGTGATACATCCGGCGCAACCTCTAACTGCCGACACGAGGCCTGCGACTCACAATCCCCATCTTCTGTACATGCGGCTAGACAGTAGCTATCCCCCCCTAGCGGAACACAAGCGAAGCCCGGCGCACATGATGCCTGTTCTTCACATCGGCCGCAGTGGCCTACTGACCCACCTGCAAAATTCAAACGGTCCAGCCTAAGGGTCTGCCAATCTCCCATGAAGGCGCTCAAGCAATTTTGTCCCTCGGCGAACAATTCCTGACTGACGTAAGCCCGAGTCGCCAAGTGAGTGTACGCCTCGAGCGGCTCTGGCAACCAAACACGGGCATCCCATTGGCCGTCTTCAGCGCGCTCAAATCTGGCTGCCAGCCACGATTCGCGGCCATTCTCCTGGCTGCCAGTATAAAACTCGTAGAGCAATAAGGGAGGCCGGTCCAAAACATCGACACCGTCAAAAGAAGCCCGAAAAACAAGGCTATCGACATTGATCTGCTCGATTCGCGGCGGCTCGGCGACACGCACATGGGACGCACTACAAACGGTATGCGGCGTTGCACCAAAACGGGCGAAGTACGGCTTGGTGGCTCGAAGGTCCGCGCCATCCAACTGCGCTTCGAACAAGATAGGCTGATGGTCATTCACTTCGAGCTGCTCCCGCGTTGGGCACCATTGTACGGTCGCATTTCGCCCGCCTAAGTCGTCGACTTCCAAGACTGGGCAGCCTTCGTACCCTGCTGTCGCGCACAGGTCGCTATCTGTCATCATGACGCGAGTCGTGACCCGCTCCGAAGGAGCGCCGCCGGTCACCTTGACCGGGATATTCGGCAGACAGTCAGACTCCGTAAAGATCCCATCCCCGTGCGGTTCGACAAAGCGCAGTTGGTCGTTCGACCCACCGTCCATGGCCACGACCGCCAGCCTTAACGATACACGCGCCTCGCCGCCGCGCCCGTCGTCCGCGATGATCGTCATCACATAAACGCCATCGGACACGCCCGAGGCGTCATTTTCCGATGGCCGCCAACTCAAGATCACACCCTGGGTAACCGCGAGCAGCTCGGGCTCTTGGGTGTCGACACGTCCCAATGACTCGGGTATTGGCGAGAATTCATACCGAAACGAAAGCTCATCTCCATCCGGGTCACGGGCTGAGAGCTGCGCAGTGTTGCTTTGGCCGGCTACGAACCTAAGATCGGGTACCGCCGACAGGATCGGCGCCCTGTTATTGGACTCTACACAAGCGGAGAGCGCAACAAGACAAAAGACAGCCGCCGCAACCTGCAGCCGCCGACCCACTCTCGTTAGAACACTTTGCATCGCTCTCACTACCTCTATCCAAAAGTCACCAACAAGCTGGCGCTACATCACTCAAATGCTATAGATCGAGGGTCTAATTCAAGCCCAGACGAAACTCCGAGACGCTTTTCCTTAACCGGCAGGTAGAAATATTACATGAACGAACAAAATAACCCCGACCCGATTCGAGAGCTATTAGCCATTATGGAACAACTTCGGGCCAAGAATGGATGCCCTTGGGACAGAGAACAAACCTTAGAGAGCCTAAAGCCATTCCTAATGGAGGAAACGTACGAGGTGCTTGAGGCTATCGATGCGGACGACACACAAGAGCATCTCGAGGAGCTGGGCGATCTGCTTTTTCAGATCGTCTTCCAGAGTCAGATTAGACGCGAGTCCGGGGACTTTAGCTTTGATGACGTTGCCAAGACAATGAGCAATAAGCTGATCAGACGACACCCCCACGTATTCGGAGGCCTTGTAGGCGCTTCGAGAGACGAGATCGCCCAAAACTGGGAAAGGATTAAACGTGAGGAACGTCAGAAAAAGGGCAAGGATGACAGCGCCATCGCAGGTGTACCGAGGCGAATGCCACCCCTACAAAGAGCAGAACGACTAACCAAGAAAGCAGCCAGCGTGGGATTTGACTGGCCAGACACAGACGGTGTCATCGACAAGCTGAATGAGGAAATAATCGAGTTTGTCAGAGCCCAAACCGACGAAGGCCACGAACGCACCTGTGAAGAATTTGGGGGCATCATGTTCACACTGGTGAACCTGGCACGACACCTACAAATCGATTCAGATGCCGCATTGCAGGCTGCAAATGATAAATTCGAGCAGCGTTTCCGGGCGATGGAAAATGCGATAAAGTCCGACGGCGGTGAGGTGAACCTGCTTAGCACAGGCACCCTGGATGCCTACTGGCGCTCAGCCAAGAAACTTACGTATCAGTAGCCAATTTCGCACAAGCTTGAGCGAGGACCCGCTCAGCTACATCCCTCGGTAGGTCTGGAGAACTGCTCAAGCCTCCCACTGTTTCACTATCGAGCACCTCAACGACCATCTGATTGATGCGCGCTCGAAGTGCCTCTTTTATCGCAGCAGTGCGAAACGCCTGCCGCCTCGCTTCACCCTGACCGCTCTCCGTTAAGAATTGCTGATGGCTCTCGATGTGATGCGCCAGAGCTTCAATCCCCTCGCCCGTGAGCGCGACAGTCTTGAGTATCGGCGGAGCCCACCCCTCAGCCACATCGTGCCCCTGACTCATCAAGAGGCCCAGCTGCTTGACCACCTGTTCGGCTCCTGGCTTATCGGCCTTGTTCACAACAAAGATGTCAGCGATTTCGAGCAGGCCCGCTTTGATAGCTTGCACGCCGTCTCCCGCGCCCGGCAACTCCACAACCACATTTGTCTGTGCCAGGTTCACAATATCGATCTCGTCCTGACCAACGCCCACCGTCTCAATGATGACCACTTCATATCCGACCGCAATTACAGCATCCACCATGTCTCGAATGGATGCCGACAGTCCGCCCATACTTCCCCGAGTCGCGACACTTCGTATAAAGACGTCCGGGTCACCATAGTGACGCTGCATTCGAATGCGGTCGCCGAGAATCGCTCCGCCCGTAAATGGACTTGATGGATCAACTGCGATCACGGCCACCCGAAAGTCCCGTGCACGGTAATCAACGATCAGCTGGTCGGTCAGAGAACTCTTGCCAACGCCCGGGCTACCTGTGATCCCAATTGTCACAGCGCTCCGACCCAATGCGAGGAGCCGACGCTGCATTTCAAATGCGGACGTCACCCCGTCATCGAGCCCGCGCAGGTGACGGGCCAGCGCACGCGGACGGCGGGCCATCAATGCATCGAATGCGCCGTCCCTAGCTAACACCTGACCATCACTTGGCGTCATCTCAGCGTCCGCTTTGCGGCATCCGCAGCCAAAATATCGTGCAGTTGATGAGCACTGCGCCAAAATTCCTGAGGCAGATATTCCATCGTGAAGCCATACCCTCCGTGAGCCTGGATCGCGCGGTCGGCAATCTTTACAGCGGCTTCAGAGGCGAAGAGCGCAGCGCGTGCAGCATGCACTGCAGTGCTCGGGCGCCTGATGGCTCGATCGACCAGCACAGCTGCACCGTCCAATTCTGCGCTCGAATCGGCCAACATCCATTGAATCGCTTGAAACGCGCTCAGCGGCCGCCCGAACTGCTCACGCTCTTGACTGTACTCCACCAAGGTACGAAACGCCCCTCGGGCTACACCTAAGCTGACGGCTGCCCAGATCAGATCCCAGGCCGCCCAGTCAGCCTGTATCGTTGACGAGTCATCAACCGCCAACAGCCTGGCACCATCGAAGAACTCCGCCGAGTGCGTGTTTGCAGCGGGTGTCTCGATGGGTATCGGGGTACAAGCGCCATGACTGCCAACAAAAAAATGCTGCACGCGGAGCGCATCCCAAACGAGGGTCCTGGGCGAACCGGTAGGTGTTACGTTGGCAGCCGCATATGCTTCACCGGATGCGAGCGTCATCATCTGACCCTTCTCTGCAGCGTTATGCAACGCAGCTTGTCGCAGTGAAAGATTGTGAACACCCATGCAAATCGCCCAGGCAGGCTTTGATTCGGCGATCGCAGCGCAAGCCACCGCAAGCGCCGCGATCCCCATCTCTGCGCCACCCAGCGTCTCGGGCACGTCCACCGCACATAGCCCCAATTCGCTGTATGCCTGCCAAGCACGCTCAAGTGTCGCCCCGTCCGCCGCCAAAGACACAGTCAGATCTCGAATCGCACCCCTTAGGATCTGCTCGTCCTCATTCAAGCTGATGTTCATCTCACTCTCCCGCATCAAAGATGGAGGCCAACTAACCAATCTTGCAATCAAGAGTCAACAAGGGAACAGCCACAGACCTCTCCAAGCAACTGAGGACCGGTGGGGCTGGACTTTGCGAAATTCTGACGAAGCAAGTTGCTCATTCAGTAGAATGTAGTATCTAATCAGGCTGAAGGTGCAAAAGGAGCAGTGTCGACGGTGCGCAACGAAGTCAAACTAATCGTATTCACGGGGTTTGTTCTATTTGCCACCGGACTCTTTGTAGAATTGGTGCTCCTGCGCTAACTACTCCGCGCTCGGCGTCACCTTGAGTGCAAAAGACGTCACACGACCTGTGTGGTTGTCCATCAAGTCGGACACAACCATCTTCCACGTACCACCCAAGTCACCGATGGGTGCAGGATCCAAGACGTAAGTGCGCTCGTAATTCTCACCCGTCGCCTCGCCTTGTGCGAGCACTTCCCACTTCTCGCCTGCGGGAGAGATGAGCCCGACCATGAGGTCGACGGCCGAACCATGTTCAATCGCAACAGCCACTTCAACGCTGCCGGTCAAACCTGAGCCCACTATCAGCTCGACGGTCACACCGGATTCCGTGTTATCAGGAATCTCAACGGGAGTCTCCGCCTTGAACGTCACAGGCGTCGTATCCACAGGCATTTCGGGCCCTAAAGGCTCCCGAGCCAACTCGATCAGCTTACGGATATCTTCTAAGCGCAAGTTTGGAACCGAAGACATATAGGCGCGGCGCGGATTCCAGAGGAAGTCGGGATGCTTCTTGCGAGAATAACCCGTCCATTCGCCGCCGATAATCTCGCGATTCTCATCGAGTTCAAGGATATACGTGTATCGGTCGGTACGCTCGTAGCGAGACTGGTCGGCGGGCTCGTCGGACTCGTCTGACTCTGTTATGTACGTCATCGACGCGGCCACCTTATAAAAGAACTTGGCGTCAGGGTTATGTACATATTCAACCGCCTCCAAAGGCGCCTCTCCGTCCTCGGTCGCTGGAACTTTTTGACCAACAGCTTCGGCAGCCTCTTGGAGTGTAACCTCGTCCAAGGATGTCACTTTGTACTCGACGACCGGCTGGTTCCAAACCTCGTAGTTGTAGGTTCGGTCTTCCGCGAATGCCAAGTTATGCAGACCCAAGTAGTTGGTCATGATGAGGTGCAGCGTGCCTGGGTTCGTATCTCGGCAGCGCACATCCTCTGCCCGTCCCTGCTCGTCACGCTTGACTTCTTTGTCGTTGCACCGTCCACCAATCATGTCGGCGCTCACCCGATTGTAGGCAGCGATCATGAGCGCTTCGATATCGCCAGTGTGGAAAGTCACACCGTTATAAGTGACGCTGTGCAATGGACGGTCTTCCAGCATCGCTGCGGGAACCCAAGCGTGACACAAGCCAAACCAAGTCTCCACGCCATCGCGGTCACCGCATTCATCGATTTCACCGTCGCCATCGTTATCGATGCCGTCCCTCGCTCGCGCATTCCCCATACGCGACGAGATGTGATTGGCCAGTGGGCCGAGCTTACTGTAGTACTCGCGGTCAAATCCTTCGCAGCTCGAACCGCTCCGGTATGGTTTGAGTTCCATAAACCCTTCGTCGGGCTCCCAGCCATTGAACGCCTGATCGTACTTTTCCGCCGGTGACATCTCTCCGTCTTTCCAGCGATAGTTAATACTGTCGCGATGGGTTGGCCAGTAAGACGAAGGCCAAATCTCTCGCTCAGCTCGGCCTTCGGTCGGCAAGTCGTCGATGCCACGCTTCAACTCGACCCCACGAAAATGTGTCGGATCGTTCGTGCTGTTCCAGCGTTCTTTCTCGATTCGGCTTTCACCTTGTGGCTCATCTAACTGATTGCAGCCGGTTGCCGCGATGCCCGCGATGGTTAAAACAGTAATGAGCGAGTGCACGCTACGCATATTCGTCCTCCGCAACTTTGCTAAAGTTTGTCCCACGCACCATACAAGCACAGTTCGTGCCAGAAACCTAGCGTTCCACATTAGGGTCTATTTGGACGAAACGTCACATTCATTAGGGATCATAAACCCCACCTAGAAAATTATTGGGGCCAGTTGTCATCATGACCTCGACTCCGAGGAAACCTTTCACTAACATGCGCCCAGACGGATGGGACATATGGCGATCAACACAAAAACAAGAGCTTGGTTCATAGCTGGTCTGGGCGCCATCATTGCGGCCGTGACGGCTATCTCAATGACGCCTGACATGGCGGCGACACAAGTCACAAAACCGGAGCCACCAACACAGGCGCCGATCCGATATTTCGACAGCATCCCCACGTCCGTCGCTCAGATCCCCAGCCACGCTACCCAGGTCTCAAAAGCCGACGAGACATGCGCCGACTGCCATCCCGATGCTGTCGAAGCGTACGAGAAGACGGGTATGGGCCGCTCCCTTTACCGCGTACAGTCTGCCAGCATCATCGAGAATTTTGACCCGCAGGCCGCCACCGTCACGCATGAAGCGACCGGGCTTATTTATCGAGCCTACCGAGACAGCGATGGTCGCTGGTGGCAGGAAGAGGCGCTACCAAAAGCCGGCTACGAAAGACGCGTTGAGGCACTGTATGTGATCGGTTCAGGCAACAATACACGCTCGTACTTGGGCCTGGTGGAAGGCCTACTCGTTGAGCTTCCGCTCACCTGGTATGTCGGGCGCAAGCTTTGGGACATGAGCCCAGGATATGACAAGACGAACAAGCGTTTCGAGCGTGTCGTTAACGCGAAGTGCTTATTTTGCCACAATGACCTCACCCCGGAAAAAAGAGGACGCGAAGGACAGTTCACCACGGCGCTCGCCGAGGGTATCTCATGCAACCGCTGCCACGGTGATGGCAGTCAGCATGCGAGTAATCGCTTAAAAGGGATCACGCCCGCTGAGGGCCAGCCTTCAGATATCATCAACCCAAAACGCCTGACCGGTGAACAGCAGAATCAGCTCTGCGGACAGTGCCATCTACAGGGACTCGCCCGGATTCTCGCCAGTGGGGAAGCCTGGGACCGTTACGACCCCTCACAGGCCTTGACGGATTACGTCGACATCTTTGTTCATGAGGTTAATGATGGCCCTGAATTTGGCATTGCATCGCATGGTATTCGACTGCAGGAGAGCGCGTGTGCAAAGATCGGCAAGGCTACTTGTATACATTGCCACAACCCACATGCCCGCGACGTAAAACTCAGCACGCAGACAGCATGTGAAAGCTGTCACAAACCAGGCGCAACCGTTTGCGCTGAGGCCCACTCGTCTCAAGGCACCTGCGCGAGCTGTCATATGCCCCGTGGAGAAACGAGTGACATTCCGCACGTCAATTTTACCGACCACTTCATCCGAAAACGCCCCGAAGCATACAAGAACAGCTTGACCGACAAGTCAGCCAAAATAGCCAACGCGTTTGGTACTGGAGACCAGAGTGAGCCGAATTTGGCCGAGGCCTTGGCACATTACAATGCATGGAAGATGGGTAGTGATGACTATGGCGAAGCGCACAAAAGCAAAGCAAGCGCAGCGCTCAACAGCCTCATCGCCGATGGTATCAAAGAGGCTCGCGGCCTCGCAGCACTCGGGCATTTGGCCCTGGATGCAGGACAGGGTCAAAAAGCGATCGAGCACCTTATGGATGCATCCAGAACGGCGCCAGAGGACGCTGATTTGCACCTCAGGCTAGGCCTGGCGCAGCAATCGGTCGGACAGCTGACCGAGGCGGTCTCAACGTTGACGCGACTGCTCAAGGCTCACCCACAGCATCGGGCGGCGTGGGTGAACCTGGGTGGCATTCTCGCCGAGCTCGGCAACCACGAGAAGGCGGATGCCGCGTATGCTCGCGCAGACCAGATCAACCCCGAGTTTCCCCTAACGGCTCTGAATCGCGGGCGCAACGCGGCGGCTCAAAAGCGCATGCAGACTGCAAGAAAATGGTACAAAGAGAGCATTCGACGCGACCCACTATTGATGCTGGGCCATCTGTCACTCGCGTTACTCGATTTTGACCTCAGGCGATTCAGTACCGCGCGCAAGACGCTCAACCAAGCGCTTGTCATCAAAACAGACTATGCGGCTGGCTATTGGCTGCTCGGTCGCATCGACCTTGAGCAGGGTGAAATTGAGAGCGCAGAAAAAAACTTCGAGACTTTTCGGCGACTCCAACCTAGCGAACCGCACCCGTACCTAGAGTTGGCAGCGCTCTACGGGCAAACAAAGCGTGTCTCGAAGGCCATCCAAACCCTCAAAGACGCGAAGGCAAAGCTGGGCAACCTACCACAGCTCAACCAGATGCTCCGCCGGCTGCACTCGATGCCAAAGCAGCAGCAGATCTACCAAGACAACTTTTCAATACAGTAGCCTCACCGGCGCCAACGACGCCCCTCTTGCCGCATCTGTCGCCACGCATCAAAGGCTTCGGAACCGAGTATTCCAGCCGCCGACTCGTCCGTTTGTTCACGCAGGGTTTGTGTTTTCTCTCTCGAACTCTTGACATCCATTGTCTCTCTGGCTTCGCGCCATAAAGCGCGGCGCTCTTTTCGCTCCGCCGAGAGCAATTCGAGCAAGCCCCGACGCTGCTCAGTTGTCAGCGGGACTTTCTCACCCAGTCGGTCCACCCGCTCCTCATCCCGTGCCTCCCCGCGTGCCGCCCTAAAGGCCCGCCACTCTTCCATACGATTCTGCATCTGGTCCCGGACAATGCCACTGACCGCGCGTCGGATAACCGACTCATCCTGCTCCAGCTCGTCCACAATCGCCTCGACCGATGGGCTGGTTTTAGAAACCGGGCGCATCTTGTCAGCCTTGGTCGTACCCGATTCAGTTTGTGCCGCAACCCTGCCGCCCCATGGTCGCTTAACTTTGTCACCGCGGGGGCGATCAGCCACCTGCTTTAATCGAGCTTCGAGGGCATCCACACGCGCCTTAAGCTGTTCGAGCTCTAGCCCTGATAGTGAGGCGGCTGCTGCAGTTTTGGACGGAATCGACGCGACGGGATCTGGCTGGGGCGTCCCACTCCCCTGCCAGAGTCCAACCCCAGCACCTGCCGCTCCTCCCGCCACGAC
>JBMHDS010000097.1:0-24689 GCA_049889275.1 Bradymonadia bacterium | reverse complement strand
CCTCGCTTAAGAACTGCGTGAGCACATAGCCGTGGGCACCGTGGACCTCAACACCATGGTAGCCCGCTTGCTTGGCCCGGACCGCGGCTTTGATGAAGTCGTCTCGAAGCGCGTGCACCTCTGCCAAACTCAGTGCCCGTGCACCTGTTTTTTCATAGCCGGATGGACTGACCGGCGGCTCGCCGATGAGCGCTGCCGGTGACCGAAGCCCCGCATGATGGAGCTGAATGACCGAGAGCATACCCTCTGCGTTAATCCCATCGGCGAGTCGGCGGTGACCGTCTAGGTGGCGATCATCGAAGATGCCGAGCTGGCCGGGAAAGCCCTGACCCACCGCCTGTACGTGAGAGGCGCAGGTCATCGTGATGCCAAACCCACCCTTGGCGCGCATGGTCAACCACCGATACTCTGCATCGGATAAACACCCATCTGCATGACTCTGGGTGTTGGTCATCGGCGCCAACATAAAGCGGTTGGGCATCGATAGCCCGCAAGTAAATGTTACCGCGTCACCCAACCCCATCTGTCTCCGATTCAACGACGGCTCCTCCAAGTTTTAAACTCTGGCACGACGATAAAATGCCACTCAAATGCGAACAACAAGAAGTTAATGGTGGCGACGTGATTGTCGCTTTAGGCGGTCTCTCAGAGTCGGAAGACGCGACGCTCGCAGGATGGTGACCCACTCAAGCGTCGGCGAGCCTATCACTGAGTCGAACCGCACAACTATGGAGCCATCATCGTTAGAGCTGGTAGGTCATGACCCACTCCTTGATGGTCTCGCCACCGAACGTCATGTGGACCGTCTCCCCGATTCGACCGCCCATGTGTTGGTAAAACGCCACTGCGGGATTTGCCGCGAGCACTGTAAGCACCGCGTTGGCATAACCAAGCGCTTTCAGGCGGCCAAGCGCTTGTCGAAAGAGCTGGGCGCCAAGGCCTCTTCCCTGCGCTCGTCGAAGCACGTAAATCGCATAAATCTCGCCCGCATCATCAGTATTTCTAGCAGGCCCGTAGCTCGAGAATGCGACTACATCTTCACCATCACAACCGGCCCACAAATGGTGGTCGGACCGATCAAAAAGCCCACACCACATGTCAAAGCGCGTCTGAACCGTGTTCCGATTAATCAACGCCTCTGGCAAAAGCCCCGTGTATGTCTCACGCCAAGACTGAACTTGGACCTCGGCGATAGCCCTTAAGTCGTCTCGCGTCGCTGGCCGAATGACAACTGTCATGCGGACATCACCTCCTCAGACTAAAATTTCGGATACGGTGTTCGAGACGGCATCAGCTCTATCAACAAACATGGTCACGGTGAAGCGACCACTCACACAACTTCGTATCAAGCGTTGAGCGACAGATTCACACCCCCATGCCCTCACGAGATCATAATCCAATCCGAGTACCGAATCACCTAATCCGGTAAGAACGGAGTCTCATGGCGTCTTGTGGCCCATCAAAAATATTGGAGCCTTTAAAATGAGAGCCTTTATCTTGGCAACCATCGCCCTTGCATTGATCACAGTTGACGCCGCAGCTTGCTTACCCGAGCCCACAGGCTGGACATATCGCGCCCACCGCGCCGACTATGCGGGCGACTCGGGCGCTGCCACCATCGTCTTCATTGGTCACGCCTACGGCGGTTTTCGCAGCGAAGCCCTCGATGAGTTGGTCACGGTGCACTTAAGCGATGGGGACCAAGACATCGCCGGTGAACTCACCGTGAGCCCGGCTGACCAAGCCTTGGTGTGGACGGCATCTGAGCCAATTGAAGCCGATAGACCCTACACCCTGACATTTTCAAGTGGAGCGTCGGACTATCGGCCGGCGCACACCGAAGAGTTGACCGTAGAATGGCCTGAGGCGGCCATCCGCGTGGGTCAGGTAAACCTCAGAGACCCCTCACCCCACAGCTATGTCACAGACGTTTTGGGTGACTGCAAGCCCGATGGACCTATGGATTCATGTGGTGGATGCGAACGAATCGTCGAGCGAACGGAGACACATTGGTCGGTGGAAGCCGCGGTGGAGATCGGCCGCAACCACAATCAGTTCATTCTCGGCCGCGTCGCGATAGGCACCGATGAGGCGAGCGCCGAAGACAAACTTGAGACGGCTCGGTTCCGCTTATTGGCCGTTGAAGATGCAGCATATCTGAGAGCAAACGGCGGCAAGCTTGCAGACTGGGTGGGTGCAAGAGGCTGTTTAGCCGTCGAGGTCATCAAAGCCGATGGAACACCGATTATCGCTGACTCAAAGTGCTTTGATATGCCCGGTGCCAATGACCGCGATCCAGGCGGTGAGCGCCCTGATTTGGAGACTGACGTGGTCGAGATCGGAGGGTGTGACACAATGGCGGGCAGCGCTACGAATTCGGCTACATGGCTCACGACAATGGCTTTGCTCATCGGCCTCATCAGGCGTCGTCGCTGAGATTTATCAAGACTGAAAGACCACCCTCTGGCGCGGAGCGCATCATCAAGCGTGCACGTTCACTGAACAGCGCGATCCTCAGCAAAGACGAATACCTGCTCAACCTGAGCCACCCAGTAAAGACGAACACCTGTACAAACTGAGCCACCCAGCAAAGACGAACACCTGTACAAACTGGGCCACTCGGCAATGTGTATTCAGGGATCACCTTGCCCAATCACATGAATTAAAGAGCAACGACTCGATTCATAGCATTCAAATTGACTTCAGCGTGACCTTTGAGCTCAATTCGGTTGGCATGAACACTGCAATCTAAACCAGTCAACGACAGTTCGTTCAGCGTGATGACTAAGACCCGATGGTCGACCAAGAATGCTCTAAAATAATGCAAACGAAGGTGAGTATTCTCGGTGACTCAGCGTCCTATCTGATTGTGCGGGCGCTCGCAGGCCGTCTGCTCCCGTGACTGATTCGGCATTCGCGCTGCAAGGCTGGCGTATAAAAACTGGGTAAAGGAGGAGAAGAACATGTGTGAACGACTCTACATGATGATCGACATCGCCGAGGTGCTCGACGTGCAGATCAATTGGTTGCAGTCGGACTTGTTCTTCTACTGGAAACACTGCGACATACTGGCGTCTGCGCAGCTGCTGTCGCAATTCGTCGTCTAACCATCAACTCGACGCATTGGTGTCCGAGACTACTTGGGTGCATCACCGCCCCAAGGGACCGACGGTTTAAACCACGCCAAAGCCGCCTCCTTGTCGAAGCAACGCGCGTCACGCTTCCACCTGCGACGGCCTAGCTGACCGAACCAATCCAACACCCTTTGAACAGCGATTCGAACGCCGATGACCCACCCAAGACCGAGCTTCAACAGCTCGAGAGAATTGTACGGACCCAGAGATTTACCCTGGATCGATCCCAAATCCGGGGCACGGAAGGCCCGCTCAGTCGCCACGCATCATAATCTACCGGCCGATTGGGGACTCCACGCCAAATGGGGTGTGACGCGCTGCGCACGGCGCGCTGTACCCAAATGCCCCATCCACGGTGAAAGTCCGCTTGAGGGCGCAGGCGGTCTTAATTGTTTGCGCCTCGCACACGCGCGAACGGGCTGATTTTGAGGCTAATATCGGTCACAGCCATAGCATAAGCAGCGACCCCGTAACCGGCCCAAAGAGTCTTCGGTCTTGGCTCCAAATGAAAACTTGGCACGCTTTCTGTAATTGCCCAAGTCGGGCGATGGGGACTTACTACTGGCTATGGAGAGAACGCCATGCATCGACCGCCTCAGACCCCGTCCATCAAACCACTGCTCGCTCTGCTCGTCGCGCTCTGTACGACAATTGGTTGCGCTGAACACACGGGCATCTATGAATACGACTGCTTCGCTGCAGATAATGAATGCCCGGAAAACTTTGTCTGCCGTGTTGGCGAAGAAGGACGTGGTATCTGCTTTGAGAAATTTGATATCCCCGGTCGAGACGCCGAGGTGCCCCCCCTCAACAATGAACGACCATCGGATACACCTATCGACACGCCTGGTGGAGGTGAAGTGCCTGGCCCCGGCGGAGACCCAGGTAGCGGTGTCTCTCAAAATCGATGCGATGAGCCTGGCCACCAACCCTGGCTCTACACGATAAGTCCCCAACTGGAGGTCCGCGCCACCAATCCCGATACCAAAGAAACTGTGGTCCTTGGCGCGTGCAACCTCGAACTCATCGCACAGGCATTAATCAGCGAACACGGCGTGCAGCATGAAATTAATCATCGCTGGAACGTAGGCTTCTATCCGTTCTTTACATCCTTTGCAGTCAGCAGCACGGGTGAGGCATACGTATCATTCGTGATGGTGTATAAATTAGGCGATGCACGCAGTGGTTTCTACGGCGTGGTCCGAATCCCCGACATCCACCAAATCCGCGATTGCACGCCACATGTTTTGGGCGATAATAGAGAAACCGAACGCTACTCCGAACCATCCAGGATGTTTGAAGAACGAATGCAATCGTTCACCATCGGACTTATGGGCGAAGGCGAGGACGAAGCCCTTTATGGCGTGCTCTTCACAGGGCGCCCGTTGCCTGACCATGGCGGTCGTTCGGAGAGTCCGTACTTCGATGAGTCCAACGTCGGCCACGAGTTGATGGTCATTAACCGCGATGACTGGAGCATGTCAGAGGCGATGACACGGGATTTTTCCTCCCGACTCAAAGAGATCTCTCGCGGTGGCAATACCGGCATGATGTCTCTGTATACGATTAACGGTTGCACTGGCGACTGCCGGCAAGACGAAGAGGGTGCTACCGGTGAGCGCATCAAGAGCTTCCGGCTTGCGGAAGTGACGCCCGGCGCGGAGGAACTCGGCTTAGCTTATCCAGTGGATGTGCAAGCGCCGCAGAACATCACATGTGGTCCAGGGGGTACACAGACCCATGAGCGAAACTTCTCTGCGCATTGCAGCTATAACTCAAGCCACAATGCGGCGTTCATCGGTGACCGTGCTTTTCTTGTCTATGGGCGCCAATCAACCTCTAACGGTGTATCAGGCTGGTATGGGCACGTCGACGCGCTCTGGACCCACGACTTCGATTTACTCATGACCCATCCAGATAGCTACTCGGGTCGCAGTATGTGGGGCGATAATGTCACCTATGGAGAAGTGAATTCGCTCTTACACGAGCTCACCTTTGACGAAGAGACCAGACGCTATACAGCAAATCGGCCAACGGAGCTTAACTTCGGCATCGTGGGTATGGACTCAGGGTGTGGACCACAATATTAGATTAAATGTCTAATCGCACGTCGATATGCGCCGTGTTCAAATCGTGTACGGCGCCTATCGACTCGATCATAGGTCGGCCCCTTCAACGGAAGAGACAACTTCACCCAAGCCGCAAAAAATCGTCACGCTCAGTGCTGATTGCATGAAATCGACGCCCGCGACGGCCCGAGCGGAAGCGGCCCTTCATCTGGTCTATCTCCGAGATATCGACTCCGGGCTCAAAGATCACCGATACCCGCTGTTCTGTGGTCTTCCGGCGCTCATTTTCCAGTTTTTTTACCCACCATGATATTGAATAGAGACACACCGTGTATCGTTGACGAACGGGCGTTTACTTTGGGGAGGTAGAGCGTGCATAAACTCATCTTGATCGCAATCTACATGACCGCCAGCATGGGTGTGAGTCATGCGGCGTGTACATGGAGCGTAGAAGGCAAGGTCGTCTGGGCTGATACCAAGAAGCCGATTAAGAAAGCAAAGCTGAAAGTCAGCGCTCGGGAGGTCGGCAAGGCCTGGAGTTCTCTGAGGTGGCCCAACCCCAAGACCGATGCCAGAGGGCGCTTTAGTGGCAAGAGTGGACCCATTCTCACATCGTGCAAGAAGACCCGTGACCTCAAGGTTGAAATTAAGTTCAACAATCAGTGGATTCGCATCAAAACTCTCAAGGGCGTCGTTGGCAAAAAGAAAGGCGTCTCCGTTAATTTCAAGACCATCTCCGTCGAGCATACAAAGGTGGTCGAAGGCGCAGGCTGCCGTGCTGTCACGGTGGATGCAGAGATCAAGATCGACGGCCGTAAATCTGGCGAGGGCGTCAATGTCGTCTTTACCGAGAAAGAGCTGACTAAAAATAAGCTCAAGAAATGGTCTGCCAAGAAATATATTGTAGAGGCGAAGACGAACGAGCAGAGCAAAGTTAAAGCTGAGTTTTCTGATTGTAGCCGGGATGCAAAGAAGGGCAAACCCCACCAGATCTATGTAGCCTATCGCAGTGAATTCCATGGAGCGAGTCGCTCGCTCACAATCCCCAAAAACGGCAAAATTAGTGGCATGATTAGCTTTTCAGGCCCGTATCTGAAGCCCCGACCAAAGCCCACGGTCAAGTTTAGACTACCGATTAAAGACCCTTCGAAGATCAAGACGCGAAAGACGTTCAACCCGAGGAGTGGTCCATACGGCGTAGACCATGCCATCAGAGCGGGTGTGCAAGCAGACTCAGAGGACACATTTGCCGTGAGTTACGACGGCAAGGTGTCGCTGATCGGGTCGTCATATCCAGGACACGAAGGCACAGATTTCATGCTGAAGGGTGGGTTCAAGCAGATGAAGAAGAAAGGCAATTTTGTTGTCGCTGCGGCGAGCGGTGAGATTGTCGCCTACGAAGATGGACATTACGATGAGTGCAATGTGGCAGACCAGATGAAGTACAATCGCGAGCAAAAAAAGAAGAAGAAGGGTAAGCCATACAAGACCTTCAAAAAATGCGTTCCCGGCACCGCGAACATGGTGAAAGTTGTCCACACCGACACTCTCTACACAGAGTATATCCACCTGAAGAAGGGCTCTGTGATAGACGCGCTTAAAGCGCTCGGCGTGCCTGCCTCAGAGCTCAAGGCTGACAAAAAGAAACATCGGCTAGAGACGCCCCTCTCCATCAAATGCGGTGCGATCATCGGACGCATCGGGTCCTCTGGTCGCTCCACCGGTCCCCACCTCCACTTCAACGTCAAGCATGCGCTCACCCCGAACAAGACACACCACTATACAGACCCCTATCAAGGACCGCTCTCTCCCTGGAACTATTGGGTAAAGCAAAACGGCCCCAATGAATTGCCCGGTACACAATGCCAGCGTTAAGAGCCCAGTAGAACAACTCTCTGCCCAAAACATTGCGGCCGCATCTCACATGATCGTCTCAATCTCATTGACCGCGCACCTTTTTTGTAAAGACGACATCTGCATGTCACAGCGGGTTCATAAGCGGGCACCATCGTCAACGGATGAACACCGCAGTGCACACGTCGACCTGCTGTAAGCGATAAGCAGGAAATAAAGGAAGGTCACCGACCATGAAGAACATCAACACGCTCCTCGATGCCTGCCTAGAGCCCATTTTCGAGTTCCCTGAAGACTTTTGCTTACAGGCTGGTATTTACGGCGGGCTTGTCATGGCAGCGGCCGTTGCAAGA
Source organism: Bradymonadia bacterium (assembly GCA_049889275.1). Lineage (GTDB taxonomy): Bacteria > Myxococcota_A > Bradymonadia > UBA7976 > UBA1532 > UBA1532. Next base: position 17,279 of record JBMHDS010000097.1, on the reverse strand, counting down.
ACAGAGTCTGAGGCGCAATATCCGGTACGCACGCTACAGCTTAATTTCAGCGCGCTCGCACGACCCGGTGTGGCCACCACCATCGAACTCGCTTGCAGGCGTCGAGGCTCCAAAACAGAGACCTTTGATATTGCGTTTTTACAAGGGGCAGTCTGCGTCGCTCACGGCTCTCTATTTACTGGGCAGAGCAGGGGGCGCGTTGAAGACCAGCTCTTCTTGGAGCGGCCTAAAGCAGAGCCTTCTGATGCTGTGACAGCCCTCGGTCCATCGATGCCATTGCCACCCTATACGCAGCACTTCGAACTGAGACCCTGCATCGGACAGATGGTGATGTCCAAAAGCGCGCCGATCACCGGCGGATACATTCGCTATCGAGACCCCGACGTGAAGGCGCTCGGTGTGCCACACCTCGCAGCCCTCATCGATGCCTGGTGGCCTTCCTTTTTGGTGTCTACCGACCGTATGATGCCCATGGGAACCACCTCAATTCAGGTCAACTTCTTAAGCGATGCAACGCCGGTCTCGAATGACCCCTTTCTCATCGATGTGCGCGGTCAATTCATCGGCGGTGGCTTCGGCAGCGAGAGTAATTTCTTGTGGTCAAACGACGGACGACTGCTCGCGAGCGCACATCAGTGCATCGCCATGATCGCTTAATCAAGAGCCGCATGCCCGGCGATCACCGTGGACGCTAAAGAGAAAGATAGACGACTGACGGGGCGTCGTTGCCACCCCCGCAGCGAGATGAGTCCGCCGATTGGCCTGAGTCCGAACTCACGTTTAGAAAAGGCCGAGGCGACGAGCGGCTTCCAGGATTAGCTAAAGGACAGCAGCTCCACGTCAAAGACAAGCGTCCCATAGGGCATGCCCGGACGAGACGGGGCGTCGCCGTACGCCAGGTGACCCGGAATCCACAGGCGAGCTTTCTCTCCTGTGGTCATCAATTGTAGGCCTTCTCTCCAGCCTGGAATCACCTGATTGAGTCCAAAAGAGATGGGCTCGCCGCGGACCACCGAAGAGTCAAAGAGCTCGCCATTCGATGCCATCCACCCACTGTAGTGGACATGAACGTTGGACTCCGCCGTTGGCGAACCTCCGCCGTCGCCCGCCTCGAGTAACCGATAGATCAGGCCAGACTCTGTAGTCACAGCGTCTTCAGGCGGCGTCTTTAGATCATCTGGCGCAGCCGGTGGCGCAGGTGGATTCGTAAATGAAAGCAACTCCACATCAAACACCAAGGTGCCGTGTGGGCGTCCGCCGCCGCTCGGTGCATCACCGTAGGCGAGGTGTCCTGGAATCCAAAAGCGAGCCTTCTCGCCCACCTTCATTAACTGTACGCCTTCCGTCCAGCCGGGAATCACCTGGTCGAGCCCAAAAGAGATAGGCTCACCTCTGACAATTGAAGAATCGAAGAGTCGACCGCCATCGGCCATCCAACCTGAGTAATGGACTTCGACCTTGGAATGTCCCAAGGGTCGGTCATCGCCGCTGCCTTCTTTGAGCACGCGATAGACGAGACCTGAATCGGTGGTGATGGCGTCTGCTGGAGGCGCTGTGAGGTCATCTGGGGTCTCCGGCGGCGCGGGGGGCTCTTTAAACGACAGAAGCTCTACATCAAAGACCAAGGTGCCGAAAGGTCGACCGCTGCCGGTATCTTCTTCGCCGTAGGCGAGTCGTCCAGGAATCCAAAATCGCGTTTTCTCACCAACGGTCATGAGCTGTAGACCCTCGGTCCAACCGGCGATGACTCGGTCCAGTGGAAAGGCTGCGGGCGTACCACGGGTTACCGATGAATCGAAGAGCTCACCGTTGGTCATCCAGCCCGAATAATGGACCTCGACCTGCGAGCTTGCAGACGGTCTGTCTTTGCCGGTGCCAGCCTGGAGCACGCGATAAGCGAGCCCGCTCGCGGTTCGAATCGCATCGGCAGGCGCCGCGGCTACATCTTCAGGAGTTTTCACAGACATATCACCCTCGCAATCTTTCTTCGTCTTTGGGTTGTGGCTTACCCGAGACCACTAGCCCAATTACCGCTTGGACGATAGGGTGTTGTGATCGATTGGTTGTTTAAACGACGCAAAGAGAGTCTATCGCTTGGCGCCGGGTTACCTGTGGCCAGCATAGAGCGCGCGGATGGTCAGACGTCTCCCGGATGAATACTCCGCAATCGGCGTTCATTGGGCGCTAGGTTAGACGACTCGATTGATTGCGTCCTGTTGTAGCGGCATGCCATATTCGTTTAGTGATATGCTGCCGAGCCCATCAACAAAGGTAGAGTCTTGCAGTTAAGACGCCGTATACGCCGGCAGCTCAGGGATGCCGTTTCAGTCTTGCTCATTGCCAGTCTGCTGAGCGCTTGCACGCCCGCCGGTGATGAGACAGTGCGGCAAGCCGACAGCTCTCAAACGGCCATCTCCGATGCGAGCGCCGAACCGCCATTAGACGGGACACCGACGCCCATATCCGACATGGCGATGACCATCGACGATGGTTCGCTACCCAGGCAAGATGGTTTTCTAACCGAACAAGATGGCTCCCCACCCAGTGGCGATGCAGCCATACCAACATCCGATGGGGCGCCAGGACCTGATCATTGTGAGGTCAACGCTGTCTTCGAGCGCAATGGCTGCCTTGCGTGTCACGGACAGAATGCGGAGTTAAACGGTGGTGGTATCCATCTCACATCTATGCGCGTGCAAGAAAGCCTGATCAATGTACCATCGAGGAGCCCAGGCTGTGCGGATGCGTTGTTGATCAACGTTGAAAACCCAGAAGCATCGGTGCTCCTTCATACGCTCGCAGCAGATCGCTACAACGGCGCGCTCGACGAGGCATGCCAGCCCATACCGATGCCCCTCGGTGGACGCACCATCATCCCGGCCGAAGATGTAGATTGCTTAGAGCAATGGATTCGTACACTTGAGCCACCTGAGCAAGAGGCGCCTGACGTCACCTACACCGCGCCGGCGCTCACGGTTCTCACCCGCGTCAAATACCTACTCGATGGCGGTGCGTTGACCGCGGAAGAGCTTGAACGTGCAAGTGGACCCGACGGTGAACTCTTACAAGACGAATTCGAAGCGCTCATCGCCAGCTGGCTGAGTAGCGCGCGTTTTCGAATAAAAAGGCGACAGTTCTTAGAACTGCAACTGCAGCAGACGCCCAGCGATATTAACTACTTTAACCAATTTCGTAATACGCGGACCAATTCATTGGCACCTGTCCGTGAATCGCTCAATCAGAGCCTGATTCGCACCGCAGAACGCATCATCGATGATGGTGATGACTTTAGATCCATCGTGACGACCAACACCTGGGAGGTGACAACGCTTACGTTGCTGGCGTTGAAGATGGCCGACAACCCAATGATTCTAAGAGCCAATGGTGTGTGGCCAAAGAATAACGGCATCAACGACATCAGGTTTGTGCTGAATCAACCGGGACTCTACAACCGAGATGCAGACAGCGAAGACTGGCGCACAGTGACCCTGGTGCACAATCCGCAATCAACCGACATGGCCACCGAAGATGAAATCCTCGACCCCAACAACGCACAGAGATTGCGAGATATCCCCGACGGTGGCTCGACTGAGCTCAGAGCACCCAGGATCGGCTTCTTTACCTCACCGGCGTTCTTTCAGACATGGCAGACCAACCGGGATAACGATTTCAGGGTCACCATCAATCAAGCAATGATCGTGGCAACGGGTCTGACCTTCAGCCCCGGCGACAACACCCCCCTCTCCGGCGATGACGCCGCCGTGGACATGGAGATGTTTCCCCGAGAATCCACCTGCTACGGCTGTCACAAGAATATCGACACCATGCGGACAGCGTTCTTAGCGAATTACGACAACATCAACACCCGCCATACCGAACCTGCTGATCCCCTGCCGCGTCCCGGGTTTTCGTTCCAAGGTCAAAATGCAGACATCGATAGCCTGCGCGGCTGGGCCCAAGTATTGTCCGAACACCCGAACTTCGCCTTGGCCTGGGTGCTAAAGTTGTGCCAGTGGGCCTCATCGGTAGAGTGTTCAGCCACCGATCCCAATGTATTGTCACTGTCTGAACAGTTCACGGCGTCCGGTTACAATATGGCAGACCTCTTCGCCAGCTTCTTCGCATCACCGCTGATGACCAGGACGTCAAACACGCTCGAGACGACTGCACCGGGCGCTCAGGTGAGCGTGGCGCGCTTTGGCCATTATTGTCACGCGCTGGACGCGCGCTTATCGGACATCAGGGTGGCACAAGGGCACGACGCCGAACTCCCAGACCGCCTTCGACTTTGTCGCGCCGATGGCCCCGCAGCGCTGGTGAGCGCGAGTCTGCCAAAGGACCAGTTCGCACGCGGCGCGACCGCGCTGCATCAGCCGCGGGACTACACACCGATGGTCTCCGTCGCTTTCGAAGGTTTATGTGCCATCTCCGCGGAAGAGGTGGTCAATCCACGCGGTCGTGGCGCATTCCACACAGATGACCCTGCACTCGCCTTAGACTTGATGAACACCCATCTACTCGGTCGTCCCGTAGGCACGGCGCAAAGTCAACGATCAAGAGCAATGCTCCAGCGCTACTACAATGCGCTCACAGCCTCACCAGCCTGCGACGACCCAGTGGCTTTTCGTGCTGCCCTATCTTCGGAAGAACCCGAATGCGGCCTTGCGCTAAACACGCTCGATGCGTTGCGGGATCTTTGGACAATGGTGTGTCAATCGCCTTCAATGACGGGAATTGGACAATGACAAGACTCAGACGGCGCGACTTCCTCGGGCTCGGTGCGACCGCTGGTGTGGCGGTTGGCCTTCGGGCAGCACTCACCGGATTACCGGTCTCGTTTATCCTCCGTGGCGACGCACGAGCACAGGGCCGGAATGGTGGCCCGCGTATCGCCATCTTGGCGAGCTCGAGCGCTGGCGAACCTATCAATGTATTGGGCCCTGGTACCTATGAGAGAGAGCACGAGAACCACTTCACCCATCCGCGGCCCGGCGCAATCGACGCCTCTGACCTCATCCCACAAACCGTCAACGGCATGCGCCTCGGTGTCGAATCGCTGAGTCAATCAGCCGAGATTTCTCTGGGTCTTGAGCGGGTCCGCATGGCGCGCTGCTTTTCAGCGCTCACCCCCGAGATGCTCAACCATCTCGTTTGGTTTAATTATCGATCCGGTGCCAACATTCACCCACAATTCAAAGATCTCCTCACTTGCTACGGCCAGGTGCGTGGCGGCGACGGGCGCGGATCTGAACAATTGCCCGCGGTCATCGCCCAGGAGACGGCATCGGTGCTCGGCACCACGACGGCATCCCCCTTGGTCCTTGGCAGCGGCACATTTGTCTCCAATGGTTCATCGCTCGCAAACTACTCGCCGACGAAGCTGAAGACCCTTGTGAGTCATGTGGGCAGCGCCATGGGCGGCGCGGATAATTTTAACGCGATGTACGACGCATTCATCGATGAGGCTTACGATGAAGTCAGGCGCACCGGCACCCGCCAGCAGTTGCGATTTTTTGACCAGCATGCGGCGAGTCGACGCGAGGCTGCTGATTTCGGCAGCGCCCTCGGACAACTCTTAGAAGGCATTGCCGATGACTCGATTCAAAGCCAAATGCGCTGTGCGGCAGTGATCGCTAAACTCAGACTCGCGCCCGTCATCATCATCAATGCGAACTTTGGTGGTGATAATCACCAAGACGCAGGCCTCCTCAATGAAACCAACGCGACCCTCGAGATGATCGCAGCCCTCGATGGCTATTGGCGTTCAATCCATGACCTCGATATCGCAGATGATGTGGTGTTCGCCAATCTCGACGTATTCGGGCGCGACCCGCGCTCCGATGGACATGGCCGTAGCCATTATGGCGATTTTGTCAGCGGGCTCATGGTGGGAACCCACCTTCAAGGTGGTGTTGTCGGCGGATTTGAGATTGACGGGAAGGCGAGAGCAACAGGCATTAACTCGGTGACCGGTGCTGCTGATGGTGCCGATATCAACGCGGCCGACACCTTGCCCGCGTATTTCAAGAGCATCATGAATATCGTTGGCGTCGCACCCGACCGACAAGCGATACGGTTGCCCACCGGTGTGGCGGTGTCATCACTACTTGGCCGCCCAGGTTAATCACTTTGGTCTCATCAGATGAACGCAGACCACTGCGCTGAATGGAATGATGGGGTGAGGTCCTAATCTGACTCGCCGAGCGAACGCATCAACAGCCAGTCTTGCACCTCCACATCGCGCAATACGTAGATGAAGAAGCAATTGGTCGCGAGGCTAAAGCCGTAGTAAATGAACACGCCTGCCACAAACCCGGGCTGCTGGCTCGCCTGCGCGATTGCTGCATTTGACGAAAAAATGAGAGCAAGCGGAACGAGAGAGATAAAGGCCCAGAGGACACCGGCGTAGCCGCCAAAGATGAGTAAATTTCGAACCGCTTCAGTGCCCCTTAAGAGTCCAGCGATACAAAAGACGTAGAACCCAACGCCAAACCAGCTTTCTTGAAGATAAGATGAGCCTAAGCCTAAGAGCAGCAGCACCAATATGATTTTTAATTTTGTTGGCATTCGATCCCCCCGAATGAAGCCTGAGTAAACTCTGTGAATCGAGTGACTCGATGCCGGTTTTTAGCACTGGGTAAAGCCGATGGCAATGTTTGGAGCGGCTGCTCTGTGCCCGTCCCATCACGCGTATTGAGCGTGCCAAGCAATCAGCCTGACGACCGATTGAAAGGACACAAGCGCCCGTCAATCCACACGCCCGAGACTCAGACGATAGACATAAGCGGCGCTACACCGCCACGGGGACAAGTGAATGAACAGGCACCTGTTATGAGCTGAAATCGCCCAGCCAAATGGCCACCGAGAGCATGGCGATGAACTGCATGCCGAAGATGCGGGTGCTCTGTTTGTGAAGCCCGTCAAATCGACGACCCGCAGCCTCGTCGCCAGAGAGTTGCGCATCGCGACTTTCATTAATCGCATTGGTGAGTGGGCCCCTCGCATAGAAGAACATAATACAGGTTAAACCAAGCACACAGGCCGCGAGCCACTGTTTTTCAATGGCAAACAAGCCGGTGGAGAGCCCAGAGAACAGCCCACAGAACAAATAGATCCGAGGGAAGAGCAACCTGAGAAACTGGCCTGCGGGCTTCTCGTCTAGTGCTGTAAACACAGCCGGTGCAACCACGGCACCGAAGAAGAGCATGGAGCCGAGCGTCACCCAGCAAAAACTGATCGCGATGGAAGTCATCATGGTGTGTGGAGTCGTCGTTCAGACAAAAGGTTGCGGACCACTCTCCGAGAAGACAAATGGTGTTCATGGGCGCAATAGACAGATGCGGTCTCTCATCCACCCATCGTGGAGCAATACTGAAGGCGAGTCGAAAGTATCAGAGCCTGCCAGACCTTGCGCAGCAGATGCGCGTCACGTCGCCACATCCGCAGAGCTCAGATACCGGTTGATTAAACCCTAATCGCACCCTGAATTGGTCTCAGCGCTCTCAACAGCCACCACATGTTCGCCTTGCAGCCAGCGCACCAGCGCGTCGTGGAATGTGAGGCGTCCATCAGGCGTTGTCACCGTCCAATTCAGGAAGCGGTCGTTATGATGCAGAGCCGTGTGCACATTACAGCGGGGTCCAAATACTGAGATCGGAGTCGGTGTGTCCGCGGTGGCTGCATCGGTCAGTCCGGCCCGGACACCGGCAGCAAACTCGGTTATGGACAGCCCGGCCATTCGATAGCCAGACCAGAGCACCGGATCGCCTTGGTCCGTGTAAATGAACAGCGGCACAGTATCGACGTAATTGGGCAAGACCCAACCCGCGGACTCACACAAATAGACCTCATCGGGTGCTGTCGCAGCGATACAGCTCTCATCGAGATTTAAGTCTTGCATGTCCATCCTTATAGCGAATGACTCAGCACGATGAGCGCTGAGTCCCGATACTGTCTCAGGGTTCTCGAGGTGTTCAGGCATTGGCGATAGGCTGCCGTCACAGATGAGTCGAGTGCTGACACCATGTGTCGCTAACCGCTGAGCCACACGCTCTCCTTGATAAGTCACCGCCGTACAGCCTGCAGACGAGCCCGACAAGATCAACATTGAAGCGTCGGTTAAGGGCGGCAGCACGGTCTCGCCGTCGTCAGAGCGGGCGCCAGCCTCAAGAGCATCTAAGGCCGCATTGAGGATTGCATCGCCGTTGAAATCGATCCGATAGGGCGTGTGCTCAGGACCATCGACAACGACCTCATTCATTCGCCCAGCGAAGTTGTCGGAGCTGCAATAATAAACAAACACTTGGTTGGCATGAGCTGCCGTGTTGCGCGGTAAGACTGAGAAGATGCCCTCACTTTGGATAGACGCAGGTGTGCCCCGACTGCTCATCCGACCGCTCACATCACACCAGCGCGCCGTACACTCGGCCGGGGTACGGCACGAACCACCGCCTTGCAAGTGCACAACCCACAGCTGAGCCGCCTCAGCGCGGGTCGATGGCTTGATATACATAACACCGGGCGTGCCATCATTACAGGTGGCCCGCGGGTCTGTGAGGGTGACCTTGTGGTGAGTGTCGCCGCTTTTTGTAAACGGTTCAGCACTGGGCGCACAGCCGAGTGCCTCATCAATAAATGGGGGCGTTTCCGGTCTCAGCCCTTCGTCGGATAAGTCCGCATCAACGCGTCCTGAGTCCACAGACTCGGACAAGCTCGCCTCGTGGCCGCCATCATCAACGTCGACACCACTGTCACCACTGGAGGTGTCCGCACCGCCAACACCGCCCGAACCTGAACCACCTACACCGTCTTCATCTGGGCACTGACATTCAGCCCAACCTTCACGTTCATCTGCGCACGCTTGGACACCCTCAGCCCCTCCGATACATGGACAAACCTGCAATTCGCCTGGCTCACAGGCATAATCTGACGGGGCAGTGCTACATCCAGCTAAGCTGGTTAAAAAGGCAAGGCATAGGCTTGGAAAAGCAAATCTCACAGGATGTCTCCCCCGGCTGGTCCGGATACTCTGATGAGACGTCTCAAGCGCCGCGATCTCACCCGACACGCTCACTCGCCTACAGGGACTAGCATAGTCCGCTGCACAGGACGATTTGCCCTTTCCTGCCCGCGATACTTCGGGTCGCTGTCTAAGACGAGCAGCTGTAGTGGGAGACGCCGCCGGCGTTGAAGAACTCCATGGGCTTCAAGCGATCGTATTTTTGCGCGAGGTCTGGGGGCAACTCATCGTATGGCGCGCTGAAAACGGCTTGTAGCTCATGTACCAGGTGGTTTTTACCGAGCGCCGCATCCTTGTAAGCCGGTGCGACCAACCATTCACGCCAGGTGATGCTCGGGTTTGTGCGCTTCATGGCCTCGGAGACTTGTTTTGCGTCACCCTCGCTGAGCACACGGGCGCGCCAGCGCTCGAGCCAGTCTTGCCAGCGGCTGTCGATGTCAGCAGACGTCGGCTGATAAAAGCTCTTCCTGAGAGACGCCAAATCCTCTGGTACGTATGAGAGGGCTCTGAAAAAGATGGTGTAATCCACTTTGGTCTGCACCATCAGCTGTAGCAATTCTTTAAGCAAGGTTGTGTCGATGACCTGCATACCCAGTTTGCGTGCCCACATGGCTTCCAGGGCCTGCTCCATCGCGCCGGCAAATCCCTCACCAATTTGGTCTAAGCGCGCCACCGCTTGATCATCATCCGCAAGCAAAGGTCTGACCGATCGCCAAAACATCTGGAAGTTTGCGTGCGCCGCCGCGGGCTGATTGAAAAACGAGAAGTGGTCACCACCACCGGTCCAGGGCTGAAAGCGTGGGTCAAAGAGTTCGCAAAAACCAAAAGGACCGTAATCGAGGGTAAAACCGCCAGCGGCGCAATTATCGCTGTTGAAGTTCCCCTGGCAATAACCAACCCGCATCCAATTGACCACGAGGTCGATGAGGCGACCCCGGAAACGCTCGGCCAGTAAGATGACCTGTTCATTGAAGGGCAAGTCAGGGGCGATCTCATCTCGGTAATTTCGTTCGATGAGATGTTCTACGATCATTTTGAGCTCGTGTAATGCATCCGGATGGGATTGCCTTCGCACACGCCGCGCGAACAATTCGAGCTGACCCACCCGCAAGAACGAGGGCGCGACGCGCGTTGTGATGGCCACCGGGTTACTCACAAGAACATCTGGATTATAAGAGCGCGAGTTCTCAACATACCAGGGCCGCTGGACGGTCTCACTTTGCGACATGTAGAGCGTCAATGAGCGCGATGTAGGCACACCGAGAGCGTGCATAAACTCCTGCGCTAGAAACTCGCGTACACTCGACCTGAGCACAGCCCGTCCATCGGCACCGCGACAATACGGCGTTCGGCCGCCGCCTTTGAGCTGCATCTCCCAACGTTGGCCCTTGAAAGAACCTTCGAAGATCGAGACCGCGCGGCCATCCCCGTAGCCATTTCCGGTTTGAAACGGGCATTGCTGGTCATACTCTGTGCCGTAAATGGAGAGCGCGTAACCTGTGGCCCAGCCATATGCCCGCATCGGCGCCTCGGCGACGCTGATGTCACCGGAAAACAGGCGCATAAATGCGTCTTCTCGAGCGAGACCATCGCTGAGCCCAAGCTCATTAAAAAAAGCGCTGCTATGACCCACGTACTCTGGCGTAGCAATCGCTGTAGGCCGGACGGGCACATAGTGACCAGAGCGCACTTGACGCGGGTTGTGGTCGTATCCGTCGACGGTGGATTCAGGGTCTGCGCGCAGCGAATCCATGAGCGAGTAGTGGGCTTTTTTTGCAAAGTCCGCGAAGCTCTTTACGTCGTTTTTAGCTGCCTGTTCGTCTTTCCGTGTCATGACTTACGCTTATCCGTTTTTTGCTGCTGAGTCGGGTGATGAGAACGCCCAATGAAGAGTTATCAAAATCATATCGGTGACAGCACCACATGACAGGGTTCTTCATCGTTGATGGTCATCAGACCCAGTCGGTCGATTGTGACCATCAGATAGGCCGGCTGGTATCCATCTGAGTCGACGTTGACGTAATAGGTATCGAAGAGCAGCGGACCGGTCACAAAGAAGCCGCGATCATCGGTCACATAGGTCTCTATATCCCCGATGGCCATGGGCTCAACACGAATGGTCACCCCGCCATGCTCCGCGAGATTGACCATGCGGTCACCCAGGCAAACACGCCCGGCGATTCGACCAACCCCACCGATTAAGAAGTCCAGACGCACGCGGCGATTCATATCGAAGAGTCTAATCTCGACCTCTCTTTGCGCGACCGGTTGAACGCCCGGCGGTACCTGCAACCGGGGCGCCTCTTCTTCGGGCAGACCCGCGTCGGCTTCATTTTCTTGATCGCGCATCTCGTCTTCGGGTGGGTCGTCATTTGCGGATGGCTCCGCGATACCCAAGCGCGCGCGCAGTAAGTCGACAGGGTCAAACACCTGAACCGTATGGTTGCCGACGGCAATCGGCATCGTGAAAGTGCCAAACTCAGAAATCTCAGCCACATCACCGCTCGGTAGAACCCGAATCAAACCGCCGCTCATAAACTGCAGGCCTTCCTCGGGATCTGTAATGGTTGTCACCTCGCCCTCAAGAATCGCAGCGCATGGAAAGTCCTCATCGCAGGCATCGCCAACCCCGTCGACGTCACAATCCTGCTGAGCAGCATTTTCAATCTCAGGGCAGTTATCCACCGCATCAGGGACCCCATCACGATCACCATCGTTATCTACGTTGGGTACACATTTTCCATCCATTTCTCGGTATCCTGGCTCACACTCGAGTCCAAAGTCCTGACCTGATGCGGGCTGAACCATCTCTTCGCGCTCAGACGATGCTGGGCACCCGGTTATCAAAAGACTCATCAGGAAACAGGCAAGATATCGAGTAAACCGGTCGAGACATTGCTGAGACATGTGCGAACACTCCGTGTGAAAACTCGCTTTGAACCGATCATACACGCAGGCTCAAGACGGTCGTAGACCATTGAGCAGGCTGAGCGTCATTAACAAGTTCGTGGGCGCGATACAAATGACGCGACCAGCAAAACGGGTCACGTTCACGCTGCTCTGTAAGAGTGCTTCTCCAGCGTTCTGGCAATCGGCGACGTCGCCGTCGAAGACAGCGGGCGGGCACCGGCTTTGGGTAATCCCGTCACACCGTACGACAAATGGGCAGCCAGATGATTGGCGCCCAGGGACGGTCACTTTTCACGGCCAGACCAAGCCGCGTCAGGATTGAATACTGGTGTGACAGGGCGTCAGCGCTGTGTGCCGGCTTCATCGACGACACCGCCATAGAGCGTATCCCAGCATGCCAGGTCAAAGATGCCGCAGATGGTGGTTGAGTATGATTCACGGGCGCTGTCGAAGAATTCTCTATCCACCTGCGTGAAACGTTGAAAAGACACCCAGCCCCACGTGATTCGCCAGTGGTTATTCTCGTTCTGCCAATCGCCATATTCATCTGTATCTTCTCTGATTCGAGCACCCACCACGTCACTGTCGCCACCGGGTTTAAACATGTTGTTATCGACGAGGAGCTGGGCGCCGTCACGGGATGCGACGATGGAGCCAGCGCGCCAGTCTTCGATCACGTTATTGACCATATGCCCGCGTCCGCCATCGTTAAGCTGGATGCAACGCTTGGTCACATCAAGACAGTGATTCCTCGCAAAGGTCAGATAATCGATGGCCACCGCCAGCGGTTGGTGGGTTCGCGTAAAGAAACTCCTTGAGATAGTGACGTGATGGGGCAGAGGGAAGCCGGCATCAATTTTCCCGTCGATGGCACCGTCGATCCAATTTGTAAAACTGCACTGATGAATCCAGATATGGTGGCTTCCGTTACGGATATTGATGCCGTCGTCGCCTTCGTCATCTTCCGTGTAATTTGGCCACTGGCCATCGAAACTCAAGTTGAGAATCACCACATGCTCAACCCCTTGGCCGTTCGCGACACCGATGCGCAGCCCGCCTCGCCAGTTCTCGGTGGCACGCAAGGTGATGTCGTGGCCCCGTGCGTCGATGGTCTTAAAGCTCGCCACATCGATATGACCCGTCATCTGAATGACACCGTTCAGCCCTGCCGCAAAAACTATCCACAGGGGCTCAGGACTCTCAAGGGCAAAGCGTAGCGAGCCCGGTCCGTCGTCGTGTAAACCGGTCACCGTGTACAAAGTGCCATCCCGTCCACCGATGGTGCCCGCTCCAAAGCCTGGAATATCCTCCAGAATGGCGGTCAGTTCGCCCGGCACGCCATTTGGTTCAGCCATCATTGTGCTGTCCGGCATAGGCTCAACGGCGGCGTCGTTAAAAACCCCCACATCGGAGACCAGCGCCGCGGCGTCGATGGGGTTTATGCCGGCATCGAAGATGTCGTTCGCTGCGCTGGTATCTTCGTTGGCTGTGCCCTGATCCAAGGAGATGGGCGAATCCCAGTCCATCTCGCGAGTGCGAGTCTGAGCGTCCGGAGCGACCTGAGCTGCGTTTGAACCCGGCTGTGATGGCGTTGTCGATTGATCACACCCGACACCGAGGGCAGCGATCAGAATGAAAGATGTGCGAATCATACATGGACCTTCTGATGAGTACGCCGATATCTTGGACTTGCCTGCGTCCATATCCGGTGACAAACAAGCGGGCTGCCCGAAACCGATAGCGGCAACCAAATCTACCACTCGTTAGTTATTTTAAAAAGGACGAAAAGATGGCGGTCGTTCATGCAGGCCTCTCAATCTACCGTTGAGATGAGAGAAGAGCGGATCAGACAGGACTACATGCCTGCATCCTGACAAGCGGGGTCATCGCTGGGGCAAGTTGGCTCAGATGGTCCCTCGACGATCTGACAGACGCCCGATACACAATCGGCCATGGGATTGATGAAGAAAGCCTCATTCTCACATGCAGGCTGACCGCCATCGAGGGCTTCGGTGATGTACTGGTCGCATTGTCGAAGCCGACATGTCACATCGTCTAACTCTGAGAAACGATCAGCACTCACCACGACGGCCTCACCGCATAGTCCAAAATCAATGACGCGGCAGTCATCAGACGAACCGCAAATAAACGTCTCCGACCCGGCGGACCTCACCGCATCTATCAAGCAAGATTGCGAATCGGCGACACCCGTCGCGGTCGCCGACTCTCGGCACTGGTCACCACCTTCGGTGCATACGGACACAGGCTCACCTTCGAGACCACATTGTCCACCTGCGTTGGCATCAAGTCGCTCATTGATGCCAGCATCACTGGTGGACACATCGGACTCATCGGGTTCGCAGCCTGTTGAGAACCCGAGACAAATGAAGAGGAGCAAACAGCAAGAGTTGACCGGTCGATACATAAGAAATGATCCCGAGTATAAGTTTATGTAATTAAAGCGCCAGACGATGACTCGGGCGCTATCTTACTCGTGCTTAAGGCTAAAGGCTGATTGACTCGGCTGGCGATCGCTCTTCGAGAAGACAAGAATCTGGACTTTGGACACGTCGTTTTTATGATCAACAAGACCCGCGAGACCATGTGTCATGAAGCGGTGCCGAATGCCAAAGAGTGGCACTCCTCATGATATAGCCAACCGCATCTGGCCTGAATCCGAACGCTGGGCGGTCACGGGATTCGATTGGTCTCTTGCGTTCGAATTCTGCTGATCCCCCCCACGCTCAATCGCGTAACCGAGCGGACAATTTTGACCACTAAACGCGAGAGTCGCAAGGCACCAACACGTTGAAACCTGTCTCCGAATTTGCCCAAAGATCGGCTATTTTAGAACGAGCGTTTCTTCTTTTTCAAAACGGGCTTGATGTACTCAAGTTCTGTGGATCGCCATCGTTTCAAACGTTCTTTCATCCGTTTGAAATCCTCTGGCGATGTCTTTCGAATATCGCTTCGTTCATTCGGGTCGTCTCCGAGGTGGTACAATTCCCAACGGTTATACGCGAGCCGCCAAATGACTTTATAAGGCCAGTCGATCATCGCCACCCGTGCAGTGGATGGCGGCATACCTTTCTCGATAATCACAGGTGGATGCGGCGGCTCTTGTCCCTGCAGGAAACCACTCAGCGACCGACCACTCATCGACGGCCCCATACTCTTGACCCCAGTTAACTCAAGCAGCGTGGGTAAGATGTCGATACAACCAACAGGCGTCTTAGAACGACCCGGCACAACGCCTGGAACATAAAAGATCAGCGGCACATGAACCGCGTTATCGTAGATATGCTGACCATGGTAGCGATAACCATGGTCTTCTTTCTTGTTTAACCCTTCACCATGATCTGCAGTGATCACCACGATGGTGTCGTCGAGCAGATTGCGCGTCTCAATCCCCTTCAATAAACGGCCCACATGCTGATCGGTGAACAAGATTTCACCATCGTATCGAAGGCTACGGGAGCCTTTGAGCACGCCGCCGGTATCATGCTTGATATAGCTGACGTGCGGGTCGGCAAAATGGGTCAGCATAAAGAATGGTCGAGATTTGTCAGTGCGCTTATCGAGCCAGGCGAGCGCGTGGTCGGCAACTAAGTCAGACGTCGCATTATCGTGCACGTTCTTGCGCAAACGCAGGATGCTCGTATCGAATGTCTCGAAGCCTTGCGTAAAGCCGAAGCGCTTGCCGATATAGCCGATGGATGTAATGCCATGGGTTTGATATCCGGCGTCTCGATAGATCTCAGCCGCCATGACATTCTCTGGAAAAACTGTCACCCACTTACCGTCATCTCGATGGGTTTCCGTGTAGTAGCGACCAGTCATCATGCTCGGCACGGAGCCACGCGTATTAGGCCCCTGACTACGCGCTTGTTCAAATACCCGCGCACGTTTTGCAAAGGCGTCGATTCGTTTGGTTGTGGGATATTTATAGCCATAGAGACTCATATGGTCTGCACGCACGGTATCGAGCAGAATCCATAGAATGTTGTATCGCTTCGACACGCTGTTTTCTGCTGCCGATGCCAATACCGAACTGTCAGCTTCAGAGGGTGAGGCAAACGCTGGCGGGGACTTGACCGCTTCGTCTTGAGCAGTCTCAATCCGCTCGAGATCACCCCCATCACAATCTTCATCAATTCCATTATTGGCAACTTCCAGCGCACCCGGATTAATGGTTGGATTGCCGTCGTCGCAATCGCATTCGCTGCCACAAAAAGAGCCGGGAAAGCCATCACCATCAACATCATCGAACGCACGGAGCGTCCGCAACACAACGGCGCTGGACACCGTATGGTCGGCAATGACCTTCGTACCGCTCATCGCGCTCGATGACATCAGGCCCCAAGCGAGTGCACCGGTATTAAAGGCCAACATACCCACAGTCAAGCCGGTGAGCTGCGCGATACGGACACGCCCCAGGAAGCGCTGCACCAGCAAATAAGCCAAAACAAAGCTGAGCGGCGGCAAGAGGAAATGCCATGGTAATGCTGCAAGGACGATGTGGTCAAAAATCGTCGTGAGCAATAACGCCGAAATTGCGCCGATGAGTAAAATGCCACCAAGCAAAAAGGACTTTGAGCGGAGCTGCTGACTCGCGAGGAATCGTCTTGCCATTTGCAGCGGCCGTGTAAACATCAGAGCGACCACCAATCCACTCAAACATGACAAGCTAAATAATATGAGACTCAAGGACAGACTTAATCCTCGCTGAAAAGCATTGCCAAAAAGAAGGTCGATACAGCAGACCACGCCTCCGGAGATCAGACCTGCAACCGCGCGTTTAGGTAAATTCTGAGTCATTTGCTTACGCTTTTTGTCATTCCACCCATGGTTGTTACTCGCGACTCCAAGGAGGAAGATTCACCAGGGTCTTACATCCGCAGTAGGCGCCATTTTGCTTGAGACTCACAACGGTGGGCGTCGTAAGTTGAACCTATCGAGACCCTGCAACGTGTCGCCTTAATACTTACATTAGCATACACCCAGTCGGCTCAGTTCGAAAATTTTTGATGGATTTGAAGTGGGTCATTTCGGCGCAAGGCAGTTTGGATAGACGTATGTCACCTAAATCAATGGGCGTCCCTTAGTATCTCGTGAGCATGGGTGAAGACACGACTCGAGACCGCATACGCCTGATTCGCAGACAGCGACCGATGGGCATCTGAGTGAGTGACTCTGCTTAGGCGAAGACCTATAGCGTTGGTCTGGCCAACCGCATGTCTTCGTCCACGTCGGTCTCATCGATGATCTCACCGGTCAATTCTTCGATGACATCCTCGAGGCTCACCACGCCACTCACGCCGCCGAACTCACCGTGCACAATGGCGAGGTG
>JBMHDS010000096.1:0-11551 GCA_049889275.1 Bradymonadia bacterium | reverse complement strand
TAAGGGGGTGCTGGCGGTGCGGGTGGAGTAGGTGGGGCTGGGGGTGCAGGCGGTGCCGGTGCAGAAGGCGGTGCCGGCGGTGCAGGCGGTGCCATGGCTTGCGGTGATGATGAATGCGGTCCCGCACCTCGCGTAGCGATGTGCCCTGATGGAAGTGGCCCACCCTTAGAGTGCGTACGCGATGATGGCGGCCTGTGCGGCTGGGTGGTTGGACCGTGTCCATGCTCCGATGCCGACCAAGACGGCGTTTGTGATGATGCAGATGACCTTTGTAACCCCGACGGAGCGGCGGTTATTTGCGATGCTCTACCACCAAACTGCCGACCGGGCACCGTGCCGTTGGTCGTTCAGGGGTGCTTCGCAAACGATTGTGTTTCTTGGGAAGAGTGTGCCGCTGTAGGACCACCAGTCGAGAGATGCCGTGACAATGCCGACTGTGATCCGGGTGAGCGGTGCGACGCTGGCGGCTGTCTACCCTGTGCTTGTCCCGAGATTTTCGCGCCCGTATGCGGGTCCGATGGAATGACGTATGACAATGACTGCTTCGCCAATTGTGCGGGCGTAGATGTTGTTGGCATGGGGCCTTGTGAAGAGCCTGGTCAAATGTGCGGCGGTTTCGCCGGTATTCCCTGTCCCGATGGACAGGCCTGTGTCGATGACCCAGATGATGATTGCGATCCAAGACGCGGTGGTGCTGACTGTCCCGGCGTCTGTGTACCGCAGAATCCAGGTCAATGCGCCGGTGATCAAGATTGCGAAGATGGCTCCTGGTGCCGGCCAACGGAGAACCGGGGTGAAATGCTGTGTGTCCCATTCGCGACCGAAGGCGAAGATTGCGGCGGATTCCGACTACCCTGGACCATGGAGCGTTGTGAGCCAGGGTTGGTCTGTGCTGACGAAGATCCACTGTTGGCCGACGAGCCGGGCGTTTGTCGGTCGCCATGTGTAAATAATCGAGAATGCGATGCACAGGAATACTGTGCAGCCGATGGTGTGTGTCGCGATGACGCAAGCTGCGTGAGCGATCTAGATTGTGAGCAGCCTGGAAATGACTTCCGGCGGGAAGCGTGTGACGGTCGCGCCGTCTGCCAGAATAACATGTGCGAATGGGCCTGTGGTGGCCCCGACCTGTGTGCTGATTTCTATTACCAGGTGTGCCAAGACAACGATGATTGCCGAGACGGGTATCAATGTGGTGCGCCGCGAGATGGATGCACCTCGAGCTCTTGTTTATGCGATCCAGAGACAGGCGATATCGGGGTTTGCACAGACGATTGTCTGCAGGACGCGCGGCTTTGTGAACCATGTATTGGTGATGGCTGTGTGCGCCCTGTCGATTGCGCCGATGCGGGTGAGTGCGTAAATGGTGCTTGGTGCGAAGCCGATGACCGGCCCGAGTGTTGGGCTGGGGCGAGGCCTATTTGCCACCTGCCGGATTCTCCAGTGTCTATCGAGCGCTGTGGTGGTCCGTGCGCAGATGCAGACGGTGATGGTATTTGTGATGCAAACGACCGGATATGCAATCGAGACGGTAGCCAACTCCAGTGCCGAATGGCTCAGCCTGAGTGTGGGCGCGGTGAAGTTCCAGTGGTTGTTGATGGATGTTATGACGGCTGTACCGACTGGGCGAACTGCGGCGTTGTCGCGGGTTGTCGAGACAATGATGATTGTCCTCCAGGCACGAATTGTGTGGCCGGTGAATGCGCCCCTTGCGTTTGTCCTGCTGTCTTTCAGCCCGTCTGCGGCGAGAATGGCAATACATATGGCAATGCATGTCTCGCCGCGTGCGAAGGTGTTGCCGTTGTGGCTGACGGGCCGTGTGCGGGTGAACCGCAAGCATGTGGCGGTATCTTAGGTGAACTCTGCCCAATGGGGGAGGTGTGTGTCGATGACCCTGATGATGATTGCGACCCGAGAAATGGGGGCGCGGACTGCCCGGGAATCTGTCAGCCCGATGTCGCCTGCGATAACGACGGCCCCGTATGCGCACTATTCTGTGAGCATGGGTTTGTGGTCGACGAAAACGGTTGCGCGTTGTGTCAGTGCAACCCAGCACCGGGCGATTTATGCGCAGATTGGTATTACCAGCCCTGCCAGGATGACGCAGCGTGTGAGCCTGGGTATCAATGTGGTGAGGTCATCGATGAATGCGTTGCGAGCAATTGCATGTGCGATCCGGCGACTGGCGAAGCGGGCGCATGCACCCGCGATTGCTTACGTGGATTTGGCCTCTGTGAGCCGTGTCCACCGGGCGGATGTAACGAACCGGAGCCGTGTGACTTAATCGACTGTGCACCTGGTTTCGAGTGCGTGGGCGGTGAGTGCTTGCCGGGTGAGGGCGGCCTTTGCGACGACTGGTACTATCAGCCTTGCCAAGATGACGCTGCATGCGACCCGGGTTACCAATGTGGCGCAGTCATCGACGGATGTGTTGCGAGCAATTGTCAATGCGATCCGGCCACTGGGTTGGCAGGTTTTTGCACTCGAGATTGCTTGCAGGGGGTTGGCCTCTGTGAGCCTTGTCCAAATGGTGATTGTGGTGGTGCTGACCCGTGCGCATTGATTCGGTGTGAAGCTGGATTTCAGTGCGTCGATGGTGATTGCGTGCCGGATGAGCCTGGCCTCTGTGAAGATTTTCTGCACCAGTTGTGCGACGATGATAACCCTTGTCCAGAGGGGTATGCATGCGGCGATGTACAGCCAGACTGTACGCCGTCCACCTGTAATTGCGAGCCTGCTACTGGGGTCGTTCTTTGCACCAGAGATTGTATCTTAGAGGCGCGATTGTGTGAGCCTTGCCCGAATGGTGTTTGTGAGCCCGTGGTTGGATGTAATGCCGACAACGACTGTGCACCGAATGAATGGTGCCGACCCACCGAGAACCTCGATGTCAGTGCCTGTGTGCCATACCAACCAGAAGGCGAAAGCTGTGGCGGATTTGTCCCTGTATTCGCTCAGGAAAGATGCACGCCAGGCCTTACTTGTGCCAACACGAATCGGCAGATACCGGACTTACCGGGGATCTGCTCAAGCCCCTGTCGAGGCGATGCGGATTGTGAAGCAAACCAATATTGTTCAGGCGACAACGTATGTCGTAGCGATGGCTCCTGCCTTGAGGTCGCCGATTGCGAGGAACCAGGTAATGACTACGCTCGCCCCTTGTGCGTCGGCAGCGCGACCTGTGAACTTGGCGTGAACGGCGGCGTATGTGGATGGATGTGTGACGGCCCGGTACGCGAGCGATAGTAAGACCTGCCGGGAGATGCCACTCAGGGCCTCCTGCTCGCATGCCCCCTCGCTTGTGTTCCACGGGGGATTGCGCTAGCCATGCTTTCGTAGCGACTGGGCCCCATGGCCCAGTCATCTCCGCAGCAAGTAGTGGTGTCCAACATGGAAGTCAGACAGTTCGCTGAGCGCGTTTTATACGGAGACACGCTCGAACAGAAGCTACAAACGGTGGGCGCACTCACTGACCGTTCGCCGGGTGCGGGCCTGCGAGGTTTATGTTTACCGGGGCGCCCAGCCGGTCTTGGCTTCTCAAACACTCAATCAGGTCGTTCAGAGTTCCCCAACCCATCTCAGTTCGAGGATGACCAACAAAGAGGTTTCGCACTTCATTTCTTTGCTAACCATGAGTTAGTCGCCCTTGAATTAATGGCGTTGATGTTGCTCCGTTTTCCGGAAGCCCCCAAGGCCTTTAGACGGCGCATGGTCGCGACTATGCGCGATGAGCAGCGACATCTAGGGCTCTACGTCGACCGCATGCGGGAGTTGAATGTTGACTTTGGCAGTCGCTCGCTGAGCCCATTTTTTTGGGACCTACTCGCGGGCGTTCACAAGCCAGAGCAATTCAGTGCGGGGATGTCGCTCACCCTTGAGCAGGCAAACCTCGACTTTTGCGTCTTCTATGAGGCGGCTTTCAAGAAGGTCGGAGATACCAAAACAGCGGCGTTGCTTCAGACCGTTTTACAAGATGAGATCGCGCACGTTCGCCACGGTGTGCACCACTTAACCGGCGCCACCACAGCAAACAATGGGGCTCTTTGGGCGAAGTACACCGAGAACCTTGTCTATCCGCTCACGCCGGCTCGTGGTAAGGGGCCAGTGTTCTCGAGGGGGCATCGCAAACTCGCAGGACTCGATGATGATTTCATTGACCGGATGGCTGTCTACAATCAGAGCCGGGGCCGTTCGCCCATGGTGTTTGCATTCGATTGTAATTTTGAAGAAGGCTTAAGGACAGCGAGTAAGCGCAACCTCAAAGGGCCCCTTCGTCAACTGCAATCGGACCTTGAGACATTGCCTCTATTCATCGCAAAGCGAGACGATGTGGTCTTGGTGCAAGAAGAGCCCAGTCCTCGGCATCTTGCTGCGTTACAAGAGCTGGGTGTCGGCTTGCCTGAGCTGCTCTATTACCCCGATGGGCTGTCTGAAAAGCAAGACCCCTTGGCGAATCGTCGTATCGACGGGTTTCAGCCGTGGGGGTGGAGCCGGTCAGCCGCTGCACTGCTCGCGCGTTATCGAGGTCAGACGCGCACACAGACAAATGGTGGAGAGGCTCGACACCGCGCAGCGCTTGAAGTCGCCGCAAAGGATTGGGTTTCGAGTCGACTGGAGATGTGTCGGTCAGGTCTAAACCCCGAAGAGCAAGGCTACCTGGTGGAGAGTCACTTAACGACCATTCAGTCATCTATCGAGGCAGTGCGAGCAGAGATTAAGCGCTTGACAACGTTAGGCTTCGACAGGTGCGTGCTCAAGGCACCCTACAGCACGGCGGGTCGGCATGCGCGCCGCACCCAAGGGGCGTCGGTAGACCATGCGACTCAAGGATGGCTCGAACGTACGCTTAAGATTGAGGGGAGGGTGGTTGTCGAGCCGTGGTTTGAGCGTCTCTGTGATTTCTCCTATCTATTTGACGTTTCAAGCGGCGGCATGTCCAAGTCCATCGGATTTAGTCGTTTCTTGACCGATGGTAATGGCCGTTATCGTGGCGCATGGTTGAGGGACGGCGTCGTGCCAAGCGAAATGCGCCCCGTTGTGGGTCGCTGGCAGCAGCGAGGTGTCAAACTCGAGCAGATGGTCTCCAAACTGGTGGAACGTCTTACGCCCGAGCTCATGAACCTCGGGTTCGATGGTCTCGCGGGCGTGGACTGCATGCTGGTGAGAACCCCATCGGGTGAGGTCAAGCTTCGTGCGCCGCTCGAGTTTAACGCGCGGCCCACTATGGGTCACATCGCCGTTCAGTTGAGTCAGCGATTGGACTCGCGAAGTCGCGGTTTTTGGTTCTTTTTTACGCGTAACGACCTCGAATCCTTTGCCCTGGATTCGTTTGAGTCCTTGCAAGCGCATCTGCGTGCTCGGTATCCACAAAGCCTCGACGAGGCAACAGGGCGGCTTCGTCGTGGGATTATCTCGACAACGCCGGCTCAGTCCGCGCAGCGTGTCTGGACATGTGCTGTGGTCGACCATGGAGCCGACGCGGTCAGGGACACACTGACTCTCTTCAATCGGGGCGGAGTGTAAGCTCGACCCAACCAAATAAAGCGAGCGAGCACTGTAGACGCTGGCACCCGGTCTTCGATACTTTATGCGTGTTGTCTCACAACGAAACCATGACGGACGGCGTAACGGAGGATGTCTACCTGTGAAAGCAGAATACTACGCACCTTCTGGAGCGATCGGGGTGGGACCAGCCCTACGCACCCTCATATTCAGCATGATTCCGGCAGCGCTCTTCGGCGCGATCTACGGCTACTGGATGCACTACGTTTACGCCCTCTTTACTTTTTGGATGCCGCTGGTGTTCGCTGCAGCGGTGGGGGTTGCCGTTGGCGTGATCGCAAAGACCAATCACATTCGTTCTGCAGGCTTTGTCGCGGTTCTTGGATTAATTGTGGGTTGTGCAGCCATCTATATGGGCTGGGTGGCCTATTTGCTCGCATGGAGCAGCCATGAGTATTTTGCGCCCTTGAGTGACTATGGGTTCCTGGACACCATTCATAATCTTGCGGCCGAAGGTGTTTGGTATTTCGATGAATTCAAATGGACGGGGCAAACGCTCTGGCTCGTTTGGGGGCTCGAACTTGTTGTTGTGGTCTTTTGTTGTGCATACACCGCTTGGGGCCAAGTTGAAGCCTCAGAAAATCCATATTGCGAACGCTGCAGGGTATGGGCAGAGCCAGAATGGAGCTCTGATTACCTCGACGATGAGCCTATGGAGGACGTAGAGGCATTTCGAAGTTTGATGGATCGCGAGCCGATAGCTACATTGACAGCGCTCAAGCGAACGCAGCGTATCTCACCTGGGACGCAGGCCTTACTGAAAGTGAAGAGTTGTTCTCAATGTAAGGACTTTAATGCCCTTGATATCGTCATTGAGACGGTGACCTGGGATAATGTAACCACGACTGCTGAAGCGCCGACGCTTCTACCGGCGACTTTTGCAGACGCAGCCATGATGAGCGCGGATGAGGATGAAGAACCAAGTGAGACCATCAAGACAAATACGATCGTCGACAATCTACTGGTGGACGGCACCTCATTTGAATTGCTCAAGAAGATGTTTTCACTGACGCCGAGTCAAGTGCGTGATGCACCGCTTCGGGATGGTGAGACTGTCTTGAGTCAGCTCAAATCGAAGTGAACCGAGTTGACTCGGCCCTTCTCGCGGCGATCCCCATGAACGACTAACACTATTGCGCTGGATGCACGATGAAGCCCGGCGTGGCTTCCACGCGAATTGCCACCGACATACCACGGCATTGGCCGCTGTCATCGGGCCACATATCAGTATTGCTGAAGAAGAATGGAGTGACGAGACGGAACTCTTGAGCGGCATTGGTCTCGTAGCCCTCATCGAGAAGGGCAGCAACATCGATTATGCCCCCGATCAGACCAGTCGCTGAGCCGTCCTCGTTGACCTGTAACCGGATGCGAGCGTCGGCCACGGTGACGATGAAGTATTCATCGAGAATATCGATGGGGATATCAAATTCGACGGGTCCTGCTGTCAGTGAGCCATGAGTCATCTCAACGGACTCGATCACCGACATGGGACCGTCGGTGTCCACATAATAGGTCTGGTCCGGTGAAATGAGCCCACGGGTGCCGACGTCCGGGTCGGCCAAAGCCTTAAAGAAAAAGAGCTCAGCGCTTTTAGCGTTCATTGCATCGTCGAGTTTTGACAGTTCGATGCCGAGAAGTAAGCGTCCCTCGTTGATCGCGCCCTTAATCAGGGCGTGAGTGGCTTCACCGACCACTGGCTCTAGCAGGTTATCCCAGGCAGCACCAAGCTGGTTATCGATGCCTTCTCGTCCCTCGGAATCAGTGGTGTCCGCATGACCGCAAGAAGCAGCTTCGCCCGATTGACTCGTATGGCCGTCGAGGTCGAACCCATCGGTGGTACCGTCTTCATTTCGCCCAAAAAAACGCACATCGCGAATGACCAAACCGATGCTGTCTGGTTTGAGTACGCCGCCACCTTCGAAATAATCGTCATATGGGCCCGCATCGATCTCCGGTGTCGCGGGTGTTCGCATCTCGGTGTTGGACGCATCACCACACCCGATAACGCCAGACAGCAGCACAAGACAAAGGACGCACCTCACGCACTGACCTCCAAAGCTCGGAGCCCTTGACTGGTTTCATCTGGCCCTTCACCGAACTTCGCCCGGTTAAGCCCCATTGCGCGAATGAGTGACATAGACACCATGCATGCGTTCTCCTTAGTCTCTGAACGATAGTGAAACCCTGAGTTCAACCGTCCGCCAGCCCGACCGGCCACAAGAATAGGATACTCATCGATTTGGTGAGTGCGTGCATACGACACGTCCGTCGTGAACAAAATTGCTGAATGGTCGAGCAATGTCCCGTCGCCCTCCTGGATTTGCTCGAGCTGCTCCAGAAAATAGGCACCATCCAACATGATCGATTCGGTGATGCGTTTCACAGTGGGCATGTCGCCAGGTTCATCGTGGGTGAGCTGGTGGTGACCAGCCGATGCACCTGGATAGAGAACATCGCTTAACGGATCGCTGTACCACAAGCTCGCGACCCGGGTCAGGTCACACGCGTAGGCCATGACCAGAAGATCCGCCATTGCCCGCGCCCGCAGGCTCATTTGTGGTCGGCCCTCCAAGTCTGGCGCATCGGTCATCGTTTGCGGCCTCTCACATGCGGCCAGGTTGGGTGGATCGTCCTGGAGACGGGCAATGCGTAGCTCGAGGTCGCGTACGGCGTTCAAGTGCTGAGCCAAACGCTGTTTGTCTGCCGCACCGAGCTTGTCAGAGAGGCGGCGGACATCGTCGAGCACCACATCGAGAACACTTCGCCTCAGCGCGAGCTTCGGGTCGATGATGGGCTCATCCCCCGGGGCTCTGAATTGTGGTCCGAATAGGCGATTGAAGACAGCCGCCGGCGATGACTCCGGTGGTAGTCTCGTGTCGCGGTCGCTGAATGAAAGGCCACGGCCGTTTGGTTGGACTGCGACTTCAATGGAGCGAAAACGTGTGTCACCGCCTTTCTCTGAGGCGATCATTTGGTCGATGGAAGGCCCACCGAAGCGCGTGTAGCCGTCCGTGCCCAGCAGTGGCACGCCCGACAAAAGCCCACCCGGACCTGAGCCATGTGCATCGTTATTGGGCGCCTTGACCTCCATACCTGTGATCACAGCAAGCTTGTCGCGCACGGTTTCGAAGGGCCGTAGTTGTTCTTTTGCGACCCAATCAGGACCGACATCATCGGGAATCCAATGCTGTGGATGTACACCATTACCCCAAGAAAAAATGCCAAACCGGGTCGGATAAGCGCTCTCATTTGCACGTGCTCGTGGGAGCGTACCTAGGAACGCTTCGAGCGGTGGGAGCGCAACGGTCACGGCTGCACTCCCGAGCATCCCTTTGAGCACTGTACGCCGATGCATAGGCTTGCGTCTGATGATCATTGCGCCTCCTTGAGCCCACCAACCGTTCGAAACATGGGACTTGTGATCAGCTCTAGGAGAAGTGGTTTGAGCTGATGTCCATGCACGGCAAACCGATGGGTGAGCAATTCTATCCAACGTTTCTCTATTCCTGACTCGATCCGGCCGATTGCGTAGCGACTGAGCACTTTGACGACGCATGGCAAAAAGTCTGGATGCGCTGCGAGCGCGCCGCCGAGTTCGACCGCGTCCGAGAAGGGGACGCCGTCAAGTTCGCCGGATGGATCGATGCGTGTGTCATACTCGGTGGTTCGAAAGCGTCCGATGCCATCAAAGTTTTCGAGTCCAAGCCCAATCGGATCGGTCAGTTGATGACAACCCGCGCACGATGGCGCCTCGAGGTGACTGGCGACTCGTTCCCGCAGCGTCTGTGCCTCTGCACTGGGTTCAGGAATCGATGTGTCCACATCAACGGGTGGCGATGGAATTGACTGGCAGAGCAGAATCGTACGGACGGCGAGTCCGCGCCGCGTTGCCGACGACGCTCTTGAATGCGCATGGGTTGCAAGAAAGGACACGTGACCCAATAGGCCCGCGCGCTGCGTAGAATCGGGGAGACGCGCCTCTCCGAAGTCATCTCGGGCCGGTGCGGGTACTTTGTAAATGGACGCGAGCATTGGATTGATGAACGTCGTTCGAGATGTCAGCAGCTCACGGAAATCCCTGGGATGATCGAATACGAGATCATCGATAAGCCGCAGGGTCTCCTCCCGCGCGAAGGCACCAAGGCGGTCGTTAAAGTGCTCAAATACAGTGGGGTCTTTGCTCAGGTGGTCGAGTTCATAGAGCTTGAGGTGGTCATCGAACAGGGCGCGCATGCCTTCACGGGCATTCGGATGCTCGAGCATCCGCTGAGCCTCATCAAAAAGCCCACCTCGAGTATCGAGTGTGCCGTCCATTGCGGCCAGCATCAAAGCTTCATCCGGTGGCATGTTCCAGAGAAAGAAACTGAGCCGGGCGGCGAGCTCAAAAGCTGACAACTGCTCAGATATCTCGCCGTCAGTATCGAGCCCCACCTCAATGCGATAGAGAAAGAATGGTGATTGTATGATCGCGGCAAGTGGAAACTGCAACGCCTCGTATGGTTGACCCAGCACGTCGTTCGCCTGGTCGAATAACCCCTTCAAATGAGTGTCTTCTGTTGGCGTGGGTGGACGTCGCCACGCCTTTGTGCACCAACGCCTCAGTGTGTCCTGTACGCAATCTGGAGCGATTACGTCAGGCTCTCCACAGGGGACATTTTGGCTGCGATTGTCTGAGCTGAGCGCCTGCTCTGCGATCGAATAAGCGGCCGCTTCAATCGACTCAACACCCCGTGCCGAATACGTCACAGCCGATGCGCCTATGGCGGTCAAACCACCCCGCGCGACGTCCGGTTCTGCGATCTTGGGCACGACGATAGGTGTATCAAATATCTGATGGATCGCATTATCGAACTGCGACCGCGTGAGTCGGCGTATACTTTCCTGTCCCTGAGCGCCCTTCACGTACGTGGACTCTGGGACCATGTCGTCAACGATGAGTGGCCCTTCCTCTCCGAGCCCGGTTGGCACCGCCAAATTCGCCGCCCGGGGCGGTCCTTCCTCGCAGCCGGGTAGTGCGCATACCACAGCGCATAATGCGAGTACGACTGAATGCTTATGCATGAAATGTCCCTGAATGCCTGCTCACCCGTGGATCAGTTTGCCGATTTTTCCATCTGGAATCCAGCAATGACCCATTCAAAGCGAACTTTGTTGTGGCGCTGAGCCCCTTATAGTCAGCCTGTTGGTTTTCTGCGTTATCAGAATCGGTTGCCACTGACGTGCTCGCGAATCGTCGATATCAGATTCGATCCAGTGAATGGGCCTAGAAAACAAAAGAATCAACGGAGCGAGGTCCGAGGGGCAAAAGCGATCTGCCGTACCCGATAGTCGTCTGCCGCGCCGAAAAACAAGCCTTTGTCTTGGATTTGATTGTCGATCGATTTGTCGCACCGTTTTTACTGACTATACGCGTCATTTCTTGTAAAACGTTCGCGGCGCCCAATCGATGTCTTGTCCAACCCGCTTGAGCGGCTGATTTTTTTAGCCTCAGCGGAAAATGTTAGAAATGTTAAAAATGTCTAGACGGGGCGCGGTTAGTTTTGTTAGTTTTATGATTAAGCACTGCATGGAGAGCCGGCACTTGGTTACGCAATTCACAAACCGACGCCTTTGGTTTGGCCTAATAGCGCTGTTGGTCGCCGTCATTGGGTGCGACGACACGGCCGCGCCTGTTCTGCCAGCGCCACCCGGTTTAGGTGAGCAAGCCCCCGGTCTTCCCGAAGCTATGAATCCCTCAATCATCGATGGCGTGACCTCGAACGGCGCATTCGATCCGATGGCAGACGACGTCGAAACAAACATGCCCGGAATTTTTGGTAGCGATGGTGACGGCATGGGCGCTGGTGATGGCGCAGGCGCTGGTGATGGCGCAGGCGCTGGTGATGGTGCAGGCGCTGGTGATGGTGCCGGTGCCGGCATGGGCGCAGGAGACGGAGCAGGCGCTGGTGATGGTGCAGGCGCCGGTGATGGAAACTCGGATGGCTCT
>JBMHDS010000095.1:0-6471 GCA_049889275.1 Bradymonadia bacterium | reverse complement strand
GATTGTAAAGCCACCGTGTTCTTCGAGCGTCGAGATGGGGTGTTGCCCGACGCCACGAATGCGCTCACCTCTCGGTGGTCGAATGAACCAGACCCGCAAACGTGCCCCACAGCTGCTATAAACTAATCGCGCACCATCTTCGCGCTCTCGGACCGCGGTGTTGTCGGGGCAGACGGCGACTCTTCTCAATGCGTTATGAGCAAAGCGCTCATTGAGCAAATTTGGATTGAGAAAGGCCTCGTTTTGCGCCGCGGGCGCGATGGTCCATATCTCCGCATCAAGATCCTGATTTTTTAGTACTCCGTCTTCTGTGCCTAGTATGGCCCAATAGGGTTTCGAGCCTCGGCACTCACGGGGCGAAATATCGTTTGGATTAAACTCTGCCGATGGTGGTCCAGCGACGCTGACGAATCGATCAAATGGGTCATCTGCCTCACACCACATTCGGTGGGTCATCATACCGCCGTTGGAATGTCCGCCGAGCGCGACGGTATCGCTTCCGAGCTGAGCGAGTCCCCAGCGTGCAAGCTCAATTAGAAAGGCAACATCGTCTTCCCCATTTGGACCTCGGTAACCCGAATCCATCACGTAATTAGTCCAAGTGGGCGTACCAGAGACATTTGCGTTTGCGCCCTGAGGTAAGATCCATGCGGTGCCGGTCTCATCGAGTGCCTCTTGGCTGATGCCGCTTAGACGGAGGTGGTCGGCTGAACCCTCTTTGCTGCCGGCACCGCCGTGAAGAAAGATGACCACTTGCCGCGGCCCGATGGTCGGCATGTAGACGTCGAAGACTCGGCCCGGATGGCCGTCGATCTCTAAGTTACGGGATATACCGCTCGGAAATGAACTTTGACTCGCCGCATCTCTGTCTCCCGCGTCAGGTACGCCGCCATCTGAGTCTAAGCCCATATCCCTGGTGGCCCCGAGGTCTAGAGATCCACCGTCAGGGGCGTCCTCTGCATCCACGTTCAAAGATTGGCCGTCTCGCTCTGGGACCGCCACGTCTCCCTGCTCCACTGCTGCATCGAGATCATCGACCCTTGCTACGCATTGGTATTGTCCGTCATTTTGAAGACGACAACTCAGACCTGCGGCACATGCGTTGCCAACCGAGCGACAGTCTGTCTCTGAAGCCGTCGTTTGGTCGCTGCCGCAGCCGACCATCGAGAGGCTCAGCAGACATAATTGCCACAATCGTGGATGTAGAATTTTGGTCATATTGGTATGCCCTTCAGTCGACTCGGTTCATCATACCAGTGTCGTCGTGATGAAGCACGATAGAGCGTTCTGATTTGCTCCTGGCACGTGAGATGCGCTCATCGTTCTGACATAGCGCAACTCTTGCCGAACAGGACATGGCCCAATGCTGTATTTGTGTCTGCGATCCGGTGGCAAATGCCCGTCGAGACTTTGAGTGATCGATCGCAAAGCTGGCTTGACGCCCATTCTTTTTGGGTGTCGCTCTAACTTGACATACGGGCGGTGTCACCGGCCCAAGTTGAGGCTAAATTGCGCAAAATTGAGTTTTGGCACGTTGGCTGCAAATCCCCTTTGCGACACATGACTGGGGAAACAACAACATGAGTTTATTCGATTCGTTTTTATCTACTTTTAAATCAGCTCACCGCGGCGCTGCGTCCGCAATGATGTCACGTCAGGTCAGAGCAGCTGCCACCTTGGGTGCGCTGGCTCTCGCCGGAACCACGGGCATCGCCCATGCGGAGTCAGACGAGCCTGTTGAGATGACGTTGGCGTGCACATATACCTGTGCTGCGAATGGTTTCAAAGTAAACGTCTATCAGCATGAAGACCTCGCACAGCATATTCTGCAGCTTTTGCCGGCGCCCGTGGTCTATTTTTCGGACTTCCCAAACGCGGTCGATGGGGCAACTTATATTGGCGAGCAAAACGTGGGCGGCTCGTCATTCAGCAACTTGTATTGCGACCAGGCGGGTTACTACCTCAACGGCAGCGTTTATCAGAATGAGGGGATGAGCGAGTGGAATTCTCATACGACACCACCCTTGCACGTTAGTGACTCACCATGCGGCCAGACTCTCAACGGTGCCTCACCGCTTAACTTCCTCCTGGGGCAGATTCAAAGTTACACCACCTCTCCACAGTGGCCTGTACCGGAGGTCTGTACTGACCTGGGCTGTGCGTCGATACCCTCAGCGCTTCAGCACTCGCCGGACTACGACAATGTCGACGAGAGCGATGATGGCGATGACGTCGGTGTTGTCATGGAGTACTGCTACGATCCGGTCACCGAGGAGTTGTATCCTTGCGAGCACAGCGGTGAAGCCGACACCGGCAGCGGTGACGGTGGGCTTGATGGTCAGCCGAATGCCGAGTGCTTTAACGCCATGACCAATAGCTGGGGTCCCTGTTTACACGCACTCGGTGAAGGCGGTGACTCGGATACGGCAGATGAGGCCTTTATCGATGCCAGTGACTACAACTCGGCGAGCCTTGAGGTGACGGTTCTACCTCCCACCAATGGCACGTGCACAGTGCAGGCGACAATGACCGTCCAGGCATCTTGGGGTGCGAACAGCGAAGAGGCTAACGCCATTGACCTATATTCGGTGGACGCTTCACAACCCGGCGAACTCGCCGCTTTGTACGCCGATATCTCTTACGTGTCGGTGGTCGGTGGTCTTCATATCTACGACACAACCTTTGACGTACCGGTCGCCGATGGGCTCCATTCCGTTGTTGGTGCGTTCCCGGCGGACACACCCAGCGGCTTTCACACGCTTAGCAATCACGCTATCCAATGTCAGTGCGCGCCGCTGGTGGGTGATTTTGACGGGAACGGCTCTGTCGGTACGAGCGACCTCATGCAGTTACTCACAGCGCTCGGCAGCTTCAACACCACCTACGACCTTGATGGCGACGGCGTTGTTGCCACGGCCGACCTGATGGTTTTTCTCGCCACCTATGGCCAGAGCTCGGACTGCTAAACTCTTCTGCGGCTCGGCCGAAGTCGTTCAGCATCCCCAGCTGCGTCTGCTTAGGCCGAGCCGCTCATTCTTAAGCCCCACCGTCGAGCCGGTCCCTCGCCTCACCCTTGCTTGAAGTTTTAACCGCAATGGATCGATAGCCACTGCTCGAGATCCTTCTGGATTAGTCTCAATCATAATTAACCGCTCATTGAGTACATCTCACCGACACCGGCTGTGCACACGTGCACACTTTGACCCGTATGTCAGCGACTTACAGGCGTAATCATCAGGGCGTTATCGATGTTAGAGCGCGCTCATGAGCGCCTAGTTGAATCCATAGTTGAACGTAGGACGTGCGCCGCTTCGGTCCACAATGGCCCATTGGATGTGGTCGGAGAGGCTCTCCGCCCGTAAAATAAAGATCCAGTTCTGCTCGATTGGCTCCCGGTTCTCGGGTGCAAAGCCTTCGCTGCCATACAACTCCAAGAAGGCTGTGTCACGGTTTAGAAAACATCGCACACGCTCGGTGAGGTCTGCCTGCAGGCATGGCCCTCCGCGGACATCGCTTGCTAAACTTCTTGGGCTCTCTAGGTCGCTGCCGTCGTCTAAAAAGCTGCTGATGGCTGCGACGAGGGCGTCATTGAAGTTCACGGGGCCTGGATAGTCTTGTTCCTGGCGTTCGATGTCAGCCTCAGGAAAGCGAATACGCATCTGCTCAAGATCAAAATCCATAAGAATTTGAGCGATCTGTTCTGCTCTTGTTTGTGGGTCAGGCCGGCCCTCGTCTGCCGGTATCATCTCGCTGTCTCTGATGAGCTGCCCATCGAGCGTCAGCTCAGTGTCTGCTGCATCCTGGGCTAAAGCTGCATCACCAGCATCGTTTGCAGCTGTCGCGTCATGCATCGCGGACATGGCGTCCACCGACAAGCCTAAGTCACGAATCGAGTCATCTGGCAGCCCGCGCATGGATGTGTCGCTTGTCTCTGACAGACCACTATCCAAAATGGGCATTGTCATCGCATCGGTGGTTGCTGTTGCCATGTTTTTTGACTGCTCTGGGCTGCAGCCACAGAAGAGCCCAATGCTCATACATAGCAACAGACTGCGCCCGAGCTCACCGACCACCATGCTCTTACCGTCTTGATGTCTCAACACTTGGCCCCTTGATCATTTCGTGTAACCCCGTCACAGCTCACCTGATCTCATTGCCCGCGTCAATCACCGAAGCGCAGGGTGCGCTTGAGTTGGTCTGGCGTATGGGGTACGAGGCGCTGGTCACACCGTGATGAGTGCCGCCTAGCCACGGGTGCCGACGGTTTTTGACCCCCGGTGTTTCATTGACAATGGCTGAGCATGTTCGCTAGATGAATGGCCGCACGAGGACGCTGATTGATATGACCCTGACTGCCACATTGACGCACCACAAGCTCACTTCGATACCGGGGTTTCCATGCAGCCCGCTATTAGGCTTGGTTCTCGTCTCGGCGTTGTTGAGTGGCTGTGGTCAGCCAGATGGTGAGTCTGCTCCTGTATCGAGTATGTACACGAACGACGGTCCGCCGTGTGCCGAGGTGAGCTGGCCGAATCTACCCGTGGTGCATATCGGTGCGGCCATAAAGATTGACGCACCCGCGGACGCCAAGGTCGCCACCGCAATTGTACCTGGCATCTCCGAGACAATACCCGAGGCACTCGATGCGTCATCCACGCTGCGTTTTGATACAGCCGGCGTCCACACCGCCTTTGTGATGAGCTTTGGTGATGTATGTGCGTCTGTGCTCAGCCGTCGCGAAGTGGTCGTGGTCGATAACTTCGGCATAGATACCGGGATCGGTCGTGACGATGAGCGGATCGTTGCATGGGCAAGCGATTGGCTTGCGCCCGTGGCCTTTGGTACCGATGTTGACGAGCAATGGCAGACGCCCGAACGCGCAATGGGGCCTGCCACTGGACGCTCAACCGACATTGTCTCACTCGGTGCTGGTGGACACATCGAAGTGTTCTTTGAGGGTCAAATTTTTAACGGCGATGGAGACGACTTCGCGATCTTTGAGAACAGTTTCTTGTCGACATTCTTGGAACTCGCGACGGTGGAAGTAAGCTCCGATGGTGAGCACTATGCAAAGTTTCCGGTGATTTATTTAGGCACCGCGCCTGTTGATCCATTCGGTGCACATGACCCATCGCTCATGTATGGATTTGCCGGTCGTCACGTCGCTGGCGTTGGCACCCCCTTCAACCTCGATGCGCTGAAGGATGACCCCGTGGTCCAAGCCGGCCTTGTGGACCTCGACGCAATCAGCTCGATTCGCATTACCGATGTGATTGGCGACGGCAGCCTGCTCGACACCTTGGGCCAACCGGTCTTTGACCCGTACCCCACAACGGGCTCTGCGGGATTTGATCTCGAGGCCGTAGGGGTCCTATACCTGAGATAAGGTTAAAGGGCGTCGCTTGGATGTGCCTAGTGGGTACAAAACCTCAGACCACCTCGATGAGAGACGCCTGCCTAAGCGACATCGCCAACCGTAAGCAGTCGCGGGGGTCTCATGCCGAATCTTGATACCAAGAACCATCCCGTATCATTTCATTCGTCTGTCCTTAACTGTGGAATTGAGAGCAATCAGTGCAAGGTCAAAACGTGTTGGTCTGCTGTTGGGAATCAGCTGTGTGACACCTCTGTCTCGACATGCGTTCTGAAGGGGGTGGGACATTTGTGCCCATAAGCCGTTCCCAGGTCGTGAGACGAATCGCTGTTCGTCGGCAGCTGTTTGAAATTAAGGGCGTAATTGCCTTTTGGCGGGCGGTTGGCACACTCTATGCAAACCTGGTGCTCGGACGCAGAAAACGCGTTTCAAAAACAACAAGGGGATACCTAAAATGAAATTATCCAAGATCGCATTGATTGCTTTTGCTTTGTGCCAAATTGCTTGTGGAGACGATGAGACCACCGAGGCAGGTTCTGAGTTACAAACGAGCGTTGAATTTGAGTTGACGGGTAGCGAAGGCTACGCACTCACGTCTGCAGCTGTCTTTATCGAGCCCTGTCTCTTCGACGCAGAAGGTCAGAGCGAAGTGCTCGTACTCACGCCGTGGGAAATTGACTGTGATGGGCCAAAGATTGGCCAAGCACCTGATAATTGGAAGGCTGTAACGATTACACTAGAAGACGGTTGTGGCTATGACCCGGCCTTGAAGACCGCAGAGCACAGTGTCGAGAGGTACGAGGAAGGCGATGTTGAGGAATCATCATACAGACATGGTCATACACATGACTTCAGACTGAACGAGTTAGAGCGCACAGACGACGAAAATGGCGCTGAAATGATCTCTCTTGAGGTCGACATTTTTGAGAGACACCAAGCTCAAGGCGGTGAGGTGATCGGCACATTGAAGGCGGCTCATGTTCGTCATTGTGGTCTTAAGGCCAACGAGCCCGGCACTGATTGGTGGCAACCATCCGATGACCGCTAAGAGTCATCGGCGTGTTCAGCGGGTGAGTTCGCGCGGCGCGTAGATTCGG
>JBMHDS010000094.1:0-46005 GCA_049889275.1 Bradymonadia bacterium | reverse complement strand
GCAAACAGCGCGGATGCAAGCAGTGCCGATGCAAGCGTAGCGGATGCCAGTGAGTCTGATACAGGGCAAGTCGACAGTGGCCAAGCGGCTGACGCAGGTGTTCAGGATGCGCGTATCACTGATGACGCAATGCCAGATGCTGGCGATACGCCCGCTGGCAGCGCTGGCTGTGGGGCAGGGCAGTCACCACCAAGTGGCTTCTATCAAATCGATGTGGACGGCACGATGCGCGAATACCACATCTCCATGCCGGATAATTACGATGCGAGCCGTCTGCACAAGCTCATCTTTGTCTTTCATGGCCTTGGCGGTACCGTTGAACGCGAACTGGGGCGTGATTTTTTTGGTCTCCTAGGCCAAAACGATGGCAGCGCGATCTTCGTGGCGGGCCAAGGCTTGAGCGGGCCGAGTGTGCGTGATCCAAATGAACCGGGGCCCACAGGCTGGCCGAATCGCGACGGCGAAGACGTCAACTTCATACGCGCGCTGCTCGCTAAAATGCGGGCTGATTACTGTATCGATAACGCTCGGGTGTTCTCCACGGGATGGAGCTTTGGCGGGATTATGACCAATCGTCTGGGTTGTGAGCTCAAAGATGAACTACGCGCCATCGCACCGGTCATGGGCCAGGGGCCAGAGGTCTGGAGTCAGATGGATTGTTCAAGGCTGCGCGAGGCAGCTGATTGTGTGGATGGTCAAGTGGCTGTTTGGTTAAGCCATGGCACCGAAGATACAACCGTGCCCTATTGTACCGGCGAGCGCAGCCGTGATTTTTGGCAAGCTCAAAATGGGTGTGCAGTTCAATCAACGCCTATCGGAGAGAACGGCTGTATCGAATATGATAATTGCGACCAAGACTATCCCGTGGTCTGGTGCCAAACAGACCTCGGTCACATTGTGCCACCCTTCGCCGGCGAAGAGATCTGGCGTTTCTTCTCTCGCTTTTAGGTCTAGTCAGACCCACCGCAATGGTGCACTCTTTTGTTGAATTAGAAGATTCGCCCAAAACGTTCCGGTGCGTGTGTCTTATCCACGCAACTCGGAGCGTGGCGATGTTACTTTGTTCAGCAGGGGGCATAGATGAAAATAGGTGTACTTGGCGCAGGCAATATCGGTGGCACTTTGGGGGCCAAGTGGGCCAGCCAGCAGCATGACGTGTACTTTGGTGTCAGAGATCCAGGTAAAGCGGAGCTGGTTGAAAAAGTCGCTCAGATGCAGGGCTCAGTTCAAGTCGGTCACAGCGCCGATGCCATCGCATTCGCGGATGTGGTCGTGTTCGCAGTGCCTGGGGCCGCTGTCGCACCGATCGTGGCCGAGAATAAGGAACAACTGGCCGGTAAGACCATCATCGATGCGTCGAATAACATGCGTGGAGAGACGCGGCACGCGCTCAACTTGCTGAGAGAGACCGTACCCACAGCGAGCCTTTACCGTGCGTTTAGCACACTCGGTTGGGAGAACTTCGCCGAGCCTGATTTCAATGGGGTGAAGGCGGACCTCTTCTACTGTGGTGATGCAGCGGCGCAGGGGATAGTTGAGCAGCTGATTCACGACATCGGTCTCGAGCCTGTCTACGTGGGTGATACAGACCAAGTCGGCTTAGTCGAGGGCATGACCAATATGTGGTTCAACATGGCCTTAAAACAAAAACGCGGTCGCCGTATCGCGTTTAAATTGATCTCTTGAGGTACTCATGACCACCGAGGACAGTAAAAAAATCGCGCTTGTCACAGGTGGCAACGCGGGTATTGGCTTTGAGACTTGCCGCGGTCTGCTCGATGCAGGATTTCATGTGATTTTGTGCGCCCGGACGCAATCTAAGGCCGATGACGCCATCGCCGCTCTACTCGAACAAGCCCCATCCGGGAGCACGGCCGAAGCGCTCATTCTGGATTTAGCCTCATTAGAGTCGGTGCGAACTGCGGCGAATGCGTTTGTGCAGACGGGTCGCACGCTCTCTGTGTGCGTATTGAACGCGGGCATCATGGCCTTACCTTGGCGGCAAACCGTAGATGGTTTTGAACAACAGTGGCAGGTGAACGTGCTCGGGCACTTTCTTTTGTGCCGACTGCTGTTGCCCACCATGGCTGAGGCCGATGGACGGGTCGTTCATCTCTCATCGGGCGCCCATAGGCGGCATCCAGGGCCCATCGATTATGAGCGCTTGAGCGCAGAGCATCGATCCGATGAGCAATACGACCGGTGGGTTGCCTATGGACGGAGTAAACTCGCGAATATCTTATTTTCGAATGAGCTGGCGAGGCGCCTTCAGGAGATGGGCGCAAAGGTCACGAGTAATGCGCTACACCCGGGCCTGGTTGCCACCAACTTACTCGCAAATGCGGGCAATGATCCAAGCCGTGGCGTTCCGGTGGCAGAAGGCGCGCGTACGTCAATTTACCTGGCCACGTCGCCCGACGTCGCCGGCAAAACAGGTGGCTACTATATTCGCTCGGCGCCGGTTGGAGCGGATGGTGCGAGAACCGAGATCAGCCTCTCTATGGAGGCGGGTAAGAGTTTTTGGGCGGCCGCTTGTGCTGATTTGGGACTGGGTGAAGCGCTTTAGGGCAGTCTGTCGCTGCTTTATGGAGTTCTCCGTCTTCAAAGTGTTGACTCGTCTCACTAAAACCTGACTCAAACGGTTTTATCGTCGTGTTCCGCGGCGGATGTCACTTCATGCTTGTCGTCACCTTTGTCGAGGCTCTCGTAGCGCGCTCAGAATGAGCACACTCGGAGAACCATCACTCGATTCATTACCCAATCGTACTATTCGGTACGATTATCTCTTCGATGTGTGATAGAGCTTGGCCTTGGGGCGTCTTTCATACATATGGACTTCGGCCGGTCTACCCTTGGGGCCAACGCGTTCGTTCTGCGCGTCACGGGACCATCTTGGCGGCGGCAAAGTCTTCTTGGGCGGGGCACAATCCGGCTGAATCAACGCATGATGAATCTGATCGAAGTAAAAAGGGGTAATCGAATGAAAACACGGATCTTATATCCTTTCTATTGCGCTGGCTTGGCCCTCGCGCTTGCTGCATGCGGGTCTTCCGACGAGGGCACTGGTGGCAATTCTGGCGCCGATGGTGGCAATCAGGCGGCCGATGGTGGTGGCGCCATGGCCGATGGTAGCAATGCAGGTGCCGATGGCGGTCACCAGATGACCGATGGTGGCAGCACTGGCGCTGACGGTGGCGAACAGATGGCCGATGCCGGCGCTGCCGCGCCCGATAGCGGTGAGCAGGTGCCTGACAGCGGCAATGCAGGTGCCGATGGCGGCAGCGCAGGTTCCGATGGCGGCAGCGAAGCATCGGTGGGCAGCATCCACGGTGAGGGGACCTTTGAAGTCGAGGTCACAGAAGACCTCGTCTACGCCCAGGGCTTGGTGCACGCGGACTGGCGTAGCGCAGAGAGCATGCCTATGGACCTATTGCTGGACGTTTATCAACCTGTAAGAGACAACCCGCCTAAGATGCCGGTGATCGTCTTTATTCATGGTGGTGGCTTTCGGGGTGGCAGCCATAAAAAACCAGAGTTTCAAGAGATGGCGCGCTCTTTTGCGTCGCGGGGCTGGGTGGCTTTTTCCATCGATTACCGTGTGCTCTCACACCATGGAACCTTGCCGCCGAACTATCCGGAACCGCCCATCGAGGTGCCTGATATGGAGCGTCTGGACCAATGGTATGCGTTTTATCCGGCCTGCCGGGACGCCAAGGCCGCCATTCGCTGGATTCGCTCAAGGGCAAATGAGTATTCGATCAACACCGACTACATCACAGCGCTTGGCGGGTCGGCGGGCTCATTTATCGCGGTCGCCCTGGGGGTGACAAACGAGGACGATTGTGTAAGCGATGTGAGCGAGGACGACGACGTGACCTTGGCCGGCACACATTTGGACCAGTCTTCGGGTATCCGCACCATCATCGACCATTGGGGCGGTACCGGTATCGTTCGCGCCTTAGAGTTGATGACGCCCGGCGCGCGTTTCGATGCCACAGATGCACCCATCAGCATTATTCATGGTAGACGAGACCGCACCGTACCGTTCTCACAAGCAGAAGAG
This sequence comes from Bradymonadia bacterium, assembly GCA_049889275.1. Lineage (GTDB taxonomy): Bacteria > Myxococcota_A > Bradymonadia > UBA7976 > UBA1532 > UBA1532. The sequence continues at coordinate 41,942 of JBMHDS010000094.1, read as the reverse complement.
ATCAAGGCAGAGTACGACCGCACGGGCGTGCCCTATGCCTGGTATCCACTCGACGATGAGGCTCACGCGCCCTGGCGAGTCGAAGTGGGCGACAAGAATCTCACTGAGCTGGCTTTTGATTTTATCGTCGAGCAGCAAGGGCTAGAGCTGGAATAGCCAGCCGTGGTCATAGGTCTTTGGCACAGGGCTCAGACCGATGACTGAAATGATCCGAGTTCGTCTCTAGAGCGCGTAAGGGTAGGGGGGCAGAGCGCACTCCAACTGGCCGAGGTTATGGTGCAACGCTCTGCGTTTGACGCCCACTTAAACACCAACCAACGACTGGACGCGCGCCTTTCGCAGCGCCTCGACTTGAGACGAGGGCATGTTTTCATTAAGCCGCGTCGAACGCTTGAGTCTTAGGGCCCAGCATGGGGGCTACCCTCCGGCTCGGGCAAAGGCGCCGTGTGAGGTCTGTGGTTCCTCATTTTTCAATGGCCGCGGCGGTCCTCGCAGACACGGATTTACTGCTGACGGTGCCGTCTGTGACTCTAAAGACCACCGCGCCAAAGTATCGGCTTGAGTCGCGAGAGCTGCCTTTTGATATGCCCCGAATGGGCTTGTCGCTATATCGCAGCGCGACCCATGGCGACGAAGCCGGCGCGCGTTGGTTTTTAGAGCCTATCGAGGCTGTTTGTCGTCGACTGTCGATTCGACCCGCTGAGCGCTCAGTGTCGTCAGTGACAGTGACCTCAACAATCGCGTGGACGCTGCTCTTGTTATCTCGCGCTATTCAGCTTCGTCAGGATTGATCTGAACGTCGAGGAGGTGCCATGAATTGGCGCCGTGATTGCTGATGTGAAAGTAGATCGGGGTGTCCTTGGCAATGGCTGTCTGCGCCGTGAACTCAAGCACCATGAGCCGCCCAGCCTGCGGAATCGGCTCCATCATCTGAGCGAGAATACCCTCGGTGGTTGCAAGGCCCACCCGCGCAGCGGCGGGTTCAGGGGCCGACAGGGCAAAATGCCAAATCTTCGCCAGGACGCGGTCACCTGTGCGCACGGCGCTCAGACTGGGTTGCTCAATGGTCAACCAATTGCACATACCTGTCTCGAGGGAATACGCCTCGACATCGGCGAGAATCTCCGGGCCATGGTCATCCTCGGTGCAGCGGACGTGGTCGGAAAAAAACTCGACAAATGGATCTTGCTCGGTATCGGTGGCCGTCCAGTCGACGAGATTAACCAAAGGACCTGATGGGGTCGGGCCGGACGTCGCGGCGGGTCCACCGCAGCCCAACAGGAGCAAGAGTAGAGCTGCCGGACGTACGATCATTGAGCGTCTTCTAAGTAGAAGCTAAAGGCCACTGAATCCTCGACGCCCTCCGTGCTGGATATGCGAACCATGACCTGCCACACGCCTTTCATGTACAAATCCATATCTTTCAGTTCGTAGATGCCATCCTCATCGGTTGGGGTGCCTTCAGTATATCTTGGCTCGGTGCCGTGCCCATGGTCGGGCATGGTTGGCTCTGCTTGAATGTTGAGACCATTCATTGGCTGCCCATCTGATCCGATGACCATGAGCTGCCATGTGTATACGCCCGTGTTAAGGACAGTTGGCGCGCTCTCGATGAGCCGGATCGTTAAATGACCAGATGTACCAACCTTCTCGAGCCCGGCCACATAGGTGTCCGCGTCATCCTTGGATGGGTCGCCACCGTGTCCCATATGGTCATGATGTCCATGGTGGTGATGGGAGTCAGATTCTGTACCACACCCGATACCCGTCAGTAGAATGAGCAAAGATAAGAGTCGAAGCATCGCGAAGGCTTCCTTTTCATGAAGCGAAATCGATTGGTTTTTAAGGAAAGGCCTCGTGGGAGACCGCCTCGATTCATCTTTTGCCCAAGCCGTACCCGTATTTGAAGAGAAGGAGAGGGCGAGCCGAAGCTACGTTTACTCGGTCTCGGCTTCAAGCAGATAATACGTTCCGTTAATGAGAAACATCTCATTCTCCGTACTTTCCCCACCGGTGATGGGGCAGGCATCACACAAGCCGTCACCCGCGCCTGGTGCACTGTCGCAGGTGGCATTGTCTTCGCTACCAGAGCAGCTGCTGCCGATTTTTCCGGCGGCACAGGCGGTCGGTGTACAGCGGCCCGGCACGCCCGGGATATAGACACTGTCCGGTAGGCGAGACGCCCGCGTCACCGTCTCTGGGTTGGGGGTCCCGTCGGGATTGACGCCATTATTATAGACCGCGCAGTAGCGAAGCGTTCGTTCAGCCTCATCCTCTGAATCAAACACCAGCGCTGGTTCGTAGCGAGCAGTGATTGGATCGCTGAAGAAATAGTTTTCGTAAATCAATGACCCATCGGGATGAAAAACCTTAAAACTCTCACCCCGCTTGTGGGTGTGTGAAAGCAGCGAAATGAGTCGTGCGCCTTGTGGCATGGTCAGCGTCTCGCACACCTCTTGTCGTTCATAGGGCGGGGCACTCGGCGAGAAAATAGCCCCCCGTCTGGCTAAGGCGTTGACTGGTCGCGCGCGGTACCGGATATCTGTCGCAAAACGGTAGTTGAGCCGCCCATTCATCATGTGATCTTCTTCGGTAAGATTAAAGGCGTGAGAGTTCCAATAGAGAATCCCGTGCAGTGGGACGAGCCTGAAGACACCTTCTGGCAACTGGTTGTAATCTTGTGATTTCTGCGCACCGCCAATCGGCAACGTCGTCCCGAAGGGACCGGCCCCTTGGACGGTCGGACCAAAACCAATGCAGGCAAATCCGTCGACAGGCTCCGTGGTGCAATGTCCCGTACCACAACCCGCAAGATCGGTGGGGTCGCAGGTATCACCCATCTTCTCGCCGCCACGGCAACGCCATTCTCCAAATTCGGGCGCGTTGATGTTCTCAACTGGAACAAGCGACCTGTTCAAGATCAGGTGATGGCTCTGGGGGTCTTGTCGAAGCTCATCTATGCTGACAAACGCAAAGTTGCCCGTCTCATCCTTAAACTCATCGGGTACTTGGTCGCGTACATCGTAGTACGACGCAAAGCAGACTTCGCGCTCCGAATATGCACCGACCGGCCACGTGGGCATTTCCAATTGGAAGCCCTCATCAAGCGCCGGCTTCAGTAATGGCTCGATGGTGATTGGCTTAGGCGTGGGCAGCTCGAGACCGAGCAGCTCCGCCGTACCAGGGACTGTGCCTGTCTCGGGTGCACCTGCATAGATCCAAAGCCGCAGCGCTTCCAAGAGATTATCAGGGATCGGCGCATCCGAACTGGGCATCGGTGTGCCATTGATATTCACATCGTCTGGCTTTGAGGCCGCCAGGAGTTTGAGGTAGAGGTAGCTTCGACCTCTCAGACCGAGTTCGACGCGCTTGAGCGCGCTGCCAGTGGATGCAACGTCTACGAGCTGAGAAAATGACACGTCGGCCCGTAGATCCAAGCCACCCACTGCGGCGACGCCGTGGCAAGCGTCATTGCTACAGCCTTGGTCATCGAATAGTTTAACTTGCAAACCCTGATAGGTGCTCGTGAACTCTTCCTGGACTGGGTCTGGCGTATTCGGATTCTCATCGTCCGACTGCGAACACCCAAAGAAAAAAAAACAAATCACGGCGAGAGACACCGCGTTGAAGCTACGATTGATCATGTGCACACGCTCCACGTATCGACTGATATTTTTGGTTTTGTGAAGGTATCGATGGGGTGTTGAGCAATTATGGAGATCGGTCAACTTTCCTGCATCCAGTACGTTTAAGTGGGAAAACTGCTTAAATTGGCGCGATTGAACACTGATTTATACCGCTCATTATTTCGTCAACAAGATGTGGGTACCGTACACTTCCGCGCGACCGTTATCTTACGCAATGGGAGGCCTGAAAATGGATGACACGCCGCATATCCTCATCGTCGAAGACGACGCTGGCGTTGCACAAGGTCTTGTCCATGGCCTTCGACAGGCTAGGTTTCGGACCACGCTCGCTATCAATGGCGAGCAAGGCCTTCAGCTTGTCTTGACCCAGTCATTCGATTTGGTGCTGTTAGACCTCATGTTGCCCGGGCGTACAGGCTTTGAGGTACTCAAGGCTATGTGTACGCGGGTGTCTGTGCCGACCATCGTTCTATCGGCGCTGAGCGACTTGCCGGCGCGCCTCAAGAGCTTTGAGAACGGTGCTGTGGACTTTGTACCGAAGCCCTTTTTTATAGAAGAGCTTGTGGCCCGAATTCGCTCTCGCCTCGAAGTCCGCCAGGTCGAGTCCCGGAGGCTGCTTGAGCTGGGTGATACGCTACTCGACCTAGACGCTCGGATTGTTTTGAGAGACGAGCAAGATCTTGGCATGACCGGCTATGAATTCAACGTATTGGCTTTCCTCTGCATACGCGCCGGTCGAGCTCAAACGCGAGGCCAGATAGCTGAGCACGCGCTCTCGGAACATGGGGACTGCAGCGACCGAACCGTAGACAGCCATATCTCGAGGATTCGAAAGAAGTTGGGTCCTGATACGGGTGGCTTAATCAAGACCATATGGGGTATCGGGTATCGCTGCGACGTGGTTCAATCATGACCCAGGAATTATACCGTAGAGTGCTCTTAGGCACGGTGCTTGGTTGCCTGTTGGTGGGTGGGTTTACCATTCTCGGGTTTCGCCTGGCGCGACCCTTGATTCAGCACGCGATCATCGAACACCGAATTGGTGGCATCGATTTCTCCAAATGCAGTGCGTCACCAGAGACGTGGGGGTGGTCATCGGGGGTGATCTCCTTCTATGCCTATGACGAGTCTGGTCGTTCTCTAAACCCAGCCGCACCAGCCATTAACAATCAGGTTCTTGAGCAAGCGCGAGAGCAGGGGGCCGCTTTTACTCAAAACTCTCCAGACCAGGCTGTTTTTGTGTATGCGCGCGACGCCACAGGGCCCTGCTCCATCATCGGCGGTACGACGAAAACGCCGGGCGGCGCTCCCATAAAGCTGATTTTTTGGGTGCTGCTTGGCGCTGTTCTATTCGGTGTTGTCTTCGCCGTTCTGGCGACCTTCTTATTGGTTGTTAGACCACTGCGCACGCGTATTGACGCTTTGTCACGCGCCGCCGGGAATGTGGGCACCGAGTCGTTTACACCTGAATCAGGCACCTCCGATTCCCTCGGTTATATCGCGAATGTCCTCGCCGAGAGCCACGCCCGCATCATCGAGGCTCAGACGGCGCTCGAACAGAGAAACCACGCACTGGAGGACCATCTCGCTGGCGTCGCCCACGATTTGCGGACGCCGCTTGCGAGCATGCACCTGGCCCTTGAGGCATTAGCAACAGAGTCACAAGGCGCAGTCCAGCAAGAAGCACGACGCGCCTTGGCAGATGCGGTGTTTTTGTCATCCATGGTGGACAATCTGCATCTTGCTGCACGTCTTCGCCATGAAGTGGAGGCAACATCTGGCCGGGTCGAGTTATCGGAATTGATTCGCCGAATCGAGAAGCGGTTCACCATCGTTGGGCGTCATGGCGGGATCCAGGTGGCTGCCAATACGCCCAACCTCGAGGTTTGGGTCGCGTGTACACCGGCGTTGGCGGAGCGTGCGGTCGCCAACCTGGTGCAAAACGCCGTCGAGCACAATCAAGAGGGCGGGCATGTGGCCATCAAGCTAGCAGTCGTCGATGGCGGGAAACGCTTTCAGTTATTGGTCATCGACGACGGCCCGGGAATGCCCCGCGAGACCTTAGCGAGTCTTCAAAGTGAGTCTTTTCTGCTCGATGACGCCAGACCACGGGGGCCCGGTATGGGTACTCTGATCACGAATGAGGTCGCACGTCGCGCGGGATGGTCCGTGCACTATGCGCAATTGACGCCCACGGGGCTCGAGGTCCGACTCGAGGGGCCTGTGGTAGATACCATCCCATTCAGCTGACGTCTGAGCTGCACCACCGTTAAGCCATCGCGCAAAATCACCACATGGATCAAACAACTGTGGAGCAACTCGACAGCGTCTCCGATTTCGCCCTCGGTGCATCGGAGGATTGCGGAAGCGCTTTTCAGTCGTGCTTTAACCATCCGGTCTCTCCAATTGCTTGGATGCTACTCGAAGGTGACGAGGGAAACCGCCGTAGCGATGACCGACCGTCTACATTGAGTAGACCTCGCACGCTCAATAGCAACCGGTAGTGTGCAAGTGTTGTATCGATGGGGGCATGATATCGCTCATTGGGCGCGCGGTTGGGGATTCGGTTTTCATACCCTAAACCAGAAACCCCTAAAGCGAGCCCTTAAAGCGGTCTGTCCAAAGGAGCTTAGTGTGCAGCGGTCGTTGTGGTGGATGCTTGCAGCGCAGAACCCGCTGCTGCGAAGGTGACCAGACGATGAATTTACAGCTCTCCGAGCCTGCCGGTGATAAAGGCCTGCATGTTCTCGTCATGGTTCTTTCTGCTGTCTACGTATCCGCCGATCTTGAGGATTTTTGTTGCGATCTCGCATGACTCTTGGACCATCAGGCAGCGTTCGTAAATCGCGACGCTGTGAGAGGGGTGATGGACGAGGTTACTCTGAAGGTCATCGGCGTTATCTGGATTCAGCATCATCTCCTCGCTGTGGTCATTGACCGAGCACGCTGCCATAATCGGTGGCGACGCCTCACTGATTGCCCCGTAGTAGTCGATCACCTGTAAGAGCTTTTGACCTTCAATCGTGTTCTTGATGTCCGACAGGCTGCCCTGCAGCATTTTGTCGTAGCTCTCATCGGACCAACCGATCGCCTGCCAGAACATGTCGCTGAAATTCAGCAAGTCAGGCCAGTGGCTATTGAGTGCGCTGACCTGAGAGGTCATGTGCCCGACGACCTGAACACGGCTGTCCTCACGCAGCACAGGGTCGGGGTGGTCTGCGACCGCGAGATTGGGCGTCGTCGCGATCCACATGACGATTTGGCCACCCGCGGAGCTGCCCCAGGTTGCGATCTTCGATGGATCGATGTTCCAGTCTTCGGCACGATAGCGGATGTATTGAATCGCGCGCGCTCCATCGCGGAATACGTAATCTTTTCTGCAGCCACCATCGGAACCATCGCACTCACCGTTCGGTATGATTGCGGTCTGCGCGGCCGCCGAATGTGAAGCACCATAGCGATAGCTGATGCTCGCGACGGCGATTCCGTCGGCGAGATAGGCGGCGATGTCGCCCTTGCCTTGATGGATTTTGGTCTTGTCTCCGCTGGAGAAACCGCCGCCATGGATGTACACCGCAACCGGGGTTGGCCCTGACACATCATTCGGCAGGTAGATATCGAGCACATTTCTCGAAAACGGTCCGTAGGCAGCGCCCTCGATAAACGTGTGGCTAGGCGCTGCCGGATAGCGATTGGTGTCGCCATCGTCGTAGATGGTGCCCCCGTTGTCGAGATAGGTGGTGTCTTGCCCTTCATTGTAGCCGGCGAACCAATCTGCATAGAGGTCATTATCAACGACGTCGTCGCCTCCATCGTTCATCTCATTGCCACCATCGGCGGACTCTGGCGTGCCATCAGGTGATTCAATGCCGCCGTCGGTAACGTCATTTTGCTGATCAGCTGATTCGCAGCCAGAGATGCCAAAGCTGAGCAGGGTCAGTAAACAAGCGGTTTGGGTAAGGACTCTCATAACGGTCTCTCCTGGCTCTGTTCTAAGTTGTGTTTGGTTTTCATTTTAAGCAGATGGAAGGTCGCGTCGATGCCGAGGCTCATGTCCTGATTATTCGCGCGTGCGAGCGTAAGCAGACCTTGCATCGACATCATGAGCGCCAAACTGAGCGCCTCTGGGTCGAGATTTTGGTCGATCTGTCCGATTGCCTGAGCGCGTTGAATTTGTGTCTTAAATGCTTTGCGCACGAGTTTAAAACCACGCTGAATCGCGGCGTGTACACCTGGAACTTGGCCCTCGTTTTGGGTCGCTGTATTTGCCATCAAACAGCCATGGAGGCGCCCATGACGCCTGTGCGGTTCTAATGCCGACGTAAAGAAGTTGTGAAGACCCTGCAGGGGGTCATCTGCATTGTCGAGCAGGTTTTTGATACGGACCCTGATGACCGTCTTAATGTAGTGCTCCATACACTGCGCGATGAGACCATCCTTATTGCCAAAACGCCTGTAAATGGCAGGGGCGCGTAGGTCTAAGGCCTGCTCCAGGTCACGGGTGGACACAGCATCGCAACCTTGAGCCCACAACAGCCGCGTCGCGCGATTGAGTACTTCGTCTCGCTCAATTTTTGAGGGCCTACCCATGAATTTAACGACCTGACTGACTAAATATTTGTTAGCGATTGCTAACAAACTGGTAAAAATGTCTGGGGCTCTTCAAGCGCCTTTGTCGCGTCCCCTGTACTATGGTTACGACTCGGGCATGTTGAATCTCACACCTGTAGTTCTCTTTGGTGTGATACCAGCAGATTGGTTCGGCCAGATCACCGACGTACCGAAGGACACGTCCACCTGGGATGAGGCAATCGAAGGGGCAATTGATGCCATGGCGCGGCTTTACCACGCGCTTTGGCGACGTGTTGACAGTCATCGGGATTGATCAGCTGTATGCGAGGAAAGGTGGAAATCATCTTGAAACCGTGGAGGGGTCGACGAGGACTTGGTTTCGGGCACCAAAACCACCCAGAAAAGCAAAACCCCTCAAAGCAAGGCCTTGAGGGGTTTTTGGCTCCGGCAACAGGACTCGAACCTGTGACAAGTCGGTTAACAGCCGACTGCTCTACCAACTGAGCTATGCCGGATCAGCGGAGGGTGAAGTTATTGAAACTCGACTCCGTCGTCAAGCTCTGTGACGCACTTTTTTTGATCTCTTTTCGTTTTTGCATGGGCGAGATTTGCACATCGGTGCTGATGGACGCTTAAAAGTGCATCTATGTGTCGAATATTGCGACGGATTGGCGGCCGATGACGAGTGGCTGACCGCTGCGATCCCAGAGTGTCATATTTTGACTCGAATAGCCCTCAATCGCGCTCTCAGCGGCGCTTTCGAGCAGACACCAAGCGCTCTGCTGTGGTGGTTGGTCCACGAGTACGTTCATATGCCAGGTCATAGAGCTGATGGGAACGAAGCTGCTCGCCGTGGAGAGCATCGCTGGCGGTAGCATATCCGCGAGCGCCAAGAGACCGGTCATTGAGTCGAGCCCGCTTGCATCTTTATGTTTCACCCACACAAGGTAATCTGGTTTATCAGCGTTCGTGCCGGGTCTGCTCCCTTCGATGACACGGGTGTCGTAGTGTTGAGTGAACGCGGGCGCACCATCGAATCCAAGAAACTCAGGACAGGTGTCCGGCGCATCTAAGCGCCTTGGACGTATGACGGGCGAGGTGAGTTGAGATGCTCTTGAGGCGCCAAATGTGAAAAGACAGCGGGTGGCAAGTCCCTTATCGCCCATTAAGTCGACCTCGATGAAGGAGACGTTGCGGCCCTGCCTGAGCATTTTTGTCTTGAGCGTTAGGCGACCCATGGCGGGGCCGATGAACGTTACCTGTACCGAGCGCAGCGGCGGTAAGTCTGAAAATGAACGTATCGCCGCTTCGTAGCAGAGCGCTGTTGTCAGCCCACCATATGCGGTCCGTCCCTGAAGCCAATCTGCCGGGAGCTCGGTCTGGTATACGTCGCCGTCGCGATCTAGTTGAGCGATGAGCGTCGAGAATGGGGTGAGGGCGCTCACCAGGGGAGGGCGTCGCCGTTTTGGTGCCAGAACGAACCACTGTTCTCCGCGTTGAGCCCTTCGATTCGAGCGATGAGCCCTGCGGCAGACTCGTCTGCGTCGATGAGTCCTGTGTGGCCGGTCATGCCCGTTCGCACATAGCCTGGATGCAGCACACACACGCTGATGTTGCGACTGGAGAGGTCAACGGCCATGGACTTCGCAGCCATGTTCAGGGCCGCTTTCGACATGCGATAACCGTAGTGGCTGCCGGATGTGTTGTCTGCGACCGAGCCCATGCGACTGGTGATATGTGCGATCTTGGCGCCTGCATTCATTTGACCGAGCAGGGCATGGGTGACTTTGAGTGGGCCGAGCGTGTTGACCTCAAATTGTCGACGGACATCGTCAAGCGCGAGGTCGTCGATGCTTGTGCGTCTCAGCAGGCCTGCGTTGTTGATCAAGAGACCGATATCACGTCCTTCAAGACGAGGGAGCCAATCGTTATAGGTGTCGCTTGTGACATCTACGCCCTCGATGATCTCCACACCCGTTGCCTCAAGCTCTGCCGAGCTTTTGCGCACGAGCGCGACGACGGTGTGGCCTTTTGCCTTGAGTTGTTTGGTCAGTTCGAGGCCAATTCCACGATTGGCGCCGGTAATCACAGTAATCGCCATGATCTCTCCGTGTTGTATTGGTTTGTTTGGATTACGTTGGGTTAAAGAAGCCGGCTATCCACCGTTCGATTGGCTTGCTGGGCCCAAATTGAAGTCCGGCACAGTGCCATCGATGGACCTGAATCCTTGGCCTTGAATGTAGCGAAATGGCCCCCCTTCGATGTCGGGGAAACCAATGGCTTCTCCGCTGATCGAGTAGAGTTCATCGGCGGCGACTGGGATGGAGAACTCACCGTTGGAGTCCGTGACGACGCGGCCGTAGTGTACAGGCGGGTCACCAAAGGTCGACTCTATGCTGATGTCCAGCCCAATGGCCACGAGACCCACGCCACCGGTCCGTACGCGTCCTGAGAGTTGTACAGCCTGCGAGGTATTGGACAGGTGATTGAGCTCGAATCGCCCAAGCACCGACGGGACGCGTGCATGGATCACAACGGGCCAGGTTTGCTTTTGGTAGCCCGGCGCGCGGATTTCCAGCAGGTAGCTGCCGGGCACAACATCATGGAGCATGAAGTCGCCGGTCTCGGGGTCAAGTTCGAAGTCGCGGCGCTCGATGCGCGTGTCTCTAAACAGCCCCGATGTGTCCGGCGCATCGTCGGGTCGGTCGGCCGGTTCATTCTCGCCGCCATTGCCAATCTCGGTGGGCAGTAATGCCATTCGGATTCGAGCAGAGCGGAGCGTTGTGCTGAATTGGCTAAGGCCCACTTGTCCGCGAAGATGGCCGGGTTCAGCTTCCAAGAAGATGGGTTGCGACATGGTGACATCGTCCCAGGCCTCGACGGGCACGTCTTGAGAGTGCCAGGGGGTGTGATCTTTAAGGACCACGGTGACACGTCGATTCCCTTCGAGTACGCGCACGGTGAATCGGCCTTCGGTGTCGACCACCGTCACCTCGTAGCGATCATCGGTAGAGACCAGGGCACCGGTTGCTGGCATACCATCGGTTGTAAAAACCCAGCCCTTAATCTGTCCGAGCACGGGACTGAGAATGACAGGCCCCATATCGAGGTGCTCGCCCCGTTGGATGTCGACAAGAAATGGGCCGCCTCCGACGCCGGGTCCCCAAACGGTGAGCCGATAAGAGCCCGGGATGACATCTTCGATAAGAAAAATACCTGTCTCTGCGACCGACCCCGTGCGGGACACCAGGTTCGCGTTGAGCGGGTCGAGGTGAATTTTGACTTCGTCGACGGAGCCTAAGTCGAAACCCGTAGGCGTGATCAATCGGCCTTGTAATTTGGCGGGCGCTTGGAAGGCTGCAGGTGTATCGGGATCCAAGGGGTGAATCGCTTCGATTTCACCACAGCCCATCAGCATGCTGACTATGGTGCATAATGCATAAACTGTCGCGAAAGCTCGCATCATCGTGGGGCTCCGTATCTCTCGGGATCTATGCTCACGCTCTTGCTTGCGCCAAAGACGCTATCCGCCATGGCCGCGAGCCACACAACACCCGCGGTGACGAAAAAGGCGTTCGCTTGGGCATAGCGTGAATTGGCGGTCTCTCGCAAACCAACGTCCGCAGCAGAGGTGCTCTGACGATACTCTTGTTCCGCTAAAGCTGCGGCTAGACTTGAGCCTAAGCCGGCGACCATCGTGGTTGCAAAGATCGTCATATAGACGGCACCGCGTTTCTTTTCTTTTTGGTAGAGTTGGCCCCAGCCGGGTAGGGCGGCTGAACGCCAGAGCGTCCCCTCATAACTGCGCTCATCGCGGATGGCGTTCGCGTAGGCCTCAAACGCGTCTTGGTCAAACTCTTGGCTCACTTCACCGAGTCGTTTTCCACTCTCAATATCGATGGCGCGTGTATCGACCGTAAAACCATTGCCGGCGCTGCTGACGGTACCGACGATGAGCGTGTCCGCACCGACTGCGACACCAGCCGCGCGCGCTTCGTCAAGATCAAAACGGCCCATCTCATCGCGTTTAAGCGGTGCCACGGTGCGGGTGAGCAGGTCGGGATCGGTTTGGACGAACCCCGGTCGCTTCAAGATTCGGTTGGTCATCACCGCTTGGCTCACTGTGTCGACATGGGCAGCCATGGCTCTTTTGTCGAGCGCGAGGAATGGAAAGACCGCGATTCGATGAGGTGGTCTACGCTCCACCATGCTCTTTTCTAGTCGTAGACTCAAATCCGTGAATCCGGCCAGCACATCCCTCGTTCGTACACCAGGCATGAAGATCATCTCGGCGCTGCCCGTTTTTGCATCGGGCATGATCGGCGTGGGGTCATTCGGATTCGATTCAATGGCAGCAGGGACATCCGTTTTTGCAGCCGTGTCTGTCTGATTCGCAGATGTGTTCGCATTCCTGAAGGCCGGTGTCGGTGGTAATTTCTCATTGGAGACCACCGGCGTGGCTTTCTTTGGTGCCGTAGGCGTGTCTTGTTTGCCTGTCTCCCCATCGGCCACATCCATCTCAGCGCCTTGGACCGGCTTTAAGTCCTGTGGTGGACTGAGGCCGGGCAGACCCCTGGGCGCTGTTTGCACCGCTGAGTCCTTCGGTATATCGAAGGTCTCTTCGTTGCCGGCTGAGGCGTTCGTTGCTGGCGGCCCCGCACTCTCCATCGCTGGTGGGCCTTGAGTCGTTTGCGCTGTCTGATTGTCTTGACTGGCTGTCGGGTTGGGGCTTGGTTCGGATTTTGGCTGGTTTGCTTGTTTTGAGTCGAGGTCAGCTGGCACCCCTGGACGGGGGATTGAGATTCGGATGCCGCTATCTTCGATGTGCACCCTGATTCGTCTCATAAAGTCTCGATTGATGACCTTCTTTTTGAAACGAACGCGCAGTACAGCACCGGGTGGACGCTCCGAGGACCCATGTAAGAGCACCCGCTTGATGTCCTTATCTTTGTGCTTTATCCATTTCCGCTTCGCTGCAACACCACCGAGCCTCAAGATCAGCACACGGCCCTTATCGGCGGGCAAAGCCTCCGCCTTGGAGCCGTCGATCTCGCCTGATGCGATAAAGGTATACTCGATGGTCTTCTCGCGACTCTCAGGGATCACGCGCGTGATCTTATTGCCTTTTTTTGCCTGTGAAGGCAGCGGCATGATGAGTGTGAATGCAAACAGCGCACTTAAAGCGTGCACCATGCGAAAACGCCGTATTTGAACCTGACCGTATCGCACCTGCGATGGTCCTCCCGTCTAAATCTACACGTGAAACGTACTCGCCTTGGCCACTCGGAACAAGTGAGACGATCCACATGTGTTTGTGCACCATACACGCAAGAGCGGTGCCAGCCCATCATAAGCGCCTAAACGCACCATTTTATGGGCGTTTTACCGAAGTTTACATGCCGCGGTGAGGCGAGGGGTCGTCAGCTGGTTGACAGCGGACGCTGTCTCGATTGACGCATTCAGTAACGCTCGATGATTCTGTCGATAGGTCCGATGTACGACGAACCAAAGAAATGGACGTGAACGAGGAGGTAGTAGAGTTGGTAGAAGGGCAGGGCATCTTGAACGGCCTTCGGTATGGGTGCGTTCGATTCGTAGGCCTGCCAAAAACGCGCGCCAAACCCACCGAAGAGCTTCATCATCGCGAGGTCGACCCCGCGTTCACCGACCCAGACACTCGGGTCGACGAGACAGGCACCATGCTGCCCATAGATGACGTTGCCATTCCAGAGGTCGCCATGGAGCACGCAGGGGCCTTCAACGGGTGGCTCATAGGTGTGCAAAAGTCGCTCGAGGCCTTGGCGCCTTGAACCGAGCTGCGCGTCGGTTAGCTCGAGCAGCGGGGCAATTCGCTGAGTGACCCAAAAGTCTCTCCAGCGGGTGCATGGCTTTGTTGGCTCAAGTCTCAGGTTACCGATGTAAATCGCTTGGGCCGGCTCATCCATGGCGACGGTGTGGGTATGGAGCCTGGCGAGCTGTTCCGCGAGATCGTCTTCTTGAGCTGGGCCTGGGCTCACATAGTCCATCACCAGGCAGCTTTGGTCCACGTGGTGAATGCTCGGCGTTTTACACCCAGCGTTCTGAAGTCTCTTAAGACCGGCAGCCTCGATTTTGAGTTGGTCGTCCGCAGCGCCAATGGCCTCCTTGATCACAAATCGACCCATTCGACACACTTGACTCATATCTCCGCCTTGCAAGCGCTCTGCCGGTTCTTCCATGGGCAGACCAAGCGCTTTGAGGCGGCTGACTAACTGTTCTGAGATGAGCATGACCGAGCCCGTCTTCCGTGCACCGAGAGCATCGTCAGTATGAGCGCGAGCAGCCCGATGAGGTCAAATTGAGATCGATGTGCGCCCTGGGAACAGATACCGACCGCGCTGGTTTTGCGTGGGGCATCGGGCAGGAAACTGTCGAACCGTGTGTCACAATGCCGGCTACTCTTACTGCAAAACGCCGTCTCAGCGCAGTAATAGCCCTCCTCGGGGCCGGTGTAGATGCAGTGTGTACCAGCGGGACACTCGAAGCGTTTCACCACTTGGTCTACGTCGCACCATTCGACGGTGTTCTCAACGCAGCGTCCAAAGAAGGTGAGCTCGCGGCACGGGCCGCCTTCTGGATAGTTCTGCCAGTCTCGCCTGATTCCATCGTCGATCCACTCTCGCACCAAGTCGAGTCGGGTAAAGCGGTCAACGCCTACGCAGGAGTCTTCGCCTTCTGTGAGCGTGGCAATAATCACGGGCTCACCGCGGAGATTCTGGGTGATCAAAGGACCACCTGAATCACCGCCACAGACGCCTTGGATGCCTCGTCCGTCGGTGACCACGAATCTTTCGTCGATGTCGATAATGGTGATGGTTGCGAAGAACATGCCGGAGAGCGCTGGGTCATGGGTTGTTCCATAGCCGCCGGCCTGGACGGCACGTTCGAGGAGCGCACCCTTTTCCAGGCCGCGTAGGCTCTGTCGATTGTATCGCAGTGGCTTGACGGTTAACCCTGGCGACGATGCAAGTTGCGCCAGCGCATCCACCGCGTCCTCCCTGAGATAAAGTAAGGTGACATCGAAGTCTGGGTGCTCGTCTTTACTCTCAACTTCAAAGGAAATCAGTGGGTCGCCTGGCTGTACGCCCAGGCCAAAGGTCAATTGGTCGGCGGTAAAGATATCGGTGCAATGTTTGGCGGTGAGCACGATCCTCGAGGTGATCAACGACGCTGTACAGTCGGATGGTTGGTCGGTCTGTGGTGTGTTGAGCCAGCCGATAGCGAGTCGCTCGCTTTCATCGAGCTGAACCGTGTCGGGGTCTCGCGTGCCAAAAAATATGGGTTGCTCGAGGGTCTCCGTCATCTCTTGAGCGCTTGGTGAAGACACCCACATAAGCGTGCCGCTCAAGCAGAGCGCGATGTAGAATAATTGTCGCAAACGAGATTCCATGAGCGTTTGAGCAGCTGCGATGCGCAGGCGTCTCTTCGCTCAAAGTTTAACCAGGATGACGGCGGTATCGCAATAAAGGTTGCGCCGTCGCGGGCGACCTTGTGCCATGTGAGCAGAGACGAGGTGCTCGCATCCGCTTACAGGCCAAGCGAAGTCAACGCGATTGTCTCCGCGAGCGACGCGTGCCCGCCAAAATGACCAAAATCGCTAGGATGCCATAACCTGGACGGCCACGCGCTGGGTGGCTGTTGCAGGTACTGTCCATGATCAAAGCCACTGCACCAGCAGGCAAAAAGCCGTCATAACGGGTGTCGCAATGCGGGCTGTCGGGCACACAGAAATCGGGGTTGTCGCAGTAGTAGCCCTCTTGATTGTTGACATAAATACAGTGGGCTTGTGAGGGGCACTGTAGACGCTGAACTTCCAGTTGTTCATTGCACCATTCCACCGTGTTATTGACGCAGCGGCCAAGGAAGGTCAGGTCACGGCAGCGGCTGCCTTCGGGAATATCGGACCAGCTTCTCTGGATGCCGTCATCTATCCAATCTCTCAAGGGGTCTAAACGTGTGAAGTAGTCTTCGCCTGTGCATGTGGCTGAGCCCCCGAACAAGACGCCTAGAATGACCGGCTTACCCCTCAGATTGATGGACAAAACCGGGCCGCCTGAATCGCCATTGCAAACCCCTGCGATCCCGTTGCCGTTCACCGTCACGAATTGACTATCGATGTCGGTCAAGGTGACGCCCGCAAACCAGCGGCCGGACCGGGTGGCGTCTTGAGTTTCGCCGTAGCCGACCACTTCGACCTCGCGCTCGAGCAGCTCGTCTTTGTCTGCGCCCTCGAGGGTTTGCTTGTTGTACGCAATGGGGGTGAGCTCAGATTCCAGGCCGCTCGTGCCAAAGCCAAGGGATTCGATGTCATCGACAGCATCTCGCGCAAGATAGAGCAATGTGACATCGACGACGGGGTGTTCAAGCTTTGTGGTGATATCAAAGAGCGCGGTCTCCCGTTCGGGCACGAGACCCAGACCAAAAACCATCGACTCGGGCGGCGTCCCCTCGGTGCAGTGCTTTGCTGTGAGCACCACCCGTGACGTGATCAAGGTGCCGGTACAGTTCGGCGTGTTGGGCGTGCCATAGCTTGCCAGCCAACCGATGGCGAGCTGCTCCGCCTCGGTCAATGGCAAGACGAATGGTTGTCGCGTGCCATTCACGATGCTTTGCCGGCGAACCTCCGTGGTCTGGGCTAAGCCGGAGCTGAACATCGATACGCACAACAGGCAAAGAGCGATGCTCGATAGAATGGAACGATAGTGTGGCAACATGACCTGTGTACGATAAGTGACGTGAGTCAAAAGATATCCGATCTAACCACTAAAACGGATGTCATCGCAATCTTTGCCCCGGCACTATAGCGGAATCTCCCGGCTGAGTCTCATGAGGTTTTGTGTGTGCCGCTTGAGCTGAGCCATTGCGTCTCATGGGCTTGGCTGCTTTAATTCGGCGATGTCGACAAGTGATTGAGTCAATTATGCTTAGCGAACTGCGTGTGCGGGCCGGCGGTGCTCTCATCTCTGGCCTCTTAAACACCACGATGCGGGGCATGCGTCTACATCCGCAAGCCTGGTCCATCGGACGTGGCGTCGAGGTGACTCGAAATATCCCGTACACCGACTCTGGTGATCCTGCGCAACGGCTCGATGTGTATCGCCCTAAGAACGCAAAGGGGCCACTGCCCATCTTTTTGTACATTCACGGGGGCGGTTTTCGCATCTTGTCAAAAGACACCCACTGGATGATGAATTACAAATTTGCGCAACATGGCTTTGTGGTCTTCAGCATCAATTATCGATTGGTTCCGAGTGGCGTCTATCCCAACGCGCTGAAAGATGTCATGGCGGCCGTCAAATGGATTTCTGCGCACGCAGCCGACTTCGGTGCTGACCCGACACAGTGGTATATCGGCGGTGAATCGGCGGGTGGCAATTTGACGCTCGCGCTGACGCTTGCTGCGTGCGAGCGTAGTGCGGAGCCGTGGGCGGCTGAGATTTATGACCTCGACCTCCCGATCAAGGCGATTTTGCCCGCCTGTGGCATATTGCAGGTGTCTGATGGGGACCGCTTTAAACGCAGAAAGCAAACGCTACCCACACTCTTAGCTGACCGCGTGAGCAGCGTATGTTCCGAATACTTAGGCAGCGATGAAAATCGCGGCTCGCTCGCTGACCCCTTACTCATTTTAGAGAGCGATTGGACGCCCACGCGACCCTTGCCACCGACCATGTCACTGGTGGGTACACGGGATCCCATATTAGACGACACGCGGCGCCTCGGCGCGGCGCTCAAACGTCGTGGTGTGGAGCACGAGATTAAGATTTATCCGGGCGGCATACATGGTTTTCATGTTGTGTTTTGGTCCGACCGGGGTCGCGCGGCTTGGGACGCGCAGCTCGCATTTTTAGACAGGTTTTTGGTTCGAGGGAAGACGTCATGACCACAGGCACTGTGTCGCGCTATCTGCTTAAACGGAGGCCAGTGGGTGTACCGACTGCGGATGATTTTGATTTTGTAAAGACGCCCTTTGAGCCTTTGGCTGCGGGTGAAATTCGAGTCGCTAATCGCTACGTGTCCATCGACCCGGCGATGCGAGGATGGATGACAGCCATGCCGTCGTATCTACCACCGGTTGAGCTCGGTGCGGTCATGCGCGCCTTCGGCGTGGGTGAGGTGGTTGAGAGTCGTCACGACGCCTGGCCTGTCGGTGCACTGGTCTCGGGCATGTTGGGGGTTCAAAGTCACTTTGTTGGCTCGGGGAAGGGACTGAGCCCGATTCAGCAGCACGGTATACCGTTGAGTGCGTTCGTCGGACCTGTTGGTGTGCCCGGGTTGAGCGCTTACTTTGGTTTACTCGAGGTCGGTCAGCCAAAACCAGGACAAACGGTTTTGGTCTCAGGTGCAGCGGGGGCCGTCGGTTCAATCGTTGGGCAAATTGCCCGTATTAAGGGGTGTCGTGTGGTCGGCATCGCTGGCGGACCAGATAAGTGTCGTCATCTCGTTGACGAGCTCGGGTTCGATGCTGCAATCGATTACAAGAATCAGTCGGTGAAGGCGGCGATTCGAGAGACTTGTCCCGATGGGATCGACATTTACTTCGACAATGTGGGCGGTGAGATTCTTAATGCTGCGCTGACGCGGCTCGCCCTGGGGGCACGGGTGGTCATTTGCGGGGCCATCTCTCAATACAACGCCACAAGCCTGCCACCTGGACCTTCAAATTATCTGGCGCTGCTCATCCGGCGGGCGCGGATGGAAGGCTTTATCGTTATCGACTACATGCACCGGGCGCCCGAAGCCATCGGTCAGCTGGCGGAATGGATCGCTGCGGGCGATATTAAGTACCGTGAAACCCTCGTGGATGGCCTTGAATTGTTCCCCGAGACCTTTGTTCGTTTATTCAGCGGCGAGAAATTGGGCAAGCTTGCCCTTAGGCTGTGACCGCGCCGCCAAGGCGTTCTTCAACGAGTCGCACCCAATACGATGCGCCCGTGACGAGCACGTCGTCGTTGAAGTCAAACCGCGGGTGATGAAGCCCGGGGGAATCGGGGCCTTGACCCGAGCCCAACCAAACGTAGCAACCGGGGCGTTCTTGCAGAAAATATGAGAAATCTTCCGCGCCCATGCTCGGTGGCAGGTCACGGCGTACCGATGATGCGCCGACCACCTGCGCGGCTACCCGTGCCGCCACGTTTGCCTGCGCTGATGTGTTGATGGTTGGTGGATATCCGCGACGATAGTTAACCTCCGCTTGAAGCCCAAATGCAGCGGCGATTTGCTCGCTGAGCGCGGTGAGTCGCTCTTCGATGAGGTCCCGGACAGCAGGGTTAAAGCTTCGGGCGGTGCCTAAAAGTTCGACGGACTCTGGGATCACGTTAAAGGTCTCACCCGCTTGGATACGCGTCACACTCACCACAGCGGCATCAGATGGCTTTACATTGCGGCTGACAATGGTCTGCAAGGCCTGAATGAGATGTGCGGACGCCACCACCGGATCGATGGTCTGATGGGGCATCGCGCCGTGTCCACCGCGACCCCGTAACGTGATTTGAAAGCGGTCGGCCGATGCCATCGCGGGACCGTCGTGAACCGCGAATACGCCGCTCGGGAGCGCAGGCCAGTTGTGCATCCCATAGGCCTCATCGATTGGGAACATATCGAGAACGCCCTCTTCGATCATCACTCGGCCGCCGCCTTCATTTTCTTCAGCAGGCTGGAAAATGAAATGGACAGTCCCCGATTTGGGTCGGTGTTTTGCCAGATGGGTGGCTGCGGCGAGCAACATCACTGTGTGCCCGTCATGTCCACACGCATGCATTTTGCCGGGGTGAGTTGAACAATGTTCAATCTCGTTCAGCTCGGTCATATTGAGCGCGTCGAGATCTGCCCTGAGCGCGATGCTTGGCCCAGGTTGGTCTGCGGCCAGTGTCGCCACCACGCCTGTGCGGGCATGACCCGTGCTTACGTCTAGCCCAATCCGCCGGAGCTCGTCTTCGACCAGTGCAGCGGTCTTGAACTCTTCAAAGGCTGTCTCTGGATGGGCATGTATTTGCCGACGCCAGTCGATGAAGGTCTGCTGGCGGGCAACGAGTTCTGGGACGAGACCGCGTTTCATCTAATACCACCCATGCAACATGACGAGCACCTCATCGGAGTCAAACTTGAAGCGGTCATCGATGTGCTTCCAATTGTGCCTAAAGCGGGTGATGACTTCGAGAAAAGGCACAGGATGCCATTCAAAGCCGATATTGATTCGGTGCTGCGTGTTGTAGCGAAACTCGATATCTGGATCGTTCCAGTCGTATCGGGTCGTCACATTAAAACCACGGGTCAAGAGCCAACCGAGCTCGTGGAATGATGATAGTCCAATCCGCTTTGCCTGATCATCCGGGCTGGTGTGGAGCAGATGGTACTCGCCGAGATACGTCAGCGGCAGTCCGTTGGCCAAGACGAAGAGGTTCAACGCCCACTGCAGACTGGCGCCGACCTGTGTCCATCCCATTTGGTCGTCGGTGGTCTCGCGTTGGCCGTAAATGACCGAAGCGCCGGTGTGCCAGCCGAGTTCACGATAACCCGCAGACAAGGCGCCACCATAGCCGAGTTGATGGTCGTAGGGGGCATCCCAATCATCGGCGAGATTGAATACGCTTGCGTGCAGGTAGGGATAGTTCGGGTTCATACCGAACTCGAGACCTGTTACCTGACGTTCATGATCGAAAGGCTGGCCAAAGATCATCTGGCCTTGCCGGACAAAACCGGTATGGTCGTCGGTTCGCCATCCGTGAGCCGGTAAAAAACGGCCGGCCCGAACATACATTTGGTCGGGTAGGTCGTGATACATCGCATACCATTCTCTGGCGAAGAACCGGTCGGTAAACCCATCGAACTCTTCCTCGCGGGAACCTTGGGCCCCAAGACTCGTCACCAAGGTCACTCGACCATGATTGAGCGCCTTAGGGTTGTAGGGGCGATAGGCGAGATACAGATCCGTTTGCATGGGGAAAAAGGCGCCCTCGCCACCGGCGATATCATCTGCTGGCGCAAAGAATGCGAGCCGCAAGTCGCCACCAATTTGAAAAGTTGGATTCGGTTCAATGCCCGCATACCGCGCGGCCGTCCCGGCCGCTGGAGCCGTTTGGTTTGCCACAGGCTGGCTTGCGGCTTTTGCCTGACTTGCGGCCATGGGCTGACTTGCGGCCATCGGCTGACTTGCGGCCCTAGGCTGACTACTCGAAAGAATCTCGAGCGAGTCGATGGGCAACCGACTCCAGCGGGGCAAGGTGCGTTGGCCATAGAACGAGCCAGACGCTGTTCTCATGCCACCACCGCTCGGGCTCACATGGCAACCATTACAGTTGAGCGTGCACTTACGTTCTGAGATGGCGGGATTATGCCATCCGGTTGGTGCGACATGACAGGTGTCGCAGGCGCGTGCGGAGCGCACCGCGAATTGAGGTAACGCGAGCGCGACATGTGAGCTCAACAGCAGGCATCCGATCAACCCGCTCAAAAGGAGTGGTTTTCTGTGGCTCATTGTGGGCTACCATCCTCGATCCAATTCTCAAATGCCCTGATCTGTGCCTCATTGAGCGCTTGTCCACCGAGAGGCATCACCCGTCGGCCTCGTCTGCCGCGGAAATGATCGATGAGGATCGACTCTGCTGGGTCTCCACCACCTGTGATGTCACCGCTGACACCACCTGCGAGATAGCCTTCATAGGTTGTCAAATCGAGTTGAGCCGATGGGATGTTACCGCCATGGCAGCCTGCGAATGAGCACCGCGCCTCCATGAGTTGAGTCACACCATTTGCCCATGTCAGGGGCGCGACCTCACCTGCATCGGCGATGCCCGCGTCGCCATCTAAGCCGGCATCGGCGCTGGGCACGTCGCCGCGTTCTGCGCCGGTCTCAACCCATTTGAGTAAGGTCGCCTGTTCTTCGGCGCTCAGCGGCGCGCCAGGTGGCATCGTGAGTTCGCGAACGGACCTCTCCACGATCCTTATCCTCGCGGCGTAGGCTTGGTCGTAGGTGACAAGCGCATTTGGGGCACCCGCGACGGGTGGGTCTGAATGGCACGATACGCATCGTTCGGCGAGCAGCGCCTTGACGGAATTCTCAAAGGTGACGTCGCCATCTGGTCCAAAGTTATCCATCGTTTTTGTGCCAAAACCTGGGCAACCGAATAGACTCAAACTGCAGATGAGCACCACGGCTCGCTTCATCACTCTGACCCCTGTTTGCGGAACATCAAAAAGGTATCGTGAGTGATGGTGGATTGGTAGTGAGAAATACAATACTGAGGGAGACGAGACGTCGTTGATGGATGCTCATTCTAACTTCTCAGAAAGCGGGCGATACAAAGACCGGATTTGTGTTAAGACACGCGCAATCAATGTTTGGAGAGAGATGTGCGGAATTGGATATGGCTACTCGCACCGCTTGCGGCTTTGCTCAGCGTGCTTTCCATCATTCGGTATCGCAATCAAGTACCCGAAAGGGCCGATTGGGCCGCGGCGGTGGCCGAGATAAAAGGTCAACTCAAGCCAAATGATGGTGTGACGTGGGCACCTTACTATATGGGTGAGGGCCGGATTTTCCTGAGGAAGTTGAATGCGTTTCATCTCGCCGATGACGGACCTGTAGACTTTTCTCGCTACCGACGGGTTTGGCTGATGGCCACACCACATGCCGATATCGCTCGATACACAGATGCGCATCAGGTGATCTCCACCGCCGAATTTGGTCCGCTCACGCTGTATTTGCTCGACGTGCAAGGGGAGCAGGTGGTCGCCGACTTGTATAACGAGCTTGAGGATGTCGTTGTGACGAAGGGGGGCAAAGGTGTCACCAAGAAAACATGCGACTTCTGGTCTGGTCGTGGTTGGTACTGCGACTTAAAACTGCCGCGCAAAAAAGTAGAGGCGTGCTTGCAAGAGAGCACGGGTCAGAGACTCAATCGCCATCGGCGTCGGCGTGCCGCAGATTGTGGCCTCAATCGGTGGCTGAACGTATCGCGCGACGTGCGCGCAATCGGTCGTACGCCGCGCCGCTGCGTGTGGTTTCATCCAGAATCCAAGCGGGTATCGAGCATCGATTGGAAGCCGCGCGAGTCAGGAGACCAGCTCGTGGTCGATTTTGGATTTACCGATCAGGCGATCGTGCACAATACGAGACCGGAAACACGCACCAAACCAATGACACTCCTCGTCAAATCCGGCGAGACGGTTCTTGGTCGCAAGGTCGTCAAACCGGAGATGGGCTGGCATCGTTGGCGTTTGCCCATCCAAGGGCAGCGCCAGATTCAGTTTGAGGTCACCACGGCGTCTCAGGTGGATGCGCACTTTTGCTTTGATCCAACCATTCGTCGCTCTGGGGGGCGCCCATGAGCTTCTCGCTACGTCCAACAACACGCATTGACCACATCATCGGTTTGGCGCTTTGTATTCTCTGGACCGGTGTACTCATGGACAATTCGGGCGCCGTGGGTGTACCGCGCGACGAGAGCTTCTACCTCTACGCAGCGGACAAGACCGCCGATTGGTACGAGACCTTGGCTGACCCAAAAATCGCCTCTTTCTCCAAATCAGAGATCGACAAGGGCTTTAAGTACAATCACGAGCATCCCGTTCTCATGAAGACCCTATTCGGGCTAAGCCATCGGTTTCTGCATGAGAAATGGGGGTGGATTGACTCAAGCCTCACGGGTTACCGATTTCCCACCATGTTAATGGCGGGCCTGTCGGTGTATCTGACTTGGCTCTTGGGCGTTCTACTCGCGGGCCGATTCGTCGGTCTCGGCGCAGCGCTCGCGCTCGCATTCATGCCCCGGGTGTTCTTTCATTCGCATATGGCTTGTTTCGATGCACCTGTGACCTTCATGTGGTTGGCCGGTGTCTATTGCTTTATCAAGGCGAGCCAATCAAGGGCCTGGGCGCTCGCATCAGGGGTGGTCCTCGGACTTGGTTTAGCCACCAAGCTCAATATCTTTTTTCTGCCTTTCACACTTCTCGCTGTGGCGATGGTGGACACCTACTTGTTTAAACGAGAATCCGGTGCCTACAAAGCGCATGGCGAGGCGAGGGGACCGCTGACCTATTACGTTTGGATCGCCGTCTCAATGGTGGTTTTAGGCTTGATCGTCTTCTTCTTTCATTGGCCTTGGCTGCTCTACGATACATTTGACCGATTGAGATTTTATGTGGCCTTTCATGCACGGCATGTCCATTACCCCGTGGACTATTTCGGTACGCTCTACTACAAGCCGCCATTCCCTGTGCACTTTCCCTTCGTAATGACTCTTGTCACAGTCCCCGTCGGGATTCTCGCCTTCGGCGTCGTCGGGGTTGGCCGCATCGCAACTCGGCTGCGGGTCATGACCACCCTCGATAGGTCTGAGCGCGTTTTGCTCATGTGCATCGCAGCTAATCTGCTCGTCCCGATGCTCGTAATCGCTTTGCCTCACACGCCCATCTTCGGCGGAACAAAGCATTGGATGCCGGCTATGCCGTTCCTCGCCATTTGTACGGGCGTGGGTCTAAAAACCGTCTGCGATAGGCTATTCGCACATTTTGGTCAACGGGCACTCTACGTCGCCCAGACCGCGACACTGGCTCTGGCTTTGGCGCCCGCTCTATGGGCGACGCACACCTATGGTGACCACGGTCCAGCGTACTTCAACGCTTTAGTGGGTGGCCCTCCCGGTGCTGCATCATTGGGTATGCCCCGTAACTTTTGGGGCTACAGCACCGTGGCGATTTTGCCCACCATCAATGAACAGACCCCAAAGCGGCCCTATGTATTTTGGCACAAGGCAACCCGTGGCTCCGTAGATACCTACAAGAAGGAAGGGCTGCTTCGAAAAGATGTACGCTATACCGGTGACTGGACTGCGGCGTACTCGGATTGGGCCGTGTACCACGATCAAATGGAGAAGCTCCCCGAAGAGATCGATATCTGGCGCGCTTACGGCAGCGATTGGCCAATAGACGGCTACTTTTTAGATGGTTTACAGTTGATGAGCGTTTACAAACGCTCGGCGCCGGCAGGGAAGTAGCCGGGACCGACCCGTCGCCGCAGCTTAATGTGCCGAAGAGGTGTGAACTAATCGCGGCGTCGACCGCGACCACGTCTGTCGCCGCGCTCGCCGCGCTCGCGTCGTCCACCGCGATCGCCCCGGTCACCGCGACCTCTCGGTGAGCGTCCACCGCGGTCGTCGCGGTTTTGTGGTCGTCGCGGGGGGCGTCGGTCCCGAGGTGCGGCCGGATCGTCCATCTCGATCAAAACGCATTGGCCGGCCTCGATAGCGGCGATCAGCTCGGCCTGCTCTTCGAACTCATCGGCGAACACTGTCGCCGCGGCGCCGAGGTATTCCGCATTGCCACAGCTTGTCCCGATCCGAACCGCGCCCTTTTTCGCCGCCACGTCATCGGCGAGGCGATCCCAGGTGGAACGGCCGCGACCGGTTCGAGTGGCGACGGCTGCGAGCTTAGGCAGGCGATACACTTGGTCACCGAGAACGCTTTCGTCGTCACGGCAGTAAGGATGTGCCGCGATGACACAGCCCGACCAATCGTCGAGCCGGTCGCGGAGGCTGTCGACGGTCCAAAGACTACCTTGATTCGTCCAATCAGCGTCGAAGAAGGCATCATCTTCGCTGGTCGGTAAGAAAACGATGAGCCCCTTCTCAAGAGCTAACTCGACACCTACATAGACTGCGACATCCTGTTCCTCGAGCGCGTCGATGTACGGCTCGAGCGCGTCTGCACGATTGGTCAGTGTCAATACAACTGCATCTAATCCGGCGTTGGCGACGCGGCTCGCAAAATCACCCGGTGTCAATTCACCAGGATTTGCATGTAGGTCGATAAGCATGGGGCTTGTTCTCCATATTTGAATGGTAGGTCCCTATCAGAAAGCAGTGACCGATGAAAGTGAAAGGCGTTTTATCTTGTCAGTCTCTGCCGTTTGAGGCGGAATAGCGAAGAGCACACTGTGATGGAAAGATACGTCATGCTTGAGCTTAAACGCGTCGGATTGTTTGTACGTGACGACATCCAAGAATTTCCGGAGGACGGGATCACTAAACTCTTCGGCCGCGCAGGTGTCGAGGTCATCAAAGATGCCCGAGAGTTTGCGGCAAACCTCGACCTCGTGATCGCTCTGGGTGGTGACGGGACCGTGCTGCGTGCGCTGACACAATACCCTCACGTGCCCGTGCTCGCGGTCAATTACGGCAGCGTTGGGTTTCTTACACAAAGCCACCGGGAAGACTTAGAGAAGGTGTTGGTCCGCATTCTCAGCGACGATTATTTCATCGAGGAACGGCTGACGCTGGATATCCTGCATGGGGGAGAGCGCTATCGTTCGATCAATGAGGTGGTCATCAAAGGCGTGTCCCACATGATCGAGGTCGCAACCTTCATCAATGGGCGCCTCGTCCACACGCCACGCGGCGATGGTATTATTGTTGGTACGCCAACGGGGTCGACCGCCTACTTGATGAGCACCGGTGCCCCATTGGTGGTGCCCGATGTTGACTGTCTCGTGGTGAAACCGTTGAACGAATACAGCATCTCTAGTCGGACGATAATTCTGCCCGGAGAGACGCATGTACGATTGCGAGTGGACTTTGGTCGCGAGACGGATGTCATGATGGTCATCGACGGCGCGCAGCAAGTCAGCCTCGAGGACGGCGCTGAGATCGAAATTCGTCGTTCGGAGACACCCGCACGATTGGTATGTTTTGAATCAGATTATTTCTTTCGGAATTTGAAAGAGCGGTTGCGTTGGTAGCTGTACAAATCGACTCGGCGTCGCGGGGCGAGGCTGAGGCATCTGCAACATTATCCGTCCGAGAAGAGCGTCGGTTGGCGCGCTTGGAGACACGGGTTCAAACCGCCATTAACCGAATCGCCGGTGTGCGACTGGTCGCGTTTCTCACCACCGTTATCTGTGGCATCACGCTCGTCTACGACCGTATCTTCATGCCCTATGGGCCCATCGCTGTGGTGTCTGGGGTGGTTTTCTTGGTCGCGGTTTTGCTGCATCGCAAACCCTATCGGATGATGCCGCGGGTCAAAGAACGTCGCCGGACCGCGCGAGAAGACGTGGCGCGCTTACGGCACGATTGGCAGGGCATCGACGAGACAGGAATCCGGTATTTAGATCCATCGCGACCGGACTTGGGTGAATTACAGGTTTTCGGTCAGCATTCGCTGTATCAACTCGTGAACAGGGCAGGTCTGCCATGGGGTCGCGACCGCGTGGCACAGGCGCTTCGCGACGGCGTTGAGCCGGCTAGGCTGCAGGCCACCCAGCAGGCGGCCTTAGAGCTTCGCGACAAACGCGTCCTACGGGAGCGTGTCGCCGTCGAGTCTCGGCTGGTGGATGTCGACGATGAAGACCTCCAGACTTTGCTGCGTTGGGCTGAGCATGACCCGCCCATCACTCGGTGGATTGACACCGCGTATTGGTTGTCGTTGGCCCTGGTGCCGACCACCATCTTCCAAGTGATCATGACTCTCGGATTTGGTTGGGTGACGCTGTGGCAAGCATCGTTCTTGGCGCAGCTCATCCTGTTTGCGGCGTCTACGACCAAACTGACACCCTATTACATACACCTGATCGGAAACCCAAAGGAGCGACCTATCGTGGCACTTCGTGCCGTCTTTGAGCGGGTCGAAAAGGTTCGTTACACAAGCGAACGGCTGCAGACGTTGCAGTCGCGCTGGCGCGGTGGAAATGGTCAAGTGTCGTCTTCGACGCGGATCTTGCGCTTCGAGCGCGTGGCCGACGCGTTGGCCGTGCGTCACGGTGCTTTGCTCTACAGCGTGCTCGCCATATGCCTTCTTTGGGAGGTTGTGCAGTGTCGTCGGCTTGAGCGCTGGCGCAAGCAATTTGGCCACGCGCTCAGGCAAGACTTAGAGGCTCTCGCTGAGTTCGAATACATCTGTTCTGTCGCAGGCTTCGCCGCCCTCAACCCAAATTTTACCTGGCCCTCCATTCATGGCGCAGACCACGACGGCGCCCCCATTTTGGCGGAGGGGCTCGGCCATCCTCTGATCAACGCCGACGTCCGTCGAAGCAATGATTTCAGTTTGCCAGGAACGGGTCACCTCATGCTGGTCACGGGGAGCAACATGAGCGGCAAGAGCACGTTCTTGCGCACAGTGGGGGTTAATGTTCGCCTTGCGCTGGGTGGTTTCCCGGTCTGTGCGACGCGTCTTGAAGTCGTCCTCTGCGAGCTGCGCACGAGCATTCAGGTCGTAGACTCGCCCACGGAGGGATTATCCCGCTTTTATGCAGAGGTCAAACGGCTCGCCCAAGTACTGAAGGCGGTGGAGTCGGGCGAGGACCAAGCCCAGCTTAGGCAGCTTTACCTCATCGATGAGATGTTGAGCGGCACGAACAGTCGTGAGCGCAGTTTAGCCTCACAGCACATCGTTCGAGCGCTCGTGAACTCACCGGCGGGATTTGGTTTGGTCACAACCCATGACCTTGCCCTTGTGAGCGTCGAGAATGACTTACCTGGACGTGTGATCTGCACCCACTTTGCCGACCGGTTCGACGGTGACGCGATGCACTTTGACTATCAAATGAAGCCGGGTGTGGCGCAAACGACGAATGCGTTGCGTGTCCTCGAACTCGAGGGCATTATCGTAGAAGATAGCCCTAAGAGCTGAGGCGGTCGAAGCCGTCTCCTGTGCCAAGGTATGTATCGCGGTGATCGGATACTCTCACAGGCTGGACCAAGAACATATCAAGTGCGCCCTCGCAGGCGGCTCGCCAGCCTTTTTCTGACAGCTCATACGTTGTTGCAACGGTGGCGCCGGGCACAGCAATTTCATTCAATTCCACGTAACCAAGCTGCGTGGCGAAGGCCCTGATCGCGTCGTCCGTTACAGGTGCCCAAAACCAGGTGTTTTGCGCCTTCAAAATCGAGTATGCATAAAAGATTGCGGCCACCGCGCTGCGCGCGCCATCGAGCGCACGTTTGTGATCGGCCAGGATGACGCTGAGCTCCCAAGAAGAGCGGTCGTCTTCGTCGCGGACGAGGTGTACTGCACCAAAAAGTTCGTCGCCAAGCCGAACGCCAAAGGTCTTGTGGTCTTTTGTCCAGCCGACCGGATGAAGTTCCTTTATCCCACCGCTTAGGCTCCGGCGCTTCAGATTGGGCTGATCTAATAATGCAGCAATTTGCGCGCGGTCTGTCGAGCTGATTGGCGACAAATTGAGAATTGAATCGTCATGGGCCATGGGGCAGTCGTGTCACCTAAAATAGACATACTCGACGCTATCAAACAATGACTTGAAGTAATGGTCAAGGCCCCATCATGGAACAACGCGATGTTGCTTAAGTGCAGCTCGCGCAGACCTTTATTTGATGGGCTGTGTGCAATATCTAGGTCGTTTCGGGCAAAATATGGCTGTCTGACCTTTCGGGTCGATCAATTAGGCACGAACGACTGCTTGTTAAGCTAAACCGCGATTGAGCAAGTCGAGGGTGATACAGAACATCTAAGCGGGCCTCGGCTCAATTCAGAGACACGTCGTTGATCAGCACGAATGCGTTGAGGGGCGTCTTGGTCTGAGTTCGAGTGTTCGTAAAGCCGAGCGACTCATAAAATCGCAGCTGTTCTGGACGGTCATCGGTCAAGCGGACTTTTTGACGGACGTGACTGTAACGATCGAACACCATCTTCATGAGCTGTTTCCCGACCCCTCGTCCTTGGTGTTTAGGATGTACGAGAACGTCTTGGATGTAAGCGATGCTCACGTCGTCGGAGACCACTCGGGCTTGACCAATGAGTACAAAGCGGCTCTCCACCGTGACAAGGAAAGCAGAGCCTCTTAAGGCGGCTGACAGACGCTGTGCATCTTGAGCATAGTTGGTCCAACCGACAGCCTCATCCAGTTGAATCAGTTGTGGCTATAGAATGCCTTCAGGCTGTTGGGCTTTGTAACTGTAATTGTGGCGCCTATCTGGGGAGTTTATATCGTTTGTCACGGGGCGCTCTGCTGTTGGTCTCGTGTGGTTACCGTGGCCGATGACCTAGGCATCGCAGGGTCTTGTGCCTGCTGTAAAGCAAGTCAGGTTGGCAGCGATAAGGTGGCTGAGCTCGGGCCACTCGACCCAAAGCGCACACAGCGCCTCAGCGAGCGTAATTTGATGGATGTTCTGTGGACCGCTTAAGAAAAACTGTGTGAGATGGTGGTCGAAGTCAGCCTCAGACCACGTTCTCTCGAGCCCCTCAAGCCTCGATGGTGGTTGTCCAAATTCATGCCATCTGACCAGGACTGTGAGGTTATATCGCAGTTTCTCATATTGCTCTTCTGATAGGACACTCTTCAATCGATGACCCCAGACACACGCGAGCACGTTGTGTCCGAAAAAACCTGGATTCTCGAGTGCTTCCTGTAGCAATTCTCGATGCGTGGGCACCGTATCGATGGGTGGATGTTCGAAGGTGGTATCGTGGCCATGTGAGAAGGTCGTTGTGAAGAACTCGGCCATGCGCTGCTCGAATAATCGATGGCATTCAGCTTCTGAGCTCTCCTTGACAACATCAGTGTAGAATCTCCAATTACCGGCGAGAACCGAGATTTCGTGGCCTAAGAACATGGGTTTATCGAGCGCTTGTTCCAAGTAATTCTCGAAAACAGCGTCGAAGCCAATGTCGTCAACCTTTTGCTGCAGCGCCCAATAGGACAGCGGCATAAGCCCGCGTCCGAGGATCCAGTCGGGGCCAAAATCTCGACCTGATGTGGCGTCCACAATCTCCTCGATGTTGTAAAGCGCCGGTGCGATAACTCCGTCAACTTTTGGCTCGTCGTCTTTGATCAGCGACCTGCAATAGGCCCAGACCGACTCAGACAACTGAGGTTTCAAGGCGAAGAGGTTTTCAAGGGCGCAATACGCCTTGAATACGTGACTCTGATGGATGTAGGCGATGGACCGGAGCGCTGGGGCAATCAGCGCGTTGAATTGACCGTGATTACGCATCTCTCAAAGAACTCCTGTGCTGACTTAGCGCTATCCTTGTTGACCCAAGAGTCCCCAACAAGCGCTTAATGCGGGACCTAAACGCGACCTTTGCGCGTGTTCCAACGGTCTTGGCTGTAGACTTCATGAGCGTCCTTTAAACGAATCATCAGTGGATACCGAGGTTCTCGAGCGCCTGAGTCATCAATGGCGACCAGCCCCGATTGGCGATGGGGCTTGCAGGACTCGGGTGGGGGACTGAGCCAATCTTGATGTCTAGATGGCCCACCACCTGCTTCGCTTTCTTCTCCGCGAATTTACCAACGCCCAATATGTATTCTGGTTGCATCAACTCGACAGTCTTGAGCAAAGCCAGATCACACGCTGCGAAAACCGCGTCTCTCTCTGACTTGAGTAACTTCTCTGGCACGCGATTCCGCCCGTTGGGTCCCTCCATAAAAACCAGGGGACAGTAATTCGTAATGAAAAATGTCTCGAAGAATCGCTCCGGCGTTTCGTAAGTCTCCTTAGCCCAACTCCATAAACGCCGACCGCTCACTTCACTTCTCGGACAGTCAAACCCGAGAATCGGTCGCTTGGGATGCTCGACGGGTGGTTTTCCGATGGGTGCGTTGATGCCCAACCAGTCGCGTACATGCTCAATCTCACCGAAGGGCACACCGACCTGGCTCATACCAAAAGGACCCGGATTCATCCCGAGTGCTAAGACTCGTCGGGTGCCCTGTCCGTATTTCTCGCAGTATTGGTCCCAAGCCGGGCGTGCATAGATCAGCGGATTGTACACGTGGGTCACAGGTTCAGAGAAAGTGAGCGGGTTCAACGCCTCGATCAGCTCATCTGTGATTGCTTTCAGTGTCACGGACCACCTCCAAAGTGACTTTTGCTTGAGCATCGCATTAACCACCTGGGCCGGTCTACGCTCTTTAGGTTTCTTCCGACTTGTCTCTGCTCGTCTGACACAAAGCCCCCATCTATTCTGGCGATACTCTTTTTTACTCAACACCGCCGCTGTGCCGACAACGTATTACGACTCGGGGATTATATTGGTTTGAGATCGTTTGGCTGTTCAATGCATAAACCGGATGTGGAACAATCGAGTCCTTCCCTGGAGTCAGACTTGGACTATCCCAGCATTCATGCGCCCAATGGTGCCATCGAGCAATTCGCCTTCTTGTATGCACTTGGTTTTTCGCTCGTGGACAGTTACGAGCAGACAGATGGGTTGCCCGCATTTCTTTTGGTGTATGAAAACGCTGACCGCGCCATCAGAATCAGAGTCTGCCAGGCATGGGATAGGGGGCATAGCGACCGGTTTGTCAATGTCTACACAGCGCCCGATAAAGATTGGTGGCATGACGAAGACGTGGGTATCGATTTATGGCCGCTCTGGAAGATCATCGAGTGGTATGGAGAGAAACACGTCGAGGCCCGTCTACGTTACACGGACTTAAGTTCGGTGTACCAAGATTGGCTCCTTAAAGCAGAGCGGCTCTCCGATTACTTACCGAGATTCTTAAGA
The DNA here is from genome assembly GCA_049889275.1 of Bradymonadia bacterium. Classification (GTDB taxonomy): domain Bacteria; phylum Myxococcota_A; class Bradymonadia; order UBA7976; family UBA1532; genus UBA1532. The sequence goes on along the minus strand of JBMHDS010000094.1, from coordinate 9,219 downwards.
GACATCGATAAACGTCCTCTCCTCGAACAGCGAATCCGTCAACTCGAGGATTGGTACAGCGAAACGCAGAAAGCTCATCGCGAGCTCAGCGGATCCCTCGCAGAGGCGCAGACGCGCCAAAAAGACAACCACTCGCGCCAGAATGACCGTCAGAATAGCTCCGATACGTTCATGAGACGGCTACAAAAACTCCTTGCCGGTGGAGGTCAAAATGCCGAGCTTAAAGGGACTGCACGAGGCGACATCAGTCGGTTGCGGGGGACCGTGTCCAGACTCGCCGATGAAATCGAGTGGATCGAAAAACGAATCACCAAATTGAGGGTAGAGCGATAGATACTTGAAAGACCTGAGCTGCGCTATTTGAGCAGACCAGGCGATGACTCTGCTCAAAACGCAGCCCGGATTTGAGTGCAGCATGGTTCTTCTGTGAGCCCAGAGAATGGCGCGAGTGACTAGGCTTGATGGGCTCGCTTGCTCGAACGACATCAATCCAGCGCTGGCACCAAACGCACATTATACCTTTTTGGCCGTTTAGGCTTGAGATCTTCTTGGCGTGACTGAGCTCAGGGTTAACTCTGTTGAATCTGAGTCATTTTTTCGACACGCCGTTAAGGCATGTTGGCGTCTGCAGGCGTCGCGCTTGCGTCGCTCATGGGCAGGCTGAGGTCTAAAGCGGCCTCGCTTGCGTCCAATCTGTGGGTGGCGTCTGTGGGCGTCGCATTCGCGTCGGCGGATATCATGCTCGCGTCTTCGGCCGCGCTGCTGGCATCAGAGGTAGGAGACCCCGTATCGAGCACCGCTGTGCTGGCGTCGAGTGAAAGCACCATCATATCTGAGGCGCCGGTGCTGCCATCACCTGTGGCCGCACTTGCATCTGACACAGCGCTGCTTGCGTCCAATGACTGCACGCTGGCATCGGGTCGCGCATCATCCTGGGGAGATACATATGCATCTGGTTCATAAGGACCCGGTGAATCGGGTGGCGCTGACGGGATAAATTCGAACTCGTTGTTGTTGTTTACGACCACGCGGCCACCTGAACAGCTGCTTGTCCCACAGCTCCATTCTTCTGGCTGGTCGGGCGTACAGTTGGCGTCGAACTTTGCGTGCAAAGCACCCTGGATGGGGCTGCCGACGGCCGCCGTGATGCGAACTTCGAACAGTGGGCCCTTGTCACCTTCACAGTCTGCGGACTCGCCTGGCAATACGCCCATGGTGGTGGTGGTGCCGCAGCTGATATTCAGCACGGCCGCCGTGTCATTTGTGACCGAATAGGGGCTTCTGGGAACATCGAGTCCGCAGCAGTCTGCGCCCACCAAGCCGTGGACAAGACCGAATAGGCAGACGAGCCGTGCGAGTGGATGTCTACTCAGTGATTTCATAGCTCGCTCCAATGGCAATGAGGTATTGTCCCTCGCTGGTCTTGGCACCGAAGAGTTCACGCGCCCCACGCTCATAGTAGAACCTGGGGTAGATCCAGCTCAGGTGACCGCTCACATAGGCGCGAATCTTGTGGCCTCTGTGTTGGCCCACTATATAGCTGAACTCGGCACCAAAACTTGGGCGTAGATTGTTGGCGATGGGGAGGTCCACGCCGTCCACTCGGTCATTGATGGCGATGTAGTTGATTCCGAACATCGCTTCCAACTCGATCCGTTCGATAGGCTTGCGTAGACCTAATTCTAACCGAATGAGGTGGCCTGATGCGTCGACATGACCACCACCCTCCGCGTACTGATTTCTCAACAGGTAACTATAAGTGCCGGAGAACGCGCTGTCGAAACTGCCTCCGGGGCTCTCTAGGACAGTCTTGACCCGAACGTGTGGACTGACGAGGTCGACTGGTGTGCGTGTCTCAGTCGCACTGATGTTGACTTTTGGTTGATCGGGCAGCAGGAGTAAGCCTGTGCCCACTCGGAAGGAGACTTTCCGGCTCTCCCGCGCTGTGTCTTCATCGTGTGAAAACAAATCTCGCAGCTGCGCCTGTACGACCGAGCTCCAAATGACCGTCGTTGCCATAAGTACCTTGAGCGCAAATGGTTTCGTTATTCGTCTCTTAAACAGCATCGAGCTTGCTCCGCCATCGTCAATTGCGCGTCTCTCGTGGTTGCATCGGGTGGGCGCCACACTCAAAACCGATAACACGAAGGCAGTTTCTCATTCAAAATCACTTGGACAGCTCTTATCCAAAGTCTGCTAAGGCCATGAACGAGGTGCCGCTTTCTATGACGGGTATCAGGCCTTTTCGGTCTGAGCGCACATGCGTTTGTGCTCTCTTAAAAGAGGGTGTACCAGACGAGCCAGACGAGCCCGATCAGCGCGATGAATTTAAAGAGCAGGCCTGAGAGATAGTCCATGACGATGGCGTGGACGAGGGCTCGTGTGTCGTCTGGACCCATAAACACGAGGCAGAGCAGAAAGGATAGCGGGAAAGTTGCGCAGAAAGCGGTCGAAATGAGCCAGAAACGAATAAAGCCCATCTCCGAATACGGGTTTGTTGTGGGAGGTTGTTGAGTGTCTTCAGGCATCAACTTCTCTTGGCTTCAAAGCCATTCGCGCTGCGGTGCGGATGAACTGCAATCGCATGGCGCGGTCAAAATTGGCCATTGAACTGAAGCCCATTTGGCGTAACGGCTAAGCGCGTTTCAGCAGGGGCGTCGGCGGAAAAGAGCAAGAGATAAGTGCCAAAACCGATGGCGGTTAAGCCTGCGATGCCTTGAACCAGGCTCGCGCCATAGAAAAAGTCCGACTCTTTCCGCGCGCGGTTGTACCGCCCTTTGTCACCGCGGAGGGCATCAGCGCTTGGGAGACTCGCCCGCGCTGTATCGGCTGCGTCGAGATGGTCGAGGTAACTCAACCCAGCGGAGCCAATGCTGAGCGTGCCGAGTGTGAGCAAGGCCCATCCAGCGCCACGCTGCGCGGGTGTCGGTTGCAGCGTCGCATGTGTTGATGCCGCCGGCGAAGCTGTGCCACCGCCAGTGGCATCATTTTTGGTCGTCGCAGACTGTGTCAGTAGAATCTGATGAGTTGAGATCGGCGTGTTCGAGACGTACTCCGGCGCGAAGGGTTCGGCCTGCCCGATGCGACCCGTCAGCGTGAGCACGAGAAACAACAACGCGGTGGTCAAACTGGTTTTTGTCCCTCTTGCTGAAACGGTTTTGAGATGCGTCACGTTATTTTCCTTCAATGGTGGCGTGTAGAAGGCCATAGTAGTTGAGTCGCAGGTAGCTTGACAATGTCTTCCGTTCGGCCCGCCAAATGCATTAAGATAGAGACACGAAGTAGAGCTGATCGGTAGGGGAGGCAAGTCAGCGGTGAAGTCTACAGTCAGATGTTTGTTTATGAATTGTTATTTGGCGATAGCCATTTGCCTCGCGATGGGTTGCCAAGCCGACATACCAGATTGGCCGCTCGCGGGTGATGGTGATGTATGGTCAAACGATGCGACCGTATCCCTGTTCGATGCGGGTGACGGTAGCACCCAAGTGATGACCGACGGCGGGCTCGGCTTTCCGTGGTTCGAACGTCACATCAAGCCCATCATGAGCGCTTATTGTACCAGCTGTCATGGCGAGACACCCATACCAACGGCGCCTCAAGGTTTTCGTTTAGATGTGTGCGAGGACGAGACCGTTCAGGGGGCGAGACCAATGGCGGCGAGAATTTTGGCCCGGACGGTGCGAGGAGAGGGAAGCTTCATGCCGCCGGGGGCGACCCGCAGTGTAAATGAGCAAGAGGCGGCGCTCATCAGTCGCTGGGTTGAAATTGGAGCGCCTTGCCTTGAGAGTGAGATCGACCGGATGGAGCCACCGATGGTGATGGAGCGCTACCACCCTGAAGGTTTCGTAAGTCCCGAAGCCCATGGTCTCGCAACCAAATTGCAGACGGAAGATTGCCGTGACTGTCACGGAGACCAACTCCAAGGTGGTGATGCAATCAGTTGTGATACCTGTCATCCGGCAGACTGGCGCGAGCAGTGTACTTTCTGTCACGGAGGAGAGGATAACCCGACGGGTGCGCCACCGCGCCCACTCGATCCGAATCGTCCTGAGCGATTTCCGGTTCACACAGCGCACGTTGTTGGTACCATCCACGCACCCTTCGATTGTGTGCATTGCCATACTAAACCGACGAATGTGATGAGTGCCGGTCATATTTTCGATGACACACCCGGTCGGGCCGAAGTGCGCTTTGATGAGGGGTTGTCGCCCATGGGTGTCTATGATGGTGATGGTGGCTGCAACAACCTCTATTGTCACGGTAATGGGCGTTCGCTTGGTTCTTACAATGGGCGAAATGAGGCAGTTGATTGTAGCAGCTGCCACGCAGGGCCCACGAGCGGACGTGATGGATGGAGCCAATTGAGCGGTGAACATGAAGAACACCTGCGACGTGATATGCAATGTAATGACTGTCATGGCGATGTTGGCCGCCAGGCTCTGATCGAAGCGCATGTAAATGGGCGAGTTGACCTTGCTTTGCCGCCATCTATCGAGCAGCGCGGTCGCACATGTACGGGCACATGTCACGGCGAAGCTCATGAGGGGGTCGCGTGGTAGTCTATACGACCCGTTCAACGGTGAACAACACCGGCCACTTTTAGCAGAACAGCGATTGTAAATATCCCCCTGATACTTCGTTGCTAGAGTTGTCAAAACGCGCTCGATGCAATAGGCTCTTGAGGCTGCATGTGCAGTCTAATGACTTGGTCGCCTAGACGGCCGGGTATGGGGGATTAAATGGCAAAAGTCGCCGAGACCATACAGAGAGAAACAGTCGCTATTCGCTTCGCCGGAGACTCCGGTGACGGCATGCAACTGACTGGGAGTCAATTCACTGAGACCACGACGATTGTCGGTAATGACATCGCCACGTTTCCAGACTTCCCCGCGGAGATTAGGGCGCCTGCAGGCACATTAGCGGGTGTATCCGGTTTCCAGCTGAATTTCTCGTCGGAAGACATCTATACGCACGGTGATGCACCTGATGTCTTGGTGGCGATGAATCCGGCGGCCCTCAAGGCCAACATCGCTGACCTTAAAGGCGATGGCATTTTGATCGTAAACATCGACGCCTTCACCGCTCGAAATCTGGAAAAAGCCGGATATGATTCAAACCCGCTGGAAGACAACACACTATCGAGTTACCGCGTGCACGAGGTGCCGATAACCAACCTCACACTCGAGGCCATCGCGGATTGCGGTTTAAATCAGCGTGCTGCCGTTCGCTCAAAGAACTTTTTTGCCCTCGGTTTGGTTTATTGGCTGTTTAATCGGCCCCTTGAACACACACAAACCTGGATCGATAACAAATTTAAAGCAAAGCTGCCGATCGTGGCCGAGGCCAACCAGCTCGCGCTCAAGGCAGGCTACTATTTCGGCGAGACCGCGGAAGCTTTTACCCATAATTACATTGTCAACCAGGCCGCCTTGCCAAAGGGCAAGTATCGAGGAATATCAGGAAACGAAGCGACATCCATTGGCTTTCTCGCTGCGGCTGAATTGTCGGGATTAGACCTGTTTCTTGGTTCATATCCGATTACGCCAGCGTCTGACATTCTCCACTTTCTGAGCAAGCAGAAGCATCTCGGTGTAAAGACCTTTCAAGCGGAGGATGAGATCGCCGGCGTATGCTCGGCGATCGGAGCGGCCTATGCCGGTGCGCTGGCCATCACCACGACGAGTGGCCCTGGCATTGCGCTCAAGGGGGAAGCCATTGGTTTGGCAGCCATCACCGAGCTACCGATGGTGATTATCAACATTCAACGGGGCGGGCCAAGTACTGGGCTGCCCACCAAGACGGAGCAATCCGACCTCCTACAAGCGATGTTTGGGAGAAACGGTGATTGCCCAATTCCTATCATCGCGGCATCAACACCCTCCGACTGCTTCGACGCCGCCTTGGAGGCGTCTCGGATTGCGCTCCGGCACATGATTCCGGTCATGCTCTTGACGGACGGATACCTGGCGAATGGGTTAGAGCCTTGGCGCTTTCCCACAGTCTCAGACCTTGCGCCCATCGATGTGACGTTCAGAACCGAAGTCGAAGGTTATCAGCCCTATGCCCGCGACGAAAATCTGGCACGACCTTGGGCTATCCCTGGCACACCGGGTCTCGAACATCGGCTCGGTGGTTTAGAGAAAGAACATCTTACGGGTAACGTGAGTTACGACCCGAATAACCACCAGTTTATGACCAATCTTCGCGCGGCGAAGGTTCAAAAGGTCGCCGACCACCTACCGCCATTGGAGGTATATGGCGATGATGATGGAGAGACCCTCGTGGTGGGTTGGGGGAGCACTTTCGGTGCGATTCGTGCAGCTGTAAATGAATTGCGGCGCCAGGGGACACGAGTTGCGCATGCACACTTGAGACACATCAACCCGTTTCCCAATGACCTCGGTGACGTCTTAGCGCGCTTTAAGCGTGTCATCGTGCCGGAGATGAACTCGGGTCAGTTATGTCTACTGCTTCGAGCCAAGTATTTGGTGGACGCGAAGAGCTTCTCCAAAGTGATGGGGAAGCCCTTTATGGTCCGCGAACTCGTAGACGGAATCAAAGCCGCAACGGAGGAGACGACATGAGCGTTTATCCAAATCTGCCGAAGAGTGACATCACAGCGCTGAGCAAAAAGGATTTTGCTACGGATCAGGATGTCAGGTGGTGTCCAGGTTGTGGAGACTACGCGATTTTGGCGCAGGTACAGCGCACGTTGCCGACTCTCGGCATACCCAAGGAAGACTATTGCTTCATCAGTGGCATTGGCTGTTCGAGTCGGTTTCCGTACTACATGGACACCTACGGGATGCACACGATTCATGGGCGCGCGCCCGCCATCGCGACGGGTGTGAAGTGTCAGAATCCAGACCTTAATGTCTGGGTGATCACGGGTGATGGCGATTCCCTCTCTATCGGCGGCAATCATCTTATGCATGTCTTGCGGCGAAACGTCGACCTGAAGATCATCTTATTCAATAACCAAATTTATGGTCTGACGAAGGGCCAATACAGCCCCACATCCGAGGTCGGCAAGCGAACGAAGTCAACACCGATGGGGTCGATCGACCAGCCGTTTAATCCCGTGAGCGTCGCGCTCGGCGCTGAGGCCAGTTTTGTAGCGCGCGCCATAGATGTTGATGCGAAGGGCTTACAAGCGATTATCAAGCGTGCCGCAGCTCACAAAGGTACTGCTTTTGTCGAAGTCTATCAGAATTGCAACATATTCAATGACGGCGCATTCGTTCACATCTCCGACCGCAAAGAGAAAGTTCATAACGAATTGAAATTGGAAGATGGGCAGCCACTTATCTTTGGGGCCGATGGCGCTAAGGGTATCGCTCTATCCAAAGATATGCGGCCTATGGTTGTTGATGTGGCCGAACATGGTGTCGAGAATCTGTTGGTACATGATGAAACCAACCCGACGATGGCTTACTTTCTTGCCGGTTTAAGGCATCCAGAATACCCAACGCCCACCGGTGTCCTGAGGTGCGTCGAGCGAGACACGTATAATGAACAGTTAGTCGCGCAGCTTGACCAGGCTAAAGCCCAAAAGCCCGGTGGTACGGTACAAAGTATTATTGAGAACGCGCACATCTGGGAGGTATGAGCGACAGCGCGATGAGCGCCCTTCGAGCAATCGTTCGGCTGATGTGAGGCTGGTGGCGTACGCTGCGACCCGTTTTTTAGCGAAAGAACTCTCGTAGAACAGGGGTAAACAGGTCTGTCTCTGTCAGAAAAGCGTCGTGTCCTTTCTCCGAATCCAATGCAACAAACTGAACCGGTAACTCGGCGTCTTCGAAGGCCTCCGCGAGAGCATTCTGCTGAGCTAATGGGAAAAGACTATCCGTCTCCACACCGATCACCTGCACCGCTTGCGCGTCTATCTTGCGAAGGGCCTGCGTGAGCGTCTCGCCGTGCTCAGCGGCGTCGAAATAATCCATCGCTCGCGATAGATACAAGTAACTATTGGGGTCGAATCGCTCGACGAATCGGCGTGTTGAGCCTTCGAGATAAGATTCGATCTGAAAGTCGAATCCCCACTGACGCTGGGTTCCCAAGTCCACTCGTTGGTTCGCGAATCGTCGCTCCAGCTCATCGGCCGAACGATACGACGTCATGCCTATTTTTCGTGCGAGCTTAAGGCCGGTCAGTGGTCCGTCATCTCTGCTATAGCGTCCACCATTCCACTTGGGATCGCTACAAATCGCCTGGCGCTGCAATGCATGGACCGCAATTGCATGGGCTTGGCACCGAGACCCCGAAGAGATGAGCGAGATCCGCTCCGCGCTACTTGGGCAAACAAGCCCATAAGCCAGAGCAACGAGGCCGCCCATCGATGTGCCGATGAGTCCGTGCAGCCGGTCGATGCCGAATGACAATACGACCCGTTGGGCGGCGCGTGCGAGGTCTTCCATGGCGATGATGGGAAAGTCGGGCCCGTAAGGTGAGCCGGTGTCGGGATTGATTGAACTCGGACCAGTGCTCCCGAAGCAGCTCCCCAGGTTATTGACACAGATCACGAAAAACTGCTCCGTGTCGAGCGCGAGTCCAGGGCCGATCATGCGTTCCCACCAACCCAGACTTGTGTCGTGTTCGGATGACCGGGCATGTGCATCCGGTGACAAGCCGCCGAGCACAAGAATTGCGTTCGAACGTGCTTCGTTAAGGCGCCCCCAAGTCTCAAATGCCATGGAAAGCTCGGCGAGACGTGCGCCGTGTCTCAGGGTAAGGCCGTCGGCGTCATGATGAACGCCACGTGCACCTGCCACACGTCCTCTTACCGTACTTTGAGCGCCTGCCTGCATCTCTTACTCCAAATAACGCACATAAACATACTGAAACAGTCTGGGTTGATCGAGCTATAAATATAAAAATACGGATAAAAAGGTGCGTTTAACGTAAAAAGGTTACATTTATAGCGATTTAATCGCGTTGCGGGAGGAGTTGGCTACCGGCTGCAAGTTCGGCAGATGTTTTAATGTGCACCATTTTGGTGGGTCATTGTTCGTAGATGTCGCGTTCGAGTCCGTTGGCGGCCTGTTGCTGGCACGTCTCCGCGCCGGTCCCACTGGTTCCGGCACTGACCTGGCTGGTTTGATCTGCATCGATGCGACCGCCACCGAGGATCCAGGCTCCGATGGATGGCCCGCCCGCGCCGGGTCCACCACAGCCGCCAAAGCCGCCGTCGCCACCTCGACCACCATTGCCACCGTTGCC
>JBMHDS010000093.1:0-37639 GCA_049889275.1 Bradymonadia bacterium | reverse complement strand
GTATAACAAGACACCAACTTGGGGGGACAGCTGAAAGCTGTGGGCGCGCTTGTCTCTGTTTAAGCCATATAGTCCACCGATATCGATGCCGAAAGTTGGAATCAGCCATCGCCGCCTTGCATCGGGTTCGAATGACACTTGTGTTCCAAACCCATAGACCAGTGTCAATTCGCCTCCTTCTTCCCGACTCAGGAGGCTGGTTTTCCAATAGACTTGGCCATGGCTGGGTCTACGACGATTTCGCTGGTCGATCCAGGAGCCCAGAAAAAATTGCACCGAAGGGCCATGCCATAAAGCAGGTGCAGAGCGCGCACCATTGGGCGAGTAGCCCTCGTATTGAACGCCGAGCCTAAATCCGCTCGACCAATTCATCACCTGCTCTCGAACAAGGCGCACTCGGTCTATCTCTTTGGCTCCGGATAACAAGACCAATTCGGTGACCATTGTCGTCGGTACATTAAGCGCTCTGTCCGTGGTTAACTGGTACACCAAGCGTCGTTTACGTGTATTTCTGTTACGGTTACTTTCGATTGGAATGAGGCTACTTGGGTGTGATGTCGACTTTATTTTCAGCGTGGGGTTGCTTTGTTCCAAGTCTTTAAGGCATCGCGGAGCAATGTTGATCTTGGCCTTCCAAGTACGTAGCCGCTTGAAGTGGTCGGGTCGCGTGATCACGCTCTCCAGATAGATGGTGTCTCCATGGCGTTCACCACCGACCGCTGAAATGCCCCGTTCACATTGTGCGAAGGCATTGGGCACACTGGCTGTGACCGCGATTACTGTGAAAACCAATGCAAGCATGTGTGGTTTGCCATAGTTCCGTCTCATTAGGTGACTCCTGTTCTAAACAATGAGTTAGCCTAGCGAACTGTTTCGATTTATTTAAGTTATTGTTTTCTATTAATTTAATAACTTTTAGAGAGGTTTGGTTTGAGAATCCCGACGGATGGGATCAACCGACCTCGGTCGGTTGATCGAGTCGCAATGATATCACGCACTGCGGTTGGCCCCGAGGGGTTGGTTGAAGTGTACTTTCATTGCGTTGAACTGGAACGCCTTGTCAGCCGCTGAGCAACTTAAGCGTGATCGTATTGATTGAGTCAGCTTCGAATCCTTTTCATCTGCGCCAACTTGCTAAACGCGACACTGGTTCCCTGACTAAAGGTCGCTATCTCCAAGACCTTTGTATCTAACGAAAAACGCCCTGAAGGACTGAGCGGGTCAATAACCGGTCAAAACCCTAACTGCCATTGTTCGACGCAGACCTGTCGTTTTTACTGGTGCTACAACTGAATTGCTGTAGCGGATAAGTAGGTTCGGCGTTCGTCATTGGACCATCAAACCATCGCAATTTTGCTGAGACTGAGGCGCGGTAAAAAAAATATTTTCCCAGTGTTTGAATGTTTAAGAGAGTAGCACGTCGGTCAGGCGCGTTTCAGACGTTTAATACAGAATTTGACAGGGGGGAGGCCACTTACGGCTTCTCTGAAACTCAATCTAACTCTCTTTAGAGGAGCAGATATTTATGAGGAAGGCCACGGCATTCGCACTCGTTTTTTCTCTCGCATTTCTTTGTGGAACGGCAACGTCGTCTTTTGCTCGCAATAGCGATGGGAAGATCACTAAGAAAGGCTTTAAATACGGTAATATGCATTATTGGACAGCTGGCGCTCAGAACGTGAAGCTTGGCAGCTATGGGAACAAGCGGGTGTCCTACGGCATGGAAGTCGACAAGCATATGAATGCTAAGTACTTCAAAAAGAGCATCGACACCTCGGATGTCTATTCAATCAAGAGCACGAGCGACAAGAATTTCATGGCGAAGGCCGGCGTACAGTATGTCGGTTGGGACGGAAAAGGTTCCTACAGCCGAACGGCCAGCAAGTCAGCAAGCCTTAAGTTGGTGCTGATGACTGTTCCGAAGGGTTATTTGAAGGACGCGATTAACAAGGATAAGAAGAATGCGCTCGAGTTCTTCAAAGGTGCTAAAAATGCACGAATCGTGAGTGGCGTGTGGATCGCCATGGAGGCAAATCTAGCAAACTCGGTGACATCGAATGGTGGCGGTTCTGTTGAAGGCATTACACCAAACGGAATGAAGATTAAGGTTGGCGTGAGTGCTGGCGGAAAGTCCACAAGCACCATCGACATCCCTAAGAAGGCCGTTTTCGCTTACATGATGCACAAAGCATCTAAGTGGAACAAAAAGAAGCTGAAGAAGACATCCATTAAGGACATGAAAGACGACCAGGTCGGTATTCGCTAGTCGAGCTGCGTTTCTTCGGTCATTCCAAATCGTGTCCGCGGCAAGACCATGGGCACGATTTTTTTTATCTATTCTCCCACCCATGCTGGTGACCCGAAGTACGAACATTAGCACACATCCCGAGGCGCTCTTCTTCGCCAACAACCATTCATGTCTCCGTCACTCATCGGCGTTCCAGGTATTGCGACGCCTTTTTATCGCCTCTAAATGACGAATGGAGAAAAGCTTATATTTTGTATGCAGGTTTTATCTTTATGATATTAATGGTTTTATCTTGTTTTTAATGAGTCTGTTTGACCTTTATTGTGCAAGATATTATGAGTTGCGTGTCAAAGCAGCTGTGTAACCTGTTTTTTTGGGCGTTCTGGGCTGTAGCCCGCAACCTCTTCGCCGTCACCCGGCATCCGGTTTCCTTTTGCATTCGACCGAGCCTGGCTCTGGTTATGATTTAGAAACGATACGGACGATGAACATGTCTCCTACAAAAACTGTGGCACATATCCTTTACGAAAATCCCGACTGGCTACCCCCACTCGTTGAAGCGCTTGAGCACGAGGGCTTTGAGGTTGAGCTTGTCAAACTCGATGAGGGTCTTCTCGATCCAAACTCGATACCCGCTGAGGGGATATGGCTGAACCGCATTAGCCCGTCGTCACACACCCGAGGGCACCATTCCAGTGTTGAGCTGGCCCGTGAGGTACTCTTTTGGCTAGAACATCACGGCAGACGTGTCATCAACGGGCTTAATGCATTTGAGTTCGAGATGAGTAAGCTGCGTCAAGACCTGGTGTTGAACCGCTATGGCATCAAGACGCCTAAGACCGTTTTGGCCATTGGCCGAAACGCAATCGTCGAGGCTGCTCGCGGCTTCTCAGGGCCCTTCATCACCAAGCATAATCAGGGCGGTAAAGGCCTCGGTATTCAACTGTTTCGCTCAGTAGAACAATTAGAGGCCCACTTAGAAAGCGGCGCATTCGATCCAGGTCCCGGCGGCAAGATCATTCTGCAGCAATATATCGAGGCTGCAGAGCCCTTTATCACCCGTGTAGAGGTCGCAGGCGGTCGATTTTTGTTCGCGATGCGAAGTAATACGGAAGGTGGCTTTGAGCTCTGTCCTTCTGATGCTTGTCAGTTACCGGCTGAAGGCACTGTGTGCCCTGCAGAGGCGCCAAGCAGCAAGTTCTCGCCGTCGCCCCTCACGTCGGACGATCCACTCGTGCAAAAGTATCTTAAGTTGACGACGGGTGAGGGAATCGAGATCGCCGGTATCGAGTTTATCGAAGCTGCCGATGGGACCCGTTATACCTACGATATCAATGGGACGACCAATTACAGTGGCGTCTTAGCCGAATTGACAGGCATCGAGGGCATGAAGGAGGTCGCGCGTTGGCTGCGGGCCGAGGTGGCGCCAGCGATTGAACTCAAGCGCGCCTCTTAGGCCGAGATACTGCGTTCAGGTGGGCCCAACCGTCTATTTGGGTAGGCGGCTGCGCAGTTTTTTTGGAACACCTAAACGTAATCGGCTGACATAGGTGGCAACGTCATGGTCCATTGGATTTAGAAACGGTGCACGCTCTCGCTTCATTAGGTCTGCATTCGGATTGAGCCGGATGCGCCCGTTCGGAGCGAGAAATGCCAATGTTTGCGTGAAAGAATCAACGTAAGGGGTGGGTATGACTCGCCTGACAATGATATCAGGTGGGAAAACGGGGATTGGGTCCCGCTGATTGATTGTCCGGAATGACTTAATCCCTGAGCGTAGAAACGACGTTCTGAATGCCAAATCCCCCACTCGAGGCGGTGCATGTGCATAGAGCGCTTTTACAGGAAGTCTCGCAATCTTAAGGCCGAGTGCAGTCAGCGTAGCAACGGCACCACCCAAACTGTGCCCGGTCACAAAGATTGGATTTTGTTTGCGTCCACTCTTTTGGATCGAACGGATCAGGCTGTCTAGAACCGACTCTGCCGCCTTCTTGAAACCGCGATGTATTTTCCCCCGATTGCCAAGCCGACGCCCGGCGGGTACTTGTTTCATATTGGCATCCGTCGTCACCCAATCTTTGAACATGGATATGAGCGACTCTCGCTGCAATTTGGGTCTGGTAAGCGGCCCGGTGAACCATTTCCGTCCGAGCTCAGACCCTCGGAAGGCAAGCAGCGTAAACTTACGATGAAACGCGAGGACGCCCTGAGTGCTTGTTGAACGGTTGTTGAGAAACTCGACTCGGTCAAAACCCCAACGCAGAAACATTCTGCATGCAGCCGTCTGAAATTTTCGCTCGCTTTGCGATTTATGGGTGCCGTGCTCGGTTGCCCGAGAGGCCAATGCTGTAAGGTAAGCGTTTACAGCATCATATTTTGTCGCCAAGTATCGAAACATTGAGAAATTTGGCTTGAGAACGCGAGTGGAGCCCGTCAGGCAGGACTTGGCCTTTGGTGCGTCTACGGCACAGACACACGCTGCATTTGCAGAAGCGGTCGCAGAACACAGCATGGCAATTACAAGAAGGGCTGTCGGTAGCATCAGAAATAGGTCTTTGGTTTGTCTCAATCTGATTCTCCAAAATGAACACGCAAAGTCTCTGCGCGCGTCTGCTGTAGCCGCGAACGGCTGTGCAACTCACGCGCCGTCTACAGGCAGTGTGACGGCGCACCGGACAGTAGATCTTTCGATGGCGATTGAGCAAGGGACATCGACTATCTGTCTCACTTCAACCACGATTCTAGACATAGAAAGTGTCACAGAATGCCAAGTGGGGGGCTTGCCAAACCCATCTTAAACGCATAAAGCTACCGCACTTGTCAACACGAGGGGTTTGTGGACCTATGAAGCGCGCTAAATTTTACTGTTGCTTAGGCCTATATCTGGTCGTCGGTGGCATACCAGCCCACGCATGGAAACCAACAACCCATGTCCACCTGGCTAATGAAGCATTAAAGGGCTACGGACTACAGGTTGAAGCCGACAAACCAAAATCGAACTATAAGGTGCGCTTGAGGGTGGATGACCGGTCGATGCGACTCAGGGGTAATCAGCGCGTTCTAGATGCGATTGCCAGCTATCCGAACTATTTTTTTGCGGGCGTTATCGGACCGGATGGGTTTCCGGATTTGGTCACGGGGCAAACCGTTGCGCACCCGGACGTCGCACTCCCCGGCAAGTCCGGAATCGGTGGGACGGACCGTTGGCTGACCCGCTTATGGAAATTGGCTCACATGGGCCGCAAGGACAAGAAGAGCCAAATGTTTCTGGCTTTTACAGCCGGCTATATTACGCACGCCATCGGTGACCTCTTTGCGCACGCTATGGTCAACAGCTACACCGGAGGTCCCTTCGACATCAACGTAGAAGGAAACATGCTGCGGCACATGACCTTGGAGGGGTACATCGGGTTACGGACGCCCGAGTTGGCACATCCAAACTTCAAGCCCAAAGCTAAGGCTATCACAGACCACCTCTTTAAGGCCTTTGTATCCCTCAGTCCGAGCGCTGCAAAGGACTTGTTTCGCACAAATAAACCTGGCGTCGCACCAGGGTCGTTCATCAAGCACTTCTGGATGGTCAGGCACAAACTCAAAGACTTGAGAAAGAAGCTGCGTCTCGCTGGTAAGAATGCCAAGAAGTTAAATAAATTACCAAAAGTCCTGATCAACATGTTTCCGAGATCGGTTCTGGACACCTACCTTGCGAAATGGATTGCGCAGATCGATACGGGCTTCAAAGCTTGGATCGTGCTCAATCAGAAGGTCATGCATGCCAGTGTATACAGCCATCCTGGTAGCAAGGCGCCATCTACCAATGACATTAAGAAGGCGATTGCTGAATTTCAGGACGACGAACTGAGAGGCATGCTTGGCGATCCAACACGCATTCGGGGCTTGCCCACATCGATACTTCATCGATTGACTAAGAAGATGAAGGCAAAACTTCGAGCAGATGCGATGCAAGTGTTGTCTAAGGTTGTGCCGAAAAGGGTTCTTGCGTTTGCGCAAAAGGTCATGAAAGACCCCTTCGCAGGTCTTTGCCGGACCGCCACAAAGGTGTGTTCCAAGATCGAGAATGTCCACACGCATGTAAAGCTCAAGACCTCGACGGTCAAGTTTGGCACGTCCTACGGGAAAACAGATTGCAAGCTCAACATGAAGGCTGTGGACAGCAACCTTCTTAAGCTGCGTAAAGGCGCCAAACATTTTGACTGGACACAATTCGCGGCGGCGAGCAACACAGTCACCATGACCCAACTCATGCTCCTGGAGCGCCATGATGCCCTTAAACTCCTAGAAAAGATTGGGCTGAAACATGATGAAGGCGATCGGAAGAAGTTTCTTAACATGATGCTGGGTTTCCTCCAGTCTATCGATGACCCCTCAAAACGCTCGACAAAGCTGGAGCATGCGAAACTCTTAAACGAGTCAGCGTACTTCCTGAAAGTTTTCAAAGCACAGGAAGGCTATGGTGATGATGGAAAGATATTCGGCAAACTACGGGCCTGCACTGCGACAGCGACAAAGTCACCGGAACAGGGGCAGAAGCGGTCTGGTACGTCGGCGACACGCCGCCAAAAAGACAGCAGACGTTCGCGTTCCAATAGGCCTAAACGACGACGATAAATCCTGGTTTAGCGGCTGGAGCTCAGCAAGCAAACGTGACCCTGCCCAGATGATAGGCCATATCCAATCTCGTTCGGTGACCGCAGGGACGTGGTTCTGGATTGCCAGTGCGACGCAGTTTGCCGCACGGTGTACCTTTATGTCTTCCGCGAGTGTGGTCTGCCACTCACACTCGAGCAATTCCTACGCCAGGTAAGCTCCCGTGACACGAATAAAAGTGGTGCAGGCCACACCATTGCGTCTGACTCGATTGACTCCCTTTGAATGATGTTGAGTTCACCTCAACTGTTCTTCGCATGCCACTTAGCCTCACCGAGTTGCAATCAGATCGCATCTAATCAAGCTAAATCACTCTTCAGCATCGGAGAACTGTGACGAAATGGCTTTAAAAATCTTGCCGGTTGTCATAAGTCGGTATGGCTCATTTTTGGGTTATGGGCGACACATACATCTATTAGATTTGGCTCAAGAGGGAGGGACATCATGAACCTCAGATTGCTTGCTTTCGTCGTTGTTTTTTCGTTTGTCGCAACGCCTGGTCTTGTATTTGGTAAGGCCAATTCAAAGACTGCCAAGGCGCTGCGTAAGGCTTGCAAGAAAGAGATTAACGATTTTTGTAAGGATAAAAAGAATGCCCGAGCCGGTCAGCAGCTCGCATGCCTTGCGAAGAAGGCCAGTAAGCTGTCGCCTTCATGTCATGTTGTGGCGAAGACAATTGCATTGTTCATTCTGCCTAAATCAAAAAAGAAGGCCAAGAATCCACTTCTGGAGTTGGCGAAGCACATCCGTCGACACGGCACCAAAGCGGTCTCTGACGTAAAGGAATTCACCGAAAATAGCCTTGAGCAAGTCGGGCATGCAGCTCAGTCATTGGGGACAAACCTGGCGAAGATCGCTGGGAACAACAAAGAGGCTAAAGCTTTCATGGCCTGTCTGCCCCGCGGTAAGAAGTTACAAGATTTGTTCAAAGAGCTGCGCAAGCTCTTCCAAGACCCAGGGAAGCTGCTCATGGACAAATTTAACTCAACCTGGACGCCTGTGCGTAAGGCCGCCGAAAAACACATACGCGCAAGCAAAAAACCGACAAACGTAAAGGCGATTCCGAAGTTTGCGTGGAACCTACAACTCAAGATTCTCAACGATGCGTCCAAGAACAGTGATGAAATTAAGCTGGTTGCCTGCATCGCGCGGAGTCTCGACCCAAAATTCAAGCAGATTGAACCAAAGCTACAGGCGATGCTTCAGAAGGTCGAGAGGACGATCAAAGACAAAATAGAAAAAGAAATTATACCCATGTTGGTCAAGGAGGCCTTGTCTATTGTCGCGGGAGAACTGAACAAATCGGATTTTGGTAAGCGGGTGGTCGAAGCGACCAAACGCGTTGCGGGGCATCTCCTCTTGGCCCGAAAGAAGATTCAAAACACCAATAAGAAGCTGGCGAAGTACCGGCAGGCACTCGCACAGAAGAACAAGAAACGAATTCGTTCAGCCTTCAAGGATTTGCATGCGGATTTACAGCGGAAGCTTGAGCCCGCCCGCGTGACGCTGTTGGTTCTAGAAGGACTTTTGAAGGAAGAGGCCGACGCGATCATCGACAAAAAGGTGACACCCAAAATTGATATCGCGATAACGGCCATATCGAGTAAGATAGCGGCGCTCAATGGTGTCATTGACGGGCTCTGTGGGCTCATCCCGGAAGCGGGTGCTGCCGTGTGTACTGGCTTCGTCACTCGAGTATTGAGACTGGCCAATGACTGGGTGATCAGCCCACAGGTGCGTAGCGCCATCATCAAGATGACAAAGGACGTATCCCGAAAAGCGATCGGCTATGCACGCAGTATCGCCTACGAACATGTGTTCAAGAAAGTCGACCGACGCCTGGAAAAAGAGGCGAAGAAATTCGAGCGTAAGTATGGCGCGCCCGCAGTCACATTCAAGCAAGTGGTTCTCCGGGTTGTGAAAACTCTAGAGAAATACGTTTTGCCAGCCGTTGCAGAGCTCAACACTCAGCGTGAAGAGACTGCACGGGTGCTGAAGACACTCCACGGCGCCGCCAAATGAGGTTTTCGCCCGTGTCCGCAGCCTGTCTATGCGGCGATTGGCGCGCTCGTGTGAGAATATGGGCTGAAGTCTATCTTGGGCAGGTCGCTTCCTCAGACTCTTCCGCTGTGTGCCATCATCGCGGTTCACTGCTTGCAGCAGTGCCGCTCAAGTGCCCATTCTGAGCGAGCTGTTTCATGGGGACTCAATGACCATTGTTTAAGGGGCGGCGCCGCTGAGGGTCTTAACGTATGTGCCCTGCTTTACGCCGCTTTAGTTACGGTACCAAGCTAGGTCTTCCTTGTTTGGCCGAAAGTGAGGGGTTCGTTTGACGTTCTACAGTTTTGCTATCGGTCTTGTGGCTTTTCTGCATGTGGTCTTTTTCTTTCTGGAGGCGGTTTTATGGAGATCGCCGATGGTCACACGGCTTTTTCAAATGAGTCGAGACGAAGCTGAGACCACCCGCGTTTTGGCTCTGAATCAGGGTGTCTATAATTTGGGGGCGGCCGTCCTGCTCGTCTGCTTTGCTGTCGACGACAATACGGTCGCGGTGATGGGGCTCTTATCATTTATATCGGTCATGGGAATTGTCGGCGCCTTGACCGCAAATTGGCGTATCATACTGCTGCAGACCTTGCCGGCGGTCGTCGCTATGTTTGCACTGTATTATCCCTGATCGAGGGCGTTGTCGCGGCAGCATTGCTATGATTTAGCTGCGGGTGAGGCGATTTAAATGAACCGATTGATGTTAACTGTTTCAGATTGGTCCGAACCTGCAAATCATTAAAACACTCTTGGAGGGTACCATGGCACAAGGTTTCTTCAGGGCAGACCAAAGCGTCGCGTTGCCGTCTGCGGTTAGGCGTGCATTGGGCGGCGTCTTGCGTTTCTCCACGGGACGAAGGTTGCACCACAAGCTGTTTGAAAATGCCGTAGACGCGGAGACGTGGTCGGGCTTTACACATGACCAGTACGGCTGTGACACCATGCGAATCGCCTGGACGTCGGCGTCTTTAGCTGAGCTCGATCTACGTGTTGGCAGCGAGAGCTGGACGTCTGGTTTTCAGCACGAGCTGGTGGTGCATTTAATGGCTGGTGGTGCTCTCCCACTCGTGACGACACATGCAGGCGATGCCACGGCGACCTTGGTTTCAGAGGCAGGTTATTGTGTGACGAACTTTCATCTCGTGAGCGCATCCATTTGGTACCGCGATCTCACAAGCGATGACGGCAAGACAGTACCAAGGTATCCGGACGTCAATGGAATTCCACATCGGACGTTTGTCCATGATGGCGTTGCAGCACCACACATGAAACTACGCACGGATGACGGCCGCGACCTTGGCCCTGTCCGGCTCTGTTATCACGATGCATCCATCGACTTTGCAGTGCTCAAACTCGAAGAGCCACCTGTCGATGTCCCGGTTGTGCCGCTTCGCGATGGGCCAGCACTGCGTCATGAACGTATCTGGCAGTTCGGTTATCCGCCGAGATCAGCACGAACAGAGACACTCAAGGCGTTCCTTGGTTATGAAGACGCCTGCGGTCAGTTGACCTACAGCCCGGGTTTACTGCTGTCAAACCCCGCGAACAGCATGTGGCATACCGACGCTGACGCGGTCTTTGGTTCCAGCGGCAGCGCTGTGTTTGGCGATGATGGAGCCTTGATTGGCGTTAGATGTGGTGGTGGCGCGTCTATGCTGCCCAAAGCAGAACGGTATCAGTTCAATCAAGTCACTGATGTCTATTCTCTGCGAAACATCTTGTCGGACAGTATCTTGTCGGATCGTCTCTGAGCAGCAACCGAGCTGACTCATCACGCACGAACCCCCGCTATGGGTCACTACAAATGTCGTGGTCCAAGTTTCGTCTATCTCCGCTTAAAGCGACATGACATACTGTCTGCAGTACAACCATGACCGATATGAGGAAAGATATGAGACATCTATCGATCGGGCTTTTCGCTATGTGTGTAGTCGCCTGTAGCCATGTCACATCGAGTCAGCAGACCCAGTCGGTTACAGTCCCATTACACGATGGCAGCGTCATCGATACCCATGTTCATGTGTCGTTTTCGGCTCAACCTGCGGGTCTTGAACAGCAAATGACGCCGGATAAAGTACTGAGCTTGCTCGCTGATAAACGTTTGCATCGATTGGCTGTGATCGTCATCGCGCCGCGAGACGATATTGAGGGTACACGAAAGCAAAATGATCAGCTCTTCGCCTTGGTCAAGCAACACCCACAGTTGGTCGCTGTGCCATCGGTGCATCCGCTCGACGGTGAGGCAGCGCTCACTGAGATGGCGCGCGTTAAAGGGCTCGGCGCCAAAATGCTTAAGATCCATCAGAATACTCAAGGCTTTGACCTCGCGGACCCGGCGGTTGATGCGCTGTTCAAAAAGGCGGCTGCGCTTGATTTGCCCGTGTTGTTTGAAGGCACCTTTACTCTGGACCCGCGAACCGTCGCGAAGGTCGTTGAGCTCGCGATGAAAAATCCGAAGACTAAAATGGTGATGGCACATATGGGCGCAGCGGATTTTCGCCAGATCTCAGTCATTGCCATTTTGGGCAAGTATCCTTGGTTTCCGCGCAATATTTACTTTGACATGTCTGCATCGGTGGCGTTTCTCGCTGACTCGCCCGACGCCCCTATGTTTGCTTGGACCATCAGGCAGGTTGGTGTCGATCGGGTCATGTTTGGCTCCGACTTTCCAATCGGTTCGCCAGCGGAGTCCCTCGATGCTTTTCAGAAGCTCGGTTTTTCTCCAAAAGAGGCGGCGCAGATTCTGAAGGGCACAGCCAGTTCCTTGATGGGTCTCTAAATCAGCCTACCCAACTGAGCTAAGAATGGAAGCGCGGCAAGCTTTTGTCTTTGGCAAGGCGCGTGGTTGCTGTGAGTCTATTCTGTGGCCAGGACTCGCGACCGAAGCTGCGCCAGTAGATACAGAGAGGCATCGAATGGCCTCTGCGCTGAGGCTTTGACCGCCATAAGGGCAGGACAGCATATCCGAGGCCATCGTGGTGCGAGGTTGAGCTTGAGGGGCTTAGGTGTAGTGCCAATGGATTCAAATAGCGCTCGTTCGTCGCTGTTTACGCGGGGCGTGCCCGCCTGAGCGATGCGGGCAGGACAAGCCGAGCAAGGCCCCGCGCCAATGGTGGGATGTGCTGATTTACTTACGTTTGACTCGTGATAGGCCGATACAGGCAAACAAGATAAGCAGTGAGGGGAGTGGCGGCGTCTGATTCTGCTGGCTGCAGCCCATGCATCCGGCTGACGCCGAGGGGCTCGCCCCGGCGTTGCCCGCGGTGCCCATGTCGCCAAGATTGGTGCCGGTGTCTCCAGGTAGACCACCGTCCATCATTGGCTGTGTGACCGTCTCTTCGCAATGCACACCGCGAAACCCTTCGCTGCATTGGCAGCGATAGCCCTCGATTAAATCAATGCACAAACCACCATTTTGGCATGGGCTTTCACTGCAATCGTCGACGTTGAGTTCGCAGTGGCGTCCTTCGAAGCCCGAGGGGCATTCGCACGAGTAGCCGTCTGGGTCATCACGACAGACACCGCCGTTTCTGCATGGGTCATCGACACAACCAGAGACGGGCGTCTCGCAGTTCTCACCTGAAAAGCCGGCAGGGCACTCGCAGGTATAAGAGGCGACGCCGTCGTAGCATTGCCCGCCATTCTGGCATGGCTCATCGATGCAATCGTCATCGTTTGTCTGGCACAGCCGGCCACTAAAGCCGTCGGCACATTCACAGGTGTAATCGTTGTCAGCGTCAATACATTGTCCGCCGTTCTCGCAGATGACGCCTGCACAATCATCTGAGTTGGTCTCACAATTCCGCCCGCTGAAACCGTTGGCGCAATTGCAGGTGTAGCCGGCAACGCCATCAACGCATACACCGCCATTTCGGCAAGGGTTATTGGCGCAATCATCGTCGTTTGTCTGACAGTTGCGCCCGCTAAACCCGTTTGCACACTCGCAGTTGTATTCGGCGATGCCATCCACACAGACGCCACCGTTTTGGCAGGGAGATGGCTCACAGTCGTCGATGTTCTCGTTGCATTGAGAGCCCTCGTAACCATCGGCGCAGGCACATCGAAAGGTCGAGCCCCGGGCAATGCATTCGCCTCCGTTTTGACACGGCTCGACCAGACAAGGGTTGACTGGCGGGATGAAGACACCAACGAGATCGATCAAAATATCTGTTTCAACAAAGGCTGATACGCAGAGGGTTCCGTTCGTTAATTTGACGATCGAACTGGTGGAGACCGTCTCTTGATTGTAGTTCAGCGACGAGGCATTTCCGCGATTACCGCAAGGGCTGAGGGTGATGAATCCATCACCAGGCGATGGTTCCACCGCGGTGATGTTGACGGCGACGGCCACTGCGTCGGCCGGGAAGTTGGGCATGTCACGTAAATCGATGGTGAGAACACCATCGCCATTGCTGACGCGTTGCCCGATCTGGTCGCCGGGCTGTCTGGTATCGATGATCCGAGTTGGCGCCGTTGGCTGAAACTCACTGCCTTGTCCTTCAATAAAAGACCCAAACGAGTCGACGATGACGTTGGTTTCGCCAAAGCTATAGGCGCAAACGCCTTCTCCGTCTGTAGGTACCACGATGGAACCAGAGACCACCTGGCCCGCGCCGAAATTCACCGTCGAAGTGTCCGGACGTGGTTGGCTGCATGGATACACTGTCAAAAAACCAGGCGTATTGGACAACGCCACAATACCGAGAGCGACGGCGGATGCACCATCGGCGGGGGCAGGCATGATCTGGCGGCTGGCGCCGTTTGCGATGGGACCTGCACCGCGCGTGTCCAAGATCCGTCTTGGCGTGGCCGGTACAAACCCCGCACCTCCAGGTGCGAACCAGCCGGTGAGATCACCGATATGGTGGGCCGCAGCGAAGCTATACAGCTTCATTTCCTGGTCTGGGCTGAGGTGTAAGAGCGCGCTATTGGCAACGGCCTGTGACGCGCCATGATTTAGATTGGAGGTGTCGGGCCGGTCGATATGGGCTGGATAAGCGGTGACAAAACCCCATGAATCCTGATTGGCTACAGTCAAATTAATGGACACGGCATTGGCGTCCGCTGGGACGCCATGGGCTGCGAATCCACCCATGGTCAATGTTTGGCCAGCGGGCACGGGCGCAGCGCCATCGGCCCGCGTGTCGTATATGCGCACTGGTCGCCGCGGGTAAAAACCACCGGGGTCGCTCATGGGCACGTAAGCAGGCAATGTTCTGTCGTCGCAGAAGCTCGGGGCGCCTCGGCCCGAGGCATAAATGCCCAAGTGCGGACCCACCACACGTTCCGCACCGTCCGATGGCCGACTGACCAATCCTTCATTACCCAAGCCTTGAATCCACATCGTGCTTGAGCCGCCACCGTCTAAGCCGAACGCACTGTAAGCGCCGAGCTCTGCCAAGAACTCGGCAAGCTGCCCTACATTC
Source organism: Bradymonadia bacterium (assembly GCA_049889275.1). GTDB lineage: Bacteria > Myxococcota_A > Bradymonadia > UBA7976 > UBA1532 > UBA1532. The sequence continues at coordinate 23,251 of JBMHDS010000093.1, read as the reverse complement.
ATGCCGCGCTTGGGGTTTGCTGCATCGTTGCCGTCGATCACAGCCATAAAGAGGCGACGTCGGTCTTGCGACAACCCAATGCCGGACCGAGCGTCAATGGCATTGGGGGTGTTTTGTGATTCCATGAAGGCTTCGCCCGCGATTCGCCCGTAACGAACCAATTGGAAGTGGCCACTGATCACTTCTTGCATCCAAGGCTCAAACTCTTGATGGTCGTTCCAGTCGTATAGCTGTACCCGGCGCTCACCGAATGCCAGTAGCGCGGGCCGATCCCAGCTGCTCGGCCATGGCACCCCGTTGTGCGCTGCGATGCCATAGGTGTGATAGGCCGGCAACCCGACGCAGGGCCTGAAGGGGCTGCGGGCAGGGTCAACATCGATAGGCCGACACGACCAATCGCCATTTATCACGACCTGCGTACCTGTGAGCGCCGCAAAAGATGACGCCGTACGACGACGCTCGTCGAAAGCGGTATGCCGAACACCAATTCCAGCCGCGCAGAGGTCCACGATCACACCGTGGGCTGTGTAGGCACCACCCACATTATTGACACCGATTCTCTTGAGGTATCTCACGCCTGTAAAGGGTTCACGCCATTCATCTTGCGCGTGGGCGATACCGATTAAGATAAATAAAGATAAGCTTATTCTCATTGCGTACATACCTGCTCCCTCAGATAATCGCTGGCTTACTCTAAGTGCTATATAGCGGACTGCAAAGACTAATTTTGCCACTGACGGACGCGAGCATGAAGGCCGAATCGGCTTGAGGGGTCAGCAGCAGATGGATGGTGTAAGTTACGTTTTCCATTGCTCGTATCGATACATATTGTCTAAGCATAGCTGAGCCAACGAGCGAGTCTATTTTCTGAGCATGACAGCACCACAGACCATTGAATATCAGGTACTGCACGTGGCGTTGGTCACTCGGTTTAAAGCGGCGTCAGACGCACCGACAGCCGAGTGGTTTACCCGATATTTGAAGGGGGTGATCCAGTACCGCGGACTGAAGACGACACAGCTCAAAGGGATTCTTAAGGCAGTCTTCGACGCGACGGGGGCTGATGGTTTACCGAGTCAAGAGCAGCTTGGCCACATGAGGTATTGGCTACGCCAGCCGATGGCAGAGGATAAGTTGACAGCGATTTTGTGGCTTAAACACTGGCTGCGAAAAGAGAGCCGAAATGGCACGGGCATCGCGAGTGTCATCATGGCGCTTGAGATGCTGGAAGACGTCTTTAGGGCAGGGGATATATACGATTGGTCGACCAATGATTGGCTTTGCGTGAGGGTTCTTGAGACCATCCCAATCCAGTACCCGAGCTTGGTTGGACGGCTCATGGACTGGGTCGACGCATTATCTATCTGGCAACGGCGATCCGCGCTGCTCGCCTTCAAGAAGAGCGCCAAGCAAGGGCAACACCATAGAGTGGTCGAGGCACTCATCGAGCGACTCTTGCCAACCGATGAGCGCTTTATCCAGACGGCGATTGGTTGGGTGTTGTCCGATGCATCCCGCAAGCATGCAGTCTGGTCCGGAGGGCTGTTTGAGCGCCATTTTGATTTGCTCTGCCATGAGGTGATCGTGCGTCATACAAAGTATTTAGAAGAGCATCAGGCACTCAAAGAGAAGAGCAGTGCCCGGCGGTGATGAGAGATTCGAGACCGTGTGCTTGATCACAGCGTGCCTGATGGGTTCAACTGCTGAGGGTGCTATTTTGCGAACTGGACACGATGTCGATGTCAAACTTCATTTTTGAACACCGTTATGAGTGCATGATCGAGCTTGCCCCCGATGCCGATGAGCGCGCACCGGGTGGCGCTGTGACCGTCTCACTGTGTGGCCAGTGGGACCACGAGGGTCTGTGCCGTTGGCCCCATTATTCAACACTAGAACCCCTCGCTGGTGGCCTTTCTCGACTGGTCGTGGATTTCAACGCGGCGCCTAAAGACGTTGAGCTCGTGCGCGCCAAAATCCAGGCCGGGGTTGAGACTGAACGACTGATAGGCCCTGATGGAATACTTTCGAAGTGGCGCGTTTGTAAGAAGGATGAGGGGTCTGCTTGAAGTGGTCGACCATGCGTGAATCAATCGTGGCCTACAGGCAGAACTGCACAATGCGTAATCATGGTCCTTTATTCATACTCAGTGAACGATGCGAGCGGCGGTGATATCTACAGATTGTCTAGTTTGGAGCCTTCGTCTGCATCGGCGAACTGAAGACGCAGTGCTTTGAACGTGTCGATGACGTGCGGCCAGGTTATTCTTGCGAGCATCAGTTGTCAGAGATTGATCCAGTAAAATCGCGTTTTGCGCTTGAGTGACTCGGTCCATTCAACCTTGTCGAGTACGCCGCCATTACGTTCGATGGCTGCGATTGAACCGAGGTTCTCAGTGTCGCAGGTGACCAGGAGTTTCTCGATGCCGAATGATCGGCTTAAGGGAAGCACGGCCTTGAGCATGGCTGTGGCCACACCTCGCCGCCGTTTAGATGGGGCGACTGTGTAGCCGATGTGACCGCCAAATGCTTCGAGCGCTGGCGTGAGTCGATGTCGTAGATTAATGACCCCCTGTATTTCGCCCTCGTCCAGCCAAAACCAAGTTGATTGTGGAACCCAGCCCACAGGTAGATCGTCGCCACGCGACTGCGCGTCCAAGGTGGTCACCACAGTCTCAAAGGCGGTATCAAACGGCAAGAAATAGCCGTGGACTTCGCTTAAGCCATGAGCAAACTCTGCCAAGAACGCCTTGAGCAAACTCTCATGTCCACGCTCGAGTTGTACAAGCCGCCCTGAAGGCGTACTCGATTCAGTGGCGTTCATGTGAGACCTCCTTGATCGCTCCGTAACATAATGACTTTCACGGTTGCCTACTTCAAGTCGTGCTTTGCTTTAACCTATTGTGTTCGCATTTCGCTTTCTCTCGCCTTCAATTGGTTTGTATTCGTGACCAAGCCCGGGCGGTGTCGTCGACGGTTTCAGCGCTGTTTCGATGATGACGATCTGATGATCCGCTCGGCTCAACGTTGCTCATCTCACAATGGGCGAGGGCTTGGTTAGCTCAAAAAAATCTGGTCTGTTTTCGATTGGGTGTTATGACTAATCAATGATTGCGCTCGCGTTTGCAAAGGCGGACTGCGAGCATTCAGCATGAATAGGGGACCGTAGATGACAACTGTGATCGTGAGCTTTATTGTCTGTCTGCTGTTCTTTCTCGGCATTGGACTCTTGTCGGCCACCCGTAAGGCTGAGACCACCGAGGACTACCTTTTGGCAAGTCGCTCTGTGAACCCATGGGTCGTTGCGCTGTCGGCTGTTGCCACCAATAACAGCGGCTTTATGTTTATCGGGCTTATCGGTGAGACCTATACTTCTGGCTTGTCGGCGATGTGGGTGATGGTCGGTTGGGTGCTTGGTGATTATGCGATGTGGATGGCCCGCGTACCGGATAGATTGCGTGTTGAGTCGGAGGCGCGTGGGACGGTGACCATTCCGTCCTTTCTTGGCCACGGTGTTCGCAATGGCAAACAGGTCACCACGCTCGCTGGCGCGATCACGCTGGTTTTCTTGGGCATCTATGCTGCAGCTCAGCTCAACGCAGGCAGTAAGGCGCTGCATGTGCTCTTCGACTGGGACTACAGTCTTGGTGCCATACTCGGGGCGGTGATTGTGGTCGCCTACTGTTTCGCCGGTGGCATTCGCGCATCTTTATGGACTGATGTGGCACAGTCCATCGTGATGTTCGTCGCCATGGTTATACTCTGCTTCGTCGCCATCGAAGAGAGCGGCGGTTTTGATTCTATGTGGACGACTCTAGGTCAGAGACCAGCGCTCACCGATTGGCAGCCTGAAAATTTGCCGTGGGGCTTTACGCTCTTCGCGCTCGGCTGGTTTGTCGCAGGCATTGGTGTTGTTGGACAGCCACACATCATGGTCCGCGCGATGGCTGTGAACTCCGTAGACAGTATGCCTACGGCGAGGCGGGTCTACTTTGTTTGGAATGCATTATTCGCAGCGGCCGCCATCATGGTCGGGCTTGCTGCCCGTGCTTGGGTGGAGGGCGCCGATGCCAGTAGTGCGTCGGCGGCAACACTGTTGTCGAAAGATGCTGAACTGGCGCTGCCGCTCTTGGCTCAACAGCTGCTGCCTGGATGGCTTGTCGGCTTTGTCTTGGCTGGTCTCTTTGCTGCGACTATTTCAACGGCTGACTCGCAGGTTTTAGCGTGTTCAGCGGCTTTGACTCAGGACATGTTCCCCAAGGTAAGAGACAGTTATGTCTGGGTGAAGGCCAGCACCTTGCTTGTGGCAACAATTGTCTTAGCCATCGCGCTTACGGGCGGCGGCGTATTTGATCTCATTGTGCTCGCGTGGTCTTCCCTCGCTGCAGGCTTAGGTCCACTCTTAATCTTAAAGTCCTTTGGTCGCCATGTGGACGGTCGATTAGGGCTTGCCATGATGATTGGTGCACTGCTCACCGTGCTGTTATGGCGGTTCGGCTTCAAACTCACAGGTGCCGTCTACGATGCACTGCCGGCGATGTTGATGGGGTTCATCATTTATGGTGTGGGCAGACAGTTTCTGGCAGGCAGTCCATCAAAAGACTTATAAACCATACGATCGTTAGAAAACGGTTTACACCGTCAGCTCCATCGGTCATAAGCCAAGAACACAGAAGCTTATGGCCGTCTTAGGTGAGTACGATGAAAGTTCAAATGAGCGCCCGGTTGGTTGTCTTAAGCATGTTGGCGATGGTGGCCGGCGGCGGCTGCAATGAAGATGCGGCTCGCGAAAATGCTGGCAGCGTGATCGTCGTTCAAACCGATGCTGATCGTGCGCCGTTTGATGGCGACCTGCTCGATCAGTCACTTGGGCATGACGCGGGGTTGTCCGCTGATAGTGCGTCGTCCGATGCACTCTCAGAAGATGACCCAACAGCGCCCTTGCTCGACCCTGAATTCGTAATGGATGAGGTTATCCTCTTACCTGCTGATTCGGGCTTTGATCTCGACGACGATGGCACCCCCGATAACGCACTGGCGCTGCTCTTCTCTGACCCGCTCGTGGGTCAAGCCCTCGGCGGTGATCCGAATGAGTTCATCGCCCGTACGGTGAGGCGTGGCGAGCTGCTCTTACTCCTCGATTTTCATCAACTCAGCGATTACTCGAATGACCGCCGACATCACATCGATATCTTCTTAGGTCGCGATGAAGACGACCGAAGGCGCAATAATTTCGAGGGCGATGGGCGCTTCTTCATCGGCTGTTCAAGTTTGACCAATGCAGGCGAGCCGGAAAGTCAATTCAACGACGTTAGGCTAGAAGGTGGGCGCCTACAAGGCGCAGGTGGGCAATTTCGTTTTCTCGTCAGTTTTAGCAATACTGAGGTCTTACTGCGAAATGGACGAATTGAAGCCTCGATGGCGCCCGATGGTATGAGGCTCACAGATGGTCAAATCGGCGGGGCTGTCAGCTACGCAGATTTAGAAGAAGTGGTGCTAAACGATCCTGAAATCGGTCCTGACTTCGCCCGTATCATGCTCGCCTTCATCAGCCGCGAACTCGACGTCGATCTGAGCGGCGACGGCACTCGAGATGCGCTCTCCGCGTCGTTTCGATTTTCCGCTGTTCGCGCAGAAATCCTGCGCGATCTGCCATGCCGGGATTAGGCCTAGAATAGGTTGGTCGAGAGGTGTGAGCACCGCAGAATGGGTGTAATCAGCCACGAACCTCACATCGCTCGCGCGAGTTGGTCGCACCGATATGCGACGTTGGCTGTAGATGGCGGTCGACCATAGCCCTTTACGCAGAGATGGCATCCAACCCTTGCGCATAGGCATAAACATTGGTGCTCTCGCGCCACAGCCGTGCGCGTCTACAGCAATGCGTGAGCCCCTTTATTTGGTAATCATGGTGCGGGCAAAGCGTCTGACTGACATAGGGTACAGGTAGAGACGAGTTGTGATTGAGACCGAGCGCTCTGACAATTTCGCAGGCCAGCTCAAAGTCGTCTGGTGTGACGAATATCAGCCAGCGTCGATGTAGCCCCTTCTTGAAAGACTTTGACTTTGAACCTTCATTCTCGAATACCTCCGGCGCACAGGTCCAGATGAGCTTGGCTGATTCAAATGCGGCACACACCCGGGTCGTCGTTTGTAATTCGCACAGAGCGATGAGTTTTACGTCCCTGAAGTCGAGCGTTGATTGCAGCTGTTGAATCATCGTCGAGGTCTCGCACGGGTTGAATGTGGCTTGGTGCAGCTCCGACTTAATGTTGCTTGTTTGGGTCATTGTCTTCCTCCTGCGATTCCAATCGACGTTGTTCACACATCGTTGCAAAATTATTAAATGGCACGGTGTCAGTACCCGTACCTGGACCACTTGATCGCCCTATCGAATTGGCCTCGACGAGCTGGCGGACAGACATGAGAATGAGCAACAGGTGTGCCAACCGGAAACCGTTATCAGCTGGAACGTTGCTGTTTCATTTCGGCGCATATTGGGGTGGGGGGTGACACATGCGCTTCATTTTGGCGCAGCTCAATGAGTCGTGCTCTCGTGGGACAGTTCACATCGCACATGATGTGTGTCGCGAGTCGGACCAAAAGACAGCGGTGTATGCGTGCTTCGCCTTGAATGAACGAGCGGGTGAGTGCATCCTGAGTTCGGGTAGCTGGGGGAGGAGACAAACATGTTAGCGAATCGCATTTGGTTTCTTTTGAGCACAAGCCTCTGGCTCAGCTGTGGCCATATGGCTGGTGTCAAAAAGACCAACGCCCTGCCACCCCAGTTGTTTGCGAAAAACCAGGCGGTCAAACCGAAGCCATCCGAGTTTAGGCTCGGCCAATTGGCTCAGTCTGAGCTCAAGGCTTTACTTGCGGGGCTGCACGCTGAGTCAAAAGCACCGGGTGTAGGCGTCGGTATTGTGTTTGGACGACAAGTCGTTTGGACAGGTGTGTTCGGCTATGCGGAGTTGGAAAACAAAACACCGATGACCGCTGATTCGGTCACCCGTATCGGCTCGCTGTCGAAAGTGTTTACGGGACTGGCCATCCTCAGCCTGAGGGATCAGGGTCGCCTTGACCTTGACATGCCCGTAGCCAAGGTTGTGCCTGAGCTTGCACAAGTCATTTACCCATCGAAGGACAGTCCACGCATCACGTTCAGACATTTGCTCACGCACACATCAGGGCTGCCGCGTCTCGGTGATCTTGATTATTATTCGAAGCCAGACAAGCCAATCACTGTGGCCGATCTCGCAGACGTTCTAAAAGGTGCGAAACTCCGTTTCAGCCCCGGCACCGACAGATTGTATTCAAATCTCGCCATGGGCGTCGCCAGTGTGGCCGTTGACCGCTTGGCTGGCACGCCGCTGCGTGACTTTCTGAAAGTCAATCTATTCAAGCAGCTCAATATGACTCGTTCGACCTTCGATCCCAAGGCGGCGAGGGCGCTCGGCCTTGCGACGGGCTACGCGGCATCGCCGACAGGACCTAAACCAGCACCGCCTTGGGCTTTCGGTGTGGTTGAAGGGCTGGGCGGAATGTACTCAACTTTGAATGACATGACGCGCTTCTTAGCCTGGCAGACCAACGCTTGGCCCGCCCGGAATACCCCGGACACGGGCTTTATCTCCCGGTCTACGTTGCGGACATCTCAGGCTTCCCTAGGCGGTGGTGGAAAAGACACGGTGGGCGCGAATTGGTATGTCGGTCAGCATCGTCGTTTCGGACCAAAGGTGAGCCACACGGGCGCTACGCAAACCTATTCCGCTCACATGACGGCATTTCCGCAAGCAGGGATCGCGGTGGTCACGCTTGCCAATATGGGACTTGATCCCAATGGTGCAGCCTCACCGGTTGTGGTCCGTCTTGCGGACCAGGCCATCGAGTGGCTTGAGAAAACCATTCCTCAGCCGGCTCTGACGCTCTCAAAAGGACTAGAACACGCTGTCTCGGTCTTTAAATCGACCTATGCTCAACCGACCGAAGCTGCGATTATCAGCGCTTTTCATAAGACTTTTTTGGCGAGCTTGCCCGCCCCTAAGATCATCGCGATGTTCACAGGTATGAAGTCGCAATTGGGTGTCTGCCGAATGACACCCAAAAAGGTCATGTCGGCGACACAAGCAGTTTTCACTTACGCCTGCGCAAAGACCAACTTAGATGTGATGTTGGTGATTGAGCCCACTGAGCCACACCAGATTATCGGTTTATCGATTAAACCCGCCTCGCCTTAATCAGCCAGTGGCGTCACGTCAGGCACAGCTTTGTGCGACGTCACGTCGTAGACGATTGCAAGTGGTTGTGACTGTAGGTGGCGGTCACAGGCGCTGTGCTCGCTCAAGCACGCCCCATGCATCGATAGACCCATCCGCGGGTCGACGTGGAATGGGTCTATCGGCAAGTGCGCGCTCCAGGGAATACACCACCGCTCTCGCAGCTGTAGCCTGTGCCACAATCTGAGTCCGTCTCGCAGATGCAGTCCCGCGACAAAGCACAGCCTGGGTAGCGTTTTGGTTCGGCGCGACCGGTGACGATTCGCCACAATTTGTTGTCGAACCGACCTTGGGGGTCAAGTTGGTTCTTCAGTGCGACAAATTCATCGAAACGCTCAAACTCATCGGGGCCTATGTCAACAAAGACAGGGCTGGAGTTCTTGCCCCAGTGCGGGCGACCAGCGTATTGCGTTCGCGTCATGTACATGATCTCGTCGTAGACCGCTGCCGAGCGCTCGAAATAGGTTTCATCTGCCACCTTGGGTACATGGATTTCGAAAGCCACGACGTCCTCACCGTAGTTGAACGCGAGCCACCGGTCACTCGCCTTGGAGAATCGGAGATAGATGCCCAAAATCGGAAAGCAAGCACGATTCTTGTCTAGGATGGCGCGTACATCTCCCATCCACGCCTTTAAACGACTGAGCGGAAAAGCCGCTTCCATGGTGCGGCTCTTCACATTCGGTGAATCCCATGGACAGGTACCGGGCTCACACGCAGACCCCAACATCTCATGGGACCATCCAACGGTTTCACCTCGTCGAGACTCGCGGCGTGCGATGGGCGGCAACCAGACCTTCGAGCGGATGAGCGCGCTATCGCATTGCGCACGAAGTGGCGCTCGGTTCAAGACCTGATAGGGCAGGTCGCCAACGAACTTGAAGATGCTGCCGCTGCTCGACCAAAGATTGTGGCGCGACGTACCGGGTGTATCGTTAGGCACACGATCGTAATAGTCCATCACGTAGCGTCCGTTGCCTGCAAACCACATCACACGCGCGTAGTCATGGCGTCGGACTTCATCTTCGATGATGTCTTCAAGCTCATCATCGCGGCCACTTTGATGGCCGTATGCGAGCTTGAATTGTGGCTCGATTGTGAGCTCGACTTCGACGACAACCCCAAGCACGCCAACGTGGGTCGCCACGGCAGCCACCTGTTCGCCACTGAAGTTGTGTAGCTGACCTTTCGCATCGACAATTTTCATGCTGACCACCATGTCCGCCATGCTTGCAGGGATCTGAAGCGATGAGTGGTGAGCCGCAGTTGCGATGCCACCGCCAATACTGACGCCGGTATAATCAGGCATGGCCCGGATCGCGAAGCCCTGTTCATGCAGCGCCTGAGAGAGCTGCTCCGCTCGCACGCCGGGCTCAACACGCACCGTCATGCGCTCGTCATCGATTTCGAGCACGCGGTTCATCTTGGCCAGGTTCAGCAAAATGCCGCCTTGTTGAGGACAGACAAACCCATTGTTACTGTTCGACCGCTTCACCGAAATGACCTTGAGGGACCGCCCGCTGCGATGCGCTTTAGCCACGGCGCTTTGAATATCCGCCACTGAGTCTGCTTCGATGACATCGCCGGGCTTACAGGTGACAGTACCTTGGTAGTTATCGACCACCTCAGTACCCGTGACACCTTCCTCTAGATAGCCGTCAGCGGCGAGTGTCTCGGTCACGAACGCCATGCCCTGAGCGACGAGGCGGTGGTATGCGGACAGCCCCATGGTGACTTCGGCGTGGCCCAGCGTGGTGGCAAAGACGTGGCCCTCACCGACAGGGTGTGTCCAAGCGACCAGATGGTCGCGATTCGTCTCTGGGCTGTATGCCTCATAAAGGGGGACAACGCTGTCCTTGACGGCCATAACTCGGTAGAGCTCGTCCTTAGCTGTTTCAAAGATCTCGGGCAGCTGCCGTGTGAGCGGATGGTCATTGCTCACACGCTGGGCCTGCATCGATCGCTGCCAGTCATGCACGACCGTATCGATGCCCGTGAATGCCCACCAATGGGGAAACGTCTCAATGTCGTATTCGGTCTCCCACTCATTCATTGCCTTGGCCAGGAACTCGATGTCGCCGCCCTTTGGACTTAAGTCGCGGAAACTGTGCATCGCGCAATGAAGGAGAACTGCCCCTATACCAAGGTCGCGGGTTTGGCTGATGATGTTGTCGATCCGGAAAGGGTCGGTCTCATCTGGAAAACACATGTTATAGACGACAACATCATAACCCGCAGCGAAGTTTGGCTGCTCCATGAATTGAAGCGTGTCCTCGGGTGACTTCCCGACGAGAGTGAACTCGACGTTGACGTAGCGGCTGATGCCATTAAACAACACTCTGTGCTGGGCTCGGTAATCATGCCAGCGATTGCCGTAGCTGGTGAGATAAAGCGCTCGCAATGGCTCTGAGCGGCGTGTGTCGATACTGCTCTTTACCTGTGTGTCAGTGGTATCGAGATGTTCATCGAGCTGATGACAGTTGAGGGCTGTGAAGCAAATCGCCATCAAGCCCATCGAGCGCATCAACTTCTTGAGCAGCCCTTTGCGATTTCGGCCGACTTCAATGGTTTGTGGATCTCGGCCCGGGCGGCCCGGTAGGGCGGTCCGACAAATCAAACGAGCACCGGTTCGCATGGCCCGCTTAAACCGCAACGTTGTGGCGTCGTCCGCCACTTGAGCGTGATCGGCTTGAGTTTGCTGAGATACTTTTGAGCCGGGCCAAGAGATGGTCTTGAGGTCGTCGGTAGATTGAAGGCCATCGATAATGGCGCGTGTCGCATACCGTCTCGATCCAGCGATACGTCTCTCTGCCTCTTTATAAGCGTTCATCAGTCACACCCCTATGTTTGTGTGCTTTTTCCACGCCGCATCCAAAAGCAAGGGATGTGCCAAAAGCTTACGGTCGGTAGGTTTAGGCTGCGTCACCCAGATTCAGGCTCCTCGCTGGTGACTGCACCCCCAGCTTTAAATAAACCACGGGTCGTTTGTGGAACGATTGACCCCTCTTTATGTGACGATAGGACAGTTCAAGATGGTCGGAAGCTCGCTGTCTCTAGCGCCGACTGAGATCCGATAGTCGTGGCTTAAGCCACATGCGGTGACAGCGAACGGGGGATATAGACCCCCTTTAGCGCTACGCTGGGGCTGCGTCGGTGGATTTGCCGGGCGCGGGTTTGGCCTTGCCGAGAAGTGCAGGTAACAAGGTCAAATCGGTGATCAAAGCCAGAGAGAGAATGACTGCGACGAAAAGCCCAAAGGATTTGTTGGGTAAAAAGATTGCGAACATAAAAGCACCGAAGCCCGCCACCAACACGATGGTGGTAATGACAAGGGCTGGGGCGGTGTGCGTTAGAATACTCGCGATCGCGTCTTTCGGTGTCGCGCCGCTTCGAATTTGGCGTGCATAATTTGCCATAAAGTGCACGGTGTCATCCACGGCAATGCCCAGGCAAAAGCTAAACGAGAGGACTGTGCCCATATCGAGGTCTTGCCCAATGGCTGTGATCAAGGCTGCGCCGAGCAGGAGCGGGAACAAATTAGGTAGCATTGCGAGCATGCCGAGTTTAAATGAACGGAACACCACCACCATGAGAATGCTCATGAGCATGACCGCGATGCTAATCGAGGTGACAAACGTACTCACAACGTAAGGATTCATCCTCTGCCAGAGCTGGAACTTACCCGTGATATGACCGTTCAGACCCATCGAGACGAGCTTTTCTTCTATGAGATCGATCTTCTCCAACACCGTTGTGGAGTCATGAATATCCCAAGCCGATGTGATTCTGATGGCATCATTTTTGACGCTCACGCGGTCATTGATCCCCATACCTTGCGGCAGACTCATTGTGTATAGCAAGAATTGCTGGGCGACCGCCTCCCGTGATTTAGGCAGCGTGTAGAACGCCTCATCCTCCGCGTTGAGCGACTGATTGATGGATTTTAAAATATCCACAAGTGAGTTGTTGCTCGTGACATACTCTTCTTTTTCAAGCCACTCCTGAAATGCTTCCGCCTTCGCCAAAAATTTTGGATCCTTAAAACCCTCGGGCTTGCCTGAATCGAGAACCACCTCTGCTGTTGTCGCCCCGCCCACGTTGCTCTCTAGAAAGCGTGTGGCGATGTTCATATCGCTGTCGTCAGGGAAGTATTTAAACGGATCTGAGTTCACCTTCGTTTGAGCTGCCAACATTATCGTGACGGCTGCGATGATACCAAACGCCGCGAGGATTGGTTTGCGCGCGCTGATGAGCCGCTCCGTCTGGCGGAGCGCGAATGGACTGACCGCTTGCAGGTCGACCTCGGCGTTGCTCTTTGTGCCAGCTTTAATGGGCAGAAGCACGATGAGTGGTCCGAGTACAAAGTAGGTGAAAAACCAAGCGAGCAGTGTACCGAGGCCGGCCATCAAGCCGAGCTGACCAATCGGGGCGATGTCTGCTTGAGAAAAACTGAAAAAACCGATGGCGGTAGACACACTGGTGAGCACGGTCGGCACAAAGTTTTTGTCGAGGGTGTAATGGGCACTCGTCTGTCGGTCGGCGCCGCGTTTGATCGCCCTGTAGTACGAGACGAGGATATGCACGGCATCGGCCACCGCGATCGCGACCAATATTTGGGGCACGATGGCGGTCATATTGTTGATCGAGTAGCCCATCCAGCCACCGATGCCCATCGCAGCGCCCACCGATGTGACGATGACGACGATGGGCAGCAGGACGCCGCTCACGCGTCTGAACATGATGCCTAGAAACAAGAGCGTGAGGCCAAATACGATGGGCAGAATGTTTTGAATATCCGCCTCAGCGGCTTCTTTAAAGCTGTGGTTAATCGGTGGGCCGCCGGTCACCATGATGCTGTGGTCACCCCGCTCCATAGTTTTTATCAGAGCGCGCAAGCCGGGCCGTTTTTTACCATCTTTTGTGGTCACCCCTTCGAGGAATCCTTCGTAGTCGGGGGACCCACCCAGTGCCGGTTTGACGGTGATATACATCAGCGCGGCTGTACCATCTTTACTCACGAGATAATTCGGTAGCGTTCGGTGTTCGAGGGCGGCTTTTTTTCGTGCCTTGAGTACTTCGGGCGTCAGTTCAATATCGTCGGGAATCATCGGCTCTACGACGAGCTCATCTTCTTCCGCGTGCACCCAATTAAAGTTCGAGAGGCTATCGACTCGGATCGCGTAGGGGAGTTGCCAGGCACGCTCCGTCATCTCGATTAAGAGTTCGGCTGAGTCCTTGTCAAAAATACCCGACGGGCTGTGGACAATGACCACAGCGCGATCATCGTTGCCAAAGCGTCTCTCGAAGGTATCGAACTCGACGAGTAGACCATCGCCCTCGTTGAACCAAACCCGGTAGCTAAAGTCTGGCTTCAGGCTCTGGGCGCCGTAACCCAGTGCAAAGAAAACGCAGAGACCGAACAAAAGACTGCGCCACGGCTTGTGGACGATTGTCTGAACGATGGTGGTCTTGGTGGTCATGGCTTGAGTAACCTTATGTTTAGAAGAATCGGCTTATGCCAAGTTGTACGCTGTGTTGATTATCGTAGACATTCAATAGACTGGACGTGTGTGGTGCGCGGACGCTGCGCAAGCTGCACTTAAGCCCCCACTCATCTGCGAGGCGACGGCTGTAGGTGGCATTCGCGATAAACTCACCCCATCGATGGGTGTCGGCGATCAGACCGAGTGTCCATTCGGTACTCGCCGTGTCGTTGTATACGTGGCGGTAACCCAGGAGTATATCTCGTTGAAAGGGGTCGAGCTGTTGTACCTCCTCGGTGGTGAGGTCGGGGGCGATCATCGCTTGTCCTTCTACGAGCAGGGTGGCCTCAGCATCGCTCTCATAGGCCCACCCCCATTCAAGGCCTACAGCGGCGGCCGTGTGATTCTGGGGCAACTGGCGCAGCCCTAATTGTCCCATCGGGATGTCCCATGACCGAAACGCGCGGTGGTCTGCTTCCACTTTGAATAACCAGTCGCCAATGGAGGCCGTTGCGGTTGTACCTAGACGTCGAACGCGCCCAAAGACGGGTCGGATGCCCTGGTCGGCTAGATTGAGCACGAGAGCAGGTTGGTTGCGGTCATTGTGATCAACGTAGTGCACCGCAATGTCCAAAGCGCCAAGGGTCTGATCCAGTCGCGAGGCCCATTGATGCTCAAAGGGTGACTCGCTCACCGACCCGTCACGATTAAGCCATTTCACAGAGCCTACTGCTTGTCCCTGCGCCAAATTAAGCCTCGATTGGGGTCCCGGTAGAATGGGGGCGAACCGTGCGGGTAAGTAGTACAGCGTTAACCCGCCTGTGCCGAAGCGAACCCGCGCGCTGACCAGGGGTTCGCCTAACTTTTCGGCATTCTCGATATTGCTGTCCAGATTACGGCTGTTGATGATGTCGGCTGGGTGAAATGCCTCAGCGGCCGTCCAATTGAGTATTTCAACACCCGCTTTTAACTCAAGCCTCGAATCTCGATACCCGATCCAGGCGTCTTGGACGAAAGCGATAGACCTCTCTTCCTCAACCAGCGCAGTGCGCGCAAAGGCACGAAACGCTTGGCGAAACGGACCTTGTTTTGCCTTTACGTCGAGGAGCGTTGTCAACGCGAAGTCAACGTCATCTGTGCGCGCGTCATCATCGGGATTAAAGGCGCGAAGGACCGTTGCGATCTCTCCTCGCGACTTGATCTTTGCAGCACCGATTTGTGCGCTACACAGTCCGGCGCAGAGCACACACAGGGCAAACGGAAGGCGAATCTGCATGAACCCTTACCAATCGGTCAAACTGTCCTTGGTGAATTGGGTCGAATCCTGCTTGGCGCCGACCTTCCTGTCGTTCCAGGTGAGGCGCGATTTTTTCCGAGTCTGGTGATTGACCGCTTCGATGGTTGCCGGGCGCCAGAACTTTCCGAATTGTGCATAGCCGCCAAATGTGAAGGTCTTGAGCAGCTCACCTTTGCGATCGAAGTAATCGATCTTTGTGGCCTGCTGGTACTCACGGTCTAGCCAGACAATTTGCTTGCTGTATCCGCTCTTCTTGTCCACTGGGATGCGCTCGAGGATCTGATGCGCCCGCCCACTGACCACTTCATCTTTGAGCCACTTATGAGTGTACTTCTCGACCTCTTGGCTACCCAAGTCTTCGTAGGCAAACTCGCTCCCCATAAAGGCACCAGACTTGTTTCTTGAACTGATTCGTTTGACCCTCTTGAGCGTTGGCAAATACAACCACTGGTCGTCGCGGCCAACCTTATGACTCCAAGTGAGCATGCGCGTGCCTTTGACGTCTGCGGGCCAAATAAACGTGATGATCGATTTGTCGCCGTCGTCGGAGCCTTCGAGAACCCGGCTCTCCATTTTCCGAGTCATGGTGTCGCCATGGGCATTGATTAACACCATTTCCATATTTGATGATTCACCGAGGAAACCAGCGTTGAATTGGTCAGCGGCTTTCGCAATCGCGAGACCCTTCGCGGCAGGATCGGTGGTCTCAGACCATGCATTCCCAAACAGTGCACCGAGTGCGAGCACGACAATTGTTTTTCTCATCTTGGTTCTCCTCCAACACATGCGGCGCGTTCACAGCTCTTTAGAAGGCCTGCGGAACGTGTCCGACTTAGGACAGCTTTCACCGGGCCGTGGTTACTCAATTCGCTCAATTAGTGCAAGCCGCCATTGCCTATCATTGACCCGCGAGCACCCGATGGACGCATCCGCCTGGCGGGACCACCTCGACCTAAATCGATGGTTCATCCAGAGTTTAGGGGGCTTCGTCGTTGAGGTGCTGTACACGGGCTGTATGAATCGCACGGGCCACCATGCGGATGGCTGCAGGGGCGAGCTTGCCCGTGGCCTTTAGACCATTGGCCACTTGCGCAACGCCGAGCGCAAGATCGGCGACCTTGGCAATGGTGACCCAGGTCGGATCGAGCATGTTTTGGACAGCAAGTCGGGTCAGCAAACCCTGATGACCTGGCTTGTTGTCTGCCACCTCATAAGCGCGTACTGCGTTCAGCGCTTCCTGACTCATGAGAACAAATTTAAAGCCAAACAGAGCCCGCTGACGTTCTGTCAGCAATCGGATGGTGTAAGACGGCTGCTTTAAGCCAAGACTTCTTGGTGGGGTCTTCCACTGGCTCGCTTTCACTTTGATGAGCACGACGTCGTGATCGCCGAAGGTCTCGATTTTGGCGTGTCTCTCACCGTTGAGTTCACGCTCCATCGCCGCGACCGACCCGGCTGTGAGCACACCCTTGATGGGATCGATGTATTTCTTCCCGTCGACAGCGCTACAGCCCTTCGTAAACCGGCTCACCATGTTGCACGGTTTGAGCTCGAAGCGATTACGCACACTGAAGCTCTTAATGTCGCCCACAGCGATTTGGCCACCGCCGGTGTGCTGGGTTGCCGTCAACCAGATTCGTTGCGCTCGAAGATACGATGTATACGGCGCATTCTCTCCAGGTCGAAGTCGCCCTTTGATGAGGGGGGATGTCAGCCCTTGGACTACGTAGTTTGGATAGGTTGGATCAAGGAAGAAGCGAAGTGAGAGAAACACATATTCATCGTCTTCCTGACCGAGACAGATCGCCCGGACGTTCTCCTTGGCTCGATCTTTTTGATCCGAGCTCGGATCGTTACCGCGCTTCCAAATCGTCTTGCTGCCGTTTGCGACTGCCTCTACGTAAAGCGCAACCGTCGCGTCTTTGATGTCTTGTTCCGACGGTGGCGTGAAATCGAGGGCCAGTTTTTGTTCGCCAGCATTGTTTTGTTTTTCCGGAACTAGCCGCTCCGCATTTTGACAGAAGGCAGTTGAGCTGCCAATGGACAGGCTGAGCCAGACGAAAAACAACACGCTCAATTTGGTTTGCGGCTTCAAAGACACCTCCCCGCATCGCACTCCGCTCGGAACGATACAGGCAAACGATGCTGCTTTCGAGTTTTGTTTATCAGTAAACGGCTACTCTTCGGTCAGCTTCCGCAGAATCTCTTTAGGTGTGTTAAGGGGCTATGGGCCCTAGGTTCGAGAGAAATACGCATCCGCCACTCGCCCCGGAAAGATGTGCTCTCACAAAACGGAACGAACGGCCATGACGTGCCGGTTGCCCTGCGTCCAGTTCGAGGGGGGTTGTGAACAATTTGCTCTCACCACCTCGCAGCTGAACGCTCTTTTGTATGTACTTTGGCATCGGCTTACCACCGCCGCCCTCGTAATGTAGCGTCAGCTTGAGCCCCTTGAGTGGGCGCACAAACGGGTTCCGAATTCGGATCTCCACCGAGGTCCGCTCACCTTCATCGGCTACTTGAGGGTGCGCTGTAGACGGCGTCGTCTCCATGATGTCGAGTGTGCGCGCAGCGCCTTCTGCATCCAGATAATGGGCCTCGGACAGCCGAGCTTGCGATGAGGTGTCGTATCCGCCCTCAGCCGCATACCAGTCGCTTCGGAATTGGGCCATCATCGGTTCGCGCGATGGGCAGCTGCCTTTTCGTTGGAGTCGTTTGAACAGATTCGGCCGCAGCTTTGCTGACAGCATCGTGTGCGTCCTGATGTCTTTCTTGGGTCGGTCCTGAAGACCGAAAACGTTTAATCGGCCCAAGCGAAAATTGGCACCGCGATAGAAGTTGTCTTCTATGCAATATCCGTCTGGCCGCCTTGCGCTAAACCGCTCATTTATGATCAGCTCACCCACCACGCAATCCTTTGGTGGCACAATTAAATCGATCTTTTCGGCGCGCCCCGAAGCGTCTTTGACCAAAGCTGAAGACGGTTCGGGCAAAGTCGATTTAAGCGCTGTGCAAGCGAGCATCACCTGTCCACACAGACTCAAAATGATGAGGCGCCTCTGCCGCGTCTTCATGGGCAGGATATGCATGATGGATGGCCTCCAGAGCAGAGAGGAGTGGGTTTTCTTGCGATGCAATATGAGATCACGTCGATCAGATGGCACACGATCAGTCGAGGTCAAGTTTGATACGGCGAAATCATCGCATGTTATGCCCCGCGATGTTATGTTTTTTAGCGGAAGGGTGCAGTGCCCTCGCCAGCTCACACACGTCGATTTGGTGGATGTCCACATGCTCATCCCTGAGTGCTCTTGGCAGGCGTGGTTCGGTAACTGTCTTCCGCAAAACGACTTAGTCTCGGCTGATTGAGACATCTTGGGGAGGACTGATATGGCAGCTTTTGGTTTGCTCAAGCCATTTACCGACACCCACATCAGACGACTTGATACCCCTGGGTCTTCTGTCGAGATGACTTATCTCGGCACGGCTGGGTTCGTATTTAAAACACCTTCTCGACATATCGTCGTTGACCCCTATGTCTCCCGTCCGAGTTTGTTTAAACAGGTCACGTCAAGACTGCGTCCAAACGAGGCATTAATCGAGTCGGTGATTCCAAATGCCGATGACGTCTTGGTTGGTCACGCGCACCACGATCATATCCTTGACGCACCCGCGCTCTGCATGCAGACCGGTGCGCGTCTCATCGGCTCTGTCGATGTGGGTCGGGTCGGCCGGGCCGCAGGCTTACCGGACGAGCAGATTCTCGTCACCCCTGGACGTGAAGACATCGCCTGCGGCACGGATTCAACGGTTCGTGGCATCCCGTCAGAACATGGACGTGTTTACTTCAATCGCATCCCACTGCGCGGGTCGATTCCCGAGGGCTTTAAGTGGCCGGCCTATGCGTGGCAGTTCAGGCACGGTGATGTGCTTAACTGGCATTTGAACTTGAATGGTCTACGGATTATCCATGTGGACTCGGCGCAGTTTCTAGAAGAAGAATGGGACGGTCTGCAAGCGGATGTATTATGCCTGTGTGCAATCGGGCGGCGGTCGCGTCCGAACTATATCGCCGATGCGATTCGGTTAACCGCAGCCAAGGTTGTCATGGCATGTCACTGGGATTGTTTTTGGGTACCCTATGGTGCGCCGAGCCAGCTTCTGCTGCCACAGGTTGACCTTATGGGATTTATCGATGAGGTCTGCGAGCACGGAGCGACCCCGTTGGTCTTACCGATCGGAGAGTCGGTGACGCTCTAGCGACAATACGTAGCTGAGCGGGGAAACGGTCAGTGGCCCCAGGCGGTCGTCACCTAAGGTGGAGAGTTTGTATTCTTAATGATCAATCGTACGAAAAAAGGCGGGACTTAATGAAGCGCATCATGGTCACCCAGATTGGAAAGCCTAGAGAATCCCTCGTGGTTCAAGAGGTTGAGGCGCCAGAGCCCAAGGCCGGCGAGGTCCTTGTGGAAATGCTGGCAATTCCCATCCATCCTGCAGATTTGTTGGTGATGCATGGGCGTCATGTATTCACTGCCAACTATCCTTGCGGCACAGGCATCGAGGGGGCGGGGCGTGTGATCGCTCATGGGCCTGGTGTTGAGCACCCCAGCATCGGACAACGGGTCGCCTTGCCCTTTGGTGGCACCTGGTCGGAGCAGGTCACGATTCCAGCGGCGTCTGTCATCCCCTTGCCCGACAATGTGGACCTGTATCAAGGCGCAATGCTCGCGCTCAACCCTGTCACCGCCTTGGGGCTGCTGATGGGCATGAAACCGGGTCAGTGGCTGCTGCACAACGCCGCCAATTCATCCTTGGCCCGCTTGATCACCCGAGTGGCTGCAGACAAGGGCGTTCACAGCATCTCTGTGGTACGACGTGCCGGTATGGAAGCAGAGCTGAAAGCAAATGGCGCTGACCATGTCTTGGTTGACGGAGAGGACCTCCCCGACCGAGTGCGGGCCATCGTTGGGGGAAGGGGCGTTGACCGCGCCCTCGACGCGGTCGCTGGTCGGGCCTCTGGACGGATGTTCGACTGCGTGGCTGATTTTGGAACCTTGATCTGTTACGGCCTGCTTGGCAGTGACGAGATCGTCTTTCCTGCGGCTCAGCTCATCTTCAGGGATGTGCAGGTTCGGGGTTATTCACGGCTGCGCTATCTTCGCTCACTGCCAAAAGACGATGCTGAGCGCCTGTATGCGGACCTCTTTGCAGGCCTTGAGAAGGGGCTCTTTCATACGCCGATTCTGAAGACCTTTGCCTTCGAGGACGTTGTCCAGGCCGTGGAGCTCTCCGAGAGCAGCGCTGGTGCGGGAAAGGTGTTGCTCATTCCGCCGGGAAAAGGTGCCTGATGAGCTTGAGCGTTGAAGGCAAAGCGTACGTCTCACAAGTCATCGACATTGTGCACTTTCTGTTCAATGGTCTTGGCGGCGTCTAAAAGACCGCCTAACGCGGACTTGGCTCAGCGATGCCATCGCCGCTGAAGAGCGCAGCGTGTTGCATCAGCTGAGGGATTAAGACATCGGTCACAGCCCGTACGCGCGCCGCCCTGCGCAGCGTCGCATGGTATAAGAGCCACAGCGCTGTTCGGTCTCCAGGAATGACTGCGCCGACCCGCTTCAGACGTGGGTTTGTATCGCCGAGAAAGCAGGGGAGTAGCCCCTTGCAGTCCGCCTGCTCTAGGACGGCGAGAGCGCCTGTGACGCCAGTCACGTAGGAGGTGACCCGTTCGTGGGCCCGCTGCTGGTAGAACCACTTCACCGCGTGAATATGGTCACAATCTCGATAGGCGACCCAGTTGGTACAATCGGGGCTTCGCGCATACACGGCCCAAGCGAGGGGAAACAGACGACGGCCAACCACTGACTCCGGTGGGCTATCCGATGGCCTCAGCACAAGGTCTGTATCCCGGCCAATATCGAGCAGTGAATCCGTGACCTGAAGGCTCAATGTTAAGCCGGTGGATTGCACCTTGGGGACGATGGGTGCCACGTAGGTCAGTAAATCCGAGACCAAGGAGAGTCGAACTTCACCTGTCAGCGTGGTCTCTGTCCCGAGCACTGTTTGCCTCGCTGCGAGTATCGCCTCGCGCGCATCCTGTGCGTGCGGGATCAGCGCTTCACCCACGCGTGTGAGGTGGTAGCCTCTCGGTGTCCGCTCAAAGAGGGTCGTTTGCAAACTCGACTCGAGACCGTCGAGGCGCCTCGAGACCGTACTGGCATTCAGGCCCAGTAGATTTGCGGCCGATGTAAGTGTGCCCCCCTCGGAGACGGCTAAAAACAGTTTAAAATCATCCCAGTTCATTTTGCTCTCACGCAAGACTGTTTTACCTATAGGTGCCTTTACTATGCATATAGGCAAAACTAAGCTGATAATATGGAAAAAACAATGCTCATTCGGAGAAGCGAAGCGCGCGGTCAAACGCGGCTCTCTTGGTTGCACAGTCAGCACACCTTTAGTTTTGGTGGATACTTTGAGCCGAACTTCATGGGGTTTGGCAATCTCAGGGTCATCAACCAAGATGTGGTCCGTCCCGGTGCAGGCTTTGGCCAACACGGGCATCGAGATATGGAGATCATTTCGGTCGTGATGTCAGGACGGCTCGAGCATCGAGACACGTATGGTCATCACGGTCTGATTGGACCTGGCGAGGTTCAGGTGATGTCAGCCGGACATGGGATCGCGCACAGCGAATACAACGCAAGCGAGACCGACCCGGTTGAGTTTTATCAGATTTGGATAAAGCCAAATGAGATGAGCCTAGAGCCTCGATACCAGCAGGCGAAGATGTTGAATCAGCCGGGTCTGCAGCGACTCGTCAGCGAGGATGGTCGAGACGGCAGTCTCCGCATTAATCAAGTGGCCGAATTATCACGGTTACGTGTATCCGAGTCTCTCTTCGAATTCAGACCAAGGCTGCAACGTCTTTGGCTGCAGCTTTACAAGGGGTCACTATCGCTCAATGGCCATACATTGAATCCAGGCGACGGTGTTGCACTCTCTGGTCACCAACGCGTTCAAATCGAAGACGCGAAAGATGTAGACGCCTTGCTCATCAACGTCGAATAGGAGTTGTTTATGAAGCTACTGGGATTATCAGGCAGTCTGAGAGTGGGCTCCCTCAATCAGATCGCTTTGCACACCTTGGACTCGCTTGGCTATCCCATCGATGTCTACGACTATGGGGACGTACCTCTCTACGATCCGAACGCGAAGAGTCGGCCAGCGGCTGTTGATCGACTGGTGGCCGCCATTGAGAGCGCCGATGCCTTGATCATCGCGACCCCAGAATACAATTATTCGATCCCAGGTGTGCTCAAGAACGCCTTGGATTGGGCGAGTCGTCCCGCATATCATAGCCCATTTAGGGGTAAGCCTGTTGCCGTGCTGTCAGCAACCACATCGCCCCTCGGTGGTGTTCGAGCACAGCAGCATTTGAAGACGATCTTGCTCGGTATGGTGGCTCAGGTTTTTCCGTGGCCGGAGTTGGCCATCGGCAATGGGGAGAGCAAGGTGAGTGACGGCCTGATCACGGAACCGGAGGCTGTCGCTCGGCTTGATGCCTTTGCGACCGCGTTTACCGGGTGGGCCCGGACCATACCGTCACACATTGGTTGAGTGCGTCCAATTTGCGGGTGCTGTGTGGCGAAGTGACGTGTTAAATCTGTCTACCTGAAGCGCTCATGTGCAACGCGACGGCCCACTTTTACAAGCCCGCAGGTACGTCTCCAAAAGCGACTTGAGTCGGCGCTGAGCCGAGTTGGTTATTTTGCTTCGGCCGGTTCTGCAGCAGGCTTGACGGCTGCCGGCACATCTTTGGCCGGTTCTTCAGTCGACTTGACGGCTGCCGGCGCATCGTCGGCCTTCTTGCTACACGGTTTCTTCTCTGCCGCTGCATCAGCAGTCTTCTTCTGGGACTGGGCTTTCTTGCAGCCTGATTTCTCGCCGTCTTTACCTTTGCAGCACGACTTCGCGGCGTCTTTACCCTTGCAGCACGACTTCGCGGCGTCACTACCTTTGGAACAAGGTTTCTTGCAGTCGGCCTTTTTACAGCCAGCCTTCTCGCCGCCTTTACCCTTGCAGCATGACTTCGCGGCGTCGCTACCTTTGGAGCAAGGTTTCTTGCAGTCGGCATTATTACAGCCAGCCTTCTCGCAGTCTTTGACTTTGCAGCATGACTTTGAGGCGTCTTTGCACTT
>JBMHDS010000092.1:0-69895 GCA_049889275.1 Bradymonadia bacterium | reverse complement strand
GTAGCCCTTGTGCTTTTGTTGAGGAATAGCTGGGATTTGCATAGCGCTCCAGGTCGACGGGTCAATCGCGTGTATGCGTATGGGACCGGATTTACGCGACAAAAGCCAGCTCTTGGCGAAAATAGTTTGTGAGGTCTTGGCTTTTCAACCCTCGAGAATAACCGTCGCTGACGCAAACGCCTCATCATGACTGAGGCTGAGAAGAGTGCGTGTCACGCCAAGCTTCCGGGCGAGCGTTTGCACGTCGTTATGAAAAACGAGGGATGGACGTCCCCATTTATCGTTAACGACCTCGATCTCGCGGAGGTTGATTTGTGTTGTGAGCGGTGGGCATCCAAACCGCGTGCTTCCAAAGGCCTTCACACAAGCCTCTTTCGCTGCAAATCGCGCGGCTAGGCGATGCGCGGAAGGGGTAGGGCCAGCGTTTGCGTATGCCAGCTCTTGTACCGTGAAGGTGCCGTCGAGAACAGAGGTTGTCGGGTCTACGATCGCTTCTCGCCAAAACTCGATCCCGGCGAGATCTGTTCCGAGTCCGAGAATCATTGATGTATGCGACCGTCGGGATCGAGGAGTAAATCGTACTCCTGTGACGGAGACAATGACTTGGCTTGGCTACCGCCAAAGTAAGCCCGCCGGCCTAACATAACGTCGTACTGTGCTAACATTTGCTGACGCCAGCGAATGTCTCGGCGACCGGCGTAGGCCTGGCGCTCATCCTCGCTAAGGCCTTCCAGTAGTACGTCCGCATGAGCGACGCAAACTGCCGCACCGACGTGGCCAAACCCGAGGCTGGTCAAAATACCGGCCCGTAAGGCGCCAGCACCATACTCAAGTTTGGTGTCGGGAAAGAGCAACGGATCTCGGTCATCAAGACGTCGATCGGGTTCTTCAAGGTTGTGCATCGGTGGAATTGTGCCTTCATTAAGCGCCTGGCACAGTCCGATCAGTTGCCAAGCAGCAGCACCACCCTTTGCGTGACCAGTCACCGCCTTTTGGCCGATAACCGGCAGTGGGTTGCCTTTGCTACGCCCAAGCGCTCGCGCGATACTCGCATGCAACTGAGTTTCATTCAGGTCATTGGCGTCAGTGCTCGTGCCGTGCAGACTGACAACGCCGACGTCGTCCGCTACAAGGTTCAGCCGCTTGAGCGCTTGACCTAAGGGGGAGTTGACACCACCAGCTGCGATTGCGCTGACACCCGGGCCGGGCGCAGGAACGGACTTTTGTAGACCATCTGCAGCCGACCACGCGCCAGCGATGAGGCCATAGATCGGCAGGCCGAGTTCGATGGCGGTGTTCGCCTTGGTCAGAAGAATGGTGCCACCACCTTGAGCTTCCACAAAACCGCCGCGACGCGCGTCACAAGGCCGGCTGCTTTGGTCCGGATCGAAACCCTTCGCTGTTCGGTCGGCCGCGCTGATGGTGGCCTGCATCTCGGCAAATCCACGGGCACCTTCCTTACTGAAGTCATCGAATGCCCCAGCGACGACAAAATCTGCCTTGCCCGCGTGCAATAGATCGGTGCCGACCTCTACGGAGACCGCAGCTGTCGCGCAAGCGGAGACAGGATTGATCATCGGTCCATAACCGCCGTAAATGTACATGCCTGGGTAGGCTGCACCGACGTTGATCAGCGTTTCCTGCAGGACGTCGCTCTGTTGATTTTGGTCGAGCACCGAGTCGGCATATAGGCGTCGAAGGGCCCGCATCCCACCGATACCGCTGCCTTGTGTACAGGCAATTCGACTCGGATGAATTTCTTGCCAGAGCTCTCGCGGGTCGATACCAGCGGTTCTGAAAGCTTCGGCCGTGGCGAGCAGGTTGAAGATGGCGACCGGGTCGATTTGCTCCAGCTGCTGTGAATCAAATCCGAGCTTTGCCGGGTCAAAACCTGTGGGCAGTTGGCCTGCGATATCTCGATCGATTGGATCCAGACGGGGCACACGTACACGCGCGCCCTTGCGGCGAATCACCTTAAAGCCATCGTCATCCTGAACGACGTCAGTGTTTGTTGGATCCTGCGATTTAAAGCTCTGAGCTAAATCAGCATCCGGTACATGAAATGTCATATCCGCCGACAGCACGACCTCGCTAAATGCTTCGACGCGCGCCGGGTCAAAGACGCCATTTTCGCGGATACCGATGATGCTATCGAGTTCATAATCTTCGATGAGGGTTGTCACGTCACACGGTTCCCCGGTTGCGACATCGAGCCATTCGCCATTTTCAAATTTGATATGGCCACACAACCAAGCTAACTCAACGGCGTCGCTCGATGATAGCTGCTGATCTTTCTCCATCGACCATCTAATTCTTGCGTTGCCGAAGGGGCCAACCTCACCAAACCCGACGATTGCGACCACATCAGCTGGGTCGATTCGCTCGCCGCCTTCTTTGGCGGGCATCGCTGGAAAAGGAAAAAGATTGAGCGGCAGCGCGCTTATATCTTGCGTCTCTGCTCGCTTCATCTGGCCCTCGGCGTTACTCAATGCCGTGGTAATGAGATCTCTTAAACCGGTCGCTTTACCAAAACCGCCCGTAAAATCTGCGACAATGGGTGACTGCCGACTCTGGTGACGTGCATCGCTAGAACATTCACCGAGGAGCATGTCCGCCATTTGTGTCGGATTGTAGGTCTCGATACCGAGTTCCCGCTCGATCTCTTCATAGACGCGGTCGAGACCGTGCATCAGTCCAGTGCCGCGCACCCAACCGATGCGAGCACCACAGAGGCTGGTGTATCGACCCCATCGGTCATACTCAGCACCCCAACGCTTCATCAGCGTCTCCAAACCGATTTTGGATTCTGCATACAGGCCATCCCGACCCATCTGTCCATGATTCGGTGAAAGAGGCAGTACCACGTGCACGGGCACGACATCTTCACCCCGTTGGCCCAGCTCTGTGGCGAGTTTACCGATCAGGCGTTCGACGCCGATGAGATTGACCTGCAGTGTATCGGCGATCTCTTGGTTGAGCGTGGTCGGATCACCTTCCGCTGGTACTGCACCAAATGGGAAGCAGAGGGTCGGCAGCCACGGTGCCTTCAATTGAATGCGGGCCGCGCCTCGCGTTTCAAATCTTGACTCAACCAGCCATTCACAGAGGGCATCGATGTCGGCAAAGCTGCCCTGATCAAACGGTACAACGTGCAGTTCTGCACCCCGCGCGGCATGCTCACGATACAGGCGCTTGAAGCGCGTAATCCGCTTACGACTCGGTCTCGATGTGGTGACGATCACTCGAGCGCCCCCTTCGAGTAAACGCGTCATGATGCGCTCTGCGATCGAGTCTGGTCCAGCGCCTGTGATCAATGCTGTCTCGTCGGACCAAATCTGCTCTACATCGAGGGCATCGGCGATGGTTGCCCGTGCCTTTTTGAGGGCTTTTCCTTGTTTGGTCTGACCGCGAGTCTTTGAAAGAAAGTAATCCAGCATGTCCAGCGTCGACTCATTGGCGGAGCGCTCCAGTTGCGCCAACAATGTCTCGTCGAGAGTCCCGGAGCGTGCGCTCTCCACTAATTTAAGTGTATCGACTCTCTGCCATTGGTCTACGGCTGTAAACGCAACGTGTGCCGCAGCATTGAAACGGCCAGCTGGCACGGAGGCGGGCTTGGCGACGGTCTCCACGGGTGCCTCCATCGCTCGATCGACGATGAGCGGGTCGATGCCAGCTGCAGTCAATGCGGACCGAGCCATGGACAACCAGCTTGAACGTATTTTGTTTTCGGTTTCTTGGAGTGCACCCGCATCCACGGCGACCGCAGCTGCACCTTGAGTCACCGCACGTTCGAGGGACACACCATGTCGCCGCGCGTACATCTCCGCCGCGGCCTTCAAGGGGTCGGACTCTTTCAGCAATGCATCGCTGTGAGCGCCCAAAGTACTTAAAACCGCGTCCCCGCGACCATCTCCCAATCCGAAGCGCTGATTAAGTTCACCGAGTGCTGCTTTCTTACCCTGACCGAGGGCGCCGAGTACGTGTGTTTGAGCTGCCTTGAGAATGGCACCTGGATGTTTGTAGCGAGACCCACCCGCGCGTTGAATCGCATCGGTGAGCTCGCTGATGGGTAATTCATGTGCGCCATCGACAGGTCCAACACCGAACTCTTTTCCGAGGTCGAGTAGGACTTGATTTCGCCTGGCGGAGTTGCCGCCGAGCAGTCCGTCGATGGTATCGCCCTGACCAATGGAATCCATTCCTTGGCCAGCGCGGAGCGCCAGGAGGGCGAGGAGGGCATCTGCAACAGACCAAGGCGCGTCATCTAATTCAACCGCTGCTGCTGCGCTGGCCGTTGGCGCTGTGGATGCGACCGGTGCTGTCAACTCAGGCGCTTGCGTGGCCGACTCAGCCACATTCTCGCTCTTTGTGTCTTCGACGACCGGTTCCTCGCCCAGACCGATCACGTCTGCAAAGTCACGTGCTGCGTGAAGAATCGGCGGGACCACATCCCGGGCGCGTGTGCTGCTCTTGAACATGTTGCCGAGTACGGGGGCCGCAGCCGGTCCAACTTCGATCAGCTTCTCCACCTCATCTGCGAGGTATTCCTGGGTTTCGATCCAACGAACAGGGCTTGCGAACTGCCATGCGAGCAACTCGATTAAAATATCTCGGCCATGGCGAGCCGGCTGTTTCTTGAAGCGACTGAGGCCTTCAAAACCGGTGGCCGCGATCATGTCGTCGATAAAATCTTTTGAGAGTTCGAAGGGCCTCGCGACCAAGTTAGGTATATAGCGACCCGTGAGTCGTTCGATATCAACATCGGTGGGGATGCAATCTTCGAGCACGTCCCGAAAAGCCGGTACTCCCGCCACCAGTAGGGGGCTGTGGAAGGGGACATCAATACCTGGGATTTGGACCCAAGCACTGCCATCTGGTGCGCGTTGTTTGAGGTCCTCTGCCAAGACCTTAATCGCATCGTTGTGACCCGCGACCGCGTACTGTCGATTGAGAACATTGTGATTGACGACATAGAGCGGCAATCCCGTTCGATCCGCGACGGCGTTGACCAGCTCTTGTGCCGCCGCACCATCCATTCGTGCTCGATTCGGGCGGATGACGCCCATGGCATAATCGGAACGACCAAGCTCATCACGGTCGACGTAGCGTTGCATCGTGAGTCCGCGATGATAGACCACATCCACGAGCGCTTCGAGGGGTAGGACGTGCGTCACCGCTGAGAGAGCCGAATATTCGCCGACGGAGTGCCCGCAAAACCATGCGTCATCGGGACACGCGCCGTTCTCGCGGAGCTCGGCTACGCCAGCGCAGGACAACACCGTCAGAGCCACCTGAGTGAACTGCGTGACGTTGAGTACACCTTCGGGATGGCGAATCAGTTCGCCGCCGATGTCGATGGACTTTGGATTCTCTCTGACGACCTTGAGCAGCGAAAAACCGTATTTTTTTCTGGTGTGGGCGTCGGCGCGATCCCACACAGCTCGCGCGTCCTGCGAACGGTCATATCCATCCATGCCCATGCCTCGGCGCTGACTGCCTTGACCTGGGAAAACGAGCGCTGTCTTCTCGCCGGCGACGCGTGCGATGAGGCGCACGGCGAGTACGTCATCGCTGTAGACATTCACTTCGACAACATCATCGCCACCGGCCCGACCGGTCACATCGGCGCGGAATTGAAGTGCCGCCCCTGGCATGACCGGCGCGAGAAATTCAGATTGGGAGTGCTTCAACGTTCGTTTTGAACCGCAGAGCAAGGCGCAGGCTGTGGCTGCCGTCCATTGGCCGTGGACGATAGGTCCAGGTAGATTAGCTAAAATGGCGAGCGCTTGATCCCGATGAATCGGATTTAGGTCTCCGGAGATATGCGCGAACGCTTTCAGGTCTACGGGCGCTTGCATTTCGAATTCAAAAAGTCGGCGTGAACGTGCCAATGGAACCCCGCTTGGTCCACCTGAATCAGATCTAGTGCCCGTTTGGTAGCGCGCGGGAATCGCCCCTTCAAACTTGCGGATCAGAAAGACCTGCTTGAGTTGGGCGACGGTCTTTTCCAGCCCCATAATTTCGATATCGATGTCAACACGTCGGCCCGCGGCTTCATCGCGAACGCGGGGCGGCGCGACCTTCACGTCGAAAGGCCCGACAGCCTCGTCGAGTTGTCTAATCTCGCTGCTCAGATGCAGTAGTGAGAGTGGATCGAGGCCAAGCTCATCATCTAGGAGCACTTGCATGATCGCAGGTAAGCTTGTCGCAAAGAAGATTTGCTCCGGGGTCGCAGGCCCTTCGTCTGCTGTGACTCGTCGATAGGCGGCGATCCGTTCAGCATCAATGCCCACCTCATCGGGCATAATGCGGCTGTAGAAGTTTCGAATACGATGTGACGTATCGCGATGCGCCCGGAGTGGAAATGGGTGATAGGGCACCACATCAAAATCGAGGGTTAAGATTTCGATTTGCCCGAGGGGAAGCTCATGTTGCACGCTCAAGCGAACACCATCGGAAACAGCGCGGAGCTCAACCGACTCCGCGCAACGCTGCAGCAAGTCAGGGATCGGGTTGGGTCGCTCTTCACGTCCGAACAGACAAACATCGGCTTCACGGGCGACCATCACCAAATCTGGCGCATCCACAACCCCGGCTCTTGGGGCCAACTCGATGGTTCGATCAAGAAATCCATTGAGGAGGTCAGCCACCGGCACGTCGGGTCGCTCGATACCTGCAATCGCCTCAGGTCCCGGTATGATCAAAACGGCCTCTGCGTCGTAGCGATCATCATGGGCTTGCCATAGGGAATCGGAGCAGTACCAGCGTCGTACATTGGCATCAATAACGGGTACGAAGGGGACCGGCTTACCCGGCGTCGCGCATACCTTTGCGATGAAATATTCAACATCTTCAGGTGTGACGAGCGCGGTGTCTAGCTGAGGACATTGCTTTGCACATTGCGCGACCAGCGTCTTCGGTGCATTCAGACCAGCATCGTCAGGTAATGTGTGCGCATATCCGCAACGCTGGAGTGCCCGACGGAGCATACGTCCGAATCGCGCGCGGTGGGTTACGTCAAGCCAGATACCGTCCTCGTATCGGCCATCACGGCCGAGAGCCATAAGCTCTACCAATCGGTCGAGGGCTTCTCGGTAGGTCATTGAGCCGACGTCGCCAAAATAGGGTTTCGCCGTTTTCGCGAGCGCTTGGATAATGGTCTCGCGTTTGGCTTGAACGCGCTCTGCGTCACCGGCCACTTCGTCGAGCATCGCAGCGGTTCTTGCCGCATGATTATCAACGTAGTGAATATCCGCACCGAGTCCGCTCAAGCCCGAGCGAATACCGCCTTCAGCGACACCCCGACCGATGACAGCCTCCGTTCCTTTCGTCTCCACAAGGCATTGCTTGACCTTCGGGGAGGTACGTGCCTCTTTCGCTGCCATCAAAGCAGTGCCCAGGAACACAGCATCCACTGGCATGACGGCGCGTTCGTACTTAGCTGCCCAAGTACCGTTTAACAATTCAGCGACTCGTGCCCCCGAGCCGATCCCACCGCCGGCCGTCAACAGCACGTTGCCGCGTTGTCGAATTCGCGCGTACCAATTCAGTAGAAGCTCATCGAGTCCATCGAAGCTGTGATGTCCACCGGCTTTTCCGCCTTCGACCTGTAGAATAAATTCGCCGTCGTAGGCATCTGCGATTTGGAGCGCTTGGCGGATTTGGTCGTCATTTCCAACCTTGAGAGAATTGAGGGTCATACCGAGGGCTGTGAAACTGTCGAGTAAGGCGACGGCCTCGTCCACCGGAGGCAGACCGGCCGTGATCGTGACGCCCAGGATTGGATGCCCCTCACTTCGCAGTTTTTGAACCAAGCGATCTTTTCCGATCTGAAGCCCCCAGAGATAGGGATCCAGAAAGAGCGTGTTGACGACGTAACCCTCTCCTGGGGTGAGACTTTCAAGAAGCTCGTCAGCCCTCTCTCTAAAGATGCGCTCAGTCACTTGTCCGCCACCGGCCAGCTCCGACATAAAGCCCGCATTCGCCGCCGCCGCTACGATGGGCGCTTCGACTGTTGTCGGCGTCATGCCCGGTAACCAGATGGGCTGTCGATTCGTTCGACGGGTAAACTCATTCTCTAACACGAGCTGACCATCCGGCCGTTCAATGGCCACCGGAGCAAAGGACGCCCAGGCTCGCGGTGGTGTGAGCGCCGATGTTTCTTGATTCATGAGCTGCTTGAGCCCGAGGTCTGTTGCCGCGGCGATGACCTGCACCCCTTGCCCCCTTAGGCATAAGGCCGACACGGCGGAAACGCCGGCGCCTGGTCCCAAATCGAGAACATGTGTGGGCTCGAAGGCCATACACCCATTCATCGTAGCAGGCCATTGAACCGAGTGAATCGATTGAGATTCGCAGAGGTCTTCGCCTTTCCAAACAGCGCCTGTCTCAAATCTGAGCATAGGCACTTTGAGTGCACTCGGTGCTGGCTGCAGACCAAATTGTTCAGCTCTCGCTTGCATCTTCGGCAATGCGTCAGCCATAGCGGGTGAATGATAGGGAGCGCTGACGGACAACCACTCGATGCCTAAAGAGCGGGGGCGTTCGCGAAGGCCTTTTTCGAATGCGCTGAACTCGGCTTTTGATCGTTTTTGCAATCTCGCGACGGCCTGCTCCAGCGATGCGGGTTGCCCGCTGACCACAAAACGTCTCGGCGCATTGGCCAGGCCGATGACTGCTTCTAGTCCGGTCAGTGCGGCTTCAACCTCATTACGAGATTGTCCTGTGATAGCAACCATGGGGGTGTCCGCTCCCGCTGGTCGTCCATAGGACATCTGCATATAGATCCCCTGCCAAACGAGGTATCTGCAGATCTGAGCCGCTCGTGTTGTCAGCGAGTCGAGTGAGTGTGCTTCGGCTGCGACCAGGGCCGGCAGAATACCCTGACTGTGCCCGGTGGTCGCCACAGCCCATTCCGAGATTCGTTCGAGATGGAAACCGAGTCGCTCCAGCGCGACCAGCTGCGCGATCTGCGTCACGAAGATCAGGGGTTGTGAGATCACCGCGTCCGACAGTCGGGCCGCTGTAGGCCGTGTTTCTGGTGTTTCGATCCATTGTCGTAGATCGAAGCCAAATGGGTGTAAGCCTTGAAGTCCCGCTGCCTGCTCGACCTCGTGTTGCAGCGCTTCCGCACATGCGAGGATGACACGTCGAGGGTTGGGTAACTCGTAGAGACGCTCCAAATCGTCGAAATAGCTTTGGGCTTGGCCAGCGAATGTCAGTATCACCCGCGCTTGCCCTTTGCGGGCTTGCTTAGACAGCAAGGACGTCATTTTTGGCGTAAGCTGGGCTTGCAGCGCGTACAGGGTTCGTTGTGATACCTGACCGGTTAGCGCTTCGAGCAAGGCCTCAGTCGCGTCTGGCCCACGAAGCTGTTGGTCTAGATTTGTCCATTCCTGGGCGACGCGTTCGGCGTCTGTCGGGTCTACGGCGACTCTCGACTGGCCCAGGTGGGCTGGCCCCTCGACCCATGTTCGCCGCTCTAGAATGCTGTCTTTTTGTAAGGTTGTCATGCTCATACCGACCCCGTTTTTCCCGTCGTTACCCATTTCGACCCACCCACAAGCAATTATCGTGCACAACTTATTGGGCACATTGAGGTTAAATTGAAGCGCTTTCGAGGCACCGGAAGGTGGCGCATCCGTTTCACAGTGCGTACTCTATTTCGCGGTGAACGGAAAGAGTGAATGCGTTCTGTGTGTCGACGCCGGCGACGGCTCATTGTTCGGTGAGCACGACCAAATATGACCGTTCGTGGAAACAAGCGTTCTCTCGCTCGGCTAAGGCGCATCTCGATGGTGGAAGGAATCGCTGTGGCAACGTATGCGGTGGGCGACGTGCAAGGGTGCTTCAAGAGTTTACAACAGCTCTTGGCGCGCATCGACTATCGCCCAGAGATTGACCGGATTATATTTCTCGGTGACCTGGTCAACCGTGGGCCTGATTCCCTTGCGGTCTTGGAATGGGCCGTGGGCCAAAAGGCCTCGGCTGTCTTGGGCAATCACGACTTGTATTGTCTCGGGGTACATCTTGGGTTGAAGCGCAGCCGGAGTGATACGCTCGAGAAAATCTTGTTGTCGCCAAATCGAGAGCGTCTCATGGATTGGCTTAGGCACAGACCATTTGTGCTCGAGCGGGACGATGCGATCTTGCTTCATGCAGCTGTTCACCCAGACTGGAACGATGGATTTCTGTCCCAGCTCAACCGCAAGCTCATGGGCAAGATGGCCGCCGACGATTGGGCACAAACCTTGTCGGGATGGGCTGCGCGACGAACGGGGGATGCGCCCGTTGATATCCTGACGCGAGGGCGTTTGTTTGACCGAACTTTGACGCCACAAGCGGCTTTCAAAGGGCCACCCGAAGATGCGCCTGATGGACTGAGTCCATGGTACGAGAACGCGACCATCGGGCGAGTTGAACGGCCCATTATCTTTGGCCACTGGGCCGCTTTGGGTTTTAGAGACCTCGGACGCGCCATCGCGCTCGATGGTGGGTGCGTATGGGGTGGTGAGCTTTGTGCGTTACGGCTCGAGGACCGCGCTGTGTTTCGCGTACCTGCCGTGCCAAGCGATATTTCTACGTTGGAAGGTGCATGAAAGACGGGCAGCGTGTTATTCTGAGACGGGTGGGTTCAGAATAGGAAAATTACGGGTGGACAAATACGACATCAAGGCGGCGTTGTCTGTCGTCGCGCTGCTGTTCTTATGCGCTCGGCCAGCGCATAGTCAGGATCTCGTCCGGGGGTGCCTTCCGGAAAACGGCCGCGGCAATGGCCTGTCCGTGCAGATCGATGCTGCTGGCGTGATACACATGGCCCACGCGTCACAGCTCCAGGGCACGCTGCGACATACGACTCTGGCTGTGGATGGCACGGCAACATCAACGACCATCGCCAACAGAATTCATCGATTTCCGACCACCGAGACGTTGGCAACGGGCATCGCGCTCGATGGGACCCGTGTACTCATCTGTTTTCACAATCAATTGGCGCGAACCATGCACATCGCCACTGGAGATAACGGCGCATGGACGACGGAAACCCTCGCCTCTAATGTCTCAGGCGACGGCTGCGCTTTGGGCGTGACAGGTGATGAGGTGTTCGTGGCCTATCAAGCCAACGGTCAACTCCGTGGCGCGCGACGAGTCGGCAATGGAGGCTGGGTGACGACAACCATCGATGCCGGCGACGGCGACGTCGGTGCCTTGCCCTCTTTGTTACGCAATACCTCAGATCAATGGGTGGTCGCATACCGTGATACCCGGAATGGGCGCCTTAAACTGGCGACCGAGTCCGCTGGCGACTGGGATATCGCTTCGCCAGAAATGCCGCTGGCTAACGCAGGCCATAACCCCAAAGTGGTTGAAACCGCAGATGGTCTGTCCGTTTTTCATGGCAATACAGTAGGCGATGTTGACATCGAGTCAGATGGTTCGCTCATCGTTACCACACTGAATGCAGACGGCAGCTTCTCATCATCGGTCTTCGCTGATTTCGCGGTGGGTGGCACAATCGGCGCGGTCACGAGTGACCGGGGTACCTTTGTCGCGACGCGTCACCTACTTCGCAGCGCGCTCTTCGGCGACGCAGATGGGTTACTCGTGTACAGCGGCATGCCGCTTCAGTCACAAGCTTTTGAGCAGTATGGCCCGGCCCAAGGACGGCATACCTACCTGTACGTGCGCGCGGCAACCGACCCCTTTGGCATGCCTTTCATCGCCTTCGTGGACTCCTTCATCGGTGGCTTTGGTAACGAGGATGGCTCTCCGATCTGTTACTGGCGCGCCCGCGATACTGACCAGGATCTCATCCCCGACGAAGTGGAGGAAGAACTCGGTACGGACCCACAAGATCCAGATACGGACGCGGATGGCCGCAGCGATGGGCAAGAGGTTCTGATAGACGGGACTAATCCACTGGCGGATGACGTATGTCGTCCGCTGCCGGAAGTATGTAACGGGGATGACGACGATTGCGATGGCACGGTCGATGAAAATCTGGTCACGACTTGTTATGAGGGCGCCGTGGGGAGCGAAGATGTCGGCTTGTGCGTCGCAGGCGAACGTCGCTGTCGTGACGGCGCTTGGTTGAGTTGCGAAGGGCAAGTGATACCGGCTGAAGAATCGTGTGACCTCCGCGACGAGGACTGCGATGGCCGGGTGGATGAAGATGTGGCAGGCGAGGGAGCGCCCTGTGACACAGGAAACTTGGGCATCTGTGCAGATGGCGTCTTGAGTTGCTTCGCAGGCGCGATTCGGTGTGCGGCGTTGACGGAGCGACAGGTCGAGATCTGCAACGGTCTCGATGATGACTGTGACGGGAGTGTCGACGAGGGAGAGATATCATGTGGTGAGGGCCTGTGTGTACGTACGGTCCCCGCTTGTTCCGGCGGACTCGATAACGTGTGTCAGCCCTTGCCACCCGTCGGACCCGATGACACCTGTAACGGAGATGACGAAGATTGTGATGGCGTCACCGACGAAGAGGTCCTCGCCCAAGCTATCGAGTGCGGTGTTGGGGCCTGTGCGAGAGCAGGACAGCTGCTTTGTTCAGAGGGGGCATTGGTGAGTACTTGCGAGGTTGGAGAGCCGTCCGCCGACACCACTTGCGATGGGCTGGATGATGATTGCGATGGGCGCATTGATGAGGCCTACATCGAACAGGCAAATGTCTGCGGTGTTGGCGCGTGTCGCGTTCAAGGAGTGACCACCTGCGTGAACGGACAGGAGGCACCCGAGTGCACACCGCTTCCGCCTGCGGCGAGTGATACAGTTTGTGACGGCGTCGATACCGACTGTGATGGTCGTATCGATGAGGGCTTCCAAGAACAAGCCTCGGTCTGTGGTTCTGGAGCTTGCGCAAGCGCGGGGGTTCTACGATGTGAAAACGGTCAGGAAGTTGACAGTTGTGAGGTCAATCCTGGCCGCCCGGACACAATGTGCGACGGTGTCGACTCTGATTGCGACGGCCGGATCGACGAGGCGTACGTTCCCGATGCGATTGAATGCGGTGTAGGTCTGTGCCGAGCGGTGGGTGTGACGGTCTGCGCGGATGGCGCGGTCGTCGAACGCTGTGACCCTTTCGTGCCAGTCGCTGACAACACCTGCAATGGTCTTGATGAAGATTGTGATGGCCTTTCCGACGAGGGCGCTGAACCCTTTGCGGTTGAATGTGGGGTCGGCGCATGTCTGACGGTCGGCACGCGTACCTGCCGCGACGGAGATTGGGCATCGGATTGTCAACCAGGACAGCCGCAGGCGGACAATGATTGCGATGGTGTTGATGATGATTGCGATGGTGTCTCGGATGAGGCGTTTGTCGCCGCTGATACAGTCTGTGGCGAGGGCCGGTGTGCTCGCGCCGGGCAGACGAGCTGTCAGCAAGGTGTGGTTGTCGATACATGTGAGGCGGGTCCGCCGGAGGCGCTCGACTGGGTCTGTGATGGCGCCGACGAAGATTGCGACGGTCGAATCGATGAAGACTTTCAGCCCGAAAATGTGAGTTGTGGCGAGGGGGCTTGCCAGACCAACGGTCTTGTCCAATGCGTTAACGGAGCACGTCAGGTGGTCTGCCAGCCATTGGCCCCTGGCATCGACGATTCCTGCAACGGTGTTGATGAAGATTGTGATGGAGCCGTGGATGAGGGTTTTGTTGGTCTGCCCGTTTCTTGTGGGTCTGGCGCATGTGAGAATGATGTCACGAGTCGCTGCATCGATGGGCAGGTCGACGCCGCTTGTACGCCTGGGCAGCCCTTGGATGGTGATGCTGATTGCGACGGGCTGGACACGGATTGCGATGGGCGGGTCGATGAAGGCTATGAGCCTGAAATTGGCAGCTGCGGGTTGGGTGAATGTCGTGCAAATGGTGCGTGGTCTTGCGTGGACGGTCGCCGCCAACTCGTCTGCGATGAAGGCCAGCCTGTGGCTGATGTGACATGTGACGGCTTAGACCAGGACTGCGATGGTCGTGTCGATGAAGGCTTTGTTGGTGCTGCTGTTGCATGTGGCGTTGGTGCTTGCGCAGCCAACGGCCAGGAAGTTTGCCGCGGTGGCAGCGTCGTCAACACATGTGTGCCAGGCGCAGGTGAGGTCAATGACCTTGCTTGTGACGGTGTTGACCAAGACTGTGATGGTCGAGTTGACGAAGATTACGTGGCTGAGGCCATCGAGTGTGGCGTGGGCGCGTGCCGTGCGCAAGGGCGCGTGGAATGCAGAGATGGTGTCGAGGTGGACGTATGTACACCTAGACCGGCAGGTGTTGATGATGTGCTGTGCGATGGCGTCGACAGCGATTGTGACGGCGACCTCGATGAAGACTATGCGCCCGGCGAGATTGAATGTGGCGTTGGACTTTGTCGCAGCACGGGCCTGCGACGGTGTCGAAATGGTCAACTTGAGGATGTGTGTACCCCACTTGAGCCCGCCGGCGCCGATACTGGTTGTGATGGTCGTGATCAGGATTGCGACGGCGCCAGTGACGAAGGCTTTGTCGGGGGCCCAAGTGTCTGTGGCGTTGGCGCATGCGTGACCGTTGGACAATTTGCCTGCGTAAACGGGCGTGTGGTCGATGAGTGTACGGCATCGGAGCCGCAGGCAGACCTGGATGCGTGCGACGGTGTCGATGATGATTGTGACGGGCGGGTTGACGAAGACCATCAAGCCGCGCGCACCGCTTGTGGCCAGGGGGCATGCGCGGCCTTTGGTCGACTGAATTGTGTCAATGGCGAGACAGTCGATACCTGCGCGCCCACGCTCCCCAAAGACGACGACATAAACTGTGATGGCAGTGACGGTGATTGTGATGGACGTGTCGACGAAGGGTTTGAAGTGACAGAGACCGCTTGTGGCGTTGGTGCGTGTGGAGCCACGGGTCGATTGCGCTGTATCGATGGGCGGATAGATGACACCTGCCGCCCCATTGAAGCGGACGCTGGTCCCGACATCTGTGATGGTGTCGACAGTGATTGCGATGGGCGAACCGATGAGGGTCATCGTGTCACCCGTTCTTGGTGTTCGACCGGTGTTTGTCTCTCGAGTGGACGGGTTCGGTGCATCGAGGGCGTGGTCGTAGATACCTGCGAACCCCGGGAACCGTGGGGTAGAGATTCGACGTGTGACGGCATCGACGCGGATTGTGATGGACGCTACGACGAACGCTATCGGCAGCTCGATACAAGCTGTGGACTCGGCCGTTGCGCCGCGACCGGGCGAACGACCTGCGAGGATGGCGTGGTCACCGACAGTTGTCAGCCCGGTGAGCCAACCGGTGATGATGCGGACTGCAATGGGGTGGATGATGATTGTGACGGGCGCGTGGACGAAGCCTTCGTGTCAGAGGTGACCAATTGCGGGATTGGGTTCTGCGCACGAACGGGTCTGACCACGTGCGTTGATGGCGTGTTGACCGACACGTGTGCGCCCGGCGAGCCACGAGGTCGTGATAGCGCCTGCGATGGCATCGATGCTGATTGCGATGGGCGCGTCGATGAGCGTTTCCGCGAGAGCGTGCAGCAATGCGGTTTGGGTGTGTGCGCGCGCGAAGGTCTTGTCTCGTGCGTCGACGGGCGCGTTGTGGACACCTGTAGCCCTGGCGAGGCCACCGGCGTCGATGCAATCTGTGACGGTCTCGACGAGGATTGTGACGGTGAGGTTGATGAAGCATACCAAGCGACAAATACCCGGTGTGGCGAGGGGGTCTGTATGGAGACGGGTATACGCCGATGTGACCGAGGACAACTGGTGGATTCCTGTGCGCCAGGGCAACCGTCGGGTCCTGATAACTCATGTGATGGGTTAGACAATGATTGCGATGGCCTCGCAGATGAAGATGTACCCCAAACACCGTCGACCTGTGGGTCGGGCGCTTGCAGAAATACCGGTTTTTTCGTCTGTGTCGGTGGCCGTCTTCAAGACAACTGTCGGCCGTTGACGCCAGCCGTAGACGATAGCGTCTGCGATGGGCTAGACAACGATTGCAACGGGCGCATCGATGAAGATTTTCGCCCCGCTGGGATTCAATGCGGCGTCGGCTCATGTCAGCGAAATGGCATTACACAGTGCTTCGGTGGTGAATTGCTTGAGAATTGTCGTCCTGGTAGCCCCGCACCCGGAGACATCGATTGTGATGGTCAAGACGACGACTGCGACGGACTCAATGACGAAGACTTTCAAGGGCAGCCGATCGAGTGTGGGGTTGGCGTTTGCGCTGTGTCGGCGACAGCGAGCTGTGCTGGTGGCGAGCTGAGGGCTGAATGTGAGCCCCTGGCACCCATCGGCGATGACGAAGATTGTGATGGACTCGACAGCGACTGCGATGGACGTGTCGATGAGGGTAGCCTAAAGGAAGTGGAATGCGGGGTCGGGGTGTGTCGTCGGGTTGGTCGCCAATTTTGTCGCAACGGCGGGCTCGCCACAGATTGCACACCGGGTGAGCCCGATGAGGATGACGCAACATGCGATGGTCAAGATGATGATTGCGATGGAACAGCCGATGAGAACTGTGTCGCGGACAGCAGCGTGATCGTCGTACTCGATGGTACGATCACCGATGCGAGCCCAGTGGATGCAGGCGACGGGGCGTCATCACCGAGCGATTTCGGCGCTTTAGATGAGCGTTTTGTGGACGCGAATGCTGTTGGGTCTGATGGGCAGCCATCGGTCGAAAGCGCTGATGCGGGTGCTGCTTCCTCGAGGGAGGATGGTGCTATGGTGGATATGTCTGATTGCCGCGGAGACGGTTCATGTGATGGTGTACGCGGTCTCGAGGCGAGGAGGCCGATCAGAAGCGGCTGCGATTGTGCGACGAACTCTACGCACACGTCGGTCGATTTTCTCTTCTATTTTTTCCTGATTTGGGGCATTAGATCATCTACAGGCGCTCGTCGGATTCGGCGGCAGGCTTAATCAACGCAGAACCAATCCGCGAGATACGCAGCGCCGGACCGCAAAGTTTTTGACTACGTTGGACACATCGCCAGAAGGCAACGGATTAGAGTATGAGAGCAGTTGACATCCCTCAGGCCGATAGCCTGAGCCGCATCCGTGAACTCGTTCAGACGATTCATTTTGGGGCTTCAGATACAGCGAGTTTGCAAAAGGTTATGTCCTTGCATCCGCGCCACGTAGGCTATCATCTCCACGCTGCGCGCGTTCTTCTGTGGATCGAAAAAGTCGATAATGAGTGGACCGTGACTCACCTCGGATCCGAATTGCTCGGAACAGCGGCTGGCTCGAAAGAGGAAGGTGCGGTGTTTCGCAAATCCATCACCGGAAGCGAATACTTATTAGCGATAGCCCCCAACCTTCTGGAAGATAACGAGCCAGAGCAGGACCTGCTGTCGTTGCGTATACAAGAGGTCGCGGGGATCGCGCCGGCGACGGCGCGTCGAAGAGCCAGTACACTACTTCGCTGGCGCACCCAGAGTCTACCAACGCGCGTGCGCCGTTTTGAAATCGGTGATGTATCGGATGACGAAGAGGCCAATCGGGAGAGCATGCGCATTCACGCTGCACATGTAGAGCGATACGGCTTGCTCGGATCGGTTCGCGTGGAGTTTGGCGAGGCGCCCGTGTTCATCGGTGAGAACGGTACGGGCAAGAGCACGTTGTTCGATGTCTTTCGTTTTGTTGGTGATGCACTACGCGATGGCGTTGTCTCTGCTGTTTCAGCTCGTACGCAGTCATTTGACGACTTGGTCTGGTTTGGCCAAGGGACGAGCTTTGGCTTTGCACTCGAATTCACCATCCCAAAGGCTGCGCGCTACGATCTCGCACGCATCCGCTATGAATTGGAGGTCGGACGTCATGACGACGAGAGTGTTGGTGTCCTCCGCGAGGCCATGTACCTATGTCCACGTGAAGCGCCAGCGCAGCAAGTGATTCATGCAAATACGCCACGCGGCTGGAGAAAGATCCTTGGGATGGGAACCACGGGTCAAGCCCGCTACGGGAGTGAGCATCCGACGAGCCGAAAGACAACCACCGCGCCCGTCGGTCAACTTGCGCTCGGTCTGAGTCAGCTGCCTGACGATTCAGAGCGTTTTCCAGCAGCCCGTCGGGTCCGGAATATATTTTTAGAAGGCATTCACCTCGTGGAGTTAGATCCCAAGCGTCTTGTCATGCCTGTGGACGAACAAGCGGAGGCGGTGATGGATCCGCAAGGAACCGGCCTGCCCGCTGTGGTTCATGGGTTGGAGACCGGCCCGCAAGATCGACGTCTCGAATGGCTGAGCCATGTCAAGGAGGCGCTGCCTGCGCTCGAACAAATCGAGACCCAGGTCAGTGAAGGTCAACGCGCCATTTTTGTGGAGCATCGTGGCGGCGGGCGTTTGCCACTATCGCGTTTATCAGTCGGTGCGATCAGAGCCATCGGGCTCGCCAGTTTGCCTTACCAAAATACGCGAGACACCATCGCGATTGTGGAAGCGCCTGAGGCTGGTATCCATCCATCGGCAATCGAGGCGCTCGCTGATGCGACGGTTGGTACACCGACGCTTCAGTTGCTGCTCACGACTTACTCACCGGTTTGGCTTGCCACCGTTCCGCCGGATCGACTGCGTCGCTTTGTACGCGATGCCGGCGCAATCCGAGTGCTGCCAGGTTTGCAAACACTCGAAGCGGACGATGCGAGCGCAGCTGAGCTGCCTTCGAAAATGACCCGAGAATTGCAGTTCTCGGCGGGGCTCATGTAATGGACGATTTAGTTCTGATCTGCCCAGATCGTCGGTGGAAGGCCGTTCTCGAGGCCTTCCTCGAGCGCAGTAAGCATCTTGGGATTCGTGACATTTCGAGTCAGGTTTACTGCCTTGGAGCGGGTGGTTCAAAGACGTTGCTCGCGCAAGCGGCCGCCATCGCGGAGCAGCAGGTGCAGAACTTTAATCATTGCTTGATTCTGCTCGATGCTGATCGGTCAGGCG
The DNA here is from genome assembly GCA_049889275.1 of Bradymonadia bacterium. Classification (GTDB taxonomy): domain Bacteria; phylum Myxococcota_A; class Bradymonadia; order UBA7976; family UBA1532; genus UBA1532. The sequence continues at coordinate 50,981 of JBMHDS010000092.1, read as the reverse complement.
ATGAACGCGACCCGATCGAGGTCGAGGCGTCTGTTCGCGAGGTGATGGGTTCAAGCTGGGAAGGCCGTGCATCGGCTATCGTTGCCAGTCCGTCTTTAGAGGCCTGGTTGCTAGAGGCACATCGAGTTTTCGCCCGGGTTCCCGGTCTCCGCGGTGTCGATGTGCGTCAATGGTTGAGCGAGAGCGGTCTTTGGCCCATGGATGAGGCCCAGCCCGATCAGGCCAGACATGCGATGGAACGTTTATTCGACGCGCATGACGCGCGGATGTCCGCCGCGAGCTATCGGATGATCGCCGCAGCGTATCCCTTTCGATTCGATCGCATTGAAAACCCAAGCATTCGTCGTTTCATTCACACTCTAAGGGATTGGTTTTCCGCTTAGGACTCCTGGTGCGCTAGTTCTGTGCCGTCGAGTAGGTTTTTGAGAATTGTTCGTGCGATGCTGCTCTCGTTCATGCCTTCGAAGTCGATATCTTTGAACAGAGATCTCATAGGGCGACGGAGCGTCACGCTGAGTTTTGTAGCTTCGCCGAGAATGATACTGCCACTATCCATCGAAACGACCGAGTTGTTACGCAGAGCGCCATAAGCGATACTCGAATCCACAACAAAAGGCGTCCAATCCCCACCGCCTGGCGCCTTGTATTGGCCTTCCAATAAGATGCTCCGGTTGACCATATCGGGCATGTCAGCGTCCCGCACAACAGTTTGGTCTGCGCGCGCGACTAGATAGTGGATATCACAATATGTGGTTGGTTGAAGTTGGGTGACGGTTTTGGTGACGGATGACCCGCCGATGGCTTCGACAAAGCCAGTCTTTAAGGCGCTTTGGTCGGCTACATCACCGTGGCCGGCATAGGCGGTCGTGACTGAAAAAAACGCACCGAATTGGGCCCAAAGACTGGTGAGAGGTGTCGTGACCTTTTTCTTGGCGATGGGGCAGGGGACGAGTGCCGTCTCATAGTTCACGATGTGGCCCTCGTCGACCTGAATGGTGTAGCCTTGATCGTTGGTGATCTGCCATCGGGCTGAATCCACCCAGGTCACATCGCGCCTATCCCAGTGATAAGTGTAGGTGACTTGCGCCGCCTCATCCATCCCGTCGAACGTCTCCGAAGCATCATCTTGGCAGCCGACTAGACAGGCGGAAAAGCTGATGATGATCGTGTAGAAGAATTCTCTGTTACTGAGCATTAAAGTCCCGATCCCGAGGCAAGTGCTTCTTCTTTAGCGCACGCTGCAACAGGTGTAACACTGTGACAGGTTGTGACACAATGTGATGTAACACCTGTATGCTGATGATGGTCTAAGTAGCTGAATTTAAATGGGTGTCGTATTGGCATGGTTCATGCTCTACCCCCAGGTGTATCAACACAACAGCTTTCGCCGGAGAACAAACCATGGGCAAGTCCACCGCACTGAGAACATTCGATAACCTTCGACGCATTCGCCCGACTCGAGCACCCAAGCCCAGCCAGGCTAAGCGCTATGCTGACATGGAAGAGCTTGAGCTATTGAGTGCCTGTGTGAGGGGAATTCCCGCCGCTTTAGCAGCGTTTGTGCAGCGATACCAATTGTACGTCCGTCACATCGTCGGCCGTACAGTTCGACGCTACACATCTTCTGTGGACGCCACGGTGATCGACGACTTATGCCAGGAAGTGTTCGTGGCGTTGTTCGAGAACGAGCGACGACGGCTCAAATTATTTGAGGGGCGAAATGGCTGTCCACTAAAAGCGTGGGTGCGAGTGATCGCCATGCGCACCACGATAAGTCGTATGCGTCGCTGGAAAAACCATTCACAATTACCGAATGAAGACACTGACCGAGGCTCTCTTCGTCTCGTCGACGAAGGACCCGATGCGCTTGATTTGTTAGCCAACCAGGATGAGCGCAAGAGGCAAGCACAACTGCTTACACTGGCTTCGTCATTGTCCCCTGAAGACCGCGAACTCATTGAGTTGATCTATGTACATGAATTGTCGGTCCCTGCGATCACAGAGCGACTCCGCATTCGCCGTGGTGCCCTATACATGCGCAAGAACCGAGCGCTTCGGCGTCTCCGTAATAGAGCTCGTGCCGCAGGCTTGCTTGGCCAATAGGGCTCATGTCTGGTTGATGGTTCGGCCTGAAAACGTCTCTGCTCTCTAAAGTCTCAAACCAAGTGCGAGTCCGACCTGATGAAAGGTTGTACGAAATCGCCCCGCGTTCACACTCACACCGTTTGGTGGGTCGCACATATTCTCCATACTACAAGGCGATAACGGTCGCTGTTGATAGACCTTCGCCTCACTCTCGGAGACGTTGATGTCCGCATGTTTCGTCAAACTGTAGGCGACCGATAGATCCAGATAAGTCGCTTCACCGACAGCGAGCGTATACGTAAACCCTGTGCCAGCACCCATGCGTTCCCCAGCCGGAAAGTCTATATGGCTGTAGCCCTTAGGTGCGGCGGCTTGCTCCCAATACGCGCCGGCTGAGACCAATAAGGTGTCATCGATTACCTGGTATGAACCGCCAAATCGAATACTCAGTGTATCCTGCCAGTTCTTGTCGATCTGTACGTCATTAATGGCAAGCTCTAGGCCTTCGAGTGGTGTCACGGTACCATCGAGCTGAGTATCGTAGCGGTCGAGCGATGACCAGCCTTCCCAGACCACATCGACCTCAAGGTCGAAACGTTCGGTATCTCCTTCCAAATGTCGATAGCGCATACCGAGCCGAGCTGTGCGTGGGAGCTCTAAGTCGAGGCCGACGGCACCGTCGACAACGTCCAGGTTCCAGTTCAAATCATCCGGGATCGTGCCTGGGATCGCTTCGATGCTTGGCTCTCCTCTCGCTTCGATCGCAATTGGGAAAGGACGTCCAGAGATGGCGATCTCAAATGCTGGAATCGGCCGATACCACGCCCCGAGAAGAGCACTCGGACTAAAGGCATCGGACGTTTTGATACGGGCCAAGACATCAAAGCTCGAGGCGTATGGACTCAGTGAATTGCCGAATGCTGACGCATCGACAACCAGGCTAAAATCGAGATAGGGCATTTGTACCCATTGCAGTGTTGCGCCAATGCCCCAGCTCTCAGTGCCATACGCTGCGGTCACACCATAATGGACCAACAAAACATCGAGTTCAGTCAGTAGATAGCGCTGTCCACCATCTTGTGGGTACGTCACTCGGCCGCTCGAGTTGGGTCCTACGAGTGAGAGTCCAAAGCTCCAGTTATCAAGGCCAAAATCGGTGGTTGTCGCAAGGCTGAGTGCGAGCGGGAAGAATGGCGTTTGGTTCTCGCTCGTCTGCAGTGCGTTGGCATGACCCTCAAGTGCATCGGTGCTGCTCACACCGAGACTGGTCTCGGCCCGCGTGAAGTCGGAATAGTTCCAAAGGAGATTATGACTATAGACAATATGGGTGCCTTTTAGCTTGGAGACAGCACCAGGGTTATGGATCGTTGCCGTTGCATCGTCTGCTTTTGCTGAGAAAGCGCCACCCCGTGCGAGAGAGCGCGCACCTTGCTCGGGTATCTCGAGTCCGTTGCCCTGTGCAGTCGTCGTACAGAGCAGGGCGGCGAGTGCAAGACAATATCGAGTAGGCAGTGTTCTCATGGTCGACTCCGTCAAGGTCAGGTTCCACACCGTATCGTGAAGGTGTCGTGAGTCAAGAGCGTAATTTGTCGAGGCCGAATTGATCCAACGCAGGTCAAGGTCGTGACAAGACCTTCGAGTACTGAATCTTTCCAGCTCTTATATTGCTCAAGAACTCCGACGTACCGCGAAGCACCACGAGCAGTATCTGACCGCGATCACCACGTCGACCGAGTATGATTTGGCCTGATCTCCTCACTAACCCAAGGCCGGGAAGAGGCTGTGCTTTGGTGTCCTCTCGAAAGTGCTCGTCTATGGTATTGAGGTGATTTCCATCCACGACAATTGAGTTGACTGGTTCACCAAACCAGGCGAACTCAATGATACCCAAAGTGTCGGTGTAGACCGGGCGGCCATCGTATAAATGGCAGTCGAATACGGGTTGGGGCGCATATTTTTTGGGCTGAGCACCACACATTAAAAAAAGGCTATCTTGATTCCGTCCTGTGTACGAACACGCGCTGCAACTGTGGCAGATAGACTGTCGATACAGCAGATTGGTGGAGGTGGTGTAATGCATCATGGTCATTCAGGCAGCTGCCATGCGATCGGTTCAAGATCTCTCTGAACGAGGTGCTTGTTTATTTTTGAGAAATGCTGACAGCCGAAGAAACCTCTGTGGGCCGAGAGTGGGGATGGGTGTGGGGCCCTGAGTATGACGTGTTTCGAGCCGTCGATCATGGTGGCCTTACGGCCTGCTGCCGCACCCCAGAGGACGAACACGATGCTCTGCCGCTGACGATTCAGTTCTGCGATCACGCGGTCGGTGAGGTGCTCCCAACCACGACCTCGATGACTGTTGGCCGCACGAGCACGAACGCTCAACACCGTATTTAGAAGAAGAACGCCCTGCTTTGCCCAGGCAGTTAGATCGCCATGGCGCGGTTGTTTGATACCGATATCGGCAGATATCTCCTTGAAGATGTTCTGGAGGCTTGGTGGCGGTGTTGTACCACGCCGAACTGAGAAGCTGAGTCCATGGGCCTGTCCGGGGCCATGGTATGGATCTTGGCCCAGTATCACGACCTTTACATCGTGAAACTCTGTGAGCCAGAACGCCCTAAACATGTCTTTGCCGGCAGGATAAACCGTGTGTTGCTTGCGCTCTGCCAGCAGGAATTGCTTTAACCGAGCCAGCTCGGCGTGTTTAAAGGCATCTCCAATCGCGGCCAGCCATGACTGTGGAAGCCGCGGGCTCGTTACAGCTGCGCTCAAATCCCAAGCCTTTCAGCCGCACATTTCAAGCGCCTTCAGCCTCCAGCGCGGGCAGTCTCGCGTCGTCCGCGTGACTCGGTGGGGTTTGATAGAGTCGCGATGAACCACTGCGCACCTGTGAAAGTGACGGTCAGGAAGGCCATGACGAGAGCCACCTTGAGTGCGGCGGGCCCGATGATTGCCATCACCATCAGCAACAGGGCGTAAAAGTCGCGGTGCGCAACAAATTCAAGCTTAGCCATGATGCGTGTAAACAGCGATGCCTCGTCATTGTCGAGTCCAAAGTCGAGGGCCAAATGCGTGCCGTTGCCAGAACTCAAGAGTTTCTTGTAGAGCATTCCAGCGACGCCCCAGCCGAGTACAAACGTAGCCAGCCCGATTTGTAACCAAATGGCTTGGCCCGTGAGCTGAAACAACGCGTAACCGACTGACACCTGATAGCACAAGTTGATGACGTCATCGGAGACTGTGTCATACCATTCGCCGGAGTCGCTGTGCTTGTATTTCAGCCTTGCGATCTCGCCATCGCAACCATCGAGCATGGAGGACAACTGATAGAGCACGCCACCGAGCGCGAGCAACCACAGAGATGATGTCGTGGTCATTGCGGTCACCACCGATGCGGCCAAACCGACGAACAGGCCTACTGTGGTCATGTGGTTGGGCGTCACGGATGTGTTCATCACCATGCGTGTGATGAGTTTGCTGAATCGGCGATTGATGTTCTTGCTGACGATGCCGTCCATCGGCTTGGTGAGTGATGCAAAGAGCAACTTCGTCGCGTGGGTAATCGTCTCGGGTGTATCAACATCCTGCCACCAAGCTGGTCCAACATCGGCTGTCATCGCAGCCCCTTTGCCTGCAAGCTGCTGAACGCCATTGCTCAAAGAAGCGTCGCCATGCGCTTGGTAGTGAGCATCGAGCTCTACGAACAGGTTCTGGCTGCAGCGGAACACGCCCGTGTCTACCGCGTTAAATTGTTCGATTTCCTTACCAATGTTCGCGATTTCACCATCCTGGCCGGTTTGAACTTTGGTCGCATCGTCCATGTCAAAGATGGTGTTCAGCTTGTGGTCGACAGCGAGCACTAGGCCATCTTTCGCTGGTGTTTTTTGAAGCGTGCGGTAAATCGCTGGGTCGACGATGTGGTCGGACATCAGCAAGAAGAATTCGCCGTCGACGTACGGGCGGGCTTTAAGCACGCTCACGCCATTGCTCAACTCGTAGAGTTCATTCTCAACGAAAATGATTTCGAGGTCCGTCAACTCAGCATCGTTTTCCACAGCGGCGCGAACAAGGTGTCCATCACAACCCACAACGACGACGAACTTGCGTACACCCTCACGTTTAGCGGTCAAAATGGCTCTCTTGATCAACGTGAGCCCGCCGACTCGAACCAATGGTTTTGGCAATGTTTGCCCACCCCGCCTAATCCTGGTGCCCTTTCCGGCTGCCAGAATCACTGCCTGATCGATACTTGTGTTCGCCATTGTTTGTTCCTTTTTTCACACGCGTCGGCCCATCTGGAGTACGCATACCCCATAGGGCAGCTGACCGTTTGGAGTACAGCTAGTCCAAGAGCGCGCGTTGTACGCCCATTCGACCGAATAGTCCAGACATTCCGACGATAACGAGCCAAACACCTAGCAAATGGTGTGCCGAAAAAAATGCTGTGCGAGCTTTGGTTAAGTTGACCGGCTGCGTGAGTGGTAGAGCCAGATGCTCGGTCTGTTTAAGGGTTGAGGTCCAAGGCGAGGCGTTCTCTGAGTTGGTGATATTCAGGTGAGACGGCGTAGGCGAGAAGGTCCAAAATTCTCTCTTGCGGCGTCGCACTTCCGAGTGAGACCTGTGTGCGCCGAATACTTTCTACGGATGAGGCGAGATCATCAGAGATCGCAAAAGCGAGCCGCGTAACCATCCGTTCCACGGAATCGAGCCAGGCTTGGATTCCGTAGTCGCTGAACCGCTTCAGTGTCCCAATGATGGACACAAAGGCGCTCTTGTCCGAGACCGGCAGCGAACCGAGTAAGGTCAATAATTCCGGCATGGCGTCAGGCTGCGGTCGATCCGGTTCAAGCCATTGATGGACTGTGGCCATAAGCTTCCGCAGCCGAGCTGTAGAACGGACCGGATCACGGTCGAGTGTGGCGAGGTAGTACGACGGTTCCAAGAGAACGAAAGAGCGTGTGGCCTGGACGATCTGCTCCGAACGACTGAGCTTGGATAATTTCGACGACGCAACCAGAATTGGCTGTGCAAGATGGCCGATGAGCACGCCATTTACGCGACTCGAAATTCTCACGGCTGGTGTTGCACGTCCGAGAATTGCTGCGACGAGCGCAACCAACCTCTGTGCGTGCTCAAGCCCACTGTTGTTCTGCGTCGATACGCCCACGGCACGCTCGCTTCTGGAAACATACTCGAGCAAAGCAGGTGTCAGAAAGCGTAGCACCTGGCCAACCTCTGGGTTCTCGATGGTCGCTTCCAGCAGCGACCAAGTCTGCGCGTTCATTGGGCGTACTTGTCGTCCCGATGCGCTCTCTTTCACGCTTTCATAAAGAGCAAGTTCTTCGGGTGTCGCCTGACCCACAACCTTTAAGACACGACATGCACAATATGCTTTGTCGAGATCCTGGTTGGATGAATAGAGCGTGACCAATGCGTGAAGACAGTCGGTCTCTCCCGGGTCGCTCTCGATGAGGGACAGCAGTGTGCGCTCAGCCGCCTTCCAGTCGCCGAGCTTCGCCTCGAGTTCGGCAACAATCTTGAAGAGTGAGCGGTCGGCGGCGCCATGTTTAAGCGCCACTTCGTAAGCGTCGAGTGCGGCCTGATAGTTTTTTAGCGTACGCCGGTTCAAATCGCCCAGCTGCCGGGCAAGCATCACGATGAAATCGGTCTCAAGGTCATTTTCGATGGAGCGAACAAGCATCTTTCTGAAGTAGCGGTCACGTCGCTCATGATCGCCTTCAGACTCCAAGAGTTCGTCGATGGCATGAAACGCACGCACAAAACGAGGGTCAAACTCGAGCGCTCGATCGAATGAGCGGGCCGCTGAGGTCACATCCTCCATTTTATCGCGCTCAATCACGCCAATGGCGTAGAAAAACTGGGCCCTGCGGCTCAAATCGGTCTCAAGAACGGTGAGTTTTTTCAGTACCTTGATGGATGATTTCCACTGTTCTGTCGCACGAAATGCTTCCATCAATTCGATGAGCACCGACTTGTCATCGGATTTAATGTCAAGTGCTGCTAGCCAAGATTGAATGGCTGATTCCATCTCTCCCAAGGATTGTTGAATGGTTGCTTGTTCCACCAAGAGCGCTAGGCGGTGTTCATCATCTCCAATATGTTGGAGATCGATAGAGATGCGCTCGAGCAATTCTGTTTGCTCTCCGCTCTCCCTCAGGAGGGTTCTATAGGTTGCTGCAGCTGCAGCGTCCCAAGCGCCGGTTGCGAGCAGAGCGGCATAATGCCGCCTCGCCTCTCTTGGTCGGTTTAGGTGTATCGCACAGATTTCAGCGAGACGGCGGTGCTTGTCTGCTTCGCTGGCGAAACCGCCTAGGTCCTGATTGGGTAGTTCAGCGTATGCATCGAGAAGTATCTGCCATCCTCGACTGAGTTCAGCATACCGCTCCATTTGCTCCCGGGTTTGAGCGGTTGGTTCCTCTCGGTAGACCATAGCGATGGCATTCAAGGCATCATTTGGTCGCCCCAATAGTTCGGCATAAATATCGGCGAGCTGCTCGATGACCGCTTTGCGAGACGCAATCGTGCAGTTTTGCAGTCGTAATTCATACAATTCAGCAAGACGAGCCCAATCTTCGGTGGTCTCGTAGTAAGCGGCGAGGGCATCTGCAGCCTCCTCGTCACAGGGATCATGGTCGAGTATGGCCCTACGATGAAACACTTCGGCAGATAGGTCGCTTAGCCTGCCATACCAGTCAGCCAGTCGCCGATGTAGGCCGAGGGGCGCTTCACTCCGTGTCACCGCTGCTTCATAGCACTCCAGCACCTCATTCCACTGACCCAATTCTTGCGCGAGCTGCGCGATCGGGTCGCCGAGTAGCGTATCGTCCTCGAGCTCCCGAAAAGCTTCCAGCAAAACCACGAGTGCATTATCGGGCAAACCGAGATGGACGTTCATGACCTCTGCGAGTCGACGATAGAGATGGACTCTTGACCCAACATTGTTCTCGAGGCGTTCGAGCAGATGCTGGGCAAGTTCATCCCACTTGCTCGCTTGAGCGAGTATTTTGGCGAGCGCTTCCGCAATATCCTCGTTCTGAGGTTCGGCAGCGAACAGGTCTCTTAGTACGTCTTCATCCATGCCGTTGAATTCAACCTCAATCCCAGACCACTCCGGTCGATCTGCAGTATTTCCAATTCTACGTGAGAAAACAATTGTCAAAAGGCGGACTGGTCGGCCAGGTCTTGGCGCGTCTTCATCTGGGTGTCATTCGGTATCAGCAGCGTCGATCGAGTCAACCGCCATCACGTCGCTATCGAGCTCGTAAGCGACCAAACGTATGGCATCTCCAACCATCATGTCGAGGTCTTCATCGCGTCCCGTTGGCCAGGCCGTTCCGTATACCTCATCGAGTGCCCCCGGTGACAAGCTGTCGTCTTCGCTACAAATTAAAGCGCCACGGAACCGGTACGGATTCGCAGCATTCTCAGGGCAAGCGAACTCGCCACTGAGCTCATTCTCATTGAAGACGCAATGCAGCGTTGCCCGAGTCACGACCTTTATGCCGCCTTGACAGTTGGCCGTCTGTGTCACGGATAGCGACGAACGTGTACAGCCATAATTGAAAAGTTGAAGCGCGAGACTAAATCCCACGGCAATGTGGCAATGAGCTTTCACACGGGGAGTCTCGCCTGTTTACTCAGAAAAAACCAACAAAACTTTAACCCGCCATCGAGGGCAAGTTGGTGTGTGAGAAACGACGAAATTAAAAAATACACGTGCGACGCTAGACAGAGCGATACAGGCCGGACTACGCTACGTACAAAACCGCTACGGAAACAGTCGCCGCTCATGCTCTTCGGTATTCGACGAAATCGTAAGAATAAAGATACCCAATCAATCGGGGAGAACCCGTTGATGGAGACGGGCGAAATCAGCGGGGCGACCGAGCGACGCGACTGGTCTGAGCTCGACCTCTTCGCCGATTTAAACCAGGTAGAAATCGAGGCACTACGTCGTGCGCTCGAGCCTGTCGACTTTAAGGCGGGCTCCGCGATTATGCGTGAAGATGAGACGGGTCACGATATGTTTTTGCTCGACCGCGGCTCCGTGAAGATCGAGGCGCATGGGAGTGATGCCACCAGCCGGTTTTCGACGATTTTGCACGCGCCGACGGCCTTTGGTGAGATGGCTTTGATCACGAGCGAGCCCCGTACGGCATCCGTATGGGCTCACACCGACGTCAAGTGCCTCAGGCTGAATCGCGGCGCTTTCGATGGGTTGTTAGAAGAGCATGTCTCTGTTGCCCGCATTCTCACTCGACTCGTCGGCGACCGTCTTCAGGAGATCGGCGGCATTCGAAAGGTCGGCAAGTATCAGATCATTGGTGTTCTCGGTAAAGGCAATGTCGCTCATGTTTTCGAAGCGTTGCATCCCGAGCTTGGTCAGTCCGTCGCTTTAAAAATGCTGTCGCATGCGCTCGTTTTTGATCCACAGTTCGGTGTGCAGTTCGATAGAGAAGCTCAAATTGTCGCTGCTTTAGATCATCCTCATATCGTTCGCGTTTTTGACTTTGAACGCGCCTATGGCACTCGGTTCACGGTGATGGAAAGACTCGAAGGCCAACAACTCGAAGACAGCATTTATCGAGGGAAGCGGTTAGCATGGGCGGAGATTCGGAAGGTGATTTTTGAAGTCGGGGATGCGCTGCATTATTCTCACCAGCGAGGCCTGATTCATCGCGATGTTAAGCCATCGAATATCTTCATCACGCGCAAGCAGCAGACAAAGTTACTCGATTTTGGAATCTCCGTGCACCAGGACCACTCTGAGTGCAAGAACAAGGCGCGACTTGGCTCTCCTTGTTACATGCCGCCAGAGCAAATTTTGGGTGAACAGCTCGACGGTCGAGCCGACTTATACGCGCTCGGCATCACCGCCTTTGAGATGGTCGTGGGCGAGGTGCCCTTCAATGAATCCGACATCAGGAGTTTACTCAGACGACAGGTACGCGAGCCGACACCGGACGTGAAACGCCTCGTGCCGAACTGTCCAGATGATATCGCTGAATTTATCCGTAGAGCGACGGAGAAACGTCGCGAAGACCGTTACACGGATTGCCGTGTCGCCGTCGCCGCTCTAGCAGGTCGAAATGTCTCAGAACCTTTAGTGCGCGCCCACCGGGTCAAGGTGTCTATCGACTATGGCACCGCGGCTGAGCACGAAGTCGAGCGCTTGGTTGATGAGCTGACTGCCGTTCTCGGCAGAAATCCGTCTGTGAGTCTAAAGATTACTCGCAATTAGGGCTTGCGATATTATTCGGGTCTACGTCGATCCAGCGCGTTTAAGCCAAGGACGATTGCAGCACCGATCAGCGCAACGGCCGCTGTGACGGTCCACCCGGTGGCGCCGTCTGCGAGCTCCGCGTTGATCTTGAGCGCTGGTAGACGAAGCGCGCCGATCATGAGACCGATCAATAACGCCATCGTCGCGTCGTGAGCGCGCTCAAATAAATACGACACAACCCGCGAGAACGTAACGAGACCGAGGAGCACGCCAATACCGAAAGCGCCGAGGAAGATGAAGTCCGCGACCGGGTCACCCTGCGTGAGTGCGGCAAGTGGACTCGGTGTGCGACCAAGCATCGACAAGACATGGTCCTTACATTGATGGATAGCACCAAAGACTGAGTGATACACGCCCAGGAAGAGCAGTAAAAATGAACCGCTCAGGCCGGGCAACACCATCGCTGAGATCGCGATGAGTCCGTAGAAGAGAACCGTCAGGGGGGCGACACGGCTCTCCACTAAAACAACTACATCAGGATTATCCCCGACCCACTTTTTCAGTTCATCCTTACTCGTGAAGACCCGATCATTCGGCCCGACGTCTAATTTGTTCTTTCCAATGATACCCTTCGGGTCGAATACGGCGATGCCTTTACTGGAAGCACGCTCTCGCTTTTTCAGCGCTTCGATCGCGACGAGGTCCGATGGGTGGCGTAACTTGCCCGTGTAGAGGATCATGGCGGAGGGCGAAGCCTCGCTTGCTTTTCCATCTGCAATGCGCAGCTCGATACCCTCGGGCTGTAAGCCGACGAAGAACCAGGCTAACAAAGCGCCGATCAGCGCGATGACCGCATGGCTCAAATTGGCAGCCTTCATTCGTTTGAAGGGAAGCCAAACACTCGCGAGGATAAGGCCAAAGAACAGAGAGTAGGTGGGCCCAGGCTCGTCATCCATCAAACCCAGAATGAGCTTACTGAGGGCAAGCACGGCGACAAAAACGCCAGCACCTACTGGAATGAGCACACGCCAGTGAATGGCTTTCAACTGAACCAGTGCGCCCTTCAAATCCCCCTTTGCTATCGTCACCAAAATCGCCGGAGATAAGGATTTGAGCGCATTAATGAACTGAGCGTAAATGCCCGTGATGAATGCAATGGTACCGCCGCTTACACCCGGCACAACATCTGCGGCGCCCATGGCCATGCCGCGGAAGAACAGGCCCGCCATTGAGGTGTGTTGTTCGCCGCTGTTTTCTTTGGGGTCTGACATGATGTCTCCCGACTACGCTTGTGACCGGCGCAGGATACAGAGACAGCGCGAGAGAGCAAGGCTTATTCGTGCGAGACGAACCGCTACAAGCCTTGCGTCTTGATCAAGATTTCTTTCATGACTTCGGTTGTACCGCCACCGACGGTGATCAAACGTCCGTCGACCCATGCACGACCGATCGGATACTCGGTGGTATATCCAAACCCACCAAACATCTGCATGCAATCGTACAAAACACGTTGTGACAGTTCGCCCACGAAGAGCTTGGACATCGTGATCGCTTCGGTCGCGCCCATCGGATTTTTTACGAATTGGTCCACCGCCCAATAGGTCAGACGCCGCGCTGCCTGGATGGCGGTCAAGTGCTCGACCATTTTGTGTCGCCAGATTTGGAATTTCGCGATGGGGCGTCCAAACGCTTTGCGTTCATTACCGTATGCCAGCGCATCCCTCACGGCTTTTTCCATGCCGGCCACACCCCCTACTGCAGCGATCAAGCGCTCACCTTGGAAGTTGGTCATGATATGGTAGAAGCCAGCGTTTTCCTGACCGAGCAGGTAGCGTTTTGGAATGCGGCACTCATCGAAGAACAGCTCTGCAGTATCCGAAGACTTATTGCCGATCTTCTTGATACTCTTGCCGATGGTGAAGCCCTTGACGTCGGTGGGAAAGACCACCAGAGAGATACCCGCGAAGCCCTCCGCGCCCGTGCGCACAGCAAGGGTGATGAAATCCGCGCGCGTGCCGTTTGTAATCCAGAGTTTCTGACCGCTGATCACGTAGTCGTCGCCGTCGCTCTTTGCTGTCGTACGTATTGCAGCGACATCCGAGCCACCGCCCGGCTCACTGACACCGAGTGCGGCGATCTTTTCACCCTTGATGGCCGGTGCAAGGAATTCGCGTTTGACTTCATCCGACCCAATCTCATTGATGATGGGGGTTGCCATGTCCGACTGAACCATTAGGGCCATGTTGACCCCCGCGTTTTGGGTGTGAACAAGCTCCTCCGCGTAGGCCGCGGTGTACCACCAATCGAGTCCAAGACCGCCATAAGCTTCGTCATGACCGATGCCGAGGAGACCAAGTTCGCCCGCTTGTTGGAAAACCTCTCGGGGAAAAATGCCTGCTTCGTCCCACTCTTCTGAAAAAGGCGCGAGGCTCTTTGCAAACTTTCGAACAGTCTCCCTTATCTGTTCGTGATCCGGTCCGAAAATTTCCTTGTCCTGCATCCGCGGCCCCTGCGTGTTCATTCATTACCTCCATTTCCCAAGTGCGCTATCGTGGCGCGCTCTTCGGAAAAACACAACAGCTATTGGCGATGGCTCACGTTGCTCTCGCCAAACTCACTTGTTGAGCGCGAGACCGCCGCCTTGTTCGTGGCCGATGTGGACCGCGATCCGCGTGATTTTTATTTGGCCGTATCTTGACGTGCTCGCGGTAAGCAACGACTCTGACACCGACATTGCGGCCCCTTATTCTGGGTGTCGGTCACCGAATTGAATCGAGGGCACGATGAGAGCGATATCTTTGCTGTTTGTATTTGCTTTGACTGGGTGTCTTGCGACGCTGAGCGACGCTGAGCGAGTTGAATATGACAATCTCGTGGCACAGACGGCTCTACTCAAGAGCAAAATACAGAGCCAGGAAAAACGTAGGGTGGTCGCGTTCCGGAACCTCAGTCAGCTTGAAAAGGGCCGTGGCATGGTGGCAAAAAAACGTGCGATCGCCTGCCGAAAAGACCTACGTAACGAACGAATTGGACCTTTCCCGTTCCGCTTTAAGAAAGGCTATTTTCTCAAGTTCGACGAGGTGAGTAAACGCAAGAACTGTGACCAGTACGTGATCAAGGTGACAAAATGAGCCGGCGGCACCGATTCGTCATTGGATTTATCGTCTGTGGGACCGGTCTTTTAGGCGGCTGCGGCCCGACGCAGGTCAATCTCACGAACGAACGTAAGTCGGTCAGTCAGCTTGAGAAGGAGTTAAAGCGAGCCGACCGCTCTGCCCGCGTTGAGGGAAGATACGAACAGGCGCTCAAATCTCAGAAGAACGCATTTGTGGCTGTTGGCCGCGACGCAATGCTGCAAGCGATGAAGCGCTATATGCCCTATCGGTTCGAGGGGGCGGCGCTGAGTAAGAAACGATTATCGGGCAAACTTAGGTTTGAACGCCCGCGTGACCTCACATTCGAACCGGGTAATCGAGTTCGCTTTAAGATGTCTTTTGCTGGAAAGAACATACGCGCGAACTTGAAAGGTATTTTCGGCGCAGGTCGGAGCGATGAACAGAAGATTCGGGAGGCTCTCGAGGCGGGAGGCCATTTCGACCTAGAGGTCCACTTACGTCTCGGCCAAAATAACACCGAAGTGTGGATGACGCCGACGATCAAGGCTGTCAACTTGGTCAAACATAATTCGAGCCGCCACCGCAAGTTCCTGCTGGACGCGCTTCGAGGAAAGTTTTTCAGGTATCCGCTCAGACTGAAATTACCCGCTGCACTCCACAGTCGTCATTCGGCGTTGCTGACCACTGAGCATCACATCGTCGTCGTATTCGGCTCCAAATAAGCCAGCTTAGCTGCGACCAAAAGCGCTGAGATCGAGCTTTGTATGACTGATATGCCCACGTTCAAGACATTTCATATCGGTCTGCTCCTCGCCATCCAGTCGCTCAGGTTGCTTCGGAAAACGAAAACGATAGACGCCTTCGGTCTCCTCAAATAGGCCGCCCAGGCGCATCTGACCTAGGGTTGTGCGCTCGATGGCTGTGCTCGCATTCAAAGCCGCCGGGAAGTTAACATTGTGCACGGTGCCGACGCTGTGCGCTTGGTCCATGATGGTTTGGGAGATCTGACCGGCCCGCTTTGCGGCTTGGTCGCGAGCGGTGCCAACGGGCCCATCAAGGTGACCTTCTAGCCGTTTCACCTCTTCAAAATATTTCGGCGCTACAGCCTGCGAATAGGCCACGCTGCGGATGCCCCACAGGGCGCCTTCTACCGCCGCTGCCACGGTACCCGATGTGAGCACGAGGGGCAGCGTGACGTTGAAGCCCACATTAATCCCAGAGACGATGAGGTCAGGTCGCTTTGGCAACAGCGCCGACAGACCGATATTGACCGCATCACTCGGGGTCCCGTCGATCGCCCAGGCAGGCCAAGGCAAGTCATCGCGCTTGACGACGCTGACGTCACCGTGGCGACTGAAGGACCGCCCTGCCCAACTTTGCTCGGCTGCGGGTGCACACACGTAGATATCAAAGTGTTCGGCGTGCGCGTTTGCGAGTGCGTGGAGAAAAGCGCTGTTAATACCGTCATCATTCGAGACAAGCGCAATTGGCTTCGTCATTGGAGTCCACTCCCTGACCGTTCATTTAAGATCGTATTGAGTCGCGGCGATGATACCAAGTGATTGCGATCGCGCGATGGTTCATGGCTGTTGTCTCGCATCGTTTGAGAGAGTACAAGATAAGAAGCAGGAAAGGGCTTATTCGTTGGCGATTGCAGTACTCGTCCACCAGACTCGAGACGTTGATGGCATGCTCGATTGGGCTTGGCAGCTCGCCAAGGCTACGCATCAAGGTCTGTCGATCTTTTATGTGCGCGTGGGCGCCGCAAATAAGCCACACGAGCTGGAGCCAGGGGTTGATTCTGGTCCAGAAGGCTGTGCGATCTGGGCGGCTCTATCGAAGCGGGTCGCCCCCTGGTTCGAAGAGGGATTAGCCGATCCCGAGATCTCCCGAGTGGTCATCTCACAGATCACAGCTCCGGCGCCGTATCGGGTTGTCTTGAGTGAGCTCGAGCGCTTGGCGCCGAGTCTCTTGATCGTGAGCGATCTTGCTTCGAAGCAGAATGACGATAGGACGTTACCTCAGAAACTACTCAATCGAACGCGCTTCCCGGTGTTGCTATACAGCGGTGAAACGATGGCGATCCCGGAAAAGATACTCATTCCAATACCGGACCTTGATTTGACTGAGTCCAGCATTCGGGCGCTCAGGTCAATTCTTTCGAGCCCCGTGGGGCAGATCACATTTCTAGCGGTTGTTCCGAGTCATCTTGAGCTTGGTGAGGCTGTCGGTAAGCGCTCTCTTGAACGGATCATGCAGGCTCTAGGACTCGCAGGACGAGAGCAGGTCCATTGTCGTGTCATGGTATCAGACCAGATAAATGAGTCGGTCGTCCGCGTTGCTCTTGAACATGACTTGGTCATCAGCCCGATCTCTACAACCGATACATTGTATCCTCATGTTTTTGGGCCGTTGAAAAGGGGTCTCGACCGGAGCGATAAGGACATCGCAGTCGCAGGGATTCGCGATGGTAAGAACCTGATTCAACGGCTCATGCCCTTGCTCGACCGCTGGCTCAATCTCTGGGTGCCGCAGGCCGATCGAGCGGCACGCGTGGATGTCTACGAGAGCTTACAGCGCGGGTCAACGTGGGGCTTTGATTTTATGATGCTGATCGCGCTGTCCACCACCATCGCCGCCTTCGGCTTACAACAAAGTTCGACCGCCGTCGTCATTGGCGCCATGCTTGTCGCGCCCTTAATGACCCCGCTGCTCGGCGCCGGCCTTGGCCTGCTTCAGGGTAATCGCAAATTGTTGGTCGCCGCATTACGCGCTGTCGGTCTCGGGTTTCTACTCGCCCTTGGACTGAGCACAGTCGTAGGGTTGTTCAGCCCAATCCATGTCATGACGGCGGAAATGTCCTCCCGAGGCGCACCCAATCTGCTCGATTTGGCCGTGGGTCTCGTCTCGGGATTCGCCGCCGCATATGCATATTCGAGGGCACATTTATCAGCTGCGCTCCCGGGGGTGGCGATCGCGGCTGCCTTAGTCCCACCGATCGCCACCGCGGGACTTTGCATCGCCATCGGCGAACTCCATGTAGGCGCCGGCGCGATCTTGCTGTTTGCCAGCAATGTCTTTGCAATCATTGTCGGTGCAACCTGCGCATTCTATAGCTTTGGTCTAAGAGGGCGCGACACCTTACGGACTTGGGCATCCAAGCTCATGTTTGGCCTTTTCGTCGCCACACTCCTGCTCGCAATTCCACTGAGCCATTTTTTATGGGAGCTGGCGGAAAGGCCCGCGACTGGCATGACAGCGCAGGTGTCTACTTTTGTTGAACGCGCAGGTTATCGGCTTGAGACGATTGAAAAACGTGCGGATGTGGTGACGCTGCGGGTGATGGGGGTGGCGCGTTTTCCTAGTAAGAAAGTGGGCATACTCGAACGCACACTCTCAAAGCAGCGGGGTCGCCCGGTTCGTGTTCGTGTGATCACCGAGCTATTGAGCCTTGGTCGCGATTGAACGATTCGCTCTCGGGCCAGGTTCACGATGACCAACCGGGCGTCGCGGCATGCCCGTATACAGGTCTCTGTTGAGGTGGCTACCTCAATTTGAGGAGTCGGCATCAACGACTCGTCCTCTCGCCTTAGAAATCAGTTCGGCTGAGCGGCGGCGCTCTTGATGCCCCGCTAAAGCGCCTAGATGGCAGCAACTCGACACTCTGGATGCGCGCTGCCCTTCATTCGTTGAGTGTAGGCGCAGCGGTCGCTTCCTCAAAGAAATGCCCATCAGCCACACCCTGCGTTCTTGTGCTGCAGACCGGCGGGTCAGTGTTGGGTTACTCACCTGATCGCGTTGGCGTTGAGGATGTGTACATTTGGCGCTACAACTGATGCGAAAGGGGACGGTCACATGGCTGGCAAAAAGCCCAATCGGTCACGAAGAGATCGCGATAATCCGCGCGATACCATCGCCAAGGCTCTGCGGACCTTACAGCGCGTCCTGGCAGAGAATGCGCGACTGTCAGACGCCGCCCAGGCGCCATTGTCGGTCGATCTTCAGCTCACCGATGCGCCCTTCGCGAGCTGGCGTGACCAGGCGAACGCGCTGCTCAAACGGGTGGCTGAGTTGGGGGAGGGCCAAGCGGATATGCCGCGGCCCGGCAGTCTCTGGTGTTTCCAATGTAAGGCCGATAACTGCGGTCACGCGAAACCTTCAGATCCCCGTGACGCGTTCTCCGGCTACACGGCAACGGGCAAGCCCACGTGGGAGAAGTTTATCGACCTATGCCTCAAGTTTCGTCCGCCAAATATGGATGGCCTCTTTGACGAGAAACCGAAGTTTGTGGTGATGGCGCTGACCGACGAACAGTTGAGTGACGAACGTTTACCGGAGTTTATGGGGTCGCGTCATGTGATGCGCGTTGTGGGTCAAGTCGTCATTGGTCTACTACCGGCGAGTTTGAAACTCACCGATACAACGAGCGATAAACGTGCGCTCACGCTACAGATCATGGTCGCTCATAACGCCCGTGGTCAGCGCGATTATCGTCTACACCTCATGGGCTTCACCCACAACGAGATCGCTGAGGCTGCGGGCAGGCTGAAGAGCCAGCGGAGCCCGGCAGAGCGATTGCGCAGATTGATCGCCAAAACCCGTTCTAGGCTCGCGGCTTCTGAGCAGAGAATGGCCACGCTTCAAGGCTCGATGGAGCAAAAGCATGAGGCCTTTATCGCTAAAGTGCTCGGTTCGCTGCGTGGGGAAGCCGAGCAGATCTTTACGAGCACCCAGAGACGAACACAGCACGCTCAGAAACGTCACCGCGACGGGACTCGGCCGACCCGGGTCGTTTGGTCAGATGCAGCCGCCGTTCCTAGGGAGCGTGTCTTTCGCGACAATCGACATGAGACCTTTGTTGTGGTTGGACGCCGCAATCGAGCTCATGTCTTTGCACCCGACGGCCGCCACGTAACGAGCCTGAGGTTACAGGCTGGAGAAATCGATCGGAAGCTGAAGAAACAGCGCTGGGCAGCCATCTCTAAAGAGGCCTACAAGACACTGATGGGCCGCCTGACGGTACCGAAACAAGCTCAGGCAGATCTCCTATGAATGCCATACGTTCACCGGTCGCTTGGATTGTGATCGCCTCGGCGTGCCTGGCCGGCTACGGCCTCAGTAGTTGGCTCGCTTCTGATTCACACAGCCCATCTCCATTCGCCGTTGGTGTGTATGACCGGGCTCATATCTCGGAGGCCTCTGGCTTAGTCAGAAGTCGTACTCAAGAAAATGTGTTTTGGACCCACAATGACTCGGGGGCTGAGGCGATCTTATATGCGACGACGCGGAGCGGACGCTTGCGGGGCATGTTCTTCATCGAAAACGTGACGGCGACAGATTGGGAAGCCATCACAACAGATGGGCGGGGCCGCTTGTTTGTCGGTGACTTTGGTAATAACGGCAACCACAGACAAGACCTCGCTGTCCACATTGTCGATGAACCTCCCGTAACACAGGATAAGGCTGTCGATGCCTTAAGGTCCATTAAGGCCTCAGGTACCTTGTATTTTCGCTATCCGGAACAAACGGCTTTTCCCGCGCGGCAGAAAAACTTCGATGCGGAAGCCCTCTTTTGGGCTCAAAGTGGCCAGCTTGGCCACGGGACGCTCTTCATTTTGACGAAACATCGAAGTGATAGCATGACCTCGCTGTATCGTTTCAATCAGACCGTTGCAGGCGACAGTGTGCTCGACCTTGAATTGATCGCTCAGGCAGACCTGGGCGGCGGGCCCAAGGGCCGTGGCTTGGTGACCGGCGTCGCGGTGGCGCCAAGCGGGCGCTCTATCGCGGTGCTGACCTACTACGCTGTATTTATCTATGCGGTCGATGAACCGACGGATAATTACTTGGGCCGACGGATTGCAGTCATCGATTTGGTTGCTGATGTCACAAAGCAGGTCGAAGCGATCAGCTGGACGGACAGCGGTCTCATTGTCAGTAATGAACAAGGGGAGTTGTTCTTGATTCCTGAACCTGAGCATCAGACGCGCTTCCCCGCTGATCCAAGCCCGTAAGTCTGATATCCTGACGAAGAGAGTTGTCCACTTTAAATGGGGTCACGCAATTGCTGATTCGCGGATTGGTAGCCGTTTGTTTTCTGTTCTGTTCTGGTTGTGTGAGCGATGCACCTGGGTTTGAAGCAAGCCCTGTGGACCAGTTCACCGAGGCCGACGAGTCGATGGATGCGCAGACAAGTGAAGATAGCGGTGCGCTTGGTCAAGATGCTGGGATGGCGGATGTTGGGGGTCCGAGCTTGGATGGGCGCGTGATGCCCTTGGATGCTGATTTGCCCCTCGACGCAACGCGCGATGCCGCTGTGATGGACATGCAGCCATCGCCTCGCATCAATGAGCTCGTCTTCGGTGCGAGTCATCGCTCTTATGATGACGACCATGAACTCGGCCTTGTGCAGCAACTCACTCTCGGTATCCGCGCTTTTCACTTTGAGCTGCACACGAGCGGCTTCTACGGCGTCGATGATGATTGGCAACTCGGTACAGGTTCACCCCGTAACAGCGTTGGAGATGGCATCAACGGTAACCCGGAGACAGAAGATCTTATGGCCTGGTTGCGGCAGTTATCGAACTGGTCGCTCGCGAACGTAAACCACGCGCCGATTACGATCTTTCTCCAAACCGATGATGATTTAAGCGAGGCCGATGAGCCCTATGACGGAAACCTTGGCTTGCTCAATCAACGGCTCAGCGCACTCTTCGGTCTACGTCTATCGATCCCTGAGCAGTGGCCTGCAGGTGATTGGCCAACATTGCGAAGCTTGCGTGGCAAGGTCATCTGTGTCCTGACCGGCAGCACCGCCGATCGAACGCAATATCTGCTCGAGACCGGTGTATCACCGAGCATCGCCGTGGGTGCACAAGACCGGGTGATCGAAGTACATGGTACGTCGGACGGTGGCCTGGTCTATTACACCGGGGTTACACTTGCAAATCTCCGAATTGATTGGCGTCACCGAGGTGAGTTCGGGTCTGGTTATATGCCCGCTGTCGCGCAAAATGCATCGGGCCGTGTTCTCGTCCTCGCTCAAGACCGGCAAGATGAGGGTCGTATGGAGCTCCACGTCGGTCGGTTTCGTGGCGATTGGACCATCGATTGGCGTCGCCTACATTACTTTGGTGAGGGGTCCAACCCAACCATCATCATACGGGATGAGGTGAACGTTGAAGCGCGTTATGAGCACGAACAAACGCGATATATACGTCTAGGGGTATTCGAGCCCGACACAGATACGGTCGATTGGCAGATGCCCATGGTGGACAATGGCGTGCCAATAGAGAAAAACGTGTCAGGCGGCTATCGCGTTGATGTCAAAGACGACTTCGAGGCGCGGCGGCGAACCATTCAGTACAAGCACGCAGATGGCCGCTGGGAGCGATTGAGGTATCGGCAGCTGATGTTTACGGATGCGTTGGCCGAAGATGATTCTGTTCTCGACGCAGCGGCACGGTTTACCAGTCGGCAAGCAGACGACAGCACCAGCGCATTTGTCGGCGCGGCGCAGAGTCGAGGTGTACAAGCGACTCGAGTTTGGGATTTTGGGCAGGTCCAATCGATGCTGCAGGTGAGCCCGACCTACCCCGCGACAATGGAACTCAACAGTCTTTGGTATAGCCGCTTTCTAACAGAGGAACAGGCGGTCGACTGGCCTTAAATCAGCCTTCTAAAGTGACTTTGAGGCTGGCCTGTTAACGCGATCCTATGCGGAGGCGCTGGCCATTTACGGCTTGCCCTTGGACGGACCTACGCTCCTGGACGAGGCTAAGCCCTAGATACGATAGGGCTTCAGAAAGAAGAGGGCGATTTCATCAAGTGCATCTTGTTGTGCTTCGAGCAGGTCAGCGTCACGACTGACAAAAGTCTCTGAAGCGATGAGGCCGCCCCTTGCGCTGAGTAATTGAAAACTGACTTCAGCACGGTATTCCACATCACCTGTCTCGAAGTCTTCATCGGCGTCGACCTGCATCGTGACGGCGAGGATCGTATCTGCCTGTAATGTGCTGACGGCGTTGACCGCACGAAAACCTGAAATGAGACGAAGCTCGTCAACCAAGTACAGCTGGGTGCCGGTGTCGAGGTCGGGGAAGACAGTATTGCCACTCAAGCTTATCGGCTCCACATAGACGGAGCGATATCGCTCAAAATCAATGCGGCCTTCATGAGAGATGGTCACAGGCTGACACGCCACCAGCGCGAGAAGGCAGAGACTGGCCAAATGGGTAAATCTGAGCTGAGCCAATAGTTTAGAAAGCATAGGATAGACCTCCACTCACGAGCGCTGCGGGTGCACCGTTACCCTGGTAGTCTTCGCCGACGCTGAGTCCGTCGCTGGCTGTCACGTAGTACCGCGCTCGTAAAAAAGCGACGCCCTTGTGCGCGATAGCAAACCGAAGCTCGCCGAGCACGGGCCAGGCAAACTTGTTTTCACCCGCCGCGATGCCATGCAGCAGCCATGAATCAAGGCCTAGACCAATTCGGCTTTCGAGTTGCGGGGCGATAACGAAACGTCCCATAAAATGTAGGCCGACGAGGCTGCCCACGAAGTTGTTATCCACGTTGTGGCTGGGTGCGTCTTCGTCCGCGCTGATGACGCTATAATCGAAATGGACACCGAATTGGCGCGCCATCGCACTAAAGTCTATACCCATTATACTCTTGTCTTCGACGAGAAAGACCTGAGCGCCCAGATCAACGCCTGGTTTGAGGACAGATTGCGCGGCCGCTTGCGTCCACAGCGCCGTAGACAGTGAGACGAGTACGACCCACAGGCAATTTTGTTTCATCGGTTCATCCTTCGTTTCTATTGAGGCGCTTGACCCGAGCGCATTGGCGCCGCTCAGCGCGTGCGATTCTCCAAGGACAACAAAACCACATCAGGACTTCAATAAAAACGGCGGTTCAGGGTGTAAAAACCGTAGACCGGGGGGATACAAGTTGATGTGAGGTATCGTGGATGGGGTCAGCGGCGACAGTGGACAGTCTTCGCAGGCGGTTAAGCTGTGGCTATATTCTTAAGTGGCCGTGTGTGTGGCTGCTGGGGGGCGATGAATGCGTTATCGTTATCGACTCTCGATTCAAGACCAGATTGAGCCGTCACTTGAACACGCACCTTGTCTTGAATGACGATGTCCGAACACGCTTTCAAGCACAACTCACTCAATGCCGTCGTGCTCGCAACCGACTCGGAAAGAACGATTGCGATGCCACTATCTTCGCTCCTCGCGATGACGGCCAGACAGGGCAGTACACGTTCGATTCGTTGAATGACATCATTGAAAAGTATGTCCACATTTTCACGTCCGAACACCGCTTCAATGGCGCCGACATGTTCAATCCGAAAGTAGAGCACTGGTGCGACCGCTGTTTGGTCTGATTTATTGGGTGCGACGTGCGACGCGCTGACATGCCTCGAGATGGCGCGCCCAAGGAGGTCGGCGATGTAGCTCATGGCTTGCAGCTCGGATTCGTCGCAGAGCGCATGGTCTTCCGTCAGCAGAATCAACTGTCCGCGGGGTTCAGCGTCGATGTCAAACGGAACGCTCATGAGTCCTTTTACATTGGCGATGACATCGTCGGCGGAATGAAGCTTGATTCTAACGACCTTTGTGGTTGAACCGTCCCCGAGCGTCTCCTCTGTTGCCAGTTTGAGCTGATGGGTCACGAGCGTCTCGAGGGGCTCGCTTAAGGGGCCCGCATCGCAACGATATGTTTCCGATGTGCCTTTTGAATCAGTCAGCATCACGGCCATTGAGCAGATACTCGGCCTTTCGAAGACGAGGGGAGCGATCGATCGAATGGCTGATTCGATTGAGTGGTCGTTCTGTAATGTTGCACCTACAGACGCGATCAGCCCCCTTGTAAACACACGATTATCCGTTGTAGCGAGACTCATAGTCCATCCTCCTGTATATCCGCAGAAATGCATTGCAACAGATATGCCAGGGCTAAGTTTGAGGCTGATTTGTGCTCATGCCGACGGACTTAGGGCGCTATACCCGTCACGCGCATGACGCCAAAGCGTCATCGAAATGGTCTGCGATGGTGGGCGAACTTGAGTCAGCGTGTTCGGATGGTCTTCTTCTCTTCCTGCTCACGTTGGGCCGCCACTTTTGGTTTCAATTTCTGCAGCATGCGATCGAGTTGTCGCAACAGGAACTGTTGGCTCCGGTTAAGGGTCCTACCCTTGAAGTATGCCTGATAGATGTCTCGGCTCGTCGTGAGAATTTGTTCCGCACGAATTGCATCGTCCATCTGGTCGAGCATCCGAACGATACCACCAGTTGCGAATCCGTCCCGTTCATTCTGACCGAGTACTTGTGAGACGAGAAGTGTGAATCGCATTCGTGCGAACGAGCTGTTCGCGTACGCCATAATCGATCTGAATTCGTCTCGAAAGCCGTAGTTGCCGGCTCGCAACGACTTTGGATCATCTTTTCTGCGTTGCAGCCATTCGAAGAGAACATCAAAGGCACGGCGACTTTGAAGTGCACCGAGGGCGTCTCGACAGGGTAGCGCCAGCGGGCCGCCCTCCACCGGTTTGCGGCACCACTCAACCACGCGGTCATACTTGAGCACACCCGCATATTGTATCAGCGCACCGCGCGTCCTGGTGTCTTCATGCGTCTCGTACAGAAGGTTGAGCATGACAGGTGCTAGACGACATCGGCCCCTTCGCTCGGCACACACCTTGAGTCCCTCCAACGTCTTGGCTCGAACTTGCCAGGCTGTGTCTGTGAGCGCAGTGGCTACCCCGAAAGTAAAGAGGTGCCCAGTGCGATCATTTGACAAGGCTGTCTCCATCAGAAGCGTGCGCTCATCCACAGAGCGTGCAAGGCTCAATCGTGCGGCCATACTTCGGATATAGGGTTTCTCCAGGTCCTTCGGGGCCCGGTCGCCAAGCAGTTCAAGAACATGATGAACAAGGCTGTATCCAACAGCGCGTTCGTACTCATCGTCGCGCTCCATCATCACCAGAGCGACCATAAGAATCTCTTGGAGCTTCTGCTTTGATGCTTTTCGGCGAGGTTTAACCCGCGCGAGGAGTGGCTTGATTAGCTGTGTGAGTTGCTTCCACTCTTGGGTCTGTCTTACCCGCCAGTGGCTTTGACGCTTCATTAAGGTCTTGTCTGCTGCAGCTTGCAGTGCGGCCTGTATTTTCTTCTGCAATGACGACGGCGCAAAGTTGCTGAGTCTGTCAGCGGTCTCCATCATCGCGTTGCTCTGCAACTCAGCCGAGCGAGTTGTGACCTGCCGCGTCATCATTTGCTTGGCGACTGCATCGAGCTTTCTGTCTTTGTCCGCGTCTGGGACCGGGTCTTGTTTGATTGCCTGTGATTGTCCAGCAGCCTTCTTGGAACCGGCCGTTTTCTTGGCCGCAACCTCGGCGACTCTCTGCTCGAATTCATAGCGTTCGTCAGCCTGTTTTTCAGCGACCTCGCTGCTTTGTTGCACAGGCGGAGATGCCTTTTCACAAGCGCAGAATAACAAACAGACGGAGAGTAGGATGGCTATGTAGCGTCTCAAGTAGCACCTTTGTCCTGTATACTTTAGCGTAGCATACTGAGCCTGATGGCATTGGCCAAGGGGATGCATGGTAAAGCTGATGTCGCCGCCCTGGAGACGGCACATCGCAGACGTGAGGTAGACGTTGAGTAGGGGACCTGATGCTCAAGCCAGGCGCCGGCCATACGGGTTATCATGCCGATCAAAAAATTACTTAATCGATGACGAAGTAAGGGGTTACTGTGGTCCATCGTAGAATAGATCTCGTGGACTTACAGGCCATATGGATTCGAGCCGCATGACACAGACCAAGGGCCGCTATGTACGCGCCGCATTGCTTTGCGTGTGTTTTAGTTGCGCGTTTCCCACAGTACTGCTCGGCCAAGACCTGCAGCACTACAGGCCAGCGATTGGCGGCGGTGGTAACTACTTTGCCACCCACGGGGCCAAGGTTGGACCCATCGGTCGTCTATTGACATCGGCCCAAATCAACTACGCAAGTAACCCACTGGTGCGCCGTGATGCTGAGGGACGCATCATTGACGCAATCGTGTCCGACCTCACTACCGCTGAATTCATGGCCTCCTGGGCCCTCTCAAGGCGTTTCGAGCTCGGCGTCGCCTTGCCTGTCTCGCACGCAACGAAACCGAGTGAACTAGATCTCGACGACGGGTCAGGGCTTGGCGAACTCAGAGTGGCGCCAAAGCTGATCATCATGGGCGCAAAGCGAAAGAGCGGGCTGGGCGTGGCGACAGTCGTGCCGCTTCATTTTCCAACCGCCACAGAAGAGTACGAATTCTCGGCGCGTCATTTCTCAGCGCGACCCACTTTGGCAGCGGAGTTTCGATCGCGACGCTGGCGTCTCGCAGGCAACCTCGGTTATCGGTGGTTGCCAACCCGACCGGAATCGCTCAAACCGCTCGCACTGGACTCAGGCGCGATTTGGTCGTTCGGTATGGGCTTCAAGCCCTATCCGAGACGATTCGAGTTGGTCATCGATGTGTTCGGCGCCCGCTTTCGAGATGCCGAGAGAGGTCAAATGGGACCAGCCCCTGCAGAAGTCTTGGCCGGGTTTCGGGTGTTTGGCCGAGACCAGCTCGTTTTCTCGATGGGGGCTGGTGGTGGCCTCAATGACGACTTTAGCTCGCCCGAATTTAGGGTGCTCGGTGGGCTGACTTGGTCCATGGACAGTGCCCGGAGTGGTGGTGTGGCCTATGCCGATCAGTTTTCCGACCAAGATGACGATGGTGTAAAAGACAGCGCTGACCGGTGCCCCGAATCGCCGGAGGACCTCGATGGATTTCGTGACGCTGATGGCTGCCCGGACCGTGATAACGACCAGGATGGCGTCGCTGACGCTGAGGATCGCTGTCCACTGCATCCGGAAGATGTCGACGGCTTTCGGGACGCCGATGGCTGCCCTGATCCTGATAATGATGGCGATGGAGTGGCGGATGTTGAGGATCGCTGTCCGCTGCACCCGGAGAATAAGAACGGTGTCGCTGACCAAGACGGCTGTCCCGATGATGAGAGAATCGTCGTTGGGCCTGACCGAATTCGTCACTTGGATAAGATCTTTTTTGAGACAGGGAAGTCGACAATTCAACCCCAGAGTTATCCGATTCTCGACCGCATCGCCGTGGCCATTGTACGTCGCCCGAATCTGCGTCTGGTGCGAATCGAAGGTCACACCGATGCCTTTGGAGGCGACGCATTCAACCGCAAACTCGCACAGGCAAGGGCCGAGGCGGTTATGGATTACCTTGTCCAAAGTGGGGTGGAGGCAAGCCGTCTCGAGGCTGTGGGCTTTGGTAAGGAGAAGATTGTTGGCGATGGCAGGAGTGCCATCTCCGCAAGACTGTCGCGACGCGTCGAGTTTGTCATCAAACGTCGCAATTAAACCTTCATGGCCCGGCGCTAATCAGCAGCCAGCCCAAGAGCACGCCAACGACCAGGCCGCCCATGAGCCCGATCGCCCAAGGGGGCAACTTTCGACCGATTTCAATGGGCTCGTCTAGCGTGGGCGACTCTTTCCTCAACACCGCTGGCAGAATCTTCGGCAGTGGGACCGTCTTACCGTGATTTGCCGGCGCAAGCCTCGCGAGAACACGGTCGATGACTTTTATGACCTGTTTCGCACTTTCAGGACGTCCGTCCCGGTCTTTGGCCATTAAAGTCAGGAGCAATTCTTCGACCTTCGGGTCGATGTCGAGCTGTGTGTTCACTGAGTTGATTGGCTTCGGTGCCGTGTGCAAGTGTTCAAGGCACAGGCCTCGCTCCGTATCTGAGCTGAACGGTTTGTGCCCCGTGAGCATTTCGAAGAGTATGATGCCGACCGAATATAGGTCTGTTCGAACATCGATGTCTTTGGCAAAAGCCTGCTCGGGCGCGATGTAGGCGGGCGTTCCAAGTCGAATGCCGGGCGATGTCGCCACGTGCGCCGTGGGACCAAAATCTGAATTCTCATGATTGGTCTGTTGGCTGATGCCGACAAAACGGTCGATACTGTCGAGTTTCGCGATGCCAAAATCTGCAACTCTAATGACGAACTCTTCACTCTCGACGGAGTCGAGCAAAACATTCTCAGGTTTGAGGTCTCTGTGAATGATTCCATGTGCATGTGCCTCAGCCAGCGACTGTAAAATTTGTCGAGTGATTTTCAGCGCTGCTACCTGATGAAGCCGCCCTTCGTCCATAAGGTCTCTTAGGGCTCCGCCATGGACGTAGTCCATGACGATGTAGAGGCGACCGTCGCGTAGCCGACCACAATCGATCAAAGACACTGTGTGCGGGTGCCGAAGTCCACTCAGTATTCGGGCCTCATTGACGAAGCGCTGCAGCTTGAGCGAGTCGTCTACGAGATGCATGAGCAGAACCTTGACCGCAACTTCGCGACCGATGGGCTCCTGAATGGCCTTATAGACCGTGCCCATTCCGCCCTCGCCGACCACCGCTTTGATCGCATACCGATCCGCAACGGTTGTGCCCACCATGGCATCTTGTGAGCCTAGGATTTGGGGGTCTGACATTGAAGGTCGCCTTTCGACGGCTTGAGAGTTAGAGCTACGATGGGCATCGGCATAGGAAGTTACCCATAACCGACGATCGGCATACACCCCAGGATAGATGATTCGTTCTTGGCGATCTAGCTGTACCTTTTGATCAAGACAATCCATCATGTCGGCGGTGTGTTTGGGGCGACCAGCTGCGAATGGGTGGATTTAATGAAGTATTCTGTCTCGTACAAACAATCTGCAATTGGCTCAGACTTCGATGCCATCCTCATCGGCTCAGGGCCCGGCGCGTTGGTCACAGCAGCGGCACTTGCCCAGAAAGGGAAGCGCTGTTGTGTCTTAGAGCGACATTACGTTGCAGGTGGATACACCCATGTCTTCAAGCGCAAGCACTATGAGTGGGATGTTGGCGTGCACTATGTGGGCGAGGTCATGCGGCCTCAGAGTCTCCTGTCCCGCCTATTTCGCTATGTAGGTGATGGATCCCTCGAGTGGGCGGACATGGGCGAAGTCTATGATCGTATTCGCTTTGGCGATGAAGTCTTTGACTTCGTTCGAGGACGCGCGGCGTGGCTCGACAAAATGAAGACGTATTTTCCAGATGAACAAGACTGTCGGGCGCTCGACCGGTACATGGAGCTCGTTCAAGATGCGTCTCGGAGTGCGCGGGGATTCTTTGCCGAGAAGGCAATGCCATCGCTACTCAGCGCGGTCGCGGGCGGTCGTATGCGCCGGCCTTTTATGAAACATGGCTCTCGATCAACCCTTGATGTCTTGTCAGAATTAACCAGCAATCAGCGTCTCATCGGTGTTTTGACAGGCCAATTTGGTGACTATGGCCTGCCACCGGCGCAGAGTAGTTTCGCCATGCATGCGATGCTTGTCCGTCACTATTTCAATGGTGGTGCTTATCCGATCGGCGGCTCTGGACGTATTTTTGAATCGATCGCACCCATCATCGCGCAGCATGGCGGCGTCATTGCGACAAATGCGGAAGTGAGCAAGGTGCTGGTTCAAAAAGGCCGGGCGGTTGGCGTTGAAATGTTTGATGGGCGCCAAATTACTGCGCCTTTGGTGATCAGTGGCGCGGGGATTCCGACAACCGTGCTGAGGCTGCTGGACGATGACGCTGCGGCGATGAGTGGGCTTCAAGGCTGTATACGTAAGATCGAACGCTCGGCAGCTCATCTCTGTTTGTACCTCGGTCTGAAAGGGGAGCGGGAAACGCTGTCATTGCCGAGGGCGAACTGGTGGTACTATCCGCCATGCTTTGACCACGATGCCAATGTCGCCCGCTATCTGGAAGACCCAGAAGCCGATTTCCCGGTTGTCTACGCGTCCTTTCCCTCCGCAAAAGACCCGAGCTGGCCTGACCGCTTCCCTGGTCGCAGCACAGTTGAGCTCGTGACCCTAGCACCATATGATTGGTTCGAATCTTGGTCTGACCAGCGCTGGGGTCGGCGTGGCGCCGATTATCAAGCGCTTAAAGAGAAGTTTTCAAAACGACTCCTGGGCAAACTCTTGGAGCTTGAGCCTCAGTTGGACGGCACCTTCGATCACATCGAGTTGTCGACGCCGTTATCAACGCAGCACTTCTGCAATTACGAGCGAGGTGAAATCTATGGTCTTGAACATAATCCAGGTCGTTTTGGAGACAAGAAGTTAAGGCCCC
Organism: Bradymonadia bacterium; assembly: GCA_049889275.1. Taxonomy (GTDB): domain Bacteria; phylum Myxococcota_A; class Bradymonadia; order UBA7976; family UBA1532; genus UBA1532. Next base: position 20,330 of record JBMHDS010000092.1, on the reverse strand, counting down.
AAACCGGCATTAAGGGGCTTTATCTGACGGGCCAAGATATTGCGACCGCCGGCGTGGGAGGCGCCATGATCGGTGGGGTTCTCTGTGCGAGCGCAATTTTAAAAACAAACCTCATGAAAGAGGTCTTGGTCGCTTAACAATCGTCATGATGGACTTTGGTCGCCAATCATCCAGCTCACGCGGCTCCCGGTTGTGCCCTTGTGGACGTGTAGGCGCGCCCCAATGCGCGACCTGAGCTCTCGGACATGGCTGATGACGCCGACCAAACGGCCGTCGGATTGGAGTCGCAATAGGGTTTCCATGACCGCGTCTAGTGCATCCTCGCTCTGTGTTCCGAATCCCTCGTCGATGAACATTGAGTGCAGCTCGATACCACCCGCATTCGTCTGTACGACGTTGGCGAGACCCAGGGCGAGCGCCAAGGAGGCTTGGAAACCTTCACCGCCTGAGAGTGTGTCGGAATCGCGCTCTCGACCCGTATAGGCATCCACGATTTCGACTTCAAGACCTGATTCAGAGCGCTTGTCTTGATTGTAAGCTGTTGACCTAGGTCGGTCTGGATCTTTGCGTTGCATGATATAGCGACCACCGCTCATCAAGCTCAAATGCTCATTCGCAAAGTACAATACGCCATCGAGTATGGATGCGAGAACGTATTTTTCAAATTGCATCCCCAGTCGGTTTGGACCTTTTCCGAGTGCAACATCGCGAAGGCTCGCCAGAACTCTGAATTCTTGTTCACGAGCGTCCCGCTCTCGAGAGAGAGAATCGATCTCATCTTGCGCCCGTTTAAGTGGCGCGAGTTCACCGTTGAGATTCTCAATCGCATCCCCGAGTGTTTGAACGGTGACCAGGGTGCGCTCTACGAGATGCTTTAGCGCATCGATGTCGGGCTTCGCCTGGTCTTTGAGCTCGTTCTCCAAGTGGCTCTTGATACCTTGATAGCGTTCTTGCCGCGTTTTGTATTCCGTGAGGCGCGCCCTCATACTTGACAGTTCGTCAGAGTGGCGTAGCGCCTCCTCATAATCGCTTTCAGTTGTGAACACACTATCGGCCAATGCGGTTTGGTAACTGGCCATCGCTTGGCCTTCCGCAATTTGCGCATTCTCAAGGGCTGTCGTCGCCGATTGTAGCCGTGCAGCCCCCGCGGCGCGGGCTTCGGCAGCACGTTGCTCGCTCTCAACCGCTGTGCTGAGTTTGGTTGCGAGCTGGTCGCGCCGCGTGCTGATGGCCTGGAGCTGCTCTCGGATCTCTGTGTCTTCGGGGATGACCACTGGCAGTTTTTGTCGTCGCTCATCTAAACGCGCAGTTTGTGCGGAGAGCGTCTGTTCGTGTTGCACAAGCGCGCGCTCTGCGTCCTTAGCTTGCTGCTGAAGGTTATCGACGTGTGTCTGCTGTTGTGCATTTTCGTCAGCCAGCGTCTGCAGCTCTTGCTCTGCGGTCTGCCCTTTTTTAATCAACTCGTCGAGTTGTTCAAGCTTTGCTGTGGTTTGCGCGACAGCAGCCTCGGCCTCCTCGCCATCCGTATACGGAGATGCCTTGATCTTCTCTAAAAGGGATGCGCGCTCGATCATCGACCGATGAAGCTGATTCTCATGTTCCGCCAAAGACCGTTCTTGCTCTTCTCTTGCATTGAGCGCGCGCTTTACATCTGCCACCGAAGGTCCATCGGTATTCGATTGGGTCTTGTCGGGATGGTCTAAGGAGCCACAAACGGGGCATGGCGCGTCGCTCGTGAGGTGCTCCGCAAGGCGCGCTGCGTATGCGCCCATATGCCTTTGATGTATCTGTTCGTAGTCAAGACGAATCTCATTGAGGCGCGCTTTGATGTCGCTGCCGACTTGAGCCTGCTCGGCGATGTGCTCGTTCAGGGCACACAGCGCCTCGGTGGTCTCGCAGAATGCTTTGGCTTCGAGGCGTCGCAGCTTGTGTGCCTCAATTGCGTTAGCTGACTCTCGAGCGTTTTGGACCGCAAGCTCTGCTCGCTTGATCGCCTCGCCCTGGCTCGCTGACCGTTGAACGGCATTTGCGTGCGCTACACCGATGTCAACGACCGCCTGAGCCAGATGAACCTTCTGCTCCGATTGGCTGCGATGGATCCGTTGGGCTGCCTGATAGCGTTCGAGGTGTTCGATCATCTCGGTCAAGCCACGGATCTCTTCTGTCCAAGTGTCGAGCATGGGTTTTTCATGCTCTAATTCGGCGCGTACAGCGGCTGAGCGCTGATATGTTTCTTCGTGTTTCGTCAGCTCATTTGTTGCACGTTCAAATTCAAGCGCCGCGTCTTGAGACATGCGCTTTTTCTCTAACAAAAGCCGATGTTCATTTCGCACACTGAGCGCGGCATCAATTTCGATGATCTGTGTTTGCAGTTGCTTCATCTGCGCGCTCTCTACGGCGAGCTTTTCGATCTGTGCCTTGACGGTTTCGAGCTCTTCAAATCGGCTGCGCAGAGCACGGCCCTGCGCTAACGAACGCTCTTGTGCTCTGAGTACAGCTGTGGCGCTCTCTCTGTGGTGCTGTAAGTGCCCAAGTTCGGATGTGAGCAGTGTGATGCGCTCGGTCATCTCCCGACGGTCCTCGACCCCCGCCACCTTTAAGGATTGTTCGATGCGCGCCTGATTCTCGGTTTGCGCCCGGCCGGCCTCGTCGGCTTTCTTTTTGAGGAGATTTTGTAAATTTGCGAAACGCTCGGTGGCGAACAGAGTCGATAAAAGCGTCGCCTTATCACGGGTTTTTGAGTTCAAGAATTGCCGAAACTGGCCTTGTGGGAGGACGACGACACTTCGGAATTGTTCGACACTGTACCCGAGCAAACGCCTGATAAACTGGTCGACGCGTGATTTACCGACCTCTCTAGGTTTTCCATTTTCATCATCTAGGTCAGCCAACTCATAGAGCTCCGCGAGCCCTGTGAGTTTGCCCGGCTGTGGCGGTTTTCGAAACACGCGAAAGTAGGTGCCGTGCAGCTCAAATCGAAAATCTACGAAAGTCGATACGCCTGTGTTTGCATGATCGCTTCGTAGACTCCGTTCCGACCGAGCACCACCACTTGTCTGACCGAATAGGGCATAGGTCATGGCGTCTAGAATCGCTGTTTTTCCCGCGCCAGTGTCGCCGGAAATCATCATCAACTTCTGCTCACCTAGGCGCCGAAAATCGATGCGTTGGCGTTCGGCGAAAGCCGTGTAGGCTTGTAATATGAGCAGCTTAGGTGTCACGTGGACTCCGCCAACTCTGCGACCAACTGGGCGACTACAGCGGCTTGATCTTCATCGAGTTCGGTATTGGTTGTGTGCCGATAGAACGCGGTGAAGTAGTCTGTCATCGGCATCTGCCGATGAGCTCGACTGTACATGGGTGGTTGGTGGTCGCGCGCCGCGTTCAAATAGCAGAGGTGAACAGCCCTAGGGTACCACTCCTTCAACCGATTCATTCCTTCGCTGACCGGCCGGTCATCTTCGAGCTCAAAAAACACGTAGTCATCTCGTTGCGTGTCTTGCGGTGCCCCTTCGAGCAAACTGTCAAAGTGCCCACGGATGACTCGGAGATCCCGCTGAATGTCAAATGGCTGTCTCTCCACCACCGCTTGACCGTTGGCATCGATATCCACCACCGTGAAGGACTTTTGGTGGTCGACCTCCGATTTTGAGTATTTCAGAAGAGAGCCTGAATATTGAATCTGACCATCTCGGCCGATGCTTTGAGGCCGATGCAGATGTCCCAAGGCGACGTAATTGAAGCCATCGAAGACACTGGCGCTGACTTCGCCGGCTCCGCCAACTTGAATCAGACGTTCGCTCTCACAGCTCGCTCCGTTTCTCACAAAAGCGTGAGCGACAGCGACGCGACGCTGAGTCTTCGAACCTTGCAGACGACTGAGAACAGAACGAAACGCCGACTCTTGATCGGTCACGGTGTCATCCTCGTTCAGATAACGGACGCGGGCCGGCTCTAAGAAGGGGATTGGATAAAACACCATCGGGCCATGTTCGTCTTCGAGCGTCACGGGCGTAATCCCGCGCTCAATGGCAGGAGCAATATGAAGCGTCTCTGCGTGCAACCCTTCGGTCATTGCCATCCGTGTTGCGCTGTCGTGATTACCTGGAATCATGATGACGGGTACTTTGGCATCGCCAGCGAGCGAGCGGAGAAAGTCATTGAGCAACGTGATCGCATCGGCTGGTGGTATGGCCCGGTCAAAAATATCACCTGCCAAAATTACAGCCGTGACCGGTTGCTCAGATGAGAGCACAAAGGCGGTGATTTGCTCGAGCGCGTGTCTTTGCTCTTCGAGCAAAGAAAAGTGATGGAGCGTGCGCCCAAGATGGAGGTCGGCGATGTGAATGAGTCTTGCCATGGGGCCCCATGGTAACGCGCTGGGGTTCGCTTTCAACCTATAAGTGGCCACAAGTCACGTGCATGACTCAATCGGGTGCAACCAGATTGCATAATCGCATTGGGAAATGGGGCGTGGTGGCGTTGGGCCTGAAATGAATCTGTCGATTTGGTTATTGGTTGAGACGCCGTCGGCAGGTTTCAAGCGCGCACGATGTATGCGACTTAACGAAGATGCTTTTGGGCTCTAGCTGGGTCATTCATGGCCTTATTGCAGGCCTGTTGAATACGCATTTGGCGGGCGTTGCGGTCGAGCCCACGGAGCGCGCTGATGTCTTTTTTTGCGGCCCATTGCGCGACCTGCGAATGACAGCGTTTTGCTGACTTGGGCTGCGTTGTCTTCTTATCAAATGTTTGAGTCGACAACGAACGACGATTCGTAAATGTGCTGATGGAGTGACCGGCTGGTTTCTTGCTCTCTGGCCTTTGCTGACCTTTTCTTATCGTCTGGACATCAGATCCGTCTGAGAAGAGCTTCTCTAGCTTTTTGAAGACGACGTCTGCCGCATATGCATTGAGTCTGCATGTCTCAAGAATACGCTTGTTGACGGCGGATTTTCCCTTGGTTGGGCGGAGCTGCTTGGCCTTTGCGATGTCCCAAACCGAAGCTTTGCATTGTTTCATTTTGGATGCGGGCGCAGCGGGCTGGCCGCCGCCGCTCGCAGATGCTTTGTCTTTTGCTAAGCCCTGCTGACCTTTTTCAATTCTGCGACCTTTACGAACAGCTGAGCTCGGTCGCTTCTTTGAGAAGTAGCGCTTGACCATCGCAAAGCTACGTTTGGCGTTGAATCGTGCCTTTACGCAGGCCTGTTCGATCTGCTTGGCTTTGTCTTGGTTCTTACGCCTCGGGTAGAGCTTCTTCGTCTTCAGCTGATATTTAACCTTAAGTGAACACGTCTTCAGCTTCTTGTTTTTGCTCTGTGTGGGGGATGTTTTTATCGCTGTTTTCGACGCCATCGGCTTTTGCTTGGCTTTGGTAAACAAGCCGGCTTCGATGCACGCTTGCAGCGTCGTCTTCGGCACGAACTGGTTTTTTTCACAGTAAACACCCACCTGGTGAGCCAAGGCGCTGGGCTTTAATGGACTTTGGTATCCTTTAGACTTGGCGCCCATTCGAACGGTCTCTTGGCATTCTGTGCGCTGGTCTGCGGTTCCCCCGGTTTGTTCTGCGCGACCACCTATAATCGCACCTTCCTTGTAAGCGATTTGTATGGCTGCCTTTGCGTCAAAACGGGCACGGGCACAGGCGCTTATGATCATGCCCTGGGCATTCGCTTTTTCCTTATTGATACGGAGGTTTTTGCCTTTTGCGAGCTTCAATACATCGCGTTTGCACCGATTACGTTCCTTCTGTTGAGCTTTTTGTCTCGGTGAGAACTGGCCTTCATTCAGCTTGAGCGCGGGTTTCGTCGACGTTTCCTGTGCGAGGACAACGCCCGTGAGGCTGCTCACGCACACGGTGAGCAGCGAAGCGATACTGAGTGCTATGATCTGCTTTGCCATTTGTTTTTCCCCATTTGGTCAAACTTGTGGATATGGAGCCCTTGCGCATTACGGCTATCCGTTCCAGGTCCACCTTTAAGCCATGCTTCCGCCTGTACCAAGACAAAATGCGCATGACCGACGGAGACGGAGTCGACTTGTTCAAAAAAAGTAGGCAGACCAGGTCGGTTGCGCTCAGTTCCGTATGTCTTCGCTGAGCTTCAGTCGCGAACGTAAGCTGTCACAGAGTAGGCCGTCGCTGCACTGGCGTCTGGACTTGTGACCTCGATATGGAGTGTCGTGACTTCGGACAGGCGGAATGATGCAGGCTCTACAATGCTGCGCCCAGCATCATCGGTGATCGTGTTGGCTTCATCGAGGAGTTGACCTGCGGTGTCAAAATACTTGACGTTCAGGGGGACACTCGGATCGTACGCTTCAAAGGCAAAGATGACGTTGCCGTCGCCGACAAATTGTAGGCGGTCTGTTTCCGCAGCACACAGGCTGAACTCTGTGGTCTCACCTGCAACGATCATCGGTGCATTGGCGAAGTCAGGACCGGTGTCGCCACAACCGGCTGGCTCTGTGTCGGTGATCTCGCAATATGGCAGACTGGTTGCCTCTGCCTCAACGTCGTCGCCAAGATTGACCGATTGCGGACACGCCTCATCTTCTGACCAGGCAACCCACTCCGACTCTCTACCAAGTGACGCGGCATACGAGCGATAGAGCGCGTAACCATCCTCGCTGTCTAAAACCCCCCTTGCCTTGAAGACAATGGGCTCCAAGCACTGGTTGCTGGCTTCATCAACCGTGTTGTTGTGAGCATGCTCCATGATGATGTCGTACATGGCCCTCGTCGATTTGTTCCAGCAGCACGTTCGAGACTGGTTGTAGGTAAGCTCCGCAAAAACGTAGTCTTCGAGCAGACGATAGTCGCGGTCAGTGTCTTCTTGGGACAAGCCGAAGGCGTCCTGATTGGCTTGGTACAGCATCGCGAAGGCGTTCTCTCGACGCGTTCTCGCAGCGCAACTCGCGGGGTACTTTTTGAGATGCTCTCGAGCCGCCGTGATCAACTGTTCGGCGAGCGCGATACGCTCAGCAGGAGTCAGCTCCCTGAGCAGCTCCCCGAATTGGCGAATACGGTCCGCGATGGCCTCGGTGTCGGTGCTGTTGATCCAAGCAGCTTCATCACCCATCGCAAAGGTGTTTGAATAGCGCCCATTATTGGCCTCGGCGACTCGCCAGCGTCGAAGACCACCGCCTAGCTTTGCGAACGCTTCGCCATCGTCATTTTCACCGGGGCCACCTGCATCGCTCTTTTTGAAATAGCGCGCAGCGGAGGCGCCCTCTTCCCATTTTGGATATCGACGTGGCATCGATCCTGTTGCCACCGCGATCTCAAGACGGTCATCGGCTTCCTTGGTGACGCGCATTACGGGCACTGTGTGACCGATGCCGCGCCTTTGCCAGCGGAGTAAAAGCACATCCCCAGAGCGCGCATGGTCTGCCCTAATGTGGTACATGTTTGCCCCGTCGGCGAGGTGTATTGAGCCGAACCACGAGAGCGCGAGGAGCATAAAGTGTCCGACACGTTTATTGAGGAAGATTTCATCAAAATAAGCCCCCGCACGCGCTGACTTTCCGTCGATCTCGGGGAGGAAGCTCACCTCATCTCCGCCGCCGTAGAGGCCTCGGCGTCTGAGTTTCTCATCGACAGGCCAAGCCTGACCTTCGGACCAGCTTGATGTGTAATCGGCATAGCGCGTCCGAAAGCGAGGTGAGCGCCCAAATGAGCGCCCATCAGCGCGACGAAATCCAAAATGACCGAGGTAGAGGCGTTCCCCAGCGTCGCTTGCTTCTAAAAAGAAAGGGAGGTTGTACCAACTCGCAAATGTCGCACGCAAAAAGATCGCGACTTCGGCGCACTCAAGCACAGGTGCGAGAAGGGTTCGTCCTTGGGGCGTTGTGAGCAGAAATGTTTGCAGATATTCGTTGTCTGGCTGCTGTACTTTCTCGAGACTTGTGAGCCACGCTGCGTACTTCTCATCCCACGTCAGTCCACTATTCGCTGCCCAAGCGAGGCCGGCTTCGTCTGTAACGTCGTTCCAGCTTCGTGAGACCTTCCAAACCTGGTAATCATCATTGTCCCAGGCCGTCTGCGGCCCCGGCCGGCCAGCGCCGTCTTCTTTTCCGAAGCCCACCACTTGCTCAAATGGGCCCTCCACACCGTATGCCTCAAGCCACTCATCGTGGGTCTCTGATGTGGCCGAGTCTGAGCAGGCCAGTGCGCCGGTCAAGATGAGGCTGACCAAGCCGTATCGTCGAAGGTGATGAACCATGATGGACCTCATTGCGACCCGGATACATACTGCCCATAAATGGTGTGCATGATCCCGTCTCTATTCTATCTGAATTCGCGCGAACTATATCAAAAAGTGTCTGTTGGGTCTAGACTTTACTCGGTCTTGGATGGTGCCGACGGTGGCGTTTCTGGGTTCATTCGCGAGCTGACCCACTATGCTTGTGCGCGATCGACTTTGAGCCCGCTCTGTGTTAGCGTTTCGCGCCGGGTCAACGGGGAAACGCGGGTACAATGCTCACCAAGACTGACAAAAATACGCTTCTCATCATCCTCAGTGTGGCTATTTGGGCCTGTACCGCGGAGCCTGATTCAACCGCCTTGATAGTCGGCGATACGGGTACTGGCGAGTTGGCGGATAGCCAAACTGTGCTCGAACAAGATGGCGAAGCGATAGATGGGGGCGGCGACGCCGAAGTGCCGCAGGTCGGATACGCGACACCTGAATATTGTGGGAGTTGTCATCCGAATCATTATGAGCAGTGGCGCGGCAGTATGCATGCGTATGCTTCCAAAGACCCAATTTTTATCGCCATGAACAAGAAGGGGATTGCGGAAACAGAAGGCCGTCTCGGTCAATTCTGCGTGCAGTGTCATGCCCCTGTTGCATCCCTTAAGGACCGCTTACCTGTGAGCGAAACAGATGATGGGTTTATCATGCCCATCGACCTCTCGGACCCATTGATCGGGCATGGCATTCAGTGCGTGACCTGCCACAGTATAGAATCGATTCAAGGCACGCAAAACGCTCAATTCACGCTGTCTGAGACCACATACTATGGGCGGACCGGGTCAGAGGCTGCGAACGCAGCACACCCCATGAAGGCATCGGCCCTGTTTAATGATCCGAATCAGCAGAGCCTGCTATGTGGCACCTGTCACGATGTGTTGAATCCGAATGGAGCACGACTCGAGGCGACGTTTAGCGAATGGTATGGCAACGCCTACAATGCGCCCAACGACCCCGCGCAGCATCGCACGTGCCAGGATTGTCATATGCCCACGTATCGCGGCAAGATGACCCCAGATGGACCCGAGCAAGAGTTGCATGCGCACACTTTTGTAGGCGTTGACCAGGCATTGATTCCGGGCTTTCCGAATAAGGAGATCCAGGCACAACTGGTCAGAGAGCTCTTACAGGATTGCGCGATTCTAGACGTACGTTTCAACGGTGTTAATGAGAATGGTGCGGCGGTCCTTGTAGCGAGCGTTGAAAATATCAACAATGGTCACAATCTGCCTTCGGGATCGACTGCGGACCGGCAAGTCTGGGTGCATCTTCAGGTACGGGATGAAGAGGGGCAGCTGATGTTTGAGTCTGGCATGCTCGATGCGAACGGCGATTTAATGGACGGTGTCGATGGCCATAGCTTAAGGCCGGACGGCGATCCCGAGCTCTTGCTCTTCGGTCAGTTCATCTACGGGGCCGATGGTGAGCATGTGACCTTTCCATGGCAGGCTCACACTTACACCGACAATCTCATCGGTCCGGGCCAGCGGCGCTGGCGAGATTATGAGGTGCCAGTCGCGTCTTTGTCAGGTCGAGAGATCAACGTGTTAGCGACGCTCAATTATCGCACTTTTCCGCCATTTCTGATACGTGCGCTCATCGAGTCAGGTGAATTGGCACCGGACGCTATCGAGCCGATTCCCATCATTGAGATGGAACGCTTCGAAGCCCAGTTCACGCTGCCTTAATCTCAAAGCAAATCGGGGGATTTCATGAATAAAGACTTTCGACTCGTCTGCCTGGTCGCTGCGGCCATTGGCCTCGTTGGTTGTGCTGAAGAGCCTGCCGGCGAGACTGTGGTTATCGGCCCTTTCGACGCAAGTGAAGCGCCTGGCGATATGGGCGATACGGCGCGCTTAGATGGGCAGATGGGCTTTGACGGAGGCTTGGGTGCTGACGCCGATGCTGTTGATGCCAGAGTCGGTGACCCCTTGGTTCCCGGCGAGAAGAACGCCTGTCTGAGCAATGAGAGCTTTGCTCAACTCTTGCCGATTCTGAACGGTGGTCGAGCCCATCCAACGGGACGGGGCGAGCAAGCATCGGCTTTCGACATGTGTAATCGGCGCATCGTGCTGTTTGGAGGCAATGACTTTCAACCCGAGGAATGTGCGGATTTTGGCCCGAAAAGATTCCAGGGAGACACTTGGATCTATTCTCTCGAGCATGACAACTGGGCGCGTTTGAATGTTGTGGACGGCCCTTCAGCGCGTGGTCGACATCGAATGGTCTTCGACCAGTCCAGAAAGCTTATTTACCTCTTCGGTGGCCGCTTTCGAGCTCAAGCTAACTCAGGGCCCTATCAGCTCTTCAATGACTTTTGGGCGTTCGATGTGAACACGGATACCTGGCAGCAGTTGGAGACAACCGGGACGATTCCGAGCCCTCGTTACAACACGGCCATGGTCTATGACCATCTGAATGACAGAGTCATTCTATTTGGTGGCTCGACGGCGGTCAGCGGTCTGGAGTTCAGGCCACAAAACGACACCTATGTTCTCGACTTGGACACGCTGGTCTGGCGCCGTGTTTCGGGGGCAGCGCCCCAGGCGCGGTTGTTCCACGACATGGCTATCGATTCGACTCATGGTCAGCTGCTCGTCTATGGTGGCGGTGGTGCCAATGCCTTTACTGGGCCCTTCTTTAGAGACCTTTGGGCGTTTGATTTGGAGGCTGAGGTGTGGTCGCAAATCTGGGACGGCTCAGGGCGAGGTCCGGTGGGACGTATTAACCCCGTATTGGTGGAAGACCGAGATGGCGGCAGAATGGTCATGTTCGCGGGCCACGACGACACCAATGTGGGTCACCGTAATGACATCTGGGAATATGATTACGCCAATCGACAGTGGCGCGGCGTCGTCGCCGGCGACGATGGTGTCGGTGCTGGTTGCACACGTTTTTGCGAATGCCCACCCGACTTTGTGCAAGTGGACATCAACAGTCCCGAGCGGCGGCAGTATCATACCTTTCAGACCATCGATGATGAAGGGCGTGCTATCCTCTTCGGTGGCAAGGGTGACTGTGGGTATCTCGATGACACTTGGAGTTTTGAGTTCGCCACGAATGAATGGACCGAGATTGAGCCCGCAGGTCAAGGCGAAGCATGTATGCGAACGGGGCAGGAAGGCTGTACAGACCTGTGCTATTGATCACTCGAGGCGTCGGTTAATCGATGCGTAAACACGCGCCCGTCATAGGCCTCCTGCTCGTCGGTATTGTTCTGGTCGGCTTGCTTGCTCATCTGTTCGAGGAGCGAGCAGAGTTGGGCCAGTTCGAAATGGACATGGGGGTGGCGAGCTTGGATGCGGCTGTTTTGCAAACGGACGGTTTCGCCGCACAGGAGCAGAACGTTGAGTTGCCGCCGCGTAAACGGGGTCGTTTTGAAGGTGGCGCTCAGTCTAAGCGACAATGGATTAAGCGCCTGCGTTTGTTACGCCGGTTTCAGAGAACTCTCTGCGCTAAGCGTGCCTATTTGGTGCGCTGTTTGACACCTTTCAAAGATCCGTTGACCAAACAGCTCAGGCAGTTTTCGCAGCGTGATTGCGTTGAAGCGGTCAGCGATATCGTATCGCGCGAAGCCAACCCAGGCGGCAAAGTGGGCGAGTTACAAGGCGCATTCTATGCCGATGATTTACCTGCGACGATTCAAGCCGGGCTGGAGATGGATGTGATGGCTGACCGGCTCGGTTTTCGCATCTCACAGGTCTTGCTGCCAAAGCTCGCGCAGCGCGGTGGTAAACATATTGACACCCCATACTGCAATGCTTTGATGAATCGAGCGTTTGAAGTGGATGGTAACTGATCGACTTGGTCCGATACACCTAGGCGAGCGGGGCAGCGTCTGCTGTGGGCATGTCTGACGGCGCCGGAGGAGCCGATGGCACCTCGTGTCGTTGCATAAGCGCTTGAAGCGCCGTGGAGCCAGGGATTTGACTGATGGCAGCACAGGTGTCATCTGGGCAACGAACTTGCTTGCCTGCCGCGCTGATCGGTACGCGCAGAAAGCGCTCACAGCCGACGCATTTTAGTCGGATTTTGTCGAATTCACTCATGTGTAAGTCGCCCCCGTCGTCTTCCTCGCAAATTATCTGATCATCTGAACCAGGCTGTCATCATGAATTTGTCGCAAGCGCATTTTTTGGCCGCCACTAAGGCAGGCGGGTCAATGCGTGCGTCAATGCTTGCAGCTGGCCTTCGAGCTCGCCCACGGTGATATCAACGGGTGGGGCAATGGCGATGGCTCCATTTGGAAATGCCCGTAGATTAAGACCTCGCGCAGCCATGTCTTCCACCAATTGGGTGGCTTGGCCACCGAGCTGCAGCACATAGTAGAGGCCGCGGCCGGCGATTTGATGGCCCGTCTGCCGCACAGATTGCGCGAAGTCAGCCATGATGCGGAAGACCGGTCCGAGCTCCATTTGTCGAATGGCCATCAGATTGTGGTGCGCTCGGATCATGCTGAGCTCGTCGCCATCCCATGTTGAGACCATGGTCAGAGGTTTAGGGACAAAATATTTGGCCTGGAGATGAATGAACCCGGTCTGGCCACCCGGCCACCAGGCTCTGATATCGGGTTCGATGTCGCATGTGTCGCTGGCAAATGCTGATGCCTGACCTCGGTAGTACGCAGATGCCGTCTCGATGCTGATGAGAGGAATGCCTGTCTCTTTGCGGAAGGCATCCAACGCGAGCCAGGCTTCGTCATCGAGCACATGCCCTGTTCGCTCCTGAATTGGCTCAACGAAGAGCCCCAGGATCTTTTTAGGGCCACCCATATCTGCGACCGTTTCCTTCAGCGCAGCGACCATCGCGGCCGTGCCTTGGGTTTCAGGATGCGGTACGCGTGGCCAGGTGCGCGCCGCTGAACCGCCGGCATGAACCGCGGGATCGGAGAGCGCCCGACAGCCAGCCGTCGTATGTCCGAGGTAGCCCCCGTGGAGCCCGATGGCGACCACGGCCTCTGTCCGATGGTGCTTGAGCGTACGAATGGTTTTATCGATCAGTTCGCCGCGGCACGAGGTTAGATACAGGTGTGGATGGTTAGGATTGAGTGCCGCAACCCATTCAACGGCACGGACGATCGCTGGCGTAATGTAATTACAAACGGTGATTTTGGTCACCGCAGGACCAAACAAACCGCCCGCATCCCGTAGTTTGAGTAGGCTCTCTGGCGGTGTAGCGAGGGGTTGGCAGATGGTTTGATTCCACTCATTCGCCTTCCGAACATCGTATTGTGACGGCGGTGGTGCATACTGTTGGAGCGGTATCCGGTAATAGATCGCCTGAGCGTCAGCTTCCCCATATTGATCCGAAAATGTCTCGACCTCATAGGCACCGAAGGCACGGTTTAAATGCGTCATCGGGTCTGCAAGGCCGACTCGATTTCGGCCTGTCATGAACCGATACCGATGAGCGCCAGAGCCGTTTTGTAACTCTCGTGCACAAAGCAGTTGGGCTTGCTTGAGCCGTAAGCCGAGACCACGACCCCGATGCGCTGGGTGGACCGTCACCGCGATTGAGTACGCCGTGTCAGAGGTACCCAGCTGCGTGTCTTGCTTTGGGCCGTCAATATGTCCAAATGATTCAAGGGCAGCAGCGAGCGCTGAGCCGACGATGACCCAATCCTCGCCCTTCTGTATCTCAGCGACCACCGCGACGCCGTCGAGAGGATCAAACGCGGCAGCGAGCGTTACTCTCGAATCACAGCGCGCAGGCTCGTAAGTCTCAGCCTCGATGGCCATGATGCGATCAAGGACGTCCTCACGTTCGCTTTTCTCGACGGTTCGTACCCGATATGAGCCCTCATCGCGCCCCGCTGTGAGAGTGTTTACGTTTGACCAAGCCGGTACATCGCTTGGTTCGTTGTTGACCAGCCAATCTAGGCTCGCGTGAATCGTCTCGAAGAGACGGTCGATCTCGCGCGCGCCGTAGGTATCCGATAATCGATAGCGAATGGTGCGGGTTCCCGCGGCAAAGACCACAGCGCCACGCCAAAACCTTTGTTTGATGTATGCACCCATAATTTCCGGCGTCGGCAGGTCAAATGCAAAAGCATAACCGCGCTGGCGAGTCCCTTGAACCAGTTGAGGATACCGGTTAGGCAGCGCCTCGAGTCTCGTCTTGACGTAGGCTTCGACCCATTGAGCGTGGCCACCATCTCCGATGCTCTTGTAATGCGCTAACCCGCGAACCATTGATGCGACGTGGGCACTTGTCGGTTCTGGGTCTTCAAACCGGCTGTTTACGAACCCAACTTGTGCGCGCTTTGCCCAGGTCATGGCGTCGGGGTAGTCCGGCTTGCCCTCGCGGTCGATCAATCCGTATCCAAGCCCCCAAGAGTAGGGGCCGCCTAAGCCAAAGCCGGTTTGTACTTCATCTAAGATCATCGACACCTTGTGGTGCCGGGTGAGTAGGCGCAGTGCTTTGTAGAAGTGAGGTAGGCCATAGCGGTCACCTCCTTCCGACTGCATGGGCTCAATGATGAGCGCGTATACACGCGTGGTTGACAGCGCATCGGCTACGGCCAGCAGGCTGTGGACGTCGGCGCGGGCCTCCGGGTGTTGGCTCGCGAGGGCCTTGAGCGCGTCAACATTACCCTCACCGCAGGCGCTCAGAAGTTGCTCGATGACCGACGAGGCCAGGGGAGTCGCTCCTCGGCCAGGAAACGGTGCAAAGACGACTCTGAACCCATCCAATTCATAGGGTGCCCGCTTGACGGGGTTCCACGTCGCGTGCAGTGCCTGCAGCGTGCGTCCATGAAATGAGCCTTCGAAGGCGATCACCTGATCGGCGTCAGGGTTTGCTGCGTTTAGCTTGCAAAGCGCAAAGGCTTTTTCATTGGCCTCAGCACCGCTATTCGTAAACGATATCTGACCGATCGTCGGTGTCTCAGCTGCGAGATGGGATCGATACGCGGCAGCACTCGGATGTTCGGTCACCGCGCTATCTGGCGTGCGGACGAGCAGTCCGTCGAAGGCGCCCTCGAAATAAGCCCTCACTGCGCCGTCGGATGCAAAGCCACTGTTGAGTGTCGCGGTCTGACTCATACCGTCGAGAACGCTCATGGGGGTCGCATCCACAGAGACCATCCACGGCCCCCAGGCGCGCATATGGTCGAAAACCACCGGCTTCTTCTCACGGGGCATACGATCGCCTGCATACAGCCGCGCGAGCCAGCTCTCTGACTCTGGAAGGTGCCCATCGTGTGGGAGTTGTATTCGCAGCGTCCTCGGTCGGTCGATCGGTGTCCGCTTGGCTTCGGTTAGCCCTTCCTGTAAATGCTTTTGAGCGAGTTCGTCGAGCCGGCTTTTCTGATCTGTCATGTGCGCACCCCTTCGCGAGACAAATGATGCGGGCAGCATAGCGAGGTCTGCACCCCAACAGTACCCCTTTTTCGATGCTTTTTAGGCCGAGCCAAACTCGTCGCATTTAATCGTTGAGCGCCGCCTCGATCAGTGCACGCATTTCATTTGTTTGAAAGCGTTGAACCCGGTTTAACACCCTCATCGTCGGAGCGTCGATCACCAAGTAGGTGTTCCGTGCAAACGGCTGAAAATAGGGGGCCATATGTTCATCGCCATCCGCTACGACGGTCGTCGTCAATCCGGTACCACGACGCCACTGCGCTGCCGCCTGGGCGTTTGCTGGCGAGAACTGTGCATCGTCGTAGAGCGAGACGATGATCTCCACGCCTTGGTTTTGAAACTCTTGGTGCAGCTCTTCGATCCCGATCATGTTGCCCGCACAGCTCGGACACCACGCAACCGTATTCATGATCACGACCACTCGTGCATTCTCGCGGCGATGTGCATCGGCAAAACTGAATGGTTGCCCCTGCCAATCGGTGAACACATGGTCTTCGATGACGTCGCCCACAGCAAAACCGTAAGGACCCGGCGGATAGTCTAGCTGGCCGCCCGCGTTTGCATCGGGAACGAGCGGTTGGGCATCGACTAGAGGTGGCGCCATATCGATGGGTTGCGCCATGTCGGCGTTCATGGCGTCTGCGATGGCTACGGCCATGTCAGTCAAAACGCCGGCATCGTCTGCCTCGCCTTGCAGCACCATATCGGGACTAGGACTCAGGTCTGCATCGACCTGCACCATACCGCCCTCGTCTCGCTCACCCACGAACGCTGCGTCTCGGAGTTGACCGAGGTCGGTCACGACGCCGATGTCGAGGCTGCTCGCCGCATCGGTATTCACGCCGCGATCGACGACATTCTCGTTCGTGAATCCGTCGAGTTGCAGCGAACTATCGCTCGGGACCATGCCGTCATTGGCTCCCGAGGATGATGCGCCATCGATAGTCGGCGTCGTCCCATCGGCGAACGCAGCAGCATCATCCATGGCCGACGAGATCTCGTCATCGCCGGATTCGCAGCCGACGTTAAGACTGAACGTCCCCAAGAACATCAGCACCGTGAGTCTTCGTCTTGACCTTCTCATAAATTTTCTCAATGTTTCCGGCCTCGTCGATCAAAAATGATTTGCGAAAGATTCCATCGAATTCACGACCCATAAATTTCTTGCGTCCCCAACATCCGTAGGCTTCGACGACGGTGCCGTCTTCGTCGGAGAGGAGCGGGTAGGGAAACTCCTGTTTGGTCGCGAAGTTGAGCTGGCGCTTGACCGAGTCCTTACTGATTCCAAGGATGGTCACGTTTGCCTCCGTTAATGCGGCGTAGTTGTCGCGTAGGCTACAACCTTCAGCTGTGCAACCAGGGGTGCTCGCCTTGGGGTAGAACCAGACCAAAACTTTGCCGCCGCGGTAATCCGCCAGTGAAACGGATGTACCGTTTTGATCGAGTAGTGTGAACTCTGGTGCTGCGTCGCCTACCTGAATCATCTTTATCTTCTCCTTTGTTTTGCGACTCATATCGCGTTCAAGTTGTTCTGTTGAAACCGGTTGTCGCCAAGGTGTCATGCGCCTCGGATATGATTTATCCAGCGTCGTCTCTTTGGCTTAAATATCGTTCCACCGTATCGACGATGACCTGGGTTTGGTGGTCTACTTCGATGTTCAAGCGGTCGCCAATGGCTCGGCCGTCGAGCTGAGTCACCCGCAAGGTCTCTGGAATTAGGTGAATCCAGAACCGGCCATCTTGCACCTCGCCGACCGTGAGGCTGCATCCATCGATTGCGATGTAGCCTTTGGTCACAACGTACCGCGCCCAGTCGCTGTCGATCTGCAACTGCATCGACACATTGGCACCGTCTTCGGTCCTTTGAATGAGCTCTGCCTGTGTGTGTACATGCCCGCTCAGGAGGTGCCCACCGATCTCATCACCAAAGCGTGCGGCGCGCTCCAAATTGACCTTCGAGTCAACACTGAGGGTACTTAAGTTTGAGCGCTGTAGGCTCTCTGCGATGACATCGAATTCGATGTGCT
This sequence comes from Bradymonadia bacterium, assembly GCA_049889275.1. Taxonomy (GTDB): domain Bacteria; phylum Myxococcota_A; class Bradymonadia; order UBA7976; family UBA1532; genus UBA1532. Next base: position 2,690 of record JBMHDS010000092.1, on the reverse strand, counting down.
GGGTGTCAAATTCGACGGCGGTCAAACAGACACCGTTGACGGCGACGCTGGCACCACGTTCTAGACCTTTGGTATATCCACTCGGTACCGAAACGGCGAGACGTGTCACGCCGTCTACGTGGCTCGCCTTTGTGACGCGTCCACACGCTGTGACAATTCCTGTAAACACGATGCCCTCCCGATTCAGTGACCGTACTAAAACACGAACATCACTGCCGCCCAAGGCCTTTCTCGTCCAGAAGAGCGGTTGAGCAGGCGCTCTTTTGAGCCGACGGTCCGATGTGTTACGTGAATCGTCCAAGAGAGTCGTATCGAGAGAGTGCGGTTACACCGCTTGAGCTAACCCTTGTGCGCCCTGTATTCGTGTGACAAGAAGATACTCATGACGAGACGAGAATTGTTTTTGTGCGGGTTGACGTTGTTGCTCACCGCCGGTTGTAAGCAAGTCACCTTGGGTGATGATGGCTTCACGGGTACGTGGAGTGATATGGGCGTCGGCATGCAGCAACCCAACGGCAGACGCGGTGGAACGAACGCCGGCAGCGATGCCGATGATCAGATGTCCGAAGGCGATGGGGGGATATCCGATGCCGATGTTGGCGACCTGGGTGTCGAGGGCGAATGTCGCACCGCCGAGCAATGCGCCGTTGATTTGACACCCGGCTGCCGCGCCCAATGTCTGGATGGCCGGTGTGAGGTGAGCTGCCCGAGCGAACGTCCGATCGGGCCACCGCGCTGCGAGCCCGCGGACGACTGTGTCGACTTGTGTATCCACATCGCCCGCTGTGCTGTAAACGTGTGTCCGAACCTGGAGTCCTCGGCCTACTCGCTCGTCTTCGAGACGTGCAGCGAGAATTTGTGTGACGAGGCGGTTTTTCTCTGCCAGCAAAATGGCTGCGAGATCCTATTGGAGTTCGCCCGTGATCTCGCCCCGGAGATGGCGGAGCTGTGTCCGCGCCGCTAGTGTGTGTGCGTGCCTCCACATCGATCGATGCTCATTTAACGAGAAAGCCGCTCTGGGCAGGGGGGACGGCAGACGCCACGTCTTTTACGGGCAGCCGATGTATTTCTGAAACCAGACACCCTGGCCCCTCGCATCGGTTTGGTAAATCGCGCGTTCAAAATTTCTGTAACTGATGCGCTCGAGTCCGGCGTTTTCGCGCTCCAGTTCTGCTATGCGGTCCAAGTTTGTGAGCTCTCGTGTCGAAAAGTGTGCGAGTTTATGCACCCTGAGTGGTGCGCCGGCTGGATCGCTGAGCGACTCGTTCCAGGCCATCATCGTTTGACCACCGGGCGCCCTGAACAGTTGAACAAATCCAAAGCCGTCGCGCCAATCATTACCTTCCTCGTCTTCACGCTGACCAACTGCAATGCTCTGATCCTTTCGCGCATTCAGTGGGTTGAGCGTGTTGTCGTCTTCGTAGGGCCAAATCTCGCGATGCCAAAGAATATGATCCCATCCACTGTTTTGACTGCCACCAGATACACTGATGGCGGCGGCGGGTCGTCCATGGAAGGTCATAAATTCCACTTGAACATTCTGCAGTGGCGTCACGCCATCGTTGAAGTTTCTGCCGGCCTGGTCTTCAACCATGTCAAATATCGGGCGTCCTTCATCTTCGACAGGCCTGATCGCACAGTGAACACCACCGTGTAAGCCATACATGAAGAGTTGACCGGTTTTTTCAGCTGCTTGACCCATTTCCTCGAGTCCGGGTAGTTGCTCTCCACCACCGATTGCGATGAGGTGCCGTGGGTTTTCTGCATGATTGAGGGTAAAGGCTTCGGACATATCAACGCTGACGCCGGTGGTGTTGGCGTTCGGCGCGTCTACGAGCTCGATGAGGGCGCTGTCTAAGACATTTAGGACATCACCTTCGCCGCTGGTCGAGGCAACGGGGCACGCGGCTTCACAATCGTCTCCGCCGAGGGCGCGGACCAAGTTGTTATCAATGCAAGTCATCGCATCGAAGATGTTAATGGCTCTACCTGCGACATCGTTGGTGAGAACATCTTTCGATAGTCTAAGCATGAATAGCCGGTCGGGCGATGGGCCGCCGTTTATAATCAAATTTAGGTTGTTCCCGTCGTCGACTGCAGCAAAGACATGATGGTAAAGTTCGATGCTGTCGAGGGCTTGCAGACGTTGTTGAGCGTTGTTGGCATTTTCATTCACGCGGTATCGGTAAATCTTAGCCGACGAGGCTCGACTCGCTTCAGCGATGCCATCGCCATTATTGTCCGGATCGTAGTTGACGACCAATCCGTAAATTGTGTCGTTGTCCACGGCGCCTTCGCGATAGAGAGCCATGGGGGTCGCGATATAACCCGCAGGTGGGTTACGGAGGGCATCGGGCAGTCCCACGATTTGCGGACTGATCTGATCCTGATTCGCCCAGAATAATTGGGTGCTACTCATCGCCATAGAGCGTGGTTCAAAGCCAGAGGTAATGGATTGCAGTACGGTGTAGGCATTCTCCGCGATGCGTTCTGCCGCTAGAACGAGGACGAGCGCGTCGAGGCTGATTTGATCGATCACACCGTCACAATCGTTATCGATACCGTCACAGTTTTCGACGGGCACGGGTCCGCAGCCGCCACAGGCGTTCAGCTCGGATGTCTCCTCATCTATTAACCCATCGCAATCATCGTCACGACCATTGCAGCTCTCGGGTTCCGCCATGTCGTCT
>JBMHDS010000091.1:0-11617 GCA_049889275.1 Bradymonadia bacterium | reverse complement strand
GATGGCTGTGATGCTGTTTAAGATTGAACGATTCATGTCCCATACTCCTTGCTCTAAAGAAGAGCGCTTCCGTGCCGAGAGCTCAGTCTCAGCGATTTCGTTAAAACCAAAAAGGTAAACACTGTTAACTTTTCTCGAGGGTGCTGACGGGTCCATGTAAACATTGTTCACTTTTTTTGTTTTTTTGGTTTTATTGATCTGCTTATTTTTTTATTTAATTTTTTCATGTGTTTATGGGTCTATGTTGCCACTCGTTTTTGACCGGTGAACGCCAGATTAAACCTGATTGAGTTCCGTCTCCGACGGGGACCATGTCCGTAAAAAGAGCGATCCATTGGGCAATACATCAGCTCAATGTCTACAACGAATCCTCACCGATGAAGGGATTGAGGCGTTTGCGGAACCATCACCCGATTTGCTTTTCTTAATGAATGACACTGAGGCGTAATGGCATGCTGATGGGGTCTCACGCATGGACTCGGGGAGTCGACATATGAGCTCAGGGCATCACTTAGACGAATCAAGCGCAGCATTCATCGCTACCGAGCGTCGCATGCGGCTCGGTCAGGCCGGCCTCTTTATGCTCTCTGTCGCAGCAGTCGATGCAGCAACACCGTTTTTTTGCGGTCGTTTTCCTTTGGTTATCTATTTGCTCGCCGGGGGCCTGGGCTATTACCGGGGTGGGCGTCTCGCCGAGAAAATCAAGCTGGGTGTCTATGCCCCCGCGCGGTGGCAGCGTCTCGTGGCGACGCTGGTTGTATGCTTCGGTCTAGTTGGTTGTGTGGCGATGACACTGTCTCATCTGCCTTCCCACTCAAAATGCGCATGGAAATCGTGCGGACGTGCCCTGGGGCCTGGTCTATTTGTCTCGCCATTTCCAGCACCTGCACTAACCTGCTCATATCTGCACATGTGCATAAACGAGTACCCATATCGAGAAGGCCAATACAAAGCTGCGGTTGAGCTTATCCGTTCCATGGATGGGTGCTACGAGCCTTGACGCTCTTTGGTTTGCCAGCGTAAAGGCATCCGGTCATGGCGTAATGTCAGTGCAGGAAGGTGTTTTGATAAAGGCAGTCTTAATCTGCCAGGCGATTTTGCGTGAGTGCAATGTCTGCGGCGCTGCGGCTCACTGACGAAATACGGAGTCCATCGATGACCGCGTGCAATGTCTCGTAGCGCGATGGGCTCGCGTCATCTCTGAAGAAAATCGCCTGATCGGGTGAATCAGGACATTGGGATTCGATGGGCTCGTCGGTGACTTTAGCGCCGTTGATGTACACGTCGATCAGTGAATCAGAGACTGACACGACGGCCAAGTACGTCTTCTGGCCGTATGGCATCATGTCGGCGCCCGATGTGCCGCCGTTGATTGGATACGGCCGAAACCCACCGCTGTAGAGATACCAGCCAGACTCCTCGCTGTCATCGTGACCGAGCAGCTTGCTGAACGTAGCGCTCTCGGCAGACGGCGTGAGCACCATCTCGATGGTATACGGATGGCTCAAGAAGAAACTATGCCGACTCCAATCGAATCCATGGTCCGAATCGCCCACGCGCAGCCCCTGGCCAAACTCTGACGCCACGAACTCACCGCCGATCAAAACGCCGTTCCGGTCAGCGCCACTTACATCATCGGCTGTACCGTTAAACTCAAATTGGGCTACGACGCCCTCGTGCGCAGGATCAAAGATGAACTCTGCCGGCAAACCAGGCACCATGCCGGCTTCGTCGGGTCCTGCCATCTCTTCGTTTGGATCCGATGGTGACTCCGCCGGTGCCTCTTCGGTGGGCATCTCGGCTGGCTCAATAAAGTTCTCGGCTGGTGTCTCATCGTTTGCGCTTGGCTCATTCCCATCGATGAACCCAACACCTGGCTCAGATGTCTGTTCCTCCGCGGGCAATGTATCTTCGTCCATCAAAACAACGCGGCGGTCATCGGATAGCTCCGACTGGGTCACGGGGCCATCGACCGGTTCGGACGATTCACCACAGGCACTGAACTGCAAAGACAAAGCGAGTAAGACGACGAGCTGACGCATAGAACCCCCAAGAATAATTAAAACCGCCCTAAATCTGCTGGATACACCCCCATGTATACAGCAGCGGCGCAAGAAATCTGACGAATCATGCAGTGGAGATCAAGCGTTTTCCTCACTTTAATAACATTAGTTATATTTTTTATTTTTATCGAGGCGTCTGGGACGGGGAGAGATGTGATCGCACCGCCGAGTAGGACTCAGTGGGCCCCAAGACATAGATGAGGCGAAAATGACCGGGTATCGCACGTCAATCAGCAGATAACATCGCTTGAATAGAGGTGGGTCAGCTTGACCGGCAGCCTTGATGGCGTCGGTCATGCATCGAAAGGGGGTGTGAGTCTTTTGTTGAGTTGTCGACCAGACAATCTTTTTTGAAAGCTTATTCGAGCTCTTTGTTAACAAATGTGAGAGACACTTTAGGTTTACCATCGACGACAGTTCCAACTCTCTCAAAGGTAGAGTGTTCGCCATCGCAGTCTAAATCGCCCACGGCGCGTACCGTAAATTGTGCGTTCGCACCGTCTCCGCTTGTCTCAATCTGATAGGCGTAGAGGAACGGGTCTTCCATCTTAAAATCGAGGGTCTTCCAGGCTTCCGCAGCGAAGGTGTCTTTGGTCGGTTTATACTTCACAGATTTACCGTCCTTACACATAAACTCTGTGGGATTGCCCGGCGTGAGTTTCGTTGAACCGGTAAATCTCTTAGGTTGTTCGGTCCCTTGCGCTTCGTAGTACGCCTCCTGCGCAGAACCAAGACGCTGAATGTTCATGCTCGCCTCGGCGGTTCTCGCTCGCTTTGTGTATTTGATAAACTGTGGAATCGCCACCGCCGCAAGAATGCCGCCTACGGCAGTTAGAACCATTGAGCTGTCGCCCTCAAAATCAAATTTGATCCCTTCATCAAGTCGGACCTCACTTGTCATCACACCCTCGCCGAAGGCACCGTCTTTAAAATAAGGAGACGTGAGTAGCTGGTTTTTGAGCTCTGGTGGAAGCGGAATTAAGGCGGCGTTCTGCTTAATCCCTTTGAGCGTGAGGTTCATAATCTTACCCACCGGGATATGGTAAGCGATAATAGTGCCCTGCTTCTGAAAAGTCTTACCCTGCTCTGTCTTCGCAAAGTTCTTTCCTGCATGGCGCGCGAGCGCATCCTTGACAGCGGTTGCGGTCAGGCCGATGAGTACAGCATCGTCGTGGACCACCAAGGTGGGCTGGACAGGACCAAGAACCCATTGGAGCGCATCTTTGCCCCCGACTTTTACCTGACTCGGCTTGAGCATTGGATTTGGCGCTGTCTCAAGCTTCTTCAACAGTGCTTCGATCAATCGTTGGGTGGCCTCTTTATCTTTGACCTCGAGTACCGCGAGGAGTTGTAGATTTTGTTGAATCGCAACGGGGTTTGTGTCCTTAAGGCGGCCGATGTCAACGCCGAATGCAAAATGGCCACTGAGCGCTGTGCTGATCATTTCCATGCTGACGCCTAAGTTCATGGCTAGGCCTGCGGGCGCCATGCTGACCATCATGCGCTCCTGTGGCTTGGATGGCGGCACGAGCTCAGCGACACCTTGAAAAAACGAGTTTAAGTTGAGGGACATGCGGATGGCATACCAGTCTTTCTCGCCGAAGAAACGACCCACCTTTGCATCTGACGGCACGCCGAAGAGCTTATCGAGAAGCGCTTGACCGGTTTTGCTGGCCCGAAGGCCCATGCCGAACTCACCACCACCCATTCGAAAGCCCATGCTCTCGAAGCGTTCGGCATAGTAGTCGAGGTCGGCGGCGTCGACTTTGCCAAGCTTTTTCAGTTGCTTGAGCAGCTTTTGTAAATCGACACCGGCGACGAACTGTCCCGCAGCGGCCTGACCCGGAATGATGGAGACCTTTGGCGCAGTCCCACTGTTCTTTAAGAATTCTGTAAAGGCAGCTCGAACCGCCTTGAGCGACCCACGGTTGGTTTTTGCACAAAAGTACGTGTAGTCACCCTTCGTGCCGATTAAACCGATGGTCTCGGTGCCTGCGACAACGCGCTTCAGACCGCCTTCGTCGGCCACGACATTCGCCTCTTTACCCGATTTCTTAGCAAAAGCGAGTAGTTTGTCGAGGTCTGTCACGCCGAGCGCGACGATGGGCGTGTCACCCGCTTCGAGAATGGCTGCATCGAACACTGCGTAAATACCGAGTGCAGGGTCGATACCGATGCTCTTCCAACCCGCAGCGGTGGCGGGGTCAAATCCAATCTTGGCTTCGCGCTTCTTCGCATCGAACACCTCAGAGGCCTTGCCCCGCTCTGATTCAGGCAATACGCCGACGAAGGGCTCAAGCTTCTCGATGAGCGCTTTGATGGTTTGATCGAATGAATCCTTCCCGAGATAGGCGAAGGTGCTCTCATTGTTGATGGTATTCTCAATGGTGACTTTGGAAGCCACAGCGGGCGTGCTCGATGCCTTGCCATCGGATGACCCCTGATTCGGGGCGCAGCCTACGATGACCAGGCACGCAATGAATTGAACGATCCGACGTCTCATATATCCTCCCGAAAAGATGCGTCTTTTGCGCCTACATGCACCACTCTTCGTATGGTACGTCAAGTGATTTACTCGAAAAGAGCGACAACACAGCCGTCTACGGCGTGCCAAAACAGACCGTCAGGTCGCTCGTCAGCCCATCGGACAGACGCGGACGCTGATAGTTCTGGCGACCTGACTCGTTTGTGAATTTCGATTTCGCTATGTGCTCTTTTTAATTGGGCAGATACGCTGCAGAAACACGTTCCGGCAGATAGGATTAAGGGTCATCATCCGTTAAGTCAGCGCGTCACGCAGATCGCACCGACCACCAGGCACACCGCACCGAAGATATGTGTGACGCCGATGGACTTGGTGGTGGCGCCCATCAGCCCAAAATGATCGAAGGCGAGCGCCATGAGCAGTTGAGATGCGATGGCGATGGCGCAAAACCCCGCGACGCCGATCATCGGCATCGCGCGGTTGGTTGCGGCAAGGCATGTAACACCGATGGCGCCCGCGAGATAGGCCCACCAGGGAATGGCCTTTAGCGCGACAAAGCCGAGGCCGCGGTAGCCTGAGAAAAACCACAAAAAGCCAACCGCTGCACCGACGATATGCAGCACGATGGCAGACTCCATCTCGCCCGTGATGCGGCTGACTCGTACGCTCATCTGCAAGATGATGGGGTGGCAAAACCCGACCACGATTGGAACTGCGAACCAGAGAGGATTCATGGTGACTCCTGACGTGCGTTAGTTTGACTGCCTGATACGTTGATTGAGGGCGAAGGTTCAAGGGGGATCGCGATGGCAATGGCAATGACATATCGGCTTGTTACACCCGCTCGTGTGCGGGCCCGGGTATTGGATAAAGTGGATAAATGAGCGCAAACCACCAAGTCTGTGGGCATGGTACAGAGCCTTTGACAGCGAAAACAAAAAGCGCGTCGGGGCAGGCTGTTGACAATCTCAGCCAAGCTTGAAAGGTTTGGCTGCTTGTTGAAGGGAAGGGAAGTGAGTTCTATGGGTCATCAAATCTATCGGGTCGCTGCGTCACTATGTGTGCTGTTGAGTCTTTATGGCGCGGCTTACGCCGAGACGAACACAGAGGGCAGTGAACCCAAGACTGCCGGGCCGACTTTTTACGAATCGGGTTGCTGTGGCTCACACTTACTCACAAAGACTCAATGGTCAGCGATCCCCGACGACAAGAAACCGGACTACTTGAAGGCCGACAAGGCCGACGAGAAAGCCGCTGAAAAACCGGCAGAGGCCTCCATTGATCAGCGGATCAGCGACGCTGTGAAACCCGTTGCCAATGCCTTCGCAGGTCTCATCTTTAAATCCTTTAGCTTTGGCTCGTCGAGTATCAAAATTGAGGTAGAGAATAAGAACATCGCCGACACTGAAGCCGGCCGCAGCTTGCTCCAGCCGATGCGAGAGGCGCTCTCAAAATTCGCTCGCAACCCAAAGGCGAAACACATCCCGATAAAAGCAGTGACAGTTGACGCCCGAACAGGCAGCGCCACGGTGACAGTCGTTGGGGTCGCAGGTCTAGACATTACATCCCGTTCGAAAGACATTGCGAAGGTCATCGCAGAGCCTCGGTGGGCCGCCGCAGGTCTTAAGGTGGTTCGTGTTCAATCTTACAAGCCCTTGTCAGTACCCTATATAGTCGGCTGGCTGATCATCGCGGCCATTATTTTCACACTTTATTTCGGTTTCATTCAGTTGCGCGGGTTTCGCCACGCAATACACCTCGTGCGGGGAGATTACGCCGATCCGAATGACAAAGGTGAGGTCAGTCACTTCCAAGCTTTGACCACGGCGTTATCGGGTACGGTGGGGCTCGGGAACATCGCCGGGGTGGCCGTGGCCGTGAGCATTGGTGGCCCCGGTGCGACCTTTTGGATGATCATGGCTGGTCTGCTCGGTATGGCCTCTAAATTCTGCGAGTGTACCCTCGGTGTGAAATACCGAAATGAGTACGCGGACGGCTCGGTCTCCGGTGGGCCGATGTATTACCTCTCAAAAGGCTTCTCAGCACGCTTCGGCGAGGGTAATGCCGCCGGTCGAGTTCTGGCAGCGCTCTTTGCTGTATTCTGTATTCTTGGCGCGTTTGGTGGCGGCAATATGTTTCAGGCCAATCAAGCGCATTCGATTCTACAGTCGATCAGTGGTGGAGAGCAGAGCGTGCTCGCCGGCAACGGCTGGATCACCGGTGTGGTTATGTCGGCTGCGGTCTTTTTAGTGATTGTGGGCGGCATTAAATCCATCGCCAATGTCACCGAAAAGATCGTGCCATTCATGGCGGTTTTGTACGTGGGTGCAGCACTGATCGTCCTACTCATGAACTTTGACAAAATCGGCTGGGCCTTCGGTCAAATCTTTGCGGGTGCGTTCACCGCCATGGGCGTGAGCGGTGGTATCGTCGGCGCGCTGATCCAAGGCTTCAAGCGGGCCGCGTTTTCGAATGAGGCCGGCGTGGGCTCGGCTGCCATCGCGCACTCCGCTGTGAAGACGAAGGAGCCGATTACAGAGGGGCTCGTCTCGCTTCTTGAGCCTTTCATCGACACCGTTGTCATCTGTACAATGACAGCCCTTGTCATCATTATTACAGGGCAGTTACAGTTCGACGAGAGCGCAGGCGCCTATGTTTGGGGCTGCAGCGCCATTAACTCACTCGGTGGTGCCGGGGGCGTTGATTTGACGAGCGCGGCGTTTGCGAGCGCGATCAGTTGGTTCCCTTACGTATTGGCGATTGCGGTTGTCTTGTTTGCGTTTTCAACCATGATCTCCTGGTCTTACTATGGGCTTAAAGCCTGGGGTTACCTGTTTGGTGAGGCACCAAAAACGCAGTTGGCGTTTAAGATCATTTTTTGCCTCTTTGTGATCATTGGCTCCGCCATGAAGCTCGGCCCTGTCATCGACTTCTCTGATGCCGCGATCTTCTCGATGGCTCTGGTGAATATCATCGGACTCTATTTCCTCATGCCTGTCGTCAAATCGGAATTGAAGAGCTATTTCGCGCGTCTTAAATCGGGCGAGATCAAACGCTTTGCGAACGGTAAGGACGACTAGTCTGCGTCGTTTGGTGGTCTGATAGGGCGACCCACTGCCTCTCCTCGGCGTATGACAGTGGTCCATCGCCATGGGCAACGCCCCCCATTCAGTCAAATTCACCACGGACACAAAGTCGCCCCGACATGCTGGGCCGACCCACTGCCTCTCCTCGGCGTATGACAGTGGTCCATCGCCATGGGCAACGCCCCCCCTTCTGTCAAACTCACCACGGACACAAAGTCGCTCCGACATGCTGGTCTCGTGACTTGCCTAGAGCAGCACAGTGGTCAATCATGTATAAATAATACAGCGTCACATGCGTACAACCGTGCACCAATGACCCGGCGTAAACGCTATTTGGTTCGACACTGTTGATTTCGCACTGTGGCTGATTTGCTGTCATCGAATTCCATTGGATGACCATGATAAGGGAGGGGCATGCCGATGACGGCGCTTCAGACAATACTGCTCGGCGGTTTGTTGTTCGGTGTTTTCGGATGTGGTTCTTCACAGCCAACGCCGATGCGGCCTGTGACCATGGATGCCGTTAAGTCGAAAGCCCAACCGTGCTGGGTTTCAACGCCTCAGTGTGCAGATGATGGTGCCAAAAATGAACTCTATTTCGTTGGCCAAAGTGAGAGTGTAGCGGCGGGATGGCGTCGACCGAGCCGCGATGCATTTCGCTCTGCACAGAAGGATGCAGAGCAGCAATACGCACGCTATCTGGGGGTGGATATACGATCATCCACGTTTTTGAAGAGCGTGCTCGATGACGCTGATTATAACAGCCAATTCAGTGAGACCATCGATGCGCGTGTGGAGAGAACTGTCAGTCATCTGACCAAAGCAGATGAATACTATGTTGCGGACCAAAAAAACGCGTCAGGGCAGCCGGTCTGGACTGTGTTTATCTTGCTCAAGATCGAGCGGAGTGTGGTCAAAGCACATCAAGCGGCGGTGGCAGAAGAGCGCCGCCTGGCACAACTTCAAGAGAAGGCAAGGCTTCAAGAGAAACAACAGAGCCAGAACAAACAAGACGCACAGAGCAAGGCGTCGGCGTCAACAATGCAAAGCGACGGCTGGGTCGTCTCCGTTTATAATGTGGATGATCTCGCAGCGGTTTACGTCAACGGACAGAAAGTACGGGAATGTGGTTTCTCGCGTAGTTGCAAAGTGGCTCTCGCGCCTCATTTAACCGAAGACGTTAACCGAGTTCGACTCGTCTATAAGAATCATTTTGGCCCGTGGACCTATGCGTACAGAGTGACTCAGAATAAAACGGTCATGTACGAGGGACGGTGCGGTCAGGTGTGGGCATATGGCTGCGGTTTTTTGAACTTTCGTACTGGGGTTGTGCACGAATTCAAGTTTGAGATCAGCCGCGAATGACTCGCTTACTGAGATGCCTTGTCGCAATCTGACAGGCACTGAGTACGGGCCTGTCGTGCCGCATCTCGGCAAGCGATACGAACCTGGTTTGCAGCCTTGACGCAGGTCGCCACGCTCTCTTTTGAGCCACCTTTCGCTTCGCACGCCGCCTTCGCGGCCTTCATGTCGTTCTTGCATGCCTTGGTGGCGGTGGTGAAGGTTGCTCTACATTCCGTTCGGCATGGCGTTGTACCGACGACGGCGTCGCGCACGTGGTCGTTGATCATCACCGCGAGAATCAACGACACGACAAAGCCGATGAGCACTTTGACAAGGTCACGAAAAATCATGACCCCAGCTTCTTTTGTCGTGGTCGCACCGGCTTGGCGCCGACGCCGGATCGCAAAGGCGAGTTCGCGGCCTGCGAGTAGTCCGATGAATACCCACGTGGTGCTCATTGGAATCTTCGAGATGACCTTGAAGAAATAGAGGATAAGACCATAGACAAAGACAATGATGGTCGCTGAGCGGACATCGGACACGTTCTCTTTTTCGTCGACCACTTCCTGGATGGCTTCACCGCGTTGTCGAAAGAGAAAGCCTAGGGCGAAGAAGATCACACCGGTGAAGATCGCGAGCTGGACAAGGCTTAGAGAGCGGGGCAAAAACACAGCAATGTTTGCCATGTCTTGCATGAGCCAAACGCTCCACAGAAACCCCGTGGCAATCCATTGTGCGATGTACCACCCGCGCTTTACGGGGCCTTTGAAGCGTCGAGTCATCATCGGTTCAAAGACAAACCAAATGACGATGGCGGTGACAAACGCGATGCCGTAGCCGCCAACACTCTTGAGCGTCATTGCGACGATGCCTTTACTTGAATCGGCAAAACAACTCAGCAGTAAGAAACTGGTCGAGACGGGCATCTTCAGACGGGTGAGCACCAGCAGAATGATCGGCGCTGCAAGCTGAAGGAACGTAAACGAGGTGGGCGCTTTCTCCCAGGAACGGCTGGTGAGCCGTTCGTGAGATACGTCGCCGTCGTAGAGGACGAACGAGATGACCGTGGTGGCCACGAAGATGCCGCCCATGAAGAGCCATTGCCAGACCCAAGTGCTCTTCGGGTTCGAAGCGATGAATGTCCCGAGGGTCTGGATGGTGTCGTTTGCGATGGCTGAATACGCGGCCAGGGCAAACCCAAACCACATCGCAGCCACCGGATTTCCGTGAATGAGCGCGGCGACGCCCATCAGGCTCGATATCACCACGACAAATTTGAGATCGAACTGAACCGATGCCCGTGCTGCTGGCGTTGATGCGGCCATAACGTCTACCATCTTGGGTGTTGTCAACGGGCGGACATTCTCAGATCATCACCTGGGATTCACGCAATAATCGTATGGGCGGTCGTTTTGTCACATGAATGACACATTTAGACAAACACGTACCGTAGCCGGTTTCAGCTGGCATCTTCGCCAGCCGGCGTTCACTTCGTGCTCGAGGAGGCTGAGCGTGGGTCAAGGTTGAAGAACAGGCGAGACCGTAGGAGGTTGGCAGGCGCGGACATCAAGTGCAATACAGGCAGCAGCGGCGAGAACGCCTAGGGTCTCTCACGGTCATCATCTGGTGGTACACGGTCGTCGCAAATCCACATACACATACCCTGCTCAACATCGCCAATGTTACGGCTGCAAACGCCAGAACCAACGCACCTCAGCCGCGGATAAGCGTTGGCGTTGATGTTGCAGTCGTTATCCGTCCAGCACAGGCCATCATTGCGGCAAACGTTGTCGTCTGAACAGTACTCATCTACACCACATTCGTCCTGGTTCGCGCACGGCTGTCGGCAGCGACCCGGCGCATCGGCGATGCCCTCGCCAAAGTCGCTGCAGGTCAATCCCGGTAGGCAGCGATTTTCCTGGGATGGTGGCACGAAGCCGCCGCACTGTTCACCGACGAGCTGATACCGGGTACATGCATTGCCCCCGTCCTGCGTGGGTCTGCACCACTCGCCTCGGGCGCATTCGCCATTATCCATACAGCCCACAGCGTTCATGCCACAGCGTGCTTGAGAGATTCGGCTGTCCGGCGCATGACAGACAGGTCCATCACCAGCCCAGCATTGGGGATGGTCCGGTGACTCACAAAACGAACCATTGGGCGCGCACATGCCGACGGTTGAACAGTCGATGGGGGCGCCACATCGTTCCCGCGAGATACGACTGTCAGGCTCGTAGCAGACAGGCGCATCGCCAGCCCAACACTCTGGTCGATCTTCGTCTTCGCAGTACCCCCCGGCGCGCGTGCACGTCCCGGCGTTTTCGCAACCGCAGGGACCGACCACCCATCGGCAAACGCCGTTGTCGTCTGGCAAGCAGTCAACGGTGGGGCCACCGCCTTCTCGGCATGGCGCCACCGCAGGTGGCTCTCCACATGCTTCGGGCTCACAGCCCTCTGCCATACCACCGGCACCACCAGCGCCGCCGTTTCCGCCCTCGGCACCCGCACCGCCGTTGCCGCCAGCACCGCCTTCGGCACCCGCACCGCCGTTGCCGCCAGCACCGCCTTCGGCACCGGCACCGCCGTTGCCGCCAGCACCGCCTTCGGCACCAGCACCGCCGTTACCGCCAGCACCGCCG
>JBMHDS010000090.1:0-4013 GCA_049889275.1 Bradymonadia bacterium | reverse complement strand
CTGCGTCAACTTGACCTGCTGCTCCAACATGTCGTCTATCTTGCGGCCCAGCCCGTGAGCTGCCATGCCGAGGTGCGTCTCAAGAATCTGCCCCACGTTCATGCGCGAGGGCACGCCGAGCGGGTTCAGCACAATATCGATGGGCTCGCCGTGCTCGTCATAAGGCATATCCTCGACAGGCATGATGACCGAGATCACGCCCTTGTTACCGTGACGGCCAGCCATCTTGTCGCCAGGCTGAATGCGCCGCTTGACCGCGAGATAAACCTTCACGATCTTCAACACGCCCGGCGCCAGATCGTCACCGCTCTGGAGCTTCTCGCGCTTGATCTCATAGCGCTCCTCAAGCTGCGTGTTCTGCTCCTCGAGTAGTCGTTGAGCGGATGAAAGCTGGCTGTTGAGGTCGGAATCGGAGAGCTTCAGCTTGAACCATTGCTCACGATCCAGATCCGCCAGCACCGCCTTGGTCAACTTGGTGCCCTTGCTCAGACCACCGCCGGATACCGTGGTCTTGCCCTCAAGCAGACCAGCGAGGCGCGCAAACGTTGCCTCTTCGTATATGCGGTATTCCTCTTTCAGATCTTTTCGGTAATCGGCCAATTGCGCCGCTTCAATCTGCTTGGCACGGGGATCTTTTTCGAGGCCATCCCGGGTAAACACCTGCACGTCGATCACGGTGCCCTTGTAGCTTGAGGGCACGCGCAAGGACGTATCTTTTACGTCGGAGGCCTTCTCACCGAAGATCGCGCGCAGCAGTTTTTCTTCCGGCGTCAGTTGGGTCTCACCCTTTGGCGTCACCTTGCCCACCAGAATGTCACCGGCATCCACTTCTGCGCCGATGTAGACAATGCCCGACTCATCAAGCTTGCCGAGTGCACCCTCTCCCACGTTCGGAATATCCGCGGTGATCTCCTCAGACCCCAGCTTGGTATCGCGTGCGATACAGGTGAGTTCCTGAATGTGAATCGTGGTGAAGCGGTCCTCCTGTACGACGCGCTCGGAGACGAGGATAGAGTCTTCGAAGTTGTACCCGTTCCACGGCATAAAGGCGATGCGCATGTTTTGCCCAAGCGCCAACTCGCCTAGGTCAACAGAGGGACCGTCAGCGAGAATGTCGCCACGCGCCACCACATCGCCCGGCTTCACGATTGGGCGCTGGTTGATGCAAGTGTTCTGGTTAGAGCGCTTGTACTTGGTGAGGTTGTAGATATCGACCGGCGAGTCATCAATACCCACTTCTTTCGCGTTGACACGGACCACGATGCGGCTCGCGTCGACCGAATCGATCACACCCCCTCTGGTCGCGACCTCGCAGACACCCGAATCGGATGCGACGTAACGCTCCATGCCGGTGCCCACAAGAGGCTTCTCGGCTTTCAGGGTCGGCACCGCCTGCCGCTGCATGTTGGAGCCCATCAGTGCGCGGTTCGCATCATCGTGCTCGAGAAACGGGATCAGCGCTGCCGCAATCGACACCACCTGCTTCGGGGATACGTCCATGAACTGCACGTCCGCCGCCGCCTTCACGGTGAACTCGTTCATGTGGCGGACGTTGATCAAGTCTTCGACGAACTTATTCTTCGCATCCAGCGGCGCCGATGCCTGAGCAATCACGTATTCCGCTTCGTTAATGGCCGACAGGTACTCAATGTCGTCCGTCACCACACCGTTAACCACCTTGCGGTAAGGCGACTCCAGAAAGCCGTATTCGTTGGTGCGCGCATAGGTCGCGAGCGAATTGATCAGGCCAATGTTCGGGCCTTCCGGGGTCTCGATAGGGCAGACCCGGCCGTAGTGGGTCGGATGCACATCACGGACTTCGAAGCCGGCGCGCTCACGGGTCAAACCGCCCGGGCCAAGGGCAGACACACGACGCTTGTGCGTGACCTCGGAAAGCGGATTGTTTTGGTCCATGAACTGCGACAACTGGCTGGAACCGAAAAACTCTTTCACCGCAGCCGAGACTGGCTTGGCATTGATCAGGTCCTGCGGCATCAGCCCTTCACTCTCCGCCATGGAGAGTCGCTCTTTGACGGCGCGCTCAACGCGCACCAGACCCACGCGGAACTGGTTCTCGGCCATCTCACCTACCGAGCGAACGCGTCGGTTTCCGAGGTGGTCAATGTCGTCTACGACGCCCTTGCCATTGCGGATATCCACCAGGGCACGAATGACATCGACAATGTCTTCCTTGTCCAGCGTCGCCGAACCGGTCTTGTCCTCGCGACCGAGGCGGCGGTTGAACTTCATCCGCCCAACGGCAGACAAATCATAACGCTCGGGTGAAAAGAACAAATTCTGGAACAGATTTTCAGCCGACTCCTTGGTGGGCGGCTCACCGGGGCGCATCATGCGGTAGATCTCTACCAGCGCCTCCAGCACGCTGCGCGTGCTGTCGGCTGCGAGGGTGTCAGAGATGAACGGCCCACAGTCATATTCATTGGTGTAGATCGTCTCGATCGTGTCGATACCCTTCTCGCGGAGTTCAGCAAGAAGCGCCACTGTAATTTCAGTATTGCACTCAGCGAGCACTTCGCCCGTGGCAGTATCGACGATATTTTTCGCCAGCCTGCGCTCTTCGAGGTACTCCTCGGGCACAGACAGCAGTTCAATACCCGCATCGTCCAACTGCCGGATGTGTCTGGCAGTGATGCGACGGCCGCGCTCAACGATCAGCTTCTTGCCGGCCATGATGTCAAAAGCCGCCATATCGCCCTGCAGTCGCTTCGGCACCAGCGTCATGGTGGCGGAACCTTCTTCGCCCAGCTGGAAGGTCGTGGTCTCGAAGAACATCTCGAGGATCTCTTCGGAGTCATACCCTAGAGCGCGCAACAGCACTGTCGCAGGTAGCTTACGACGCCGGTCAATCCGCACGTAGACGAGATCCTTGGGATCAAACTCAAAGTCGAGCCAGGAACCACGGTAAGGGATCACGCGCGCGCTATAGAGCAACTTGCCGGAGGAATGGGTTTTCCCGCGGTCGTGATCAAAAAATACACCGGGGGATCGATGCAACTGGGAGACGATGACGCGCTCGGTACCGTTGATGACAAAGGTGCCGTTTTGGGTCATCAGGGGTATCTCCCCCATATAGACATCTTGTTCCTTGATGTCCTTGATGGACTTTGAGGAGGATTCTTTATCGTAGATGATCAAACGGACTTTCACGCGAAGCGCGCAGGCATAGGTTGTGCCACGCAATACACATTCGTCGACATCGAATACGGGCTCGCCCAATGCGTAGTCCACGTACTCCAGAGCCGCATTGCCGCTGTAACTGACAATCGGAAACACCGATTTGAAAGCCGCGTGCAAGCCGTGCTCACCACGATTCTCCAGCGAGACGCCGTCCTGGGTGAACTTGCTGTATGAATCCAGCTGTATCGCTAACAGATAAGGGATATCCATTACCTTGGGTAATGATCCGAAATCCTTGCGAATGCGCTTCTTTTCCGTGTACGAGTATGTCATCTGTACTCCCCTGAAGGCTGCGTCAGTCGACCCACGCAAACCCTGAAAATTCGAAACCGGCTTCAGAACCGGGAAAAGGCCGGAGCGCGAAAGCGCCCCAGCCCTGTTACGGTGCGATACGTAGTTTGGTGCTCAATTACTTGAGCTCTACCGCGCCGCCTGCCTCTTCGATCTGCTTCTTGATGTCTTCTGCTTCGTCCTTGGACGCGCCTTCCTTGACGGGAGCAGGCGCGCCATCAACGACCGCCTTCGCTTCCTTCAAGCCGAGACCCGTCACCGCGCGAACCACCTTGATCACGTTGACCTTCTTCTCGCCACCAGAGGTGAGGATGACGTCAAACTCAGTCTGCTCTGCAGCTGCTGCGCCGCCGGCGTCGCCGCCTGCTGCAGGTGCTGCCACGGCAACGGCTGCCGCTGCAGAAACACCAAACTTCTCTTCCATTGCCTCAACCAACTCGACAATGTCCATTACGCTCATCTCGGCAATCGCGTCGAGAATTTCGTCTTTTGAAAGTGCCATGTCTTAATCTCCGTTAAATAGA
>JBMHDS010000089.1:0-38072 GCA_049889275.1 Bradymonadia bacterium | reverse complement strand
TGCTAGCGCATCAAAGGTAGGCGACTTAGAGTTCCAGGTGTGCCGATGGCGAGATACGCGCTGAGCAACGAGCGCTGACTGACAGGAGGGCTGAGATGCGAAGGAACACACACAGTGGAGACGGGATTAAATGGTCCCTCAAGGTCATTCAAGGGCTTCTCTTCTGCGCCTTCATCGCCGGCGTGCAGACCAGCGAGGCGAATCCACACCGGGACGCGTCAGATACAGTTCGAGATGAAAGCTCGACGAACACCTCCAAGCTCACCCGAAGGCGCCCGCCCCCCTTACTCACCGACTCGAATATCGCCCCATCCATCATCAAACTCGAGGTGGGCCCGGGGGGTAGAACCACCTCCATGCCCAGACCAAGGGTGCTCGACAACAGCGCATCCAGCCGACCGCTGACGCCCGAGGCGTACCGAAGACTGCTCGAACGCGCAGACAAGCTCGAAGCAAGCAAGACAGACATCGCAGAATTTCAGCTCTCGGAAGGTTCACCTCCACCACCCGTCGCCGGCCAAGCTGCTCAAGTGGCGTTTAGACCACAGAGAGAAACCCGCCCGACAGATGAGCACTCAGGTTCCCTGACGGTCCTCCGCGTCTCGCCCAAAGGCGAGGTGCCCACCAATACCCCCATCAGCATCACCTTCTCGAAGCCTATGGTGGCGCTCACAACCCAAGATGATGCGGCCAGCGCTGTGCCAGCGCAACTCACACCGACGGTGGCGGGTCGCTGGCGATGGGTTGGCACGCGAACCCTTATCTTTTCTGCCAAAGATCGTCTTCCTCACAGCACACATTTTGAGATTGTGGTACCCGAGGCGACTCGGAGCGTATCCGGTAAGACACTGTCTAAATCGCATCGATTCGCTTTCAGCACGCCAGCACCGAGGGTGATCTGGCAAGGGCCCCTCGATGACCGCGCGCGCACCCGACCAGACGCCGTGATCGGACTCCAATTCGACCAAAAGGTTGATCTCAAGAGCGTCGCCAAAGCCTTTGAACTGAGACTCAAAAACAAAGCCGTCAGCGTGCGTGTCGTCAGCGCAGATAAACTCGGGGAATCGACCCACTTCGCCTACAAGGCAGCGCAGGAACAACCTGACCGATGGTTCTTCGTGAGACCCACCAAACCACTCAAGCTGGGCGCTCAATATACGATGCAGCTTCGCCCGGGCATTATCTCCTTGGAGGGGCCTCGGCGAACCAAAGAAACCATTAAATCGAGCTTTAAAACTTTCGCGCCGCTCAAGGTGGTGCGCCAAAGATGCGGGTATGGGTTGAGGTGTAGGGTGGATTCGACGGTCAGGGTCGAATTCAATCACCCACTCAGTTCCAAGGATTTGGCTGACGACGCCGTTCAGGTCTTGCCAAAGGTACACGATCTAACGGTGACTCGCGGGTATAATTCGCTGAGCATCAGCGGCTCATTTAAAGCCAAGACGAAATACCGGCTCACCATCAACCAAGAACTCACAGATACCTTCGGACAGCACTTAGACAAGCCATATCGATGGTCTTTCAAGACAGCTGCACGCAGACCTGAACTGCGCTTTTACGGTCCGGGCCCCGTGGTGCTTGAGCCTGCGGCCCGCGGCCAGTTTTCGGTGTTTAGCTCAGGCGTCAGGCAGCTGACTTACACAGTCTACGCCGTCGAGCCTGGCCAATGGCCTGGTTATCAGCGGTTCATTCGGAGTCAGTCCCGCCGTGACCTTGAGCCGAAACTAAACTGGCAGCGCATCAAGCAGGAGAAGATTCGGATCGCCGATGACAGCGGAGAGTTGACTGAGACTCGTATTCACTTAACGTCGGAAAGAACAGGTAAACACGGCCATTTCATACTCAAGATCACACACCCAGGAGAGAGGCGCCCCGCCTATGCCTGGATTCAAGTGACTGAGATTGGTATCAATCTCGCCGGTGATGGAGACAAGCTGCTCGCCTGGGCGACCGAACTGGATACGGGAAAGCCGTTATCAAATGTCACCATCGACTGGAGCAATGGCCAGCAGACCGCCGTCACAGATGAACACGGCCTGGCACGACTCAAATTCAATTCAAAGCACCGCCCCGAGTACATGTACGCTGTCGCAAGCCGCGGTGCTGACAGCGCGCTCATCGATGTGTCTCGTTACGACTCCAATTGGAGACAGCACGACAAATCCCCCCGGTACAGGTGGCACCATGTCACCGATCGAAATCTCTATCGACCGGGCGAGCGTGTACGCACAAAAGGTTGGGTGCGCGTCATGACAGCAGGCGTCGAGGGCGATATTAAGAATCCCATCGATGGCACACACCAGATTCGATACAAAGTGCGAGGCAGCAGAGGCAACGCGATTAAGACCGGTATCGTTACCCCGAATCGCTGGGGCGGCTTTGAGCTCGACTTTGCGCTGCCGAACAAGGCAAACCTCGGTTACGCAACTATCGAGCTCGAGCTCACGCCGCAGATGAGCGGTGCCGCGGGCTCCACGACACATACCAGTTTTCAAATCGAAGAGTTCAGGCGACCGGAATACGAGGTCAAGGTCAGCGTGCCGCCTCAAACCTATCTCTTCGACGATCACGTCATCCCCACAGCCTCCGCTCAGTATTTGGCCGGTGGGCCACTCCCCGATGCACCCATTGAATGGCATGTGTCCGCCTGCGCGACACCTTATACACCGCCTAATAGCGCGGGGTTTAGCTTTGGGCGATGGCGGCCATGGTGGTCTTGGCGACATCGAGAAACCTGTGCACGTAAACAAATGAGCGGTGAGACCACCGATCATGCCGGGGCAGGCGATGTCGATGTTCAAGCATCAAGCCTTGATCGTTCTGAACCGCTGCGTATATCCGCTGAGGCGCGCGTCACCGACGTGAACCGACAAGCCTGGAGCGGCAAGACAAGCTGGCTTGTTCATCCAGCGAGGTACTACGTGGGCACTCGGGCAAAGACGACCTTTGTCCCCCCAGGTGAGCCACTCAAACTCGACGTCATCGTCGTTGACGCTGAGGGCAACAAGGTTGCTGGCCGTCGCGTCAAGGTCGAGGCGACCCTCGTTACCCAAGAGAACCGCAAAGGACAATGGAAAGACAAGGAGACTCCGAACGGAGGCTGCACGCTAGAGAGCGGTGATGCGCCAAAGACTTGCGTGCTGCAACCAACGGGCGGCGGCCGCTTGAAGGTGATCGCGCAGACCACCGATGATGACGGGCGAGTCAATACCAACACCCGCACGTTTTGGATTCCAGGGGGTCAGGTTCAAGCGTCGAAGTCCCTAAGAATAAGAGAAGTCACATTGATCCCGGCCAAGCAGCGCTACAGGCCGGGCGAGGTCGCCAAGATCCTGGTGACATCACCATTTTGGCCTGCCGAAGGGCTCGCGACAGTCCGTCGCAACGGCATCGCAAAAACGATCCCTTTCACGATGACTAAAGCCCATCACACCCTCGAAGTCCCAATCGATCAGACGCTGCTGCCTGACTTCACCTTGCACGTCATCACCGTCGGTCGCGCAAAGCGCTCGCCGAATGGCCAGAAACAGAGTGCCCGCTATGAATATAAACCTGCGCAAGCGGAAGGTTCGGTTCGTATCAAAGTGGATCTCGTGGACCGCACACTGGTGATGGAGGTTCGTTCAGATGAGGCAGTTGTGATGCCCGGCGCAAAAAGCCAAATACATGTCACAGTCAAGGATTCTAATGGGCAGCCCGTCGCCGGTGCAGAGACCGCCATATTCGCGGTTGATGAATCGATCTTGAACCTCGCCGGATATACGTTTCAATCGCCCTTGACGAGCTTCTATTTGCAAACAAGACCAGAGGTCTCCGACATCAGCCTGCGGCGCGGATTATCGCTCGCAACAACCACAGCTCAACTCGGGGGTGGCCTAGATGGTGCTCCAAGGCGAGCCCGTGGAAGCAAGAGCCGAAAACTCAGCACAAAGGCCCGTTCGGCAAGGCCGGCACCATCGCCTCAAATGGACATGGCAATGGCCGCTCCCGAATCAGCAGGGATGGAGATGGAGGACGGTGCCTCGGCTCAGGGTCCGGCCATTCGCGTACGCGAGAATTTTAACCCCCTCGCGCTCTTCGTCGGCTCTAAGGCAACTGACCAATATGGATTGGCCAGTGTGCCTATCAGCATGCCCGACACACTCACTCGATACCGTCTCATCGCACTGGCTGCGGTTGGTGAGGGCCAATTCGGACTTGCAGAGTCAACGATGAGGGTCCAGTTACCCATCGCCCTAAAACCTTCGCCACCACGCTTCTTAAACTATGGCGACCGTTCGAGCTTGACCTGTGTCGTACACAACCAAACAAGCGAGGAGAAGACCGTAAACCTCGTCCTCGATGTGCAAAACCTCGCTGTGGATGGCCCGGCGGGCAAATCGGTGGTTGTGCCTGCAGGCAATAGAGTCGATGTCCAGTTCCCTATCAGAACGCAATCGGCAGGGACTGCCCGCTATCAATTTGTCGCTGAGTCGGGCACTTTTGTGGACGCACAGCGAGGTGAATTCCCTGTGTATACGCCGGCTACAACGGAGTCATTCGCAACCTACGGCACCATAGACAAAGGCGCCGATCACCATCGCTTTGATATGCCCAAAAATATTGTGACGACATTTGGCGGACTGTCGCTGAGCACCTCATCGACAGCACTCCAAGAGCTCACCGATGCGTTCATTTACCTTGTAAACTATGCCTTTGGCTGTAGCGAACAGCTGGCGTCGCGCATACTCGGCATCGCCGCGCTGAAAGATGTTCTAAGCGCCTTTAACCCGGAAAGCATCCCGAGCGCAGCGCGGCTCCAGACTGTAATCGGTGAGAATTTAAGGCGGCTTGAATCGCGTCAAGCACCCGATGGGCATATCCCGTTTTGGCGGGCGCGTGGCCCAGTTTGGCCGTATCTGACGGTGCACGTTGCCCATGCCGCAGTGGTCGCTCAAGCGAAAGGATTTGCGGTCCCAAAGAGGTTTTACAAGCGCCTAAAGCGTGCTTTACAGCGCATTGATAGCCGTATCCCAAAAACTTACGGGGAGACATCAGCATCGATTGTCCGTGCCTATGCCCTATATGTGCTCAATAAAATGGGCGAAAACGTCTCAAGCAAAGCAAGAGCCATGCTGAACCAAGTGAAGTCGGTCGATAAGCTGCCGCTGACAGCGATTGGGTTCCTGCTCCATGTAATCGACGACACGACGCCTGCATCGCTCAAGCGTTCGCTCCTGCAAACGGTCTACAATCGCATGACCGAGACAGCCGGAGATGCCCATTTCATCACCAAAGGCAGCCAACAGGATTACTTGACGATGCATTCAGCACGGCGTGTAGACGCGGTCGTGCTGAGTGGGCTGATCAGCGCTGACCCTGCATCTGACGCCATTCCAAAACTTGTGCGCGGCCTCCTTAAACATCGAGTGAAGGGACGCTGGAACAACACCCAAGAAAACGTCTTTGTGCTGCTCGCCCTCGATGCATATTTTGCTCGTTTCGAAAAAGAGACCCCGGATTTTGTCGCAAAGATCTGGCTTGGACAAGGCCTTGCGGGAACTCATCGCTTCAAAGGGAGGCAACCCAATGGTCAACAGACAACAGTACCCATGTCGTATCTATCGAAACTCGTCGGTGAACAGCCGCTCACCATCGCAAAAGAAGGCTCGGGTCGACTCTATTACCGGCTGGCTTTTGACTATGCGCCCACGGACTTAAAGCTCGAACCTGCAGATCACGGTTTCACCGTTCAACGCACCTATGAGGCTGTCGATCATGCAGCTGATGTTGAGCACTCGCCTGACGGCAAGTGGATTGTAAAGGCAGGTGCCCTCGTGCGCGTTCGGGTCAAAATGTCGGCGGCTGGGCGGCGCTACCATGTGGCGCTGATCGATCCGCTACCGGCTGGATTTGAAGCGGTCAACCTGGGACTCGCCATGCAGGCCGGTCCCGCTAAGGGCGCACAGAAGCGCAAACAACCGGGTTCATGGAATTGGTCTCGATGGTACGAGCATCAGAACATGAGGGATGAGCGAGTAGAAGCGTTCACCTCGCTGCTCTGGTCTGGCGACTATGAGTACGAGTATATCGCGCGTGCAACGACTCCGGGGACATTTGTGGTCCCGCCTGCTAAAGCCGAAGAGATGTATGCGCCTGAGACCTTTGGGCGCAGCCAGACAGACTACGTGACGGTAAAATAGTCGGCATGTGGTCTTCCGCCGGTGAGGGCGCAAGGCCAGTCTTTATTCCCCTGTATAGCCCTCACAGGATTCGATTTGAAGCGCGCCAACCAACTTTAGCATCTCGCATTCGCCTTGAATAAATGGCCTTGGCGGCATTGCGTTTGGGTCACTCGCGAATTGAACGAGCATATTGGACCCATCGAGCACGTATTGCCGTGGCAGGCTCGTGCCCGCGGCACTTGGATCGATAAAACGGCGGGTGTTGTTAAAGTCGTTGTCCCGCACAATCACAAACGGAAGGCTGCCCTCGGCCTCGCTGACCGTCCCATCGTTGTCACGGTCGAGCTTATTGCGGCGGTATTGGATCATATAGTCACGTGACGGTGGGTTGTATTCTCCATCTTCGCCCACAATCCAGACAATGCGGAGTCCGCTGCCCTGATGCTCCTGGAGATAATTGAGTGCACGCTCAGCATACGACTCACATGCCCCGCACCATCCGGTCGTCAAGAATACCCAGACGACCTCTGAGCCGCCACCACAGAAAGACTGAAAATGAAAGGGGACGCCGACCTCTTGTCCATCGTCGTCGACGGAACCGTTGTACTGTTCAGAGATAAAGTTCTCGATTTGCTTGCCGGGACCCTTTCCCGCCTGCGCTTCATCAAACTCACAGTCAGCGTTGGGGGTGAAGACCAGTGGGTCAACCTCCTCGTTGCTGGCATCGGTCATGGCAACGCCTTGATCGGGAGAGACCGCACCATCTCCCATCTGCCCTGCATTACTCTCGCTGTCATCGCTGCCGCATCCCCAAGCGCTCAGCAACAGCAGCGACAGAATCATCAAAACGCGTTTATTCGAATTTTTCATTAACACTCACCTGTCTTTCCCTGGTGGTTTGATCACGAGCGCGCAGAACGACATCGTGTCTAGAGAAACGTCTGAGGCGTTGAGACCGCCCACTCCTAGATAAAAGCGGCGCGGGCCTCTTCGGGGCTCGCTATCTCTCGTCCACACTCCCGCGCGATGCGCACCAAATTCTCGATTAACTCACCGTTACCACGTGTGCGCTCTCCATTGGGCAGGTAGAACGTGTCCTCGACACCGGTGCGTAAGTGGCCACCCAGCTCAGCGGTACGACGATGGACATCCCAGACCTCTTGACGCCCAATGACGATGGCTTGCCATTTTGAATTCTCCGGTATCTCTTCGAGCAAGAGCGGCAACCAACTCGCCTTCGCAGGCATACCAGACGCGACACCCATCACCAGCGAGACATGAACTGGGTCTTTGAGTAAGCCTGCCTTCTTGAACATAGCGACGCTTCGAACGATCCCTGTATCAAAACACTCACACTCGGGTGTGATGTTGTTTTCGTACATAACGTCTAAGAAACGCTGCACCTTATCGACCGGATTATCGAAGAGCATCGGCGGCCAGGCCCAATCCCCGTTGCTTCGCACCTTAAGGTAATTCAAAGACCCAGAGTTCATCGCCGCGATTTCTGGTTTGCAGCGTCGCAGACACGATGCAGGCCCTTCGATGTCATCGCCCATAACGCCCGTCGAAAAGTTCAGCAGCACACCAGGGCATGCATCGCGGATGGCCTCTGATATCTCGAAGGCGACATCTTCCTCCCAAGTGGGTAAAAAGCCCATCCCCTCCTGCTGGTTGCGAAAATGAATATGCATCACGCTCGCGCCCGCATCGAACGCCTGTTTTGCAGACGCTGCCATCTCCTCTGGGGTGACGGGCACAGGGTGGTGCTTCGGATTGGTCAATACGCCGGTCAGCGCACAGGTTACGATCGCTTTATCCATGACGAGTACAGGCCCCCTTCTTATCCCTCGATGGAGGAACTATGACACAGGCGACGGGCGGGCGACAATATGCGTGCGAAATCAGCATCGCGCCTGCAATGGCAGATTCATTGTCGAACAAGCGACGCTGAGAAGATCATCGTCATCTCGTTCTCACACGAGGCTGTACCCCGGGCGGTTTATTGGAGCATGCAGCGTCCATGACGTGAACAGAGCGCACGCGAGTCGCTACGGCCACCTGCCTAATTCGGGATCGTCGCCAGCGCTTGGTGTGCCGGGCTCGTCTGCAGAATCTCGAAGGCCGTCTCGATACCTTTGAAATGCAGCACCGCGGCGAGGATCACGAGAAGATGAAAGAGCTCATGATAGCCAAAGGTAGCGGGCCATGGACTGGGCTTTCTGAACGCATAGCATATCGCACCGATGGTGTAGGCAATCCCACCACCGGTGATGCACCAAAAAGTGGTCGAACCAAAGCTCTCGGAGACCGCTGGCATAAAGCTCACGGCCCCCCAGCCCAAAACGACGTAGGGCAAAGCGGTGACATAACGTGGCCACCCTGAGCCGAGCAGCGTGAATGCAACGCCACACATGGCGGCAGTCCAAGCCGCCGGCAGTACGATCTGCTCGCTCGAACCGCCAACGGCCGCACAGATCGGGGTGTATGTCCCCGCGATGAACACATAGATCATTGAACGATCGAGTTTACGTAGTTGAGCGCGCCGGTTGGGCGTCCACATGGGCACATGGTAGAGCGCACTGACACCAAAGAGAAGAACGAATGCAACGCTGTAGACGGCCGTCTGCCAAGCGCGCTCGATGTCTGTTCCCAGGCCGAACAACTGAAGGGTCATGGGTATGGCGACCAGCGTCATAACCAGGTGTGAGACCCCCCTCAGTTTGGGCTTCGGCGGCTTAATCGGCTCTCCAGACGGGTGGTGCAACGGCTTTCTCACAATGGCATGGAGCGTTTAGAAAACCGCATGTTCTCCTAAGCTCTAGGGTGACTCGTCCGAGGGCTTACACCGGATGAGGATCATGAACAACCCAAATAAGAAGAGTATGTGACTGGATGAATCAGGGGACAGCTGCGAACACCCTTGCCGCTTCGATTGCATAGCCGATGGCGACCCGTCAGCGCGCGGAGATGGGCCTTGATCAACAACGCCGGAATCAATCCTTGCGTCGTCTCCAGGCAAATCAGCGGACTCAGAGGCATCGACACGCGGCTCAACGTTAGAGCCGCCCGCGTCCGCTACAATACCCTGACCGGCATCGTCTCGTTGAACATCTTCATAACATTCGGGGGGCCACATCACCCCGTTTGGCTGCCCACATGTCTCCGCATTACCTGGACAACGGCCACGACAACACAAATAAGTGCGCCCATCTCGTGCACAATTCTTGCGATGACCAGCGTCTTCGAATCGTTCGAGCACAGGGGTCCAGGTTTGACCAAAGTTCTCGGAGCGCGCGAGGACAAAGTCACCGCCGTCATACGGGTTGCCACAACCGTATAACACATCGCTTTCTCGAGATTTGAGGAGGCAGCCCAATGTG
This sequence comes from Bradymonadia bacterium, assembly GCA_049889275.1. Taxonomy (GTDB): domain Bacteria; phylum Myxococcota_A; class Bradymonadia; order UBA7976; family UBA1532; genus UBA1532. The sequence goes on along the minus strand of JBMHDS010000089.1, from coordinate 28,528 downwards.
GGTGTCACCGCATCGATGGGCTGCCAAGTCAAGCCAGCGTCAAAGCTCGACAGACTCGAACCATCATAACCAGCGGCCAACACCCGCTCTCCGGAAGAATCAAACTCGATGCTGACGCGTTCATCGGGGACCAGCGCCGTGACGCCCCAAGTCGCACCGCGGTCCCCAGAGCGGAGCACTCGTCCGCGACCAGCGACACCAATGACCGCCAAGAATACGTCTCCGTCAATCGGTGAGACATGGAAGGCTGTGATGAACTCGGCGTTGACTAAATCCCCATCGATACGGATTCTGACTTCTTCCATTTCGCCACCGGCGGAGACGCTCACGATGCGCTCCTTCGTATGGACAAGCACACCATCTGGTCTGCTGGAGTCTCTCTGTAAGGTCACGGTCGCGCCAGCGATTGGGCGGCCATAGTCTACCCACGTCTGTCCATCATCACGAGTCGCATACATGTGCGTTTTTTGGTCATTTCCGTCGACGGCCGCGAGCACGAGGCCATCCCTCAGAGGCAGGATGGCAAACACCCGGCGCGAACCGACAATGTGCGGTACGGGTTTGAAGTCGCAACCGGCATCATCAGAGAGAAAAATGCCTTTGGATGTGGCCACCAGCCACCGACTCGGGTCGGCGCCATCAATGAGTAAACCTTGGGTCCTCGCCGACGGCACCACAGCATCTTCGCAGACCCACTTATATGCGCCCGAAATCGATGCAAAGACACCCTGATTCGTTGTGAGAATATGTACTTCACCCGCGCTCGGCGACTCGTACAAGCGCACGACCTCTGGGTCCGGCCCGTGCGCTGCGGCCTGCATGACGACCAAGAGTTGAATCGATAGGCAGACAACCCACCCATTCAAGTTAAAGAATGGGCTTCTACAGCTCACTGATGGTCAGGCGGTATGGCGCTGTCGCCCCGTCATAGCCGTAAATGTAGACCATAACAGGACCCTGCCAGTCGAAGACTTCATCGTCGGTGCTCGACTGCGCGCCCGCAGGCTGACCGCGCCCATCAGCGATGGGTTGCCCATTGCGCAGCAAGATCACATCCAAATCGCCAATCGCATGGCTAAACGAAAGCTCGAAACGCCACGGACCTTGAATATCGACGTAGTAGAAGTCCCCTCGACGTTCGCAAACACCGCCACGAATTCGCCCAGCTCCGATGCGACTGGCTTGCTCGGGAAAGTCATTTGGTTCGAGATCTTCATCACCACCTTCGGGGCAGTTGGATGGCAAAGTGGGTATGATGGTGGCTGGACCCGGGTTACTCCAGTCTGCATCGGGCGCCTGCGCGATCTCGACGTAGGGAAGGTGCTCTGCGCCACGGGCAGTCTGCGTCGCGATGACCCGCATATCCGAGCGTCGGACAACAAAGGCCGACGGTAAATGATTGACCAAGGGGGTGTCCATGAGTCGCAGGCCGAATGAGCTGTTGCCCTCACCGACGCGTACGCCACTCCCCTGCGGGGTCGACTCTGCCAACATAAGCTGGGTTGCATTCAGACCGATGGGCTGTCCCTGAAGGGTGTGTGCACCGACAAAGACGACGCGCCCACCGGCCTCCTCGATCTGAGGTGAGAGGGCATCAACATAAGCGGTATACTCGTACAGCCATGGGATCCATTCGGGCACAACAACGAAGACGATGGTCTCAACATCATCCCAGCTGGGCTGACAGAAAATATCCATCGCGCTAAAGCCGCCTATGGACTGCCCATTCTCCGATGCATTAGACCATTCAAACGGCGGCATCACCCGACCCAAGCCAATGTCCGCACCCCATTCGGGATACATGCAATCGCCATTGACCGGTCGTGTTGTGTCCATAGGGTTTGTCTCCATCTCACCGCTTGGGTCAACCATGTTGACGGAGCCCTCGTAAGCGTTCACGTACCAGAGGCGGCCTTCTGGTCCAATCGCAAGACCCATCACACCGGGTTTCCCCGTCTCAATTCGGTCAACCTCAACCCCGTCGCGCCCATAGGCGACGATGTCACCGGTCAGCGGAAAGGAGATAAAGATGTGAGCTTCCGTCAGCGCTAAGCCCGAAGGCGTGTCCAACCCCGACACCAACGTTTCCTGCGAGACGCCCTCGATCCAGTTAAACAACTCAAGCGGCTCGTTGTCGGGGATCAATCGACCGCCTTCAGTGCCCGTTGCGATGTCAGCGACCTTTAGCTCACCGGCGCCTGTGTCGACGTAATATAAGGTGTCACCCTCGATCTCCATGTGTGATGGCACATCGGGCACTCGAGTAAAAGACAACTCCGTGTAGCGAGAGACCCGCCCATCGGAGTGGTCATCGCCACCGGGAACGTGAGGTTCCTGAAAGTCATAACGAACGATGTGGCCGTTGGCACCGTCGGCAACAAAGAACGCGTGAGACGTTTGGTGAGCGATCCCCATGCACATGGGTGACTGGTGCAACATGTCGAGATGGCTGCCATTCAATCCGCCTGGCACCATCGCCTGGTTGACGCTGCAGTGGATCATGAGATCTGTGGACCACAGAACTGGCCCCATGAAATCATTTGGAAAAGCGAACCCATCCATACCGTTTCGGCTTTCCTGACAAGTCCCAAAGCTACCGCGGTCGCTAAAAGCCAGACTTGAGACCTCTTCCATGAAGTGCGTGGCAGCCATGTCGCGCATGCGGTCGATTCGCTGCCCTGCCGTACCTGCATCGAAGAGCACAACGTTGCCGTCCCAATCTCGGTCAACCACCCAAAGGTTAGCCGGCGCATCCGGATCGAAAGCGAGGTCGCGGGGGTGCGAGAGTCCATCACTGCGTCGAGCGGTTGTAACCAACTGCCTGACCTCGGCGTGGCCAAACTGAGCCACCCGTGGTGGCATCACAGGCACACTCTGATCGGCGGCTCTGATATCACCATCTCCAGCGATGAATCCGTCACCTTGATTCGGCGCAACCCCGAGGTCGATGTTTGGCACGAGGATGATGAGACTCTCGTCGTCCTCGTCCGCGCATCCCCAAGTGAAGATGAGAATGCACAAAATGAGTAGACCGTTTATTTTCATGACTGGCTCTCCGATAAGTCCACAGACCGGGTGGCATTGTAGTGTACGTCCTGCGTGTACGTCCATGTTGAATAATTGGAAATCGCGGCGCACAGACCATGCGTGGCCGATGTTGGTTACCGCAGGCCGTTAATTATGCCAGATTTTTTTGCAACGGCATTCCCAAAGCGTCGATTGAGACTCCGATAATACAATTCAGCAATCGGAGAATCTTCCTCATGAAAACCATGGCTCAACCATTTAAGTACAACGGTTCTGCGGTCCAGCAGACTGAAAACTCTGATCGCGCAAACCAGGGCCTCAGTCATCGTCATCTTGGGCTCATCAACCAACCGCTGAGCGGCTCTTCATTACCAGACGTTAAGTCACTCAGTCAGCTGAGTATACGGACCAACTCGTCCAGACATGGAGTGGAAGTAGCCCATCTCTGGTGGCGTCATTATTGGCCATCCAAGGCACGACAGCAGGCTCAATCTCTTATCTCTGAGATATACCCGTCAGGGCACCCTCGGCATGATCTTTTCAAACGATTTGCCAGTGCGGAAACAATGATCGTGTGGTTTTGCACCTCTGGTATCAATTTAAGCGATGTCGCCGAGCCCGATCTGCACTATTTCTTGCAAAGGATCTATCCCGTTCGGCGTGATTTCAAAGATACCAGCACCGTGGCAGACCTCGTTGAATTCGCCTCGGTGTTTGAATGCTTAGTAGATTTGTCGGTACCCGCAGGTCAGCGCTGCATCGGCGCATTCGACCAATCCCTCATTGTGGACATTATTGCGCGGCGGACCTCAAACAAATTTCGGGCATCCAATTCGCTGCCGCGCGCGACACAGACAACTCAGGTGTGGGTGAGGACGACTCGATCACGAGAGTCGCGGCTCTCACAGAAGTCATTTTCATGGGTGCAACAAGGATAACCTACTGATTGAAAACACACCGACTAGACCAACCCTTCAGCTGTGTCCATCGAGAGCACACTCGAACCACAACATCACCTTAGGAGCGAATCGCGAATGCGTTTCTCGGTTGCGAAGTTGCCTCAATCATGAGAACTGGGCTCAAAAATCTAGGCAAAACGCCATAACGTCAAAGTTTTTGGTCGCTCTGTGGGCGGAACCACTTGACAAAACCTTACGACTGGTAGATAAGCGGCGCACAATCACAAATGGTCAAGGCCGAATCGGTCGCGCTAAAAAGCGGTTGAACCCCAAACCGACAGGAGACACCCATGCGATGTCGCTACATGTTACTTTTGCTCGCTCACCTTGCTCTCGCCGCATGCGGCGAAGACAGCAATCAGGAGTCCGTTGTACTCACCGCAGATGCGACAATTAACAGCCAAGACGGCGGCTTGGGTCCCATTCCAGTGGCGACAAGCCGCTACGCGAAGAGCAGCCTCGATGACTCGGTTAATGGACCCGCCTTTACAACCGTCGCAGACCTCAACGGTGATGGCCGCCTGGATCTGATCGTCTCCGAGTTTGGCAACTTGGAAGGCAACACCATCAAGCCCGGCGCGCTCAACGTATACTTACAGGGTGATACGCTCGACCAGTGGCAAAAGCAGGAGATCACGACCCCACAGGCACCACTCTACTGGCCGAACTCAGTGCATGTAGCCGATATCGATGGTGATGGCGACAAAGACCTCACCGTGGGTGCGGGGTTCTTGATTTGTGAGATTTTACCTCGAGTCGACGGAAACGGAGACATGGTGGCCCCTGGCCCTTGCGGCGGTCTGATGTGGTACGAGCAAACAGATAACGGCTGGGTCCGACACGATGTGGTCTCCGACAGCAGCGCGCTCTTCTATCACCATGGCTTGTTGGCAGACATCGACGCAGACGGTTTCCTCGACCTCGTGACCGTGGGCGAACGTCGTAGCTTAGGTTTAGATGGACAGGTCATTGACGATGCACAAGCACAGTGGTTTCGCGGTGAACCATCGGCGACACGGTTCGAGACAACACCACGCACAATCGGACCCGGTATGGGCAGCCTAGCTGAACTGGTCGATGTAGACGGAGACGGCGACACCGATCTGTTAAGCGCCGAGTACTTTGCTCCATTCGCGGAGAAGTCCTTTGCTTGGTATGAGAATGTCGAAGCGCCAACGGCAGGTAATCCAAATGGCGTCTGGACACGACATGTGATCGACGACGCCGTGGGTCCAGCGATTCAGTTCAAGATGGTACCCGGACTGTTCGGTGATGACCGCGAGGTCGCGGTCGGCGTTAACCACACCCAAACCACCGGAGATGATCCCGACCCATGGGAATCAGCCGTGTTTGTTTACACAAAGCCGGCAGATCCCAAGCAGCGTTGGACGCGCACCCAGATCTCGAAGAATATTGTATCAAAGCCGCGCGCAAACCAGGCGGCACCAGGCATCTTCGATCACGGCGATGTGGACGGTGATGGCGACATTGATTTGTTGGTGTCGGGCGATGGCGATAGCCGCGTATTCCTTCTCTTACAAGAGGATGATCAAACCTTCACGACTTGGGTGTTCGACGAGGAAATGCCACAGGCCGGCTCGATCAACATCGGTGACTTAAACGGCGATTCGATTCCCGAGTTGATCGTCTCAAGCTTCGACAACAACGGTTTGTACATGTACACGCAAAGCGCCGATGGGCCACACCCACTGCGTCAGGCTGACGTGCCTGATTGGGCGGGGAGCCAGGGCGGTTCATTGCGTATTAATTATGATGGAGACGCCACCGGCAAACTGGTCGTCGGTCTCTTTGAGACATGGCCACCGATGGGTCCGCCCGCGGGCTTTCAGCTCTTCGACGACCCGAGTTATCCAGTCCTTGCGGAGTTCCCAGCGGTTGCACCTGGCGACTATGTTGCCCTCGCATTCATCGATGTTGATGGGTCGGGTATCATGGGCCCCAACGAGGGTGATGTGGAGACGACTGTCGATGTTTCATTGCCAACAGCATCCCCTGTGGACGTTTTTCTCGATGGCAACGGGGGCGGCCCTGGTCCGATGCCCATGCCCCAGCCAGGTGGACCGAACGCTGTTCGTATCGAATACACGGGAAACGAGATGGGTCCGTTGGTTGTCGCCATGTTTAGTAGCTGGCCCCCGATGGGACCGCCCGCCGCCTTTGAGCAGGTCGCCGCGCCAGCCTTTCCTGTGGATTTGAACTTCCCCAACATCCCGGCAGGTTCGTACACGGCGTTAGCTTTCATCGATGTGGACGGTTCCGGGCCCATGTCGGCAACCGCCGAGGACGTTCAAGCTCGAGCTGAATTCACCTTCCCGTCACAAGCAGCTCAGACCATTGACTTGGGTGGCCCATCAGGCGTGCCAGGTCTACAGACGATTCGAACGGAGCTAGACCGTGGTGGCCGAGTGACACCGGTTGTTGTTCACGTACCGGAAGCTGGAGACAACCTTCCATTGGTTCTGTTCAATCCAGGCTTTCAGCTTGAGTCTGCAGCTTATCGAACACTGTGCGAGACACTAGCAGCCGAGGGCTTTGCGGTTGCGCGGCTTGATCCGCCGGGTACGATCTTTGATGTCAACCATCTCGAGATGGCGGCGGACGTTCGTAATGCGCTGACGTGGCTCCTGCAGGATAGCGAAATCTCCAACCGGCTCAACGCCAACGCCGTTGGCACCATGGGTCATAGTTTGGGTGGCAAGTTAGCGATTATGAACGGCATTGAAGACCCACGCGTCAGCGCCGTATTCGCAATCGACCCTGTGGACGGTGATCCAAGTCCGCTGCCCGATCCATCCATACGGCCGAATCTGGCCCCCGGACCCATCTCTGGGCTCACTGCCCCATTGGGACTTATCGGTGAGACCACAAACGCAAGCAGTGCAAATGCGTTTGTGCCCGCCTGTGCCCCACAGGAGGAGAACTTTCAAACATTCTTTGACGGCGCGACATCAAGCGACTGGGTGGCGGAATGGAATATTCTTGGCGCTGACCACATGGACTTTGTAGAGACCTGTCCTCCGGGCCCATTTTCCCCTTGCAATTTGTGTGACGAAGGTACGCTCGACGCAGCGCGCGTCCGCCGAATTACCACCGACCTTGTGGTGGCATTCTTTCGATATCACTTCGCGTCAGATGGCGGCATGGAAGCCATGCTGCTGGGCGCCGACCTGCCGCAAGAAGTGCAGCTTCGCCAACGTTAGAGAACGCTCTAAATTCCCAACCGAGCCTTCAACACGAACCCGCTTCTGCGCGCACGCCAGGCGGGTCTCGACGCCAAAGTTGAAACCTTGGCGAGACCACACACATCTATCCACCGCTGGCGGCGCGCAAGTCTGGCTCCGTAGACCAAGCTCTATATAAGTCTACTTGCAAAACGGGCCAAAACGTCGCCACATTGCCATTGAACGAAAGTGGGGCATTAGGGTGGAGGAGACGATGTTGTCGAGCGACCGGTGGGTCAGACTACCGATCTGGTGGGTGCTCTTGGCTGTCTTGGTTGTGACGACGACGCAACCGAGCTTTGCGCAGCCTGCAAGTGAATCTGACACCGGTGAAGCAGGGTCCGCTGAGGCTAAACTGACGAAGGCACCCGCAGTGGTGCGTTTTGTAGAAGCAAATTACCCGCCTGAAGCTAAAGCCGCGCGCAAACAAGCTGCTGTAAAAGTCGTACTGACGGTCACGGTCGAGGGCAAAGCGGTCGACATCAGCGTCACAGAACCCGCTGGTTTTGGATTCGACGAAGCGGCTGTGGAAGCCATTAAGGCCTTCGAATTCTCACCCGCTGAGGTCAATGGCGAGCCGGCTCCAGTTCGAATCAGTTACACCTACCAATTCACGCTGAAGGCTGAAGAGAAGGCCGACGAAGTCAGCACAGAGAAGGCGGAACAAAAACCAACGGGACGGCTGAGCGGACGCCTGTTACTGCGCGGTTTCAGAACGCCGCTCGCGGGTGTCGAGGTCAAACTCGGCGATGGTGCATCAACCTTTTCGGACGAAAACGGTGTTTTCCAATTCGATGAGGTCGGCGTCGGCGTCATCGAAGTCACCATCGACGACACGGATTTTGTGACCATCGCGACAGAAGAAACCATCGAAGCCGACCAAGAGACAGCGGTGACCTACTATGTGGAGCGACAGACCTTTGACGACTCGGTCGTGGTTGTGGGCAAACGCGTCAAGAAGGAAGTGGTCAAACGAACGATCCGCGTCGAAGAGATCAGATTAATACCCGGAACGAATGGTGACGCTCTGAGCGTGATTCAAAACCTGCCCGGCGCTGCGCGGACACCTTTTGGCAATACAGACCTCATTTTGCGAGGAGGCGGCCGCACTCAAGCTTATTTGAACAGCCAGCAGATCCCACTGCCCTTTCACTTCGGTGGTCTGCGCAGCACCGTCTCGAGCGCGTTGATCAAGGATATACAAATCTATCCGAGTAACTTCGGGGTCGAATTTGGCCGCATTAACGGTGGTGTGGTGGACATTGAGCTCAGAGACCCTCGGCGGGACGCGATTCATGGTTTTATCGAAGCCGACGTGTTTGATGCGGGCGCGCTCATCGAGACCCCGGTTGGAGAATATGGTGGCCTCGCAGTCGCCGTAAGGCGCAGCTACTTCGATGCGATTCTGGCCGTCGCATTGCCCGATGACGCAGCCGTCTCTTTGTCGACGGCGCCGCGCTATTACGACAGCCAGATCCTGTACACTCACAAGCAGGGGCGCCATACATTTCGATCACTCACCTACGGCTCGAGCGACCGGATTGTCGCTGTCGTATCAGAGGCAGCAGCCAATAACCCACAAGCTCGAGGTAACGCGCGACTGGCGCTCGAATGGGTGGGTACACAAGCAGAATGGATCTACAAGCCAAGCGAAGTCCTCACCCATCAGCTGAATGTAAGCTACCTGATTACTTCAACGGAGGCGAGCTTCGGCACCAATGTCGACTTGGATTTTCTATTTCAACAGGTACTGATTCGAGAATCGGTGGACTGGACGTTGAGTGACCATTTCAAATTCCGTGCGGGCACCGACACTGAGCTGTTAATCAGCGAAATCGACGCATACGGGAGCGGTGGACCACCGAAGGAGGGCGAGCCGCTCAACGGCGGCGGTCTACAAGACGCCATCGGAATCAACCAGAAAAACTTCGAACCCTCGCCTGCAATTTGGACAGAGCTGCAGGCGAAGTTCGGCGCTTTTTTGTTCGTACCAGGACTACGGGTGGATTATCTAAGCGCAACTGATGAATTTGCCATTCAGCCCCGCATTACATCCCGCTGGCAGACCACCAAGCAACTTGCGCTCAAGGCCGGGTACGGTCTGTACGCTCAAACACCCGAAGGCGACGAATATAATGAGGGCCTCGGAAACCCAAATATCGACTCAGAACGCGGCTGGCACGTGAGCGGAGGCGCTGAGTACCAATTGACTGATTCACTCGAGCTCGACAGTTCCATCTTCTACAAAGACTTTGATAAACTCGTCCGTCGCGTCGATGACCCGAACATTCGCGTGGACAACAGTGGGATTGGGCGCGCCTACGGCCTTGAGGTGCTTCTGCGGCAAAACCTGACCTCCCGATTTTTTGGTTGGGTTGCATACACCCTGCAGCGGTCTGAGAGACGAGACGCGCCTGGCGAACCATGGCGCCTCTTCGATACCGATCAGACCCATAATCTCATCTTGGTCGGTCAATATCGCATTACACCAAAATGGACCCTAGGTGTGCGTTTCAGATACGTCACCGGTAACCCAGACACCCCGGTTGAGGACACAATATATGAAGCCGATGCCGACCGTTTTGTGCCCACCTATGGCGCTGTAAATAGCGCACGGTTTGATGACTTCCATCAGCTCGATGTCCGGGTGGATCGCGAGTGGACATTCGATACGTGGCGATTGACCGCCTATCTCGATGTTCGCAATGTCTATAATCGAGCGAATGCCAGCGCGAGGAACTACAATTTTGACTACACCGAATCGATGCCTCGATTCGAAATCCCTGTGGTCCCATCCTTCGGTGTGAGGGGGGAGTTTTGATGAACATGCGGTTTATTTTGGTTCTCATGCTCTTGAGCGCCTGTGATGATTTTGATCCACGTAGTTTATTGCAAGCACCTCGTGTTGTCGGTGTAGTCGCGGAACCACCCGCCGCACAGTTCGGTGACACCGTTCAGTTAACGAGCATCGAATACGGCGCAAACATCGCGAAGCGGGAATGGTCTATCTGCCTATTGAGTTTGGGGCCATTCAAGGACTACGAATGCCTTAACGAAGCACTGATTATTCCCATCGATGAAACGGATAAATCGGTTTCTTTCACCATAGACGAGACCTTGCTGGCACCGCTCTTCATGTTTTTGGAGACCGATGGCGCTGAACTGGCCGAGAGCTGCGGAGATGCCTGCCTCGGACGCGACGGTTCGGAGCAAACTTACCTCGACCTTCAGGTGGGGCTTAAGACCGCCTGGGATGACGGCAGTGACATGGTGACCATCAAGCAGGTCCGTGTCTCTCTCGACGGCGAAATGCTAAACACCAATCCAGTGATCACGCGTGTTCAAGTCGACGGAGCCGAGGTGCCGGCAACACTACGTGCAAACACCAGCTATACTTTGAGTATTGAGGTCGATGCAGCGCGACTCGAGAGCTACGTAGATTCGGGGGGTCGAAGCCGCCAAGAGGAAGCGACGACGACTTGGTACTCGACAATCGGTCGCTTTGACCTGCCGATTACATTTGGCGAAGCGCAAGAGACAAAACTCAAGTTACCGAAAAGCGTCGATACAAGTGAGGCGACCGTGATCGCGGTGGTCCGCGACGGACGCGGCGGCACAGACTTTAGAATCTTCGAATTTGAGCTCGAGCCATCCCCTTAAGATCAGCGGCGCTCAACTCGGCGGGGTCTCCACGCGACCGTCTACGTGACGCGCAAATCGCTTCGGTTCGAGACCATGCACAGGACCTGAATTCGGCCATGGCCAGCCACCGAACTGTGTGCGCTGATAGTCGCGGACCGCTTGCCGAATTTCATCGTAGGTATTCATCACAAAAGGCCCATGCTGCACCACCGGCTCACCGATCGGGCGGCCATCGAGGATCAGTAACCGAACAGCCCCGTCCGTCGCCGCGATGCTCACGGTCGCGGTGGGCTCAAGCCCATATCGATGGCGAGACCGAACGCGCTCACCTGAGAGTGACATCGAACGGCCCTCAACGAAATAGAGGCTGCGATTCACACCGGCCTTCGCAGCGGGTAGTTCCCAGGTCGCACCCGCTTCAAGGCGAATACTGTAGATGCCCACATCCCCCTGCGCCGATGATGCATAACTGTCAGGCGGCGGCGGCAATGCGCTGAGCACTTTCATGGTGCCCGCAATCACTTTAATCTCGATACCGCGGCCCGATGAGTCCTTCTCGTTCATCGTCGGGATTTTTTCGCCCCAATACATGAAGAACCTTGGCTTAACACGCTTGTTCTTTGCCGGTAGATTCAACCAAATCTGGTAGAGGTCCAAAGGATTGTCTCGTTCCGTCTCAAACAAGGGCATCATCTCTGCATGGTTAATGCCATCGCCTGCGGTCAACCACTGGACATCTCCTTGCCCGTAGCGGGCCGCGGCACCGAGAGAATCTGCATGGTCTACCAATCCACGCTCTACTATGGTCACCGTCTCAAAGCCTCGATGCGGGTGACGCGGAAACCCCGGCACAGAATCACCATGGTACATGCTCCAGCCATCACGATTAGAGAAATCTGAGCCAATGTTACGACCGGCAAGAGATGCTTTTGGCCCCAATTTGCCATCGCCAGCAGGAAACCGGTCATTGTGGTGGACACAAAATAGGAAAGGGTCAACGGTTGGCCAAGGGCCAGTGACCGGCAATGGCGAGCGTTCTAGAATAGCTGGCGGCTGTTTCATCTTCATTTTTATCTTCTCCGCGGCAGACTCTTTGACTTGTAGACAGCCTGCTGTGACTGCAGCACTACCAGCAGCCAAGGTTTTGACAATATCTCGACGTGTGGGCTCACTCATTGCGCTCTCCAATAAAACCCCGCTGGGTCTCGAAACGTGGGTCATGTACACGTCGAAAACCGGGTGTCCACAATGATGCACGCAATCCACTGAGGGGTGCAAGCTAAGCCTTAAACGAACACTGTGCCATCCCACGAGGGTTCGCCAGAATCTGCGGAGCTGGACATTCATGGGGTATTCAGGGCCCATGGGGCTGATGGACCTGCGCGTGGATTTTTATATTTTTCAGCACGGTTTCATCGATAGATTGACTGTGTTGTCCGACAACACAAGGAGGGAGAGCATGGCAATACGAGCACACTGGATCGCGCTATTATTCATGGCGTCGGCGGCGAGCGTTGGCTGTGAGTCAGACGCCGACCCATCGGAGCCATCCGCGCCGCTCCTACTCGCTGTGGAGTTACCACCGATGAGTCAAAAAGCCTTGATCATGGCCAGTGCTGAGCTTGCCTATGCTGCCGTCACTATCTCTGGCGCATCGGAAAGCGACCAGCCCAACGCGACGGTGAGAGTGGAGATCTCGAAAGACCTCGAGCTCACTGAACAGGGCTATCAGATCACTCAAGCGGACGATGTTCTCCTTGTGTCAGCGCGAAATGACATCGCCGCGAGCTATGGCCTCTATCGCCTCTCAATGGACTTAGGCACGCGCTATATACACCCAGAACAGACGGTCTATCCAAGCGATGTAAGCGTTCGTCTCCCTCACTATGAATCGCTCGTCATCGATGAGCCTCACTTCGAGGTCAGGGGCTTTCATGAACACACCCAGCATCCCATCGTCATGAGCGACTACCTGCTGAGACCTGGGCAGGACTCTTTCAGGCAGGGCGTCAGTCGATACCTTCTCTGGCTTGCGCGAAACCGTCAGAACCAGCTGACCTTTCATATGCTCAACACCGTCGACTTGGACGCATGGATTCCATACATGCAAGGAATCACGGCCGAAGCGTCAGAGCTCGGTATCTCCGTGGGCATGGTCATCGGTTTTGTGGACCAACAGCAAAATGCTTTTAGGCTCGTAAAGCCCGAGCAAATGGATTCCGCAGGTGGGCAGCCGACACCACCCGAACTACAAATCACTCAAAAGCTGGACCGCTTAGCATCGACGGGTGTGACCTTAATCGGGTTTCAAATCGGAACGAGCGAGTTCACCAAACCCGATGAAAACATCATGCTTAGGTGGCTGAATCTCGCCACCGAACATCTCGCCGTCATGCATCCAGAGATCAGCCCATACGCATGGATCCATACGACCTGCGGACTCGACCGGGAGACTGGTGCGGGTGGTCCTTACTATCATCTGCCGCTGGAAGCGGATGAGCGACTCGGTGCATTTGTGCATACCACAATGTACTACGATTTGGAGAACCCAGCGCCTGTCTATGACTGCGAGAACTTCCATCATCAAAGGCGCTTTTTTGATGCAGCGGACGGACAACGCGAACTGGTCTACTTTCCCGAGACCGCATGGTGGCTTGGTTTTGACAATAACTTACCCATGATCACACCCATCGTCGGTCGCTCGCGGCAATACGACGTCGATACCGTACTGCCTACTTACACTGTTAGAGGACATGTGACATTTACCACCGGTCGCGAATGGACCTACTGGCAATACGACCACTATCTCATGCAACTCACTTGGACTGGCACGACGACGTGGAATGGGTACCTTGATTGGATCGCACCGATCTATGGCGCCAATGGCCCGACCATCACCCGCGCCTTGAAAGATTGGACAGACCGCCAATGGAAAGACTTCTACGAGCGGGACCCAGATATCTATTTCTACCTCGCTGGCGAATTACCTCAAGATGAGCTGGGCACATCAGCGGGCATCATCGCACGGCCAACGAAGCCCTCGTTTAGGTCCATCGTTGAGTTATCAGCTGAAGCATTCTCTGAATGGCAACGGGGTCCGCTTGCGCATTTGAAAGACATGGAATCCGCATACGGTGAAATCCTGTCGGCGCTACCCGACACCGCGGCGTCCGATTTAGTACGCGAGATGCTGACCGCGTTATCTGTTTCCCACCTCAGGATCTCTCACACTTTGGCCTTGTTTGAAGGCGTCGTCTATGTCCGTGACGGCAACGAATCATTGGCTAGAAGCCAATTGGAGCACGCCCGAGGCATCACCCGTCGTGTCAGCGACGAAGTTGCTTTTATGGAGGGCATCTATCGTTATCCTATCGAGCTTCTAGCCACCGATAAGCAAGACAGTCTGACAACCTATCCGTACGGATATCTAGCGGAGACTCGGTCAACGTTTTTCTGGTCGAGACGAGATGAGCAGCTCGCCGCGCTGATCGAAGCGGTGTTCAACCCACCCATCGATGAATGGCCAATCTCGATCACCAAGGTGTACCAGGCACCCAGCGAGGCCATCTCCATCGCGGTGCCAGACAGTCCACTCCTCGGCACACTCTTGAGCGGCTTTGTGCCACATCTCGTCATTGGCCTGACAGATACCAACGACGATGATGTCACCGTCATTGTGGGCCAAGACAGGAACCAAAATGACACACCTGATGTGGCCACCAGTCTCTCGATGGCGATTAAGACAATGGGTCCGGCTTGGATAGCGAACGCCGCCAGCTATTCTGTCGAAGTACTCGATGACGGCGGCGCTGTGGTCGGTGAGTTCGAGTTTGTCGAGCCAGAGTTTAGCTTCTTTGGCGATGCTCTCGATACGCTGCAGACGATGGAGTTGAGCGCTGAGGTCTCGGCGAGCAATATCCAAGACATCGTCACCCCGTTTGGTATCGAACCCGATGCACTTGGCGAGATCCTTAAATCTGTCTGGGGGCTTGAGCCGAGTGAGCCGCTCCCTGAGAGGCTACCACTCAAGCTGATGCTGCCCCTCACTGCCATAGACAGTCCATAAACAGCGCATAGGGGTTGTGGGTCGAGAGTGCCAACGGGCCGAAGCTGCTACCAGGGTCACTGGTCTTAGAGCTGATTGACGCAATCAGCCTGACACACGCGTACATCGCAAGACTGAGCCACTTAGGGCACTTTGGCCTCATCAGTCATGAATGCCTTCATGCAGCGCAGCGCAAGGCTATCGGCGGCGCAGAAGACCGCGGGTTGCCCGATGGGTGCCGGTGCTGTGTGCCATTGACCCAGATCTTGCTCGTAAACGGTCTCCCGCCAGGGATCGACCCAGCATCCGGCGGGTAAATAAACACGCACAGTATCGGTTTTTGGATCAAGCACGGGTGCAACGAGGAGTTCATCACCCAGCATGAACTGAAACGCCAAATCGAGACACATCGGGTCATCCGGATACATGGTCCACATCGAACGGATGACTGGATATCCCTGCTCGGCGGCATCCATCAAATACCGCGAACGATAAGAGGAAAGCGCTCGAAAGAGCCGCGCAAAGCGAGCAAAGTGAGCCAGCGTTTCTTGGTCCCCGTCGATTTGGTGGTGTCGGCTTGGTTGATTGCCCTCATGGGTTCGGTAAACCGGGGTAAACGCGTTCAGCTCGATCCACCGCAACAACAGCTCTTTACCCCGCGTATAGCCAATCCCAGGAATCGCGAAAGGTAGTGACGGAATGGTCGTCGCCGTGTAGCCACCGATATCACTATGGTTCAAGGACATGCCGCTCAATCCTGAAGACAACATCGCGACCAGAGTGCTCTTGATACCATCTTCGACGCGCCAACTCGTGAGCTGGTCACCCATCCAGAAGAGCGTGCAGTGTCGGGGAGATCGCGTAAAACCAGAACGCATGAAGAACACGATCTCGTCGTCGAGACCCGCCTCCTGGACAGCCTCCCGATTGATGCGCGCCCAGACCTCTGGATACTCATTGTGGAACACCGCTGCATCAACATCGTCATGCAGCTTTGCATCAAAGGGGAGCGCTTCGCCAAAATCGGCCATCCAACCGGACACTCCTGTCTCGATGAGCTGTTCGCGAATCACAGACTTTAGCCAGTCACAGGCGTCAGGATTGGCGAGGTCCACCAAGGCGGCCGAGAACGATGTGTTCAGAATTTGATACGGTTCGCCATCGGCATTTTTGATGAGAAAACCTTGGTCAGCGGCTTCTTTGTAGAGGTTTCGACGACATTGACCCTTCTCTGCTGGATCAACCAGAAACGGATTGATGTACGACATCAAGCGAATGCCGCTTTCCTTGAGCCGTTCACGCATCTCGACCCAACCTGGATATCTTTGATGGTCGAGTTCCCAGTTCCACCACAGCTGCCAGCCAACGGACGTCTTCCGAGCACCGATCCAATCCTGTACCCAGAATGCAGCGATAGGTGCATCAACCTCGTCAAGTCGCCGCTTCATCTCAGTGACAGCGTCCGTGCCACCTTGCATGCCAATAATTGCACCTTCACCGACCCATTTGGGGAGCGCTCTCATTCGACCGCTAAAACGGGTATAGCTGCTCACCACATCAAGAGGTGTGGACCCAGCAAAAAAACGTCCAGTCATCCGCGCGGCAAACACCTGGACGTCGACCTGTCCTGGTGTTGTGAAGTCAAAGACGCTGTATTCGGTATTCTCCAAACACATGGAGCGAAGGTCGGAGGTCAAAAACCAAGGCATCGGCGCGTTTGAATGGGACCATGAGCCACCCGCACCAAAGCCCTTATTCATGACCCAAGTGAGGGGTTGGACGCCTCGCCCAATACCCGGCTCTTGACTGAGAACGGGCACCCGCGACCCCGCTAGATTCAAACGGGTGAACTGTTCACCAAAACCAAATACGCGACAGCCGTCCGCTAACTTTGCTCGCAGCGTGAGTCGATTCATTGTCGTAGACGTCGTCTCGAGTTCAAACCGAATCTGGTATGAATCAACAACCTGAAAGACCAAGGTCCAGCGGGTCGCGTCGCTCATCGTTCCCGATAGTAGCAGGCCATCTTCGAGGGTTTCACATCGGTCACAAGCAGTTGAATGGGATTCGGTCTCGATGCGCTCATCGATTTTGAAGAAACCACGGGATTCGGCTACTGAGAGCTGATTGTGCGCGGCCCCGATGAGCTTTTCGGTCAACTCGAGCTCCAAGATGCGGTGTCTCGGGCGCCCGTTATGCTCAAACCAGATGAGATCATCCTGACGATGGGCGGAGAAATCCCCTAGCGCCCAGTCTCGGTTTTCATTTCTTGCATCCATATGCCTCGTCGCTCCATCACGTCGGTCGGCAGGCGACCACCCCCAAGCAGGGCTTATCATGAGATTTTCAAGCCTCAGCTGTAAAGCATCTTACGCCCTGACCTGTGCGAGGTAAAGATTTACCTACCAATCGGCAGATTTAATGTTATGCTTGCGGGAGAAAATGACCATCCCGTAGCATGGGCGAACGGAGCGAAATTATGAGTGAACTGAATATTTCGAAGGCGCATCGACGTTTGGGCCAGAGCGACTTGAGTTGTTACCCAATCGCATATGGGTTCTGGCGTTTTGCCGGCACGGACGTAAAGACCGCCAGAGCGAAGGTGGAAGCAGCACTCGACGCTGGCATCACATTGTTCGACCATGCGGATGTGTACGGATGTGATGGCGGCGGTGAATTCGGCGACGCAGAGGCGCTTTTTGGTGAAGTGCTCAAAGAGGCCCCGGGCCTCCGCGATCGCTTCACCCTCGCGTCGAAGGGTGGCATCGTGCTTGGCGTACCGTACGACTCGAGCCCCAGCTATCTTCGGTCGGCAGTGGAAGCATCGCTGCGGAGACTGAACGTCGAGTCTATCGATCTCTACCAGATTCATAGACCAGATTTTCTCGGACATCCCGCCGAGGTCGCTGAGGTCTTGACCGCTTTACGGGCCGAAGGAAAAATCAAAGAGGTCGGTGTCTCGAACTACACACCGAGTCAATTTCGAGCATTGCAAGCATGGCTCGACTTTCCCATCGCGACCCGCCAACCGGAGTTCTCTTGCTGGCGACACCAAGCTTTAAGAGACGGCACACTCGACCAGTGCATGGAGACGCGGACAACGCCACTCGCTTGGAGTCCCTTCGCTGGAGGCCGGTTGGGCATGACCATCGAACAAGCGCGGCAAACGGATGAAGGTGAGCGCCTTGTCGCTCTATTGAGCCAACTTGATGAAATCGCAAACGTACAGAACGTCTCGCGCTCAGCGGTTGCACTGGCTTGGATTCTCGCTCATCCAGCGGGCATCGTCCCTATCATCGGAACGCAACGAATTGAACGCATCAAGGAATCCACAGATGCCGTTCGCGTCAGGCTCACACGCACCGAATGGAACAGCATTCTCGTTGCAGCGCAGGGAGAGCCCCTGCCGTAGCATAGACGCATACATCCAGTGAGGAGGGAAAATTATGTCCACGTGTCATTCTGAGCAATCTCGCTTGTGCTCTCGGAGGCTATGGACGGTGCGTGTGCGCACTGTGAGTCGCTTCGTCTCCACCGCCATGGCGCTGATGCTCTTTGTTCAGGCAGGGCGAGCGCAAGTCTTGAAGCCAAGACCCATTAGCGTAGAAGCATATGGAGAGAGTTACACAGCTGTCGCCTCCGTCGACGACGGCGGCTATCTGCTCATCCAATACGTCTTCACGAATGCGGGTTGGGGCGATGGTAAAGCCGCCTGCCGAATCTTGCTCGTCGAGCCAGGTGCAAAGGGACGCAATGAGGCGGCCCGCTTCGATAAAGACGAGTGGCGCTATCAGGCCAGTACGAACGAGTTGAAGGTGGGTAAATGCAGTCTTAAGACAACTGCTGGAAAAACCACCTTCTATGCAAACACCAAGACCATTGAAGCTGCACTCGAAATCGATGCGAGCGTCAAGGCGACAAAAACCCCAGGACATCGAATTAAGGTCGATAGCGATGAATTTTATGAATCCGAGGTTCTGATTCCTTGGGCCGCGGCCACCGTAACCATCAAACGAGGTGGCCAATCAGCCCCGCGTCGCGGATTTGCCTACCTCGATCACAGTCGTTCGAACACACGCTTACCCAAGGCTGCAAAGCAGTGGCTTCGGTTCCGAGGTTTCAGGGGCGCAAAGCAAGTCTTGCTGGAATACCGTCAACCCCCGGAAGGGCGAACGGTGGGCTGGCATTGGTCACCCGGTGGTCAGCCTGAGCGGGCTAACGGCACCCTCGCGATCAAGTTCCAGGGCAGTCAGGAGCGACCGACTGTCTCGACGGCGCTCGGTACCATCACGACGCAAGAGAAGCTCTATGCGTATCGCCCAGCAAAGGAGTGGGGCATGCTCGGTAAAATTGCGAAACCTTGGGTGGGAGACCCGGTCACGACCACGTACGCCGCGACCCTTAAACTCGGTGATGGTTCAACGGTCACTGGCATCTTAGAGCACGTTAAGATCACTGACTGATGACCCGAGAACTCACAGGTTCAATGTGCTCGAGGGCATTCTCTATATTGCTCTTGTGCATCATCGGCTTACCCTTGAGTGCTCCAGGCCAAACCAATCAAACGAGTCGCGAGGGTCAGCTCGACCTAGTCGGCTTTCCCCTCCTCAGCTTCACCTCTGATCGCGGCACCGGTTATGGTGCGTATGTGGCAGGCTTCTGGAGAGCGGAGCAGGGCGCACGGGTACCGTATAAGGCTTCAGTGGGTGGTCAGTTCTACGAGACCACCGGTGGATATGCATTCCACAAGTTCTTGGTGGACATACCAAATTTACTCGACTCCGGAATCAGATTGGAGCTCGACTCCGGCTACGAGCTTTGGGACAGCGCTTGGTATTTTGGCGTTGGCAACCATCTACCGAGGTTTTCTCCTTCGGATGTAGACGAACGTTTTTATACTTACGACAGCAAGAGCCTATGGATCGTGCCCAAGTTGCGCCTACCCCTGGATGGAGGATTTTGGCTGTTCACAACGGGTCTGTACCGACAAACAAGTATCGCGACTTATCGGGATACTCTACTCGATTCCGACCGTCCTACAGGCGTTGAGGGCGGCTCGCTCAGTCAACTACAGCTCGGTTTGATGTACGACAAGAGAGATCGCGAACCCGATACCCATCGCGGCATCTTTGCTGAGCTCTCGGTCCGCTTTGCACATCACCTGACGGGCTCGGACTACACGCTGTTCGGCTTTAACGCGACCCACCGCCACTGGGTTCCACTTATGGATGCAGGCCGACTCACGTTCGCATATCGCTTCGGGCTTGACTATGTATCGGGCGATGTCCCGTTTTTCCATCAGCACATCCTCGGCGGTAGTCAGCAAGTGGATGTGGGTGGCAACGTGATGTTGCGGGGCTTTCCCAATGGGCGCTTTCGGGGCAACTGGACTGCATACAATAACACAGAATTACGCTGGCGAATGAGTCGCTTCCAACTCTCAGCGAAGCGAGAGATCCAAGCACTTCTCGTCCCCTTTGTCGATGTGGGCCGGGTATGGTTGGAGAGCGAGACGTTTGATCTGGCACCGATCCACGTAAGCGTCGGAACAGGGCTGCGATTCGTATACAACTCAGTGTTCATTATGCGTTTCGATGTCGCCACAGCCACGGAAGCATTCGCTACCGAGAGCGCGCCAAACAAGGTGTCGAATCACCGACAGGTCCTTGGCGTCTATGCCATCGTTAATCATCCATTTTAAGGGAGGCGCATGCCGTAGTTGGTAGACGGCTCTATCAGTGCGCTTAGAAGCTGTAGCGGAGCATTGTGCCAAGCTTGAGCTGATCGGCGATATCCTTTTGACCACCGTAGAGATCAGCGGCATCGAGGCAGGGTCCTGCCCCCCCATATTTTGCGCAGCGGGTACCACCGCTGTGGAAGAAACCCTCGAGCTGAAGGTCAAGCACAAAGCCCTTTGGGAAACCATAGGGCAATAGGTCTAAACCAACACCGGCTGACAGTCTGAACGCACGCCAGAATGTAGACCATGACGCCTCAGAGTCTGTTCGCTCCTCAGTGACTGTCTGGTCACCATAACCAAGACCAAATCCTAAGAACGCATCAAAGGTGTCAAAAGGCACGTAGCCTTTGAGAGATGTTGTGATGTGGGTTGTCGTACTCGAGACTAAGAAGTCAGCATCATCGGTGATGAGGTACCTGCCGTAGGCAAGATCAATGGACCAACCCAAGTACCAAAATCGATATTCGATTCCACCGCCCCATGACAAACCTGGAAATGTGTTTTCGCAATCAGCTGCACCGTCCGGAATGCAGGTCTGTAAACCCATCCCAAGGTAGGTCTGAAACCCTTTTCGATGTGCAGCCGGATCTCCCTGATGGCGTTCTTTTGGTTGCGTCTGTACAACCGAGCCCTGACTTGGCTCAACGGCGGGGGCTTGCTCGGATACACAGGATTCATCGGCATTGGCTTGCGCGATGGGCGTGTCGGACTTTCCACATGTGGGGCTGGTCGGGACTGGTGCAAACTCAGGCATGCTTTCCGACGGGGCTGAGGCTGGCTGCGCACTGCTGTTCTCCGCCAACCCATGACCTGCAAACGCCCAGTTGATGGCGAGTATCAGCACGATGGCTGTGTGATTGGTCATCGACATACCTACTCACCTTCCATCGAGTTTACGTCGCCCGTCGGGCAAGGAAATTGGTCTGGATTGCGCTCAAGCCATGTATCGTGGCGCGTAGAATCATTGACCTGATTCGATATTAGGGTGTTCCGAATCGTTTCTTCAGGCACGGGCACAACGCCGGTATCAACATTAAACCAATTTGCGTGAATTCGGAGGGAGCCCGCCTGACTCAAAGCTTCCTGCTGACCATCGATATCACGCCCCGAGAGACCGACAACGCCGTTGGCCGCCTGCCGAAACGCCGGCGTCACAGGTCTGACGGAGCGGCCGCCATCATCCATAATGACGCCGACGTAATAGTTGGCGTTCATCTTGACGTCGAATTTGTCACCGTCTACGGGCGCTTTCAGCCAAAATCGCTGGAGCATCATCCATCCGTACTGAGTCTGTACCCATCGGAACTGAATCGTATATTTAGACTCCATCTCCACGATACCGGCCCAGGCTGAACGTGTGTGGCTGTCGGCCACAACAATATTGCAGAGCCGCTCGCCGAAACATGTGGGGTCGCTTCGAAACACGCGCTCATACATCGAAAAATTGTCGAGAGTACTGCCAAAATCTTCCCAAGTAAGCAGGCCTGCGAGCGCCTTCGAACAAAATGGACTCTTGGTCGCGACCGTAATCCCCTCGAGTCCACTGGCAGACCGCTCTTTGTCATCGAGTCTTGCGACGGCGTTCTCGGGTAAATTATTAATGAGAAAACCCTCACGGGCACGCTGGAGCTGTGCGTCGTCTTGAAACCATACGTATAGATTTTCAAGCCCAATGGTCAGCGCTTCGGGGTCATCATCATCCATATGCTCAAACAGATAGCCGAGCAATGTCTCGAGGTCGTCGGGCGCTTTCGGCGGGTTGCTACACCCGATTCCGATCAAGATGAACAGGGCGGCTATCACTCGATGTATCAGCACCACTTTTTCCCCTCCGAAGTAAGATTTGAAATCACAAGCTTAAGATCAACCCACCATGACGACTTTGCCCCAGCTGACGATGCCCGTCTAACCGGTCGCGATCGATGCCAGTATACGCCTTGGGCCAGCATATGTTCTACGGGAGTGCATGACGAGGCTATTGTCGATGAGTAAGAGATCGCCACGGCACCAGCGGAACGCAACGCATTCTTCATTCATCGCATCGTGAGCGGCCATGACAGCGTCATGATCAACACGCGTACCATCACCGCATACGACGGCATTGCGCGGGTCGTTCCGGCTATCGGTCCAGCCGGTGTAAGCTGCAACAACAGAGTTATAGAATGTCTTGAGGCCCGTTCTCTTCTCGGTTCGGATCGCGGGCACAACGGTTGTCTCCGTGAACAGATTGCCATCATCAAGCCATCGCCATGTGGTTCCGATCTCCCGCATCTTTGCCTCTGCGGCATCCCTGTCATCCGTCAAAAAAGTCGAACGCCATGAACGCCCAATCGGGGAAGATGGGTCATCTTGGTCAGGCATGACACGCCGATACTTAACGCCAACCTCTTCGATCTTCTGAGCGAAGGCAGGACTGCGCTCGGCGAAACGCTCATAGACCCGAGCTGAGTGCACAATCGCTGTCTCACCACCTGTCTCGGGTGCGATGTCGCAGTAAAAGAAGATGTAAGCCGGCGGGTTCGGCACCTGGGCCATTTCATGGTGGAACGGAATAGGCTGGTCTGCTGGCGACTCATTTGCCGTCAGAATACGACCCTTTGTGACCTCCGCTCGGGGCGCAGCGCCACCGACGTAAGGCATGTTGACAAACTCTGCCGCATCGAGCACCGCCTCAAAATCTTGTGGACCATCGATGGGACAATCCCGCAACAAAACCGCGCCATGTTCGCACAATTGGACTCTCAGTTTGTCACGATGTTGAGCAACCCAATCGAGGAGGTCTTGGCGTTTAAACTCGCTGGGCAATTTGGGCCTCAAGACGAGGGGAAAACCTCTCCCGCGGTATTCCTTCTGTCCGTTAACTGTTGTCATCAACATCGGCATAGACCTACTCCCCTTTTCAGTCGAATCGCTCACTGTCCAAGCGCGCCGTCGATGATACCAAATCGAGCGGCTCAATGGACGCGAAACCTGTGACGAGGCCCAGTGTATCGCTTTCGTGGCCAAAAATCTACCCATTGGTAGAAATCGGCAAGTGGGGAGCGTTCACGGCCTGCAGTAACAACCCAATTGGACATTGCATCTGGACAGAGAGCAGGCATCAGCTATTATTGTAAATCTAAATTGAGTCACTATGCACACAAGTAGATAGACATTCGCTTCAACTTCGCATAGACGAATGCTGTGAGAGACACGGCTGTCTGCCCAACGTCACGCGGTCTGCACGTTCGCGAAGCTGGGTTAAGGGTGAGACACTGCGGTTGTCGTTAGGCCAAGAGATCGTGAGTGAGAAAATGCAGAGAATTGGAATTCTAACCAGCGGTGGCGACGCACCGGGTATGAACGCGGCCATCAGAGCGGCGTTTCGTCGACTAAAGGCGAGTTCAAAAGAGAACGAGGTGGTTCTTTTTCGTGAAGGGCTAAACGGCTTGGCCGGCCGACTCGCGGTGAATCATCTCAGCGAAATCAATCGAAGCGACCTGCGCGGTATCATTCATCGCGGTGGCACTTTTATTGGCACAGGCCGAATACCCGAACTCAAACCCGCCCCAGCCGACTGTGAGGACGTGGACGCCTGGGAGCGACGACGACAAGAGATTACCGACGTGGCGGTGGTGAACTTAAGGCAGCTGCGCCTCAATGGTGTGATCGTGCTTGGTGGAGACGGTTCATTTAAAGGCATGAATCACATCAGAACCGCGTATGAGGCGCGCTACGGTGAACCATTTCGCCTGGTCGGCATCCCTGCCACCATCGACAATGATATTTGGGGTACCGACGCAAGCATCGGCTTTGATACAGCGCTCAACAGCACTGTTGATGCCTTGCGGAAGCTGAGAGATACCTGCGAGAGCCATCGCCGTTGTGCAATCCTTGAGGTGATGGGGAACAGCAGTGGCTGGATTGCCCTGGCATCGAGTATCGCAGGTGGTGCGACGACTTTGATGATCCCGGAACGACCGGAAACCTACGATATCGAGCTTGTGCTCGCACGTGTTCGGGCCGCTGTCCGTCTCAAATATCGTTCGATTGTTATCATCATGGCCGAAGGTGTCCGTAAGGCATCTGGCGTGCCTAATCTGCCAGATAAACTAAGAGAACTCATCGAAACCGATGAAGAGATTAAAGCCCATCAGGGAGGCCGCTCGCTTGAAACACGGGTAAACATCATCGGGTATATTGCGCGGGGCGGGCAACCGACTGCGGCCGACAACCTGCTCGCCAGTGAGCTTGGTTTTGAAGCTGCAAACGCCGTGACAGATGAATCGATAACCGAACCGCTCATGGTTGCCATTCAACGCGGACAACTCACCCGTGTCTCTTTTGAAGAGGTCGTCGAAAATTCACCGCGCCTGGTGGAGGAGAACTCACCGATGGTCAAGGTTGCGCGCAGTCTACTGATCAGCGCGGACCAGTCTTTCTAACGGACAACTCAACCCCGGTGTTCGCCCTGAAAGCGTCAAACGTCAAAGAGTAACGCCATTCCGCACGTGGCCAGTAGCGCCGCGCCGACAGACCGGGCATTCATTGAGTCACCGAGCCAAACCGCTGCGAGTGGAAGTACAAAGATCGGCGATGTTGAAGACAGTGTCGCTGCGATGCCAGCCGGCGCATAGCGGAGGCCCGCGACCTGCAACCAGATGCCGAGATAGGTACCCAGCAGCGTCGCGATAAGCACATAGCCAAAGACTTTGGCGTCTTTGAGTGGCTCAAGATCGCGGACAATCGGTCGTAAGCACGCCATCAAGACCAAGAGTCCCGCCGCACCCACTGTGATGCGAACGACACCCAGCTCTAGCGGGGCATGCTGACCGCCAAGCTTGGTGCCAAGATTACCGAGCGCTTGGCAGACCGCCGAACCCGCTGCAAGCAGGTAGCCGCCCTTTCCGAGTAGCTTTTCTCCCTCGGCTGAGCGTGCGTCGATGACAAAAGCGACACCCGCAATGGTTAAAATGATACCTGCCGCCATTTTCAAGGTCACGGGCTCGCCCAGGAGCGGCCACGCGAGAAGTGCCGTGACCGGAGGCGCCAGTGTCATAAACAAAAGCGCACGACGCGGTCCGATGCGATTAAAGGCAAGGAAGAGGAGGGAGTCTCCGATGGTCAACCCAATGAGACCGCTCGAAGCCAGCCACAGGAATTCGTGACTTGTGAGCTTGGCCGGCCAAAAAGAGCCGCTCAAAACACGCAACGTGACCAACATCAATAGACAGGCAATGCCTGTTTTCAAGAGGTTGAGCGTGAGCGCGTGAACGCGATCTTGTAATCGGGTAAAGAAAATCGAGGCGACCGCCCAGAGGGCTGCAGCCAACAACGACGAAATATGACCTGCATACTGAGTATCAAACATTATAAGACTCGAAAGATTGGCTGGTCTCCACTTCAGACGTCGCCACGCCGAATCTAGACGACGCGCGTCTAGAGTATGGTGGAGACACTCCGGTTACGTCTCGTGTTACCCGCGCGTCATCTAGACCACACGAAAAATAAGGTATTCGACTCATCTCACGATTCACTGTACATATTCACCCAGCCATGACCTCATCTTTCGCGGGACATAGAGCATGTATCAAAACGTCAATCCGGCTTTAGCAGGCACCTTGATCTATATATGTCTGTCAACGACTTTTGCCTCTGCAGAGCCCAATGGGACGAGCGCTGCAGAGGGCTTGGTACGAGATATGATCACCCTGGTCAATGCCGCCGAACAGCGCAATTGGCAGATCGATCGTTACGAGATTGAAGACCTCATGAACGATGCACTTGTATGTGTCTGCCGCGCATCTAATGACACACGTGAGGCGGGCGTGCGTCGACTCAACGAAATGATCGAAAAGGAAGGCGAAGACCCAAGAGAAGTTTGGCTCGCTGCTAACAAAGATGAGGACGCAATCGCTGAGATCATGACACTCACGCGGAGTCGCCGACTTCTCAAAGTCGCTGCTGAACGCGCAACAAATGACTGCCCATTCTTCATTGAAACAAACGGAAACTATCGAGAACGACATCGCGTCACCGATCGTTTGTTCATGGCTGTCCAAGGCGGTGGCCTCATGAATCTACGTTTCAGCGACGAGTTTAGGGCCGGTGGCGGCGGGTCTGGACGGATTGACCTCGGTCGTGGTTTTGGACCCAATTGGTCGCTGCGGATGGGACTAGAGATGGGCGGTGCCGGCTTATTTGATGAAAAGCTCGACACCAACGATATCGACCTCTTGTTCTATTTCGCCCTGCCCGTGACCCTGAGGTACCGAAGTCGTCTTTGGCATCGCGACGTGGAGATTGCACCTGTCACGATGGGTCTTCCCTGGCAAGACGAACGGCGATATGGCGGTCGAGTGGGCGGACTCTTCGGGCTGACCTACGCTCGATTGGGTATAATCCAGCCTTGGGGAGGTCTAAAAATCTCGGCGGAGTATATTCCGTCGCAACAAGGAATGGATGATTCACTGACAATGCGGATCGGACTTAGATTTGGATTCGACCTCCACATCGACGATGATTGAGACCTACTTAATTCGCCCACTCCGAACGGCGGTGACGACATCTTTGTAAATTTGAGCAAGTTTGGCGTCTGACTGATGGTACTGCTCATTCGCGCCCATCTGAGTCACGATGAAGAACTCTTTGCCCCAATCCGTCTTGATGTCTCCGTTGTCGTCGAACACGGGGATGCATGCATAACCGGCGTTGACAAATTCGCCACCCCGTGAGTAACCGAAACCAAGCTTGCTGAAGACACGCCAACGTCCCTTAGTTGACGCTTCTAAGGAAGCCGCATCGACGGCATTTTGAAGGTATACCGCCGTATCGGACTCCATCCCCTGCGGATCTTCTGGCCCATAGCGCTTAGAGTTTTCTGCGCCATAGAGAAGTGTCTCTACATCTGGCCAGCGCAAATATGGCATCGCAAGCTCGGGGTCTTCTCTGTGCATAACAAGGCGCTTTAAGAACTCTGCAATCGTGTAGGTTGACAGGTGGTTACTCGGTCCACGGGTCTCCTCGCCAGAGACCTCAAGGCTCGCGTCGCTGTCGTAGAAGCTCGTCCCGATCTTTGCCGCGGGATGACCATAGTTGCCACCGAGTGTCTCGATGGTTGGTCGACGAAGCCAGCCATCATGAATAAACTGGTCTAATTGTGCCCGAGTCCCAATGTTGAGGAACCATCTGGCCAGGCCGTTGGATGTATATGTCTCCTCGTCGTAGTTGTGAACGACGGTAACCAGGTCTCCAATCGGCTGCCCATCTACTTCGGCGGTCAAGCCAACCCACCCATTCGACTCCTTGCGCAACGTCGCACCTGCGTTCGCAATCGCCATGAATTTGGTGGTGCTCCAAGGCTGGAATGTCTCCGCGTGGGTGCCATTGCTCAGATACCGATAGTGGGGCACGCCATTGACTCGCCTCACCAGAACCAGCGTTATCCGCATGTCGTCGGGGACAATGCCCTTCAATGCTTCGTCATCAACAGTCGGTGTGGCTGAAGCCGGCTCGTAGTGTAGCAGTCCATCACCAGATGGCGCATTGACGGAAGCTGAGCTCGCCTCCACCGGACAGACAAAGCTACGATCTCGGTCAGCAGGTACCTGTTTGATACATTGAGTGTCGTCCAGGAATTGAAAATAATAGCTCGGGAACGGTCCACATTGTTTCGCTTCTTGGTCGAAACCATCCGCCTTAGGGCCGCCGGCACCTGGATTCTTGTCCGATACACCGTCGCCGGGCTCGACTGTTTGCGACGGTACACTCGGTGGTTCTCCACAGGCTGTCACCAATGCGACACAAAATAAGACCAGCGAGACTTGTCTCAACACGATACCCATTTGATGATTCAACATACCTTCACCCATGTCCACGTCTGTCTATGCAGAAA
>JBMHDS010000088.1:0-10487 GCA_049889275.1 Bradymonadia bacterium | reverse complement strand
TGATTCATCTTCTTGGTGAAATCGGAGCTTGAAGGCATGCAGAAATAAGACGTCGCCGGCCGTGCCGTAGAGATCATCGCCTCGAATTGGATTATCGAGACCGTCGGTCGCAGCTGCATGCACTCGCAGTTGATGCGTTCGACCCGTCCTCGGATAGAAGAAGACCACGTCACCGCCTTCGTGCTGACCAATCACCTCATAGTCGGTGATAGACGGCTTGCCATCGTGGTCCACACACTGCATTCGGCCATGGTCTGATTTGCTCTTGAGATTGAGTTCGATCCGACCGGTGGGCACATCGACGGCTCTCATCAGCCAAGCGATGTACAATTTTTCCACACGGTTAGCGATAAACATGCGATGAAAACGAGCCTGCGCCCGCCCATCTACGGCAACGATCATTAAGCCAGATGTCTCAAAATCGAGTCTGTGTGCGGCGCGCGCATCGGCCCCTCGCGGATAGTAGCGCCGAACCCGAGTGACGACCGAGTCAATTTTATCGATGCCACGACCAGGTGCGGATAAGAGTCGACCGGGCTTATCGATAGCCACATAGTCGAAGCCCTCCTCCAGTATCGGAAGCGCAAGGTCCTCTGGTATCTTAGGGGAACGCTCGGCCCCACACATCATGAACCCCAGGATCGGGTGACACCGCTCGACGCATGCTGGGTAGGCCTGCCCTTCGATTCGTTCAGGGTCAGACTGGCTCACACCAACCCAAACCTCAGCAATGCTGATTGGCTGGAGGCCACGCCTCGCTGCATCTTGTAGCAACTTAGGCGCAGCACATTCACCCGTGCCAGGCAACAAACGCGCCGGTTCGAGGTGCGCGTCATCCACCGAAGCCACGGTGCCGGCAAAATTAATCAATTTGTGCTGTTGATTGAAGGACAGCTGTAAACGGTTTGAGAGCGCACGGCGTTGTCTCTTGAGCGCCGTCATCCTCTCCAATATCTGTTGATAACGAGATTTGACCAAGTCGACTGGCTCCCTTAACGAGCGCAAAGCTTTTCTATAGGCGACACTGTCGTCAAAACTTTGCTGTTCGAGTCGATAGGCAAGCTCAGTGTCATTGGGTGCGGCTTGCCGGGCTATGGAGCGCAGACGCTTTCGCTCTTTCTTCTCGGCGCGTAACTCAGCTTGCCGCGCAGCAAATTCAGATTGCGCCGCCTCAAGGTCGGAGAGGACTTGCTGCCAACCTAAGGTCTTGATCTCTGCCGATAGCCCGTTCAGTTTCTCAAACGTGTCCCCTTCTTCAGTGAGCGTCTCAGCGACCAATCGCGTGGGAGGCGCCCAGCCGAACGCGAGGCCGGGTAGCTCTTTCGTTCCGGAGTAGGCGCGTAGATGCACGATGCGCCCACCGTGGTCTCGACAAACGAGCACGCCGACCATACAGCCCTTCGACGCGTCGAGCGCATTACGCACCTCTGGGATCAGCGCGTGCGCGGCTTGAAGCGCCTCTTTAGAGGTAGGCAATTCGTGAAAACACTCACAAGTAGCACAGTATGCACGATACAAAGGACAGACGCCTCAATTCAAAAGTCACAAGCAGTCACCTGACACCGTTACCCACTTGGCGAATGATTGTCGATACGTAAAGCGGCATGTACCGATGCTAAGCATGAGACTCGTCGTAGTGAATTCAACATCTGCCGCGAGACAAAAGAGGGTTGAATTCAGCGAAGGCGCATGCTCCGTTCCCTGCAAACTTTGGACAGAATATGCCGACGATGGAAAAACAAGATAAGCCGTTGAGACTGACCCGTCAGGACTTACGGCAGAGAAAACCGGCTCGAAATCACTTCGACAGCCTCGAACGCCAACGCATTGCTCTTGTTCTCGATGGCGTTGTAGGCACCTATAACCAGGGTGCAATATTTCGGTTGTGTGATGCTTTCTTATTAGAAAAAGTGCATTTTTGCGGTGTTGAGTTGCAACTCAGTCACCGACGATTCTTAAAAGCCGCACGGGGGACCCATGGGTGGGTGCCCCATGGGCATGCCGAAGACATTGAGCTTGTGCTGCAAGGATATCGTGATCGCGGCTATCAAATCGTAGCCGTTGAGCAATGTCAGGGGAGTCAAGCGCTGGCAGATGTTGTATTCGAGGCCAATGTTTGCCTGGTGTTAGGCGGTGAGCTCACCGGTGTATCCCAGTCTATCATCGATGCAGCTGACGTGGTTGCGGAGTTACCGAGCATGGGGATGGCCAATTCACTCAACGTCGCCATGAGCGCTGGCATCGCCGTCTACGCAGCTGTCCACAAGGAGATGTAGTAGAGCGAGTAAACCTTCAATTCTCGTTCGGAAGCGCTCTCAGACTGATCGCGATCTTACCCTTTGTCCTCTTGCTCTCTAGCGCGGCATAAGCATCGCGGAACTGCGCTAGCGGATAGCTCCGTTGTACAATGGGTCGAACCTGTCCAACGTCTATCATACGACCCAACGCATCTAAATCAGCGCGGTCACTCCGCACAATAACGACCCGGCTCTTGGTCTTTCGAAAGAAGGACTGAAATTGCCACCTAAAGGTGCGAAGGGCCGGAATTGTGGAAATGTAAATGCCCCCATTTTCAAGCACGCGGGCCGCTTCGTCATAACGTCGATTGCCATAACAATCGAAAAACAGATCATACCTAGACGCACCATCACAGCTGTCCTCAACGGTGTAATCGATGACGTCCCTCGCACCCAGGCTGTGCATCCAATCAAGGTTTCGGTGACTTGTCACAGCGGTGACCTCGGCGCCAAATGCGGCGGCGATTTGTGTCGCAAAAGTACCAACTCCGCCCGACGCACCGTTGATAAGAACTCGCTTACCCTGCGTGAGTTCTCCGATGTGGATAAGGGCTTGATACGCGGTCAAAGCAGCGAGTGGCACGACAGATGCTTCGACAAATGACAAAGCTTTCGGTATCGGCGCGATGATCTTCGGAGAGACGGAAATCGTCTCCATAGCAACGCCTGCCGTAGGCTGGAATCCCATCCCGTAAACGCGCTGTCCGACTTTAAACTCACCGACCTTCTGACCTACATCACGCACCACGCCGGCAAAATCCGAGGCGGTCACCGAAACCGGTCTGAGCCGCCCGATTGGGCCCATCTCGCCACGGCGTATCCTGTAATCGAGTGGGTTAAGCCCTACACTCATCACGTCGACCAGCACCTTCGAGGGCGTCAACTTTGGACTCGGAACATCAAAGATTTCAAGTTGCGAGCGGTCACCGTGGACCTGATAGCCGAGCGCGCGAACCGTATTGCCTGCCATAGACTTAAATCCACCTCCTGTATCCAAATAAATCAGGCGCTGCCCATTAGACAGCGCTTCCATGGCAAGATCAAACGCAAGCTTGGCTTTGAATGAGTTCAAGAAACGCTTTTCTGTGGATGCAAGAATAGCGATAAGCGCCCATGGCTCTTGAAGCTGTACAAGTCGTATCACTTCACGTATAGGCGAAGCGCTAAAACAATCGGTTTGTTTACGATGAATAGAATTCAAAGCGTCGCGTTGACGACTGAGCGGACGGTGTATCACGTCCCGCTGCTTGCTTAGAAATGAGAGACAAATGACGACACAACTTGCGCGTACAACCCAAAATGAAGTTCACAGTGTCGCGGTTAAGGCGACCGGCGACCTTTTCTCCGTGATCGCAACAAAGCCGATCGCACAGGACGAGACGATTCTCTTCATCGACGGACGGCTCACGGACCGCCCGTCGAGGTACTCAGTGCAAATCTCAGAGACCGAGCATATCGACCTTGATGAACAGGCGCTCATCGACGCGACCCCAAGCCGCTATCTATGGCGCTATCTCAATCACCATTGCCAGCCCAACGCCAGACTCGATGGACGCTACCTGAGGGCCAATAAAGACATCGACGTTGGGGATGAGGTCACCTTTAATTATAATACCAACGAATATGAGA
Source organism: Bradymonadia bacterium (assembly GCA_049889275.1). Classification (GTDB taxonomy): domain Bacteria; phylum Myxococcota_A; class Bradymonadia; order UBA7976; family UBA1532; genus UBA1532. The sequence goes on along the minus strand of JBMHDS010000088.1, from coordinate 6,561 downwards.
TGGCGTCGCCCTTCCCGTGCTGGTGTCATGCAGAAGATGATGGCAAAGCGCGCGTGATCGCAGGCTACAAACATCTCGACTTGAACGAGCGGGCAGCGCTCACAGGTCAAGTAGCGAAGCACGTCCTTAAACTTGCGGGTGAGGTTTAATTCCGCTTATCGCCACAAGCTTGTTCGCTTTTCAACACGCCGACGCAGCGTATCTTTGACGCGGCTGCACACAACACCTACGCTTTCGCGTCATTCGTTCATGGTTCAGGCATAATAGTAGACTATAAACAGGAGCTAAGCTGGTGTTCATCTCTAAGCCCTCAGTCAGCAAAAACCGTCTTTATTATTTCCGCTTGGTCAGGGTCTGCTCCATGCTCTGGGCAGCGACCTGCTTAGGTTGTATCGCGCCCACGATTCACTCTCGTCATCCAGATGAGTCATCTGCTCAACCTGCCTTGCAGCCTGTAGCGACACTAGATGGGCATGTCTGTCCAGTCCGAGAAGATGCACGACGCTATGTACCCTTGCTGTTTCGCGATGGCATGAGCGTTCAGGGGTTTGCGGCGGAGTCGAATCAAGCACAACTGCTTTGGGTTCAGCGGTTCACCTTTTCGCGGCCCTACCAGTCAAGCCTCAACTCTGTACAACTCTCGAATGCCCTAAAAGCCTGTCAGCTGGGCAGCGTCAGCATCGAGTTGCTCGATCGATGGGTACGGATATCCCGCACAGACCGTGACATTGGTAGGCACCTGCGCCATCAAATCAGCGTTGCTTTGGAGATGGACTTAAACAATGCACTGAAACAACGCCTGGCCGCACGCGATGCGCTTAAATCGCTTGTCAGTCAATGCCTTAATCATCCCTTAGACCAACTCAGCGATGCTCAGAGAGCCTCTAAGATTTGCGCACAGACCATCAGCGCGATCGATGGCAGTCAGGCGCTGGGTCAAGAGACTGCGCGCCAAAAATTACGGAACGAAATCTCCCGAAAGCTCAGGGATATCAACCTTTGGCGCGACCAAAATGACAGAGCGCAGAAAGCGGCTGTGCTTTGTGGGCGCGGTGCAGGTAAGACAGAGCAGCCATTGGCGCAGATGCAGAGCCAAGTTGCTCAAATCAGTCAACTCTTGGCGACCGCCGGCGTACAAGACTACAAACTAAAGTCGCAATGCGAGACGGTGAGGCGCCGCCTGCTCGAACATATCCAAAGAGTCAACAAGCGCAATCACGATCGCGGTCATCGCCTTAAGAGCATGTGCCAGCGAGCCCGAAGAATGATTTCAAAGCCGATGCGCGAGCTGACCAGCACTACATACGCTGACCGACTGGGTGAGAAGCTGCGCGCGTTGTCCAATCAAGTCCGTGTCAAGGCGCGCAAGATCGTCCAGCAAAATGGCCAGCCAACCGTTGCTCAGCGATCCTTCATGGCTTGCGTGAGTTATTCGCTGTCCGCAGCTGATGATGTCATGCGCGGTATCTACGCGATGAACCGTGGTCGATATGCGCGAGACTGGGTCTCGAGAAGTCGATTTAGCGCGCAGCAAGAGGCACTCATCGAAAGAATCAGCCGACCACAAGCTCATTGTCGGGGCTATGTTCGACGCGGCTTCGGACCAGACGTGCTGCGGCCGCTCGATGCCTACCTGAACACCATTAAGCGCCTGCCAGCCCTCTGCCAGCCGTAACTTGGGCGAGTGACCGTTCTCGGACTGTGAGCGCTTAGGCGGGGAAAAACGGTGGTCGTACGTGAGCAATATGTTCGAGCAATCGGGTGACCTGACAGGCGTATCCAAACTCGTTGTCGTACCAAACATACAGCGTACATTGACGGCCACTGTCGTGCACTAGGGTGGCATGGGAATCGACAATACTCGCGTGACGATTACCAACGAGATCTGTGGAGACAATATCAGTCGAGGTCGTATAGTCGATCTGATATTGCAGCGAGCCTTCCAGGGACAAATTTCTCAAATAGGCGTTCAGTGTCTCTTTATTCGTGGCCTGTTCCAGCTCAAGCGTGATGATAGCCATCGATACATTCGGTGTCGGGACGCGAATCGCGTTGGCTGTGAGCTTACCGGCCAACTGTGGACATACCTTTGCAACGGCCTTAGCGGCGCCCGTTTCGGTAATCACCATGTTCATTGCAGCGGCGCGACCACGTCGCTCTTTTTTATGAAAGTTGTCGATGAGGTTCTGATCATTGGTGTAAGCGTGCACCGACTGCATGTGACCAGACAAGATGCCGAACTCTGCATGCACTGCTTGCAAGACAGGCGCGATGGCGTTTGTGGTGCAGCTTGCGGCCGACAAAATAGACTCCTCGTCGCCCACTTGCTCGTGATTGATGCCAAAAACGATATTCGGGATGTCGCCCTTCGCGGGTGCGGTCAGGATCACCCTTTCCGCGCCAGTGGCTGCCAGATGTTTGCCAAGTCCTTCGCGGTCGCGCCAGATACCCGTGTTATCGATCACGACCGCGTTCTCGATGCCATAACGTGCATAGTCAGCGGTCTCGGGACTCGACGCTTCGATCAGGTGGACCAAGTTGCCATTGATCACCATGGCGCGCTGTTCATGGTCCAAGGTAATGGTGCCGCGAAACGGTCCATGCACGGAGTCACGCCTGAGCAAATCCGCACGTTTGGCGAGGTCGTTGGGGCCGCCTGGTCGCGTCACGATAGCCCTCAAACGGAAACGCTCCCCGCCTCCCATTCGCTCGATCAGGAGTCGCGCCAGCAAGCGACCGATCCGACCGAACCCGTAGAGCACCACGTCCAGCGGTTGGTCGCGCATCGGCCGATTCCCTTGCGGAAGTGCTTGCAGCTGCGCCTGGACAAAGTCTGCAAGAGAGCTGGACTGTTCAGTCTCACCGTAAGCGACGACCAATTTGCCTAAATCGATTCTCGCTGGCTTCAACTCGAGTTCAGCGACGGCCTCTACGGCTTGCAAGGTGTCCACGGCGCTGAGCTCTCTGCGTGCCAGATGCCGTGCACTCCGGTGCGCTTTGAGAATCTCAATCGGACCCTTGAGGTGCAGCGGCACACCGTAGAGATAAGTCGGAATACCTTGATTTCTCCAAAGCTTACCGACGATTGGCAGCATGGCTTCAGCCGCTTCCAGTCGTTCATTGTAATCGTCTAAATATTCGTTGGCTTTCTGATTGCTCACTCGTCGCTCCCCATCAACGTTGTCGCTCAGCAGTTGGCGCGCTGTCGCGCGGAGACTCTATAGATCGACTATTTCCCGAATGCCATCACTTATCGCCAAAGAGCGGCGCTCAGATGACATCGTCCAGAGGTGAGTCGTCAGGCAATATGGCGTGCTGAATACCTGACCCGAACAGCGCGCCGGGCCCGAGATAAGCTCAGTGAGACCGGTCAGCGTGCTGGCGGGACAAGTCCAATCTTGCGATACACCTTGGTCATGGTCTTCCGTGCTCGCTTGTAGGCGGCCGTAGCACCATTCGCTAGGATACGCTCCAGCTCTCCTCGGTCATTCATCAGGTCATGATATTGTGCCTGAATCGGCCGCAAAGCCTCCACTACGACCTCAGCGCATTCCACCTTGAGGTGACCGTAGAGCTTCCCTTCAAAGTGCGCTTCAAGGGACTCTATGCTCTGTCCGGACATCGCTGAGTGTATACTCAACAAGTTGGACACGCCCGGTTTGTTTTCTTCATCAAAGCGTATCTCAGAACCAGAATCCGTGACGCTACGCTTAATCTTTTTCTCGATCATCTTGGGTGGGTCAAGCAAGGTGATGACGTTGTTTTCATTGGTGTCTGACTTCGACATTTTCTTCGTCGGGTCTTGCAGACTCATCACCCGAGCGCCCACCTTGGGAATGTACGGTTCAGGCACAACAAAGGTATCGGAGTAGCGATGGTTAAAGCGCTGGGCAAGGTCTCGGGCGAGCTCTAAATGCTGTTTTTGATCGGCACCAACTGGAACGGCTGTTGCCTGGTATAGCAAGATGTCAGCCGCCATGAGAACAGGATAGGTGAACAGTCCCGCGTTGATGTTTCCACTGTGCTTTTTGGACTTGTCCTTGAATTGGGTCATCCGGCTGAGCTCACCCATCGACGTGAGGGTGTTGAGCACCCAGTTCAGTTCGGCATGCTGCGGGATGTGAGACTGAATCACGATGGTGCTACGAGTCGGATCGATTCCACAGGCAATATATTGGGCGACAAAAGACAGGCAGTTATGTCTGAGTTCCGCGGGTACTTGCTGCACCGTCAATGCATGGAGGTCGACCACCAGGAAGATACACTCGTGCGTATCCTGCATGGCGACCCATTGTTTGAGTGCCCCTACATAGTTTCCAAGCGCCAGTTTGCCGGACGGCTGAACGCCTGATAGAACAACAGGTTTCACTGAATCGGTCGACATTCCAATCTCCTTTTGGCGGACCCGGTTTACCGCCAACTAAAACAGTACAAAGCCGCATCCTAGGAAGGCTTTGTAGCAGATGTGCTTATCTCACCCAACACCTGTATCGCATCACCCTGTACTCTACACAGCAACCGCCTCTATTTCGGCTGCGTTCCGTACATAATCCCGTCACATCAACTGAGCTGCTGTGTCACATGAAGCGGGGTCTATACCCCTGCTTTAATGAAAACTGATTGTATCTGTGCAACTGATGTCGCCACCGATGAGACTATCTACTCACCGAACCGTGTTCGCCGATCGGCAAGCGTTTACACTTAAATCGCCCATGACATCTTCCATAGAGCACGAAGACTGTTCAAATGGCACAGACATTGCTAAACCATCCATCGACAAAAACGATAGTCGCGTCGATACGACTGTATCGGGACAGGTAAATCGCGTTGTACACGCGGTGCGAATCGACGGTATGAACATGAACCAACTCGAGAGGGAGTTCAAATGAACGAGACACTGAGAAAGGTCTTCAAATCTGCGTTAGCCGTATCGGCGCTCGCATTTGCAGGCTGCGGCGATAGCGCCGACGGCCAACCGGCCCCCGCAGAGTGCAGCGATGCCTACTGCCAACTAGAAGGAAACAATGTCCTCAATTCATGCAGGTCCAACGGCGGCTCTGACCAAGAGTGCCAAAGCGCAGGCCAGCAGGCATATGGCGCATGTACCGCGCGCTGCAATGGTGGCGCTGGCGGTGCTGGTGGTGGTGCTGGCGGTACCGGTGGCGGTGCTGGCGGTACTGGTGGCGGTGCCGGAGGTACCGGCGGTGACGCTGGCGGTGGTGCAGGCGGAACTGGTGGCGGCGCTGGTGGAACCGGTGGCGGTGCGGGTGGTACAGGTGGCGGCGCTGGAGGCGCTGGTGGTGGTACTGGTGGAACTGGTGGCGGTGCTGGCGGTGCTGGCGGTGCTGGCGGTGCCGGCGGTGCAGGCGGCGAGGGCGGCGAAGGCGGCGGCGGAGCCGAGGATACGATCGCCGATTGCAGCGGACTCGCCATCCCATCTCTCAACAACTCATCCACGGGTGCAAACACGTTTGAGTATACCGGTCAGCGCGGTGTTGCAGACCAACTAGGTGGCTCTTGTAGCGAAGCTGGCAACAACAGTCCCGATGATATCGTCTCGTTTACAGCACCTGCAGCCGGGCGTTGGATCTTTTCGACCGCCGGCACCGACTACGACACAGTGCTCTATGCTCGGACGGTGTGCGAGGACCGTGAGACAGAACTCGATTGCAACGATGACTCCAATGGGCTCCAGAGCACCATCTCAGTAGATCTAATGGCGAATCAGACCATCTACCTTGTCGTCGACACCTACGATGAAGAAGAGCCCATGCCGAGGGCGTATACCCTGAGTGCGGCGATTGCGACGCCACCCACTGTTGCGAGTGCACAGTATGTGCTCAACGCAGAAGAGTTGTCATTTGGGCTCGTCGTCGAGGGCAATGACCCTGCAGCAGACGCAGTCGCTTTTGAGCTGACTCTACTCGATGCAGCTGGAGAATCTGTCTTCGGAGAGGCGTTGGGCTTTGGATTTGAGAACATCGATCACGATGCGGCCGGCAACTTTGTTGGCACATCACAGCTCACTTTCAACCCCGACGAAGGCGTGCCTGAGTTCGCCCGCGTACTTGTGGCGGTTATCGATGAACAGAACAGCACCAGCGAGACCATCGAAGCGCAGGTTGGTCAGGTACAGGCGGTGGCACGCGGCAACGCGTGTAATGCCATCACAACCGTTTGTATGGAGCCCGATGTTTGCTTCGAAGGTCAATGCTCAGCCGAAGCTGACGCGGCGTTCTGTCCAGATGACTGGCCCGTTATCCCAGTCCAACTCGATGGACAAGGGAGTGCCATCGTCGACGGTGATTTTGAAAACTCCAACGGCGGCTATCGGGCTGCTAGCTGTGCACAGTCAGGCGCGGCGACGATCATTTACAGCGTTCAAATCCCGGCGGATGGCGTCTACGTGGTATCCCTCGATGCCGAGGACGACAACCCCGATGACCAAGCCGCACCGGACACGGTTCTATTTGCACGCACGCTGTGCAACTTTGGTGAGCCGATGGACCTTGCCTGTAACGATGACCGAGACGCGGGTATGCCAGATGACATGCAAATGGC
>JBMHDS010000087.1:0-20197 GCA_049889275.1 Bradymonadia bacterium | reverse complement strand
GGTCGACAGAACGCCTGCAGCCGGTCGGCCGTCGGTGTACTGAACACGCTGCAGGCCGCCGAGTGCGTCATCGTACGTATGATCCGCCCAGATCTGACTACCCACGTCATCAAGCATCGTCCAATCTGCCGTCAAAATGTCCGTGAATGGCTGGTCGCTTAAGACCACCTCGCGAATCAAGTTGAGGGGCTCTTCAGACAACGCGTTTCTCACGTCGCTGTTTGAGATTGGGCCGAGCGGTCCTTCTCTGGGGAAGATTAAGTCAGCCGCGCGGATCAACAGGATCTCAGCGTACATGTCTTTGATGGTCTCACCAAACGCGTCGCTTTCGGTATATTGGGCCGCTAATGTCTCGAGGGTCTCTTTCCCATCCTGGATTGATTCGAGCTCAGTGAGGCTGGGTTTGAGTCCTCTCAGCGCAAGCGATATACGCTTGACGGCCGCCGACGACTCCAACTCCAAGTAAGGTTGCGTGATGATGGTCTGTGGGGCTGTTGTATCGTTTTCGCCGCAGCCAAACGCAGCGAACAGGCAAAGCACGCAAGCCCCGCGATACAACCGCAGGTATAGCGGTGTTACTGAGTGAGTGGTCAGTGTTTTCATAATTCCGCTCCCCAAAAACCCAAAAGAGATGGCCGGTCAGCTAAAGCTTTCTTGTTCCAGCCCCCTGTAGTTTCCTGACGCCTCAAAGCTAAAACGAGTTTACAGTTCGGCACAACTTTTGATTCTTGCTCGCCATCTTGGTTCGTTCTGTGGCTGTAAGAGGTCCTTGTGTGTTCCGGCGGTCTAGCCTCACGAGGCACAAGTATCCATCAATTCTTTAAGAATGGTCTCAAATTCGGCTCTCGAGAAAGGCTTCTGTATAAAACGCCCCGGTCCATTCTCCAGCAGTGCTGCGACATCGCAATCCATCACTAAACCAGAATAGAGCACAATCGGCACATTTGAGTTGTGGGCTCTCAGTAAGCGGTATGTCTCATCACCGGTCATCCCAGGCATCATTCGGTCGAGTATGATGGCTGATATGTCAGATGCCTTTTGTTCCATCAACGCGAGCGCATCCTCGCCTGACTCCACTTGGGTTACGGTCCAGCCGCTACTCTCCAACCATTCGGCCATCACCAAACTTAGTGTCTTGTCGTCTTCAACCACGAGGATATGACCGAGTGATATGCTCTTATTCGCTCTGACTGTCGTTTCATCGACCTCTGGTGGGCTGACAGTCATTGGCCGTGTGCTCAGTACTTGCCGCGATATGGTAGGGAGGACAATCCGAATGATTGTACCTTGCTCTTCGACGCTTTCGATCTCCAGAGTGCCGCCATGCTCCTTAATGGTGCCATATGCCATGGACAGGCCTAAGCCCGTACCTTGACCAGGGGGTCTTGTGGTAAAGAATGGCTCAATGGCCTGATTCATGACGGTCTCGCTCATGCCGCAACCGTCATCTTCGATGATGACCTCCACTGATTGGTCATCTATGCGTCTTCCCCTGATCTGCAAAACACCCTGCGAATCGATGGCATGAACCCCGTTTAAGCAGAGGTTGAGGAATGCTTGCTCTAGTAGCTGTTGATCACCCTTCGTCCATACTTGGGTATCGAATCCGCTCACCTGAACATCGATTCGCCTCGGGTAGGAACGAGAGACCACCTCCGCGATTTGGATCACAAGCTCATTGAGCGCGATCGGCACCGTGTTGTGTACTCTCTTTCGCGCAAAAGTCAGCAGGTCATTGGTCAATTGGGCGCTTGATTTGGCACTCTTGATAATGCGGTCGGCAGACCGCTCACCACGGCTTGGGTTCGCCTTTATGGATTCAGCGGACGCTAAAATGACGGCGAGGAGGTTGTTCAGCTCGTGCGCGAGCCCAGCACCGAGTCGCCCGACAGCGTCGAGCTGCTGAGTCCGTCGTAAGTTTGACTCCGCTCGCTCTCTGATCGCGATCTCGCGGGTCAGTCGTTCGTTCAATGCCAGGAGTTCAACCCGGACGCGCTCTCCGCGCCGGCGATACTCGTCAAGATACGCGGTCGCTGCGACGCTGACGATGAGAGACAACATGATACCAGCAAGGCTCACTTGTGAGTGGTTTAGGTCTTCAGGGTTGGAGGTGTTCCATATCAGAAGCAGATAGGTCGCGGTCAAACAGCTGTACGTGATTAAAGCACGACCCATCCGTTGAGGAAGGATCAGAGTCGTCCCAAAAAAAGTGAGCATTAACATGGTCCAGTAGGGGCTACTTGGTCCACCGGTCAAGCGTGTCAGTATGATCACACCGAGACCTGTTAGCACGGTGACGGTCGTGCCGAGGTTCACGAAGTGGCGTTTGCCCCACGACGTGAAGGTCAGACAAAAGATGATGCCATTTGAGGCAACTAAGAGAGCGCGAATCAGCCTGAGATCTGTCAGCCCATCGGTGACGAGGAAGGGATCAACAAGCGCAAAGATGGTGAAGGCGAACGCGGAAAGGGTTGCCAGCAGGCGCGCAGCATTTACGCCTTCGCTCAACAAGGCGAGCAGACTTGTACGCAGCTGCTTAGGACTTGTAAGCCCTGCTTCTTGGATATCCTCCTCCATCGATTCATGATGCATGGTGCGCTTGCTCGAGTCATCAATTTTCAGGCGTTTTTTGTGAGTGTTGTTGACCGGCGACGTCGACCCTTGTCGACATTGATGGCTCATCGAGTGTGAGGTACTGGCGCGGAGCGGCCGAGTCAGTCGCAGTGGGTGCTGTCAATAGGGTGCTGTGCCCGGGGGGCCAGCACCGGCAGCCGGTCGATTTGTCTCGTTATGGTGATGATGGTCATCTTGTTTCGTTTGCTTTTGACCACCACCCTTTTGTTCGGCCTCACTCGGCGGTGGTTGCTTCGAGTTCTCGTCTTTCGCTGCCGCGTCACGCCCTTGTGTTTTTGCGAGATTCCCAACCGTCCTTTTGCCGGTGTCCTCATTCTCGGAGGTCTCAGTGGAGACGGCCTTTTTCTTGTTCGATACATCGGTCTCGGCGTGCGCGTTGCGGTCCACCTTTGCATTCACAGTGCCCGGCGGCACCAGAGATTCTTTCGGTGGTCTATGCCCCTCATGTTTTATGGGCTCCGGGTCCGTTGGGCCGGTATGTGAATCTCGCCCACCCATCTCGTTGAGACGTCGAGGGTCGGAGACATCTGCAAGCGCCAATGGACTCGAGAACGGTATCCCCTGCTGGTTGACACATCGACCTTGCAGGAGCCTACAGTATCCTTTGAGACAGAGGTCCGATTGGTCACACTGAACACAGCTCGCCATGCTTGTACGCAACTGAAGTCCGCATCGACCTTCTTCGCTACAACCTTTTGTCTCTTCACAGCTTACACATCGCTGAAGCGTGGCGTTGAGTTGGCAACTTCGCAGACCAGAAGAGAGTCTCTCGTCACCACAGGCCGCTGAGTCCACGCAGGCTTGTTCTTCTTGAGCGACACATGCCCCATCTGCGAAATGGCAGCGCCCCAGAGTCTCGCACATACGTGCCGCTCGGCAGTCGGCATCATTTTGGGCGACGCAAACGCCGTTCTTGACCGTGCACAGCCCAGCGGAACCATTACACGAGTCGGCCCGTCGACAGTCTGCATCTCCACCGACAACACATTTTCCTGCACGCGTTGTACAACGACCAGCCGATAAGCACTCGGCGGTTGCCACACATCGATCTAGGCATCTGCCCTTAATGCAGCTCTGATGCTCCTGGCATGAATTGCTGGTGTCGCAGCGCTGTGTTTGTTTTTGACACCCGAGCACAGCGCAGGCAAACACGCCGATGGCGAAATGGTGTCTCAATTGCGCCCTCATTCTACAGTCAAGTCGAGTGTAAATTCGCCCCCAGCATCTGCATCTACGCCCTCGACCACAAGCGCATAGGTGCCAGCCTCTAAGGCGATACTGAGTTCCGGGTTGCCCACTTGACTGCAGGATAGGTCGCCAAAGCACCCGTCTTGATAGAGCTTTAGTACCGGCACAAATCCGACACCTTGTGCAGTGGCGTTAATGGTTGCGGGCGCATCGAGCTCGAAAAGAAAGGCCTTGTCTTTGCCGCCTGCGGCCACGCCTGGACACCGTGTACCATCAAATGCGTCGCTGCCATCTAAGGTCGTTCCATTGAGGGACAGCTCTGTACCAACTGGGAGCAATTCGCCTCGTTCAGCAGGTGCACAGAAATCCACAAAGGGACTGTCTCCGCCCTCGTCCGGATTAATCTCTAGGTTGAGTGTAGTCTGTCCATCGCTTTCAACGATTACGTAGTGCCGGCCTGCTTCTAAATCAGCGACCGAGACCGCGTTGATGGCGGCCTCACAGGCGGTTTGAGTCGCAGGCTCATCGCAAGTGCTCCGCGTTGACAGTTGAACGTTCGCATTACCGGACGAACTCAATCGGACTCGGCTCGCTTCTGCGAGGTCGAAATAGAACAGCGCTTGCGGATTGAAACCTTGGAGGCAATCACCCGCATAGGGTGGCGGGACCAGCGTGAAATCGACCGCCGTATCCACACCGGGCTCGATGACCTGGGCCCCATCGCAAGGTCCTTGTACCTCTGCAATGTCGATGTCCATGTCACCTGCATATTGCCCTTCGACCACGATGTAGTAGGTGCCGGGAACGACTTCCTGCTCGAGAATGCCCTCCTCGCTCGCGCAGGCGAGGGCCTCACCGCTACAGTCTTGGTACAACGTCGGCATGGCAACGGCTGCAGGCTCTGTAAGGAGAGCGCGTAATACACCTGGTGTGGCAACTTCAATTCGGTAGGCATTCTCAGGTCTATCAACAAAACCGCAGCCCTCATCGAATAGATTATCGGCGTTTTCATCCACCTGTATCGCAACCGTTCCCGTATTAATCGGCGTTGCGGCCGCACAGGCCTGCTCCGGTGTTTCAATCACTGGCGCACCGGGTGGTGGGTCGAGCTCGACGAGTATATCTCCCTCGTTGTTACCATCGATGATGATGAAGTATTCGCCTGCAGGGACTCGTTGAGATAGCTCGCCGAAGTTATTGCCACAGGCGATCGCTTCACCTTCACAATCAGAGTACAGCAAGAGCCGTGTGTTGGGCTCTGGAATGGCGAGCCGTGCGTTAATGGTTGCGCGCCGGTCAAGCACGATGCTGAACGCGCGGTCGCGGCTTCCCGCTGGCGAACATTCTGCCGAGAAATTGTCTGATCGTCCGAGACTCTCGGCGGGTGCGGGCACGCCATGCTCGAGCACTGGCGCGCGTTCGCATGCTTCAGCTGGTGTCGCGCCTCCACCCTGTCCGGGTGGTGGGTCCAAGACGAGCTCTATACCGTTCTCGTTTGGACCATCGATTACGACATAGTAGGTGCCAGGATCGAGATCTTGGCGCAGACCATCCCTGTCAAACCCACAGTTAATGGGCTCTTGCGAACAATCCCCATACACAAGCATGGAGGTTGCTGGATCCGGTGCGTCGAGTCGCCCGATCAGCGTTGTGGGCTCTTCAATGGTGACCCGATAAACTCGGTCCGGTTGTTGAACGCCCCGACATGCGGGCGCGAAGCTGTTGTCATCGTCCGCGAGCACGCGCGCGTCATTTAACTGGTCAAATTGATAGTCGATGGCGTCTTCACAGGCTTCTGCAGGCGTCGGCGGACCCGGTTGACCGCCCGGCTCAATGTTGATTTGAGCTGTGACGGGCGCATCTGCGTTGAACACCAGACTGTATTCTCCAGCGGGTAGAAAGCGTCTGCGGGGGTTTCCTGTATTTTGCTGGCAGGCGACTTCCCCTTCGACGGCACTGCAGACTGTACGAATGCTGGCGACCGCGTTTGGATCATCGCTCGCCAAGTTAATCGTGACTCGAGAGTCCACTTGGACATCGAGTCTGTAGACTGCTTGTCCATTCGTCACAGGCAGGCAGCCACCGGCCACGTCGGGGCTGCGTTGGCCCAAATCGACGTCGAATTGCTCGCCGATAGGCGCAGGGGCCGCTTCTCCACACACATCGCTCTCAGGCTCAAAACTCAGTAAGACGTCGCCATTGAAACCGCCGTCAACCACGAGGTAGTGCAACGCGTTGTCAACCGCAGCGGCGATGGAACCAAAGTCATCACTACAGGCGATTGGCTCAGCCGAGCAGTCCTTCATAATACGTAGACGGACGTCGGGGTCTAGACCGACAATCTCCGCGCGTGCGACGCCGCGTGCCGGGGGCTCGAAAGCAAATACGACATCATTCCCGTCCTGAAAGTGGCATTCTGCCTGAAAGCTATTCACGGCGCGGTCGGCGGCGACATTGAAGCGGCTGTTTACAGCCACCTGTGGTGCTCGCAAGCATCGCGCCACAGGCCTGTCGTCGGGTGTGATGCGCAGCGTATATTCACCTTCGCCCTCCACCTGAATATTGCCTGGCCCAAATACAGTTCGGGGTAATGCTTGACCGTTAAAGGTGCCGATCACTGGGCCCTCGATGCTGACCTCAACGCTGCCCGCCTCGCCCGGATAGATGAAATGGTCCACATCGCCATCGCAGAGCGTACCCGAGAACTGGCCAGAGCGGACTTCGCGTGCCGATTCAGGCGCGTCATTCCGCCATGGGCGATCATATGGGTCATCCAAACAAGTGACCCCGCCCTCGGTGGTGATCGTATAATCGCCAGCGCCGCCTTCTTTCGCGTCTACGCGAATGTAGTGCAGCCCCGGTCCCACATTGACCCACGCCTCACCGGCGAGTGGTTCACCGACATCCACAGGCGTTCGGCCGATCTGATCCCATGAGAACGCAGAGACCGAGAGGCGTGTTGAAGGTGCGTCAAACCGAACGATGACGCGCGCGCCAATTGGATCGTTTACGGTGAACCAATCGCCTGGGCCTTCGCAAGCGACCAGGTTTGGAATGGTCGCATACAAGAGTGGCTCAGCGTTGCCAAAGTCACCGTTGTTGACCTCATCGTCTTCGCATGCATTGCGTGGGAGGTCGCAGAATCCATTGGAGCACGTCCGTCCATCTAAACAGTCCTCGTCAGCTTCACAGCCGAATGGATCAACGCAGTCGCCTGCATCACAAACACCGCGGGCGCAGTCAGCGTCGACAGCGCATTGGGCGCAGTGACCACCGGGCGTGCACATTGTGCCTTCGGGACAACCAGCCTCACCGTTGAACGCATCGCAGGGGGCGGGTTGTACGCAGTGGCCGTCGTCACAAGCCCATCCCTCAGGACAAGCGCACTCTCCGGGTCGGTCGGCGACGCAGACAAACCCGACACAGAGTTCATCGCCAGGGCAGTTACCATCGGCCTGACATTCAACGTCATAGCAGGTGGCAAACAAGCAAAGGCGGTCGCCGGCGCATTCATCGTCTTCGACGCAGAATCGAGGTTCTCGGCACAAGCCATCCGGACCGCATTCAAGGTTGCCGCGGCATTGGGCATCGACCATGCAAATGTCAGCGCATACACCGGCTTCAACGCGGCAACGTCTCTCTCCGTCGCAGTCGCGATCGGCCGCACAGCCCTCGCCCTCGACGCAGAGGCCGGTCGGGTCGCAAACACGGGTGCCAATACACGCCCCGTCGACGCATTCATCGCGGCACGCACCCTCCACACAGCGTCGTCCAACATGGCAGTCAAACGCCCCGCGGCAGAAATCAGGCTCCTCGCAGCGACTGTTGATGCAATTCATCCCACCGGGACAGTCCGCTGGCTCGAGACAAGGCTCATTGCAGTTGCCTGCTTCGCACACCCGTCCATCGAAACACCCTTCGTTGTCCAAACAGGGCGCCGCCTCCACGCATTGGCCGGTCTCCCGTGAGCATAGCAATGCGCCTTCGCACGGAACGCGCTCGCAACTGTCTCGGCATCCACCATCGACACAGACACGGCCAGGGTTGCAGTCTAGTGGCCCGTTACAAAAATCGGGCTCTGTACAGACGCCATCCACACAGGATTGTGCGCCACGGCAATCAGCGTTCTCCATACAGGGCTCATCGCAGCGTTCATTTAAACAGACGCGACCGTCAAAGCACCCGGTTTCATCCTGACACGGCTCGGCTTCTAAGCACTGGCCAGACAGTCGGTCACAGAATAGATTTTCTCGACATGGAACAACACTGCACGGGTTTTGGCATTGCGCGGCACCCATCGCCCCCACACAGACGCGGTCGCCTGTGCAGTCCAGGTTGCTTGTGCAGTTGTCAGGCTCAGCACAAACCCCGTCTACACACCTCTGGGCGCCGGCGCAGTTAGAGTCTTCGCGACAGGGGTCGATACACGCCCGATCAACGCATCGACGGCCGTCGTTACAGTCAAGGTCTTCATTGCAATCTTCGGGTTCGAGACAACGACCGCTATTGAGCTCACAGGTCTGCCGCCCCCGGCACGCGTCGTCATCGCGGCAGCGCTCAGCACAAAAGCCGTCGACGCAGATATTCTCACCACATTGGTCGTCGCTCATGCAGGGCCCACGATTGGTGCAGGTCTGAGTGGCTAAGTCGCACGTGAACCCGTCGGGGCAGCCCGAATTATCGACACATCCATCCCGGCACATGCCGTCTTCACACAGTCGAGCGCCGAGGCAATCGCGATGGGCCTCGCAAATATCGGGTTCAAGGCACTCACCTCGATTGCAGATTTGGTTACCCACACAATTGCAGGCAGCGTCCATTGGGCCCATATCTTCTAAAGGCATCAGGTCGGGGGTCGATTGGTCTCGCACGACCATTTGATCGACGATAGGGGCCGTGAAATCTGGGATGTTGGTCGCATCGGGCGTCGCGTCGACCTCCATCGTGCCTCGGTCGACCATTCGTGAGTCCATCACCGCAGCATCAAGGTCGGGCGTCGTACCGCCACCGCTGCCATCATCGGAGGCGCAACCGCCAACGAGCGCCATGACGCCAAAAAGCAGAGATGTCTTCACAAGCCCTCGTAAACGCAATACTTGAGGTCGGACGTTCACAATATTTACTCCCCCAAATGGGTCGCAAGATGCGCCCATTCCTCGTGTAACGTTGAATCGTTTTTTATAAATAATGGTTACTGAAGTTCTCGAACCCACATGTGCGAGCCGTGATGCCAAGAGTTGTTACCGCCGGGCACGCCCGTGCCATAATAGTTCGAATAATGGTAGTCGGTCGCCGCCCGTCCATCGATGTAGTTGTAATTACTTACATGGAAGAGCGTTAAGTACTGTCCACCGCTCGAATATGGGTACCAATAGTAGATGCCTGAAGCCGACGCACCGCCCACATCGGTCCAGTTGTCGCCTGGGTTGAGTTTATAGAGCAGGTTATTACCCGATGTGAGGTCCTGCCGTGTGCCATAGTTTGGCATCACTTCCCGACGCGCCACGCGATAGATGGCCTTAGCGCTCCAATCTTCCCAATTGGTCAGCACATTTCGGCCTTGGTCGAGCACAACCGCAAACTCTAGTGGGAACTCGAACGCTGACAATAATCTCCAATCCGTCCACGGCCCTTCGCTGCCAGGGTCACCGATATAGGCGGGGCGCCCATAGGCTCGGTTCTCACGCGCCTTCATGTAGTAGGCATAGTCACGATTGTTCACATCGTTGGGTGCGTTGGTCCGACCGGGATGTCGATAGTGACCGACCAAAGTCCAACCGCCGCCGTCGGTCTCCATATCGCAGTAGGCCACGATCTGACCGGCCGGCGTGTTTAAGCGATACTTGCCGGATATGATACTTGGCGTGTAGGCGCCGTCTCGACCGTTGCGATATTCCAGACATGTGGTCTCAAGTTGTCCGTCAGACCACAGCCTTACCCCGTCTTCTTCGACGATCCGCAAGACATCCACCGCAGGGAGCGGTTCGGTCTCACGAAAGAGCATTCTCGAACCATGATGCCAAGAGTTATTTCCACCGGGCATACCCGAGCCATAATAATTTGAGTAGTGATAATCGGTACCAGCGCGTCCGTCGATGTAGCTGTAGTTGCTCACATGAAACAGAGAGAGGTACGCGTTTCCACTCGAGTAGGGGTACCAATAATAATGACCAGACCGTGAGCTGGATCCCACGTCGGTCCAGTTATCGTTCGGGTTGAACTTATAGAGCAGGTTGTCTCCCGCAGTGAGATTTTGCTGCGTGCCGTAGTTGGGCATGATGTTGCGGTTCTTGACCCGGTAGATCACTTTCTGGCTGCGATTGTCCCATTGAGGCTGATAGGCCACGCCTTGGTCGAGCACAATGGCGTACTCGATTGGCCAGCTGATGTGTTCGAGCGGCCTGAAATCGGTCCAAGGGCCATCGCTATCCGGATCGGCTAAGTATTCGCGCCGGCCGAAGGTTGCGTTTTGTCGTGCCTTCATAAAGTACGCGTAATCTCTGTTAGCCACGTCGTTGGGCGCATTTGATCGACCTGGATGTCGATAGTGGCCGAGCATCGTCCAGCCGCCGCCATCGGTTTCCATATCACAGTATACGACGATGCGTCCGTTAGGGGTGTCGATGCGATACTTGCCCGACACGAGCGTTGATGCATCACCACGTAGAGGTACGTTGTCGAGATAATCCTTACACGTGCGTCTCGTGGCCCCGTTGGTCCATCCTCGAATCCCGTTCTCATCGAGCGCCACACGCAATCGATCGGGGTCTGGTAACTCGTCGATTTCCCGGATCAAGAGTCGTGAGCCGTGATGCCAAGAGTTGTTACCACCCGGCACTCCTGCACCATAGTAGTTTGAATAGTGATAATCTGTGCCCGCTCGACCATCGATGTAGCTGTAGTTACTGACGTGGAAGAGCGTGAGATATTGACCGCCGCTCGAGTAGGGATACCAATAATAATGGCCTGATGCGGAGCTGCCACCCACATCGGTCCAGTTATTTGCCGGGGAGGTTTTGTACAGAAGATTGTCACCCACAGCGATTGGCTGTGCGGTGCCAAAGTTGGGCATATTTTGTCGGTTCTTTACCCGGTAAATGATCTTGGCGCTGTGGCCTTCCCAGTTCGTCTGATAAGAACGGCCTTGATCGAGCACGATGGCGAATTCCAGCGGCCAGCTCATGCCTTCGAGGTGTCGCCAATCGGTCCAAGCGCCTTCGCTGTTGGGGTCGCCAACATATTCAGGCCGGCCAAAAGCTTGGTTCTCTCTTGCTCGCATAAAATAAGCGTAATCGCGATTATTGATACCCGCGGGTGCATTCGTCCGGCCTGGGTGTCGATAATGACCCACCATGGTCCAGCCACCGCCATCGGTCTCCATGTCGCAATAGGTGTTGATCACCCCGAGCGGTGTCGTAACCCGATACATGCCGGACAACAGGTCACCTGTATAGGCGTCATCCGGCACCAGCTCTTTGTATTCCTTACAGCTGCGTCTCGGCTCTTGGTCGGACCATTGGCGTACACCATTTTCGTCTTTGACAATCCGAACTTGGTCTTCCGCTGGTCCTTGACCCATCTCGCGCACCAACATACGCGAGCCGTGATGCCATGAGTTGTCCCCACCTGGCATGCCTGACCCATAGTAATTCGAGTAGTGATAATCAGTGCCCGCACGACCATCGATGGTGTTGTAGTTACTGACGTGGAAGAGTGATAGATAGGCGTTTCCGCTGGAGTACGGATACCAGTAATAATGCCCGGAGGCCGAGCTGCTACCCACATCGGTCCAGTTTGCGCCGGGATTAAACTTGTAGAGCAGATTATCGCCCGCTGCGATGTTTTGGCTCGTGCCGTAGTTTGGCAGCAACTGCCGGTTCTTGACGCGATAGATCACTTTACGATTGTAGTCTTCCCAGCCGGGTGAATATGAGTTTCCTTGGTCTAAGACCATGGCGAACTCCACTGGGAATCCCATATCCTTGAGTGGTCTAAAGTCAGTCCACGCACCACGGCTGTCGGCATCGCCGATGTATTCAGCCCGACCAAAAGCCTGGTTTTCGCGCGCCCGCATAAAATAAGCGTAATCTCGATTGTTCACGTCGGCTGGTGCATTGTCGCGGCCAGGGTGACGGTAGTGACCGAGCATCGTCCAGCCACCGCCATCGGTCTCCATGTCGCAGTATACAGTATACTCCCCATCGCTATTTCTGATTCGATATTTGCCGGAGAGACGGTCGCCGATGTACGCATTATCAGGGGTGTCGAGATACCCCTTACAGGAGCCTGGCATCGCGCCGTTTGACCAGACCGTCGCGTCGGGGTCTGCTTCGCTTGGTACAAGTCGGACCTGACCATCTTGCGGTGGCTGACCAAGTGATCGGAACAAGAGTCGCGAGCCATGATGCCACGAATTGTCGCCACCAGGCATGCCCTGCCCATAGTAATTGGCATAATGGTAGTCGGTGGGTGCTCGGCCATCGTAGTATTGGTAATTACTGACGTGAAAGAGCGACAGGTACTGATTTCCGTTTGAATAGGGATACCAGTAATAATGCCCCGACGCGGAGCTACCACCCACATCCGTCCAGCCAGCGCGCGGTGTAAACTTATAGAGCAGGTTGTTACCGGCGGTGAGATTCTGCGTGGTGCCGTAGTTTGGCAGAATATTGCGGTTCTTGACCTGATAGATCACCTTGCGCTGATAGCTCTCCCATCCTGATGTGTATTGGTCGCCCTGATCCAGGATGACCGCAAATTCAATGGGCCAGCCCGCATTCTGGAGCGGCCGCCAGTCGGTCCATGGGCCGGCGCTGTTTGGGTTGGCGATGAATTCTTGACGCCCGTAGGTCTGGTTTGAGCGCGCCTTCATGAAATAGGCATAATCTCGGTTTTCGAGGTCGAGTGGGCCACCTGCGGTGCTTGGATGTGCGTAGTGCCCGAGCATCGTCCAGCCGCCGCCGTCGGTTTCCATGTCGCAATAGACTGTGATCGCCCCTGTGGGTGTCTGAATTCGGTACTTACCCGATTCGATGTCAGCGGTGTAGAAACCCTCGGGCGGATTTCGATACTCGAGACAGCTTTTTACCTGAGTGCCATCGGACCATGAGCGTACGCCATCGGCGTCGGTGTCTAGGTGCGGTTGGTCTTCCGCAGGCGGATCGACCATCTCGCGAATGAGGAGGTGGCCGTTGTGTTGCCACGAATCATCACCGCCGGGTACGCCCACACCATAATGGGTCGCGTACTGGTAATTTGTCGGTGCACGGCCATCTAAGTAACGGTAGTTACTGACATGAAACATGGCTAGATAGCGATTCTGAGGATCCCTTGGGAACCAGTAGTATGTACCCGAGGCGCTCTCATCCCCCACATCAGTCCAGTTCTCAGCCGGATGAAATTTATACATGAGGTTGTCATTCGCAGCGATGTTCTGCGTGGTGCCATAATTAGGCATCTGACTTCGGTTTTTGACGCGATAGATGACCTTGCGGCCATAGTTTTCCCAACCGGTTTGAAACTCACCTTGATCGATCAAGACTGAGAATTCGATGGGGTATCCGATGTTTTGGAGGACCCGCCAATCGGTCCAGGTCCCATCACTATTTGGGTCGCCATAATACTGGCCTAAGCCGAAGGGGGCGTTGAGGCGCGCGCGCATGAACAGTGAGTAGTCGCGGTCATCGTGACCCGGCACGGTTGGGCGACCGTTGACGGTGTAATGGCCGACCACCGTCCAGCCACCCCCATCGGTGGTCATATCGCAATAGACCACAAAGTTGCGTTCCCCGTCGGTGAGTCGATAACGGCCGTCACCGTCACCTGTGTAGTTCGGGTCCCGTAGATACTGCCGGCAGCTTCTCGAAAACGTACCGTCGCTCCACTGGAAAGCGCCGTTGACGTCGACGAGCTCCTTATCTCCTGGGCCGGCTTGGTCGTTGCCACCTGCGCCCCGAGACATATTCACCCACTCTTCCCCGTTGCAGCCCTTAAAGCGCTGCTCCTCGATGTTAAAGTAAACACGACCCCGGGTCTCTTCGTTACAGATCCCCATTCCCTCGGTTGTTACTTCGTGAATGTCAGCAGCGCCGCCAAACTCGGTATTACCGCGCACCGTTAGATTACCATTGATCACGATATCGCCGTCGCCGCGCAAAAAGGCAGAACTGTCGATGCCGTCAAGGCGGTCTGCATCGACGCCAGATCCTTGGCCATCGACGGTTTTCAAACGGTCGAGCACCTGCTGCGCTGTGCGGATAAAGGCGCTGGAGTCGATCCCATCGAGCCGGTCTGCGTCTAAGCCGGAACCTTCGCCATCAACGGTGCGCAGCAATTCAAGAATTTGGGCGGCTGTACGAACAAACTCCGATGAATCAAATCCATCGATACGGTCGGCGTCAACACCGGAGCCTTCACCATCGACCACCAAGAGACGCTCGAGTACATGGGCGGGCGTGCGAACAAATGCCTCGAGTGGTTGACCTCCAAGCGTTGCGGCATCTACTTCCTCGATCTTCTTCCAGTAGCCCTCGGAGCTCACACCGTCGAGAAAGTCAGCATCCAGCAAACTGTCGATCCCATCGACACGCAGGAGCAGGTTGAGCACTTGCTCTGAGGTTCTGACGAACTTGTTGGAATCGAGGCCATCAATAGTGTCCGCATCTAATCCCGAGCCGGCCCCATCTACCGTGAGCAGCAGCTGTAGGACTTGCTGGGCACCGCGTACGAACGAAGTGCTATCTAAGCCATCTAGCTTGTCGGCATCGATACCAGAACCCGTGCCATCCACTTGGCGAAGTTTGTCACGCACTTGCTCAGGCGTATCCGGCGAGCCTTGCTCACCTTGGGCGCCTGCATTCCCCGCAGGTCCCTGCGGACCGGGTTCACCTCGTTCACCTTGAGGTCCGGGCGGCCCTTGAGGCCCTTGCTCACCATCTCGACCGGACGGACCACGCAAGCCGGCAGGATCACCCACCCAGCGACCATTGCCGTCAATGACCACGCCCACACCCTCGATCGCCACCGTCCTGGGCGTGATGTTTCCAGTCACATTCTTTGCTGTATCGGCGATGAAGGCGGCGGGTACCTTATAGATTTGAATCAGCGGTCGAAGCTCCGGCTGTTGGCCGATTGCGATACCGTAGTAGAGTTCATCGCGGTCAAAGAGACCGTCGGGAAGCGCTTGCTCACTGCCGATGGCGATAGAGTAGATACCGCCGGTAAAGGTCACCCGCGGGTGGACCTCCTGGAACAACACGTTGTTGCCTTGAACGGATGAATAGATACGCACTCGAATCTGAAAGTCACCGTCGATGGGTTGGCCATTTGCGCCCACGACATAACCTTCCTGATGAAACCGATTGGGCAATGCCCACGCAGACGTACCGATGCCGAGAAACAGGCATGCCAATACAAACCGATAAAGATACGCAGTCATCGCGTGTCCCCCCACTCAATTTTTCAACCGTGCGTCTTCACCGCACGGAGCCCCGCCCGAGTTGTCCTTCACCGAGAAAGGGTAAGCGAACGCGTCAGCCCCCTGCGCTGAGCGCGTTCAATCGTCCACAAACACTGGCTGTCGGCAGCGCATGTAACCATCATCACACTAGCCCTTTGCACACGCGTTTGGCAAGTTCGAACACGAGTCTGTGAGCCTGTTTCTTGGGCATCCGCAGAGCAACTCTAAATCTGATGTGGGTTGCGGTCTGAAAGTCAGCTCGCAGATCAATGCCCCACGCATTGACGAAGCGGGCCTTGCAGCGCTCAAAGCCCGTTTACATCACATGGCAACAAGATGAACTTAATCGTGAGGGGACAAACTGCCGAGAGGTGGGCGAGATCGAACCATTTAATCGATTTTTTGACCCTTGAGTGTCACCATCAGCTGACCTCTGAGGCCGAAGTCTGCGACGAGATCGCGCCAATCAAAAGGCGCCATTGCCGCGTTCGACCACCAGTCAAAGCCAGCTTCGCCAGCCGTCTCCTCGCATGATGCAACGCAGATATGCTCATCTGCTTGGGTGGCAAACTGGATCGCAACAACCGCGCTCTGGCCGGTCGTAATGATAAGGGGGATGGGGACCGTGACCGCGACGCGGCGGCCAGCGACGCCATTGTCATCCATCGGCACATCGTATTGCCGATAACCCAGACCAGTGGCAGCGGGGTTAGCCGGCAATGCCGTATCGTTTTCAATGGCGAAAAGCAGCACTCGGTGTGCGAGCGCACCATTACAGCTCGACACATCGTCATTGGTCACGAGCGAATATTGAATCTCTTCTATGGCAAAAGGGTACCTGTTCGGCTTAATGACGCTTGCGACATAGTGACCTGCTTCACCCGGGAGGCTCGGGGCGAGAAGGCTGATGGCATCACACGGTGTGGGCGCGTTTGTGAGGGTCATCTCGTCCGCTGGTTCCCGGCCGGCATCGGGCATCGCGGGACTTGCGTCATTGATGTCCGTGGATGTGTCGGGGGTTGCATCGATGGGCGATGCGTCACTGACCGCTGTATCCGCAGCCAACGTGGCGTCATCGGCGGGGGTATGTGCATCACCGAGGGCCGCATCCTTTGGTGACACATTCTGAGCCGTCGAGCTCTCTGATGAATCATCACAGGCGGTCAGTGAGCATGCGAAAAGGCATATGAGGGCAAATCGGTTTCTCATGAGTAAAACATCCGTTTGGTAGTTTTGTCGGCTGTTTTACAGCAAAGCGGCTGCTGATCAAGAAAATTTGAGTTGGAAATGAAGGTTTTTGCGGTGATTTGAGCCACGTATCACCTGCATCCACACGCCCGACATCGCGGGCAAGCCAATCAGACATCGCTGAGTCACTCATCAGCTGCGTGTCAGCCATTTTGATGGCATGACTCTACGTGGATGTCTCGCCTGGCCCACGGTGGCGTCCTAAGCCCGATGCAACGTCAATGGGCGGTGGGGTATCTACTCAGCACTGCCTCGCAACTTGGATAGACGATGAATCGGGTTCAGAAAAAGAAATTGAAAGGGTCTAAATGGACGGCTCAGGCGCCCATCGATCGAGAGAAGCATTTCATCGTGACCCGAGTGCATGACTATGAAGATAGGCAGCCTGAAATCGTTCTGGAGGCAGTCCATTCGGGTCGGGAATATGTTCATCCTTGGACTGTGCTGAAAGACGCCACCGTGTGGCGCCATGGTTGGCGTTAGACCAGTATTTTGCGTGCAGACGTCACCGTCATCAAACATCATTCACGGTGACCAGATGAGGACATGCCGGAGTACAGCCTAAGGCACGAGTTCGCAGTATGGTGGAAAAACGTCGGGGAGTTCTTCGGTATATGTCGTTTGGCTTAGATCCAGTGGATGATCGGTCAAGAAACGCCAAATCGCGCGGTTGAGGTTCTGGTCCCAACGATGACCACCGCCATGGTCGCAGGCGATCACGGTGTGTTCGCGACGCTTTAAGTCGGCGATAAGAGACTGTGAAAATGTGTGAAAATTCTGCTCCACTGCAAAGTCGTTCTCACCCCCCCACGAGGCCATAAACGGCAGTTTACGGGCCGTCGTTGTCGGATAATTGATAATCAGTCCACCTGACATGGGCGCGGTTGCCGCGATGATGTCGGCGCGCATGAGACCGAGGTAACTGGCATACAAGCCGCCCGCGCTCATACCCGACACGTATACGCGGTTCGGGTCGACGCCCAGTTGCGTTTGTAGGCACAGCAGCGAGTCATCGAACCAAGCGAGGTCGAGGTTGTCCCGAACGGTAAATTGCTCCCACTCCACCGGCAGCTTTGTGGAGCTCGGCACCACCAAAATAAAACCCAACTCGTCAATTAACTCGAGCATGCCTGAGTACATCGCCATGCCCTCGTGGCTCCCGCCAAGCCCGTGATACAAGTACAGAACTGGCCAAGATCCTTCTGGATCATGTCCCGCCGGTAAATGCACTTCAAATGTTCTCTCCGCACCGCAAGAGACAAACCCTTCCATTAAACCATCGCTGAGTGCGGGGCATTCGGCCGCGTCTAACCTCGGGCAGGGGTCGATCGCCTGAGCTTCACAATATGCCGGCGGCATTGGGCTTCTTCCCTCCCAGGGCTCGAGCGCGAACGCGCTGTCGACCAGTTCTGTGTCGATGGTGATCAGAGCACCCCGAATGCGTCCGCACACAAACGAGGGACTGACGATTCGCCCTTCGAAGACTAGATTCAGGCGTACGTCACTGCCCGTGGGGCTAAACGCCGCGGGCATCACCGTATCGCCCGACTCGGCTACAAAGGTGCCAAGAGGTGAGATGACGACGGGGCCTGCATCGGCGATTGGGTCGCTGATATTTTCACCGTCGGTGGCCCGGACCACAAACTTTTCAAAAATAATCTGACCGTCGGTCTCGGTCACGACCACTTCAACCTGAAACGGCACTTCAAACCCACCGAGTTCGGCGAGTGCCACACCCATGGAGTACAAACCACTCTCGATTCTCGGGACCCGCTCACCATCGATTGCGGCATCGGGGATGGGCCCTTGGTCGGGTTGCGGTGAGGTGTCGGGGACAAGGTCTGCGTCGATGTCCATCATGACCCCGCGATCCGTGTCTAATGCACCGGCCGTGTCGTCACTGGTGCCGCCCTCGTCACTGCAAGCGCTGAGCGCGAATACGACCAAAAAACTCCACCAAAAAGCTTGCTGTCCCATCCTAATCTCCCCACGTGTGCCCAACACCAAGTCGTACAATAGAGCGCTCGGTGAGCAAAAGAGTCACACATTAGGCACAACCACGCGCAGAGGCAACAGTCCTTCTTGGCTGTATGCGGGTCCCTTCAATTGGTTTGCCTGCTCAACTTGCACGTAGTGATAGAGCGGAACGAACGCCAGACTCAATTTTTCCACAACGATCATGCAGAGCGGATCTGATGACGTGTGTCCTCAGTGTCTCGGGTAGCTCTAGGGGGCACAGTCAAAGTGAGACATTCTTAGCAGCGGTGCGACGGCTTCAGCTTAAACTGCAGTGGCACGAGATCTGCAGTCAGGGTGAAGCATTAAACAATCAACGGGGTCTCTGCGATGCAGAAAAAACAGCTAAGCTATCTTTTTGCGCTTTGTTTTCAATTAATCTTCACCGGTTGTGCCGGCGGACTGGCCGAGGATCCTGAAAGCGTCGCCGCGGATCCAATCGGGCTCCAAGAGCAAGAGATATTCGTCGCAAAATCAGAATTCGGTCGTGTGGGCGCCGAGCTTGCGTTGCAGGCCGTTGAACTCTTGCCCGGTGAGACTGTCGAAGCTGCTGCCCGACGTGTCTTTGGTACGGGAGTTGGCTACGATATTCAGGCACTCCTCGACAGCACGGCTCGTCCCCCGAACGGCGGTCAACAGCCTTCGAATCCCGGTGGTCCAGCCGGTAGTGGCGTTTGTGTGGATAGCTGCCGATACGCGAACGACAATGAATGCGATGACCCCGGTCTTTGTGCTGCAGGCACCGATTGTAGTGACTGCGGCGGTGCGCAGCAGGGCAATTCTGGTCAACCCGGCTCGCAAGGTGGTCCGAGCGCTCCGCAGGGTGCGCCATCAGGCGGCTCCGACTCCTGCCGTTACGCCAATGACAATGAATGTGACGAGCCAGTTATCTGCCCCGCAGGTACTGATACATCGGACTGTCGTAACGCCGGTGGCAACCAGCCAGGGGCGAGTCCACAACCGGGTGCGCCGCAGCAACCTCAAGGTCAGCCCTCGGGTGGTGCCGATAGTTGCCGATATGCCAATGATAATGAATGTGACGAGCCGACCTACTGCGCCGTGGGTACAGATACATCGGATTGCCGTAACGCAGGTGGTCAGAGCGGCCAGCCAGGGGCGAGCCCACAACCGGGTGCGCCGCAGCAGCCTCAAGGTCAGCCCTCGGGTGGTGCCGATAGTTGCCGATACGCCAATGATAATGAATGTGACGAGCCCACCTACTGCGCCGTGGGTACAGATACATCGGATTGCCGTAACGCAGGCGGTCAGAGTGGCCAGCCAGGGGCGAGCCCACAGCCGGGTGCGCCGCAGCAGCCTCAAGGTCAGCCTTCGGGTGGTGCCGATAGTTGCCGTTACGCGTACGACAATGAGTGTGACGAGCCATTACTCTGTCCCACAGGCACCGATACATCGGATTGCCGGTTTGGCGGCGGCGCGTGTGGAAGTCGTCCGCATGGACAGCCTCCGGAAAGTTAAGGTCAGCCCTCGGGTGGTGCCGATAGTTGCCGTTACGCCAATGATAATGAGTGCGATGAGCCGACCATATGTCCCTTGGGCACCGATACGTCGGATTGCCGGTTTGGCGGCGGCGCGAGTGGAAGTGGGCAGCCACCAGCAAGCTCAGGTCAGCCCTCCGGTGGCCCCGATAGTTGC
>JBMHDS010000086.1:0-17116 GCA_049889275.1 Bradymonadia bacterium | reverse complement strand
AGGGCGAATGCGGCAATGGCGATGGCAATGAACGCCACTGCGTGAAGTAAATATTTGAGTTTACTCATCATGTTAGCCCCTTGCCGATTCTGCTTTCACGGCGCTGCCGCAGTTCGCCTGGATGATTAGCAATCGCCGATTACAGGCTGTGGAAAACACGGGGTGTTGATCGACACCCGCAGCCACGTGTTACGAAAATTTGATTTTTTTTTAAAGTTCTAGCTGGAAATGACGAAGTCGTTAGTGGATGGGTCTATAAAATTTTGGGTGATTTATGTCCTCTTTGAGTGGATTAGGTCTGACGGGCGGGGCTGCGCTAGGGGTAGAGCAGCCGGCAGAGACCCGCGCGGCCATAGAGATCGTTAAAACCGATGGCGAACTGCGTGTACAGGAGCCGGGTGGCGCACAATCCCACCTGCTGGAAGATCAACATTGTAAACCTTGCGTGAGCGCATTCGACTTCTTGAAAAAACAATATGAGGCCGGCAAGGACAAAGACGGCCTCTTTGAGTTGGCAATCGAGCAAACGAATCGCAGTCAGCGTGTGCTCGGCACTGTGGCGCAACCGGGCGCGGGGCCCCTCGAAGGTTTAACGGCGACGGGAGATATCCGTGCCACAGAGCCGGCGGTAAATGCTGGCAGAGTGCGACCGGATTCAGTTCGCTTGAGTTCGAGGGCTCGAATGGGCAGAAGAAATGGGCTTGCTGTCGAGACGGTGAGGCCTGGCCAAGTTGAGCTTGCGAGCCAAGCCGATAACGCGGCGTCAGCACCTCCCCAATCTAATAAGGCCGCTCCGACGGAAGTCGCTCATTCCGATAATGATGGCCATGGACATGGCGAGTCGGTGCAAACCAGCGAAGGGGGGGCGCAGGGCGCAAGTGCAGTAAAACAGAGCCCCGGGCAAAAAGCGGATAGCGGCCAGCACGATGACGAGAAAACGGGTCGGTCGAACCATGCTGGCCATGATGAGTCTCTGTCGACCGAAGACCAGCAACGTGTTGCTGAACTCGCACAGCGGGATGCTGAGGTGAGGGCGCATGAACAGGCCCATAAGAGCGCCGCTGGTGGTCATGGTGGTGCCATCTCGCTTTCTTACGAGACCGGGCCTGACGGCAAACGATACGCGGTCGCAGGAGAGGTGCCCGTGGATATCAGCCCGATAAAGGGTGACCCGTCCGCAACGATTCAGAAGATGCAGACCATCCAACGGGCGGCGTTAGCGCCTGCAGAGCCATCGAGCGCCGATAGGCGGGTCGCTGCGCGTGCGGCGCAATATGCAAATCAGGCTCGGGTGGAACTACAGCTGGAACAGCGCGAAAAGTCCGCCCCAACAAAAGCGAGTAAGGCGTCGTCTGATGGTAATCGGGCGAGCGATGATGCACAGGCGGTTCAGGAGGTCTCCCCATCGGAGTCTGGAGAGGAAGGGGCCACTCAGGAGGTCGCATCCTCAGAGGCAAAACCGGTACAGACGGGCGCGGCGACAACGAGTACCGCTGGCGCAATTGGTTCGGCTGTCCTCGAGAATTCGCCAGATTCTTTATCGCAGCCTGAATCTGCAAAAGAGATGCAGAGGGGCGACTCAGCATTCGTCTCGGGGGAATCGGCTCAGGCTTCGAAGGCCGACGAGACCGCCGATAAGCCGAATGCGCTGGCGGCCGCCTATGGTCGTCAGGGGGGCGCAGTGGCAGCTGTCGTGCAGCCAGCCCGCTTAAGTGTTTTTGGCTAAATAAGGCCGGGGCGAGCGTCGTAACCTTGCGGGGCTTCGGTAATCCAACTAACGTCATCCGAAAAGTACGATTGGAGCGTTTGTGGAGCTGCTCGCCTGCCATGAAGATAGTTACGCCGACCGGCTCTGCGTGAGTGTGGTCGACTGTCGTCCTGTGGACGCGGGTTATCGCGTCGTTCTCGAACAATCCATCGCTTATCCTGGTGGTGGCGGACAGCCCGCCGATCAAGCCTGGCTGAATACTTTGCCGGTCCTCGCCTATGAGACGGTCGGTGCGCGTCCAGCTGTGGTGGTCAGTGAGTCTGTGCCCTTGGGCGAGGCTGAAATGGTCATCGATTGGCCGCGGCGCTTCGATCACATGCAGCAGCATACGGCGCAGCATGTGCTTACGGCGGTGGCGTTGAAGTATTTCGGTTGGCAGACTCTAGCTTTTCATTTAAACGCCGAACGTTCGGATATCGTGCTCGATACTGACAGCGTCTCGTTGGAGCAGGTTAAGGCCTTGGAGACGCATGTAAATCGAATTGTTCGCGAGGCGATCCCGGTATCCAAGGTACAGATGGAGCGAGGTGAGATCGAAGCCGGCACCGTACGATACCGACGATTGGTCGAGGGCGTAGAGAGTTATCGGGTGATTGATATAGACGGAGTAGATACGAACCCTTGCGGTGGCACGCACGTATCATCGACGGCCGAGTTGCAGCTGGTAAAAGTGACTTCCTGGGCGTTTGAAAAGGGGACGACTCGGATGCATTTTCTCGCAGGTCAGCGGGCCCTCGAGCATTACAGTCTACTGGCAGCACAGAGTCATTCTCTGACAGAGCTCTTGTCAGAGCCGCCGCATGGGCACCACGCTGCCGTCGAGCGCTTACTTCAGTCGGTTCTTGAGGGTCAAAAGCGGCGAACTCAGCTCGAGCGTGAGCTGGGTGGACTCGCGGCGCTTCGCGGTCAAGCTGGCGAGGGGCTCAGTGTTATCTCGAGGCCCGAGATGAACGCGGATTACTCAAGCGCCCTCGAGCATGCTTCATTAACGCTTTGCCCCGATCACGTTTTTTTCGTCTACAGTGCGAACATGGCAGGTGATGGGCAATTTATGCTGATTGGACCAGAGCGTTTTATCGTTCGCCTTCTCGAGAAGCTAAAGGGTGCCTGTTCGCTCAGGGGAGGCGGTCGTGGCCGTCGTATGCAAGGCAAGTTCTCGGGGCTGGTTGAACCAGCGGTTGTCATTGAGGCAGCATGGGAGGGGGTGGCCAGTCATGAAGCCGATTGAGACCGTTGTCATCCGGCACCCGAAAGAGCGGTTGAGTAAGTGTTCGCTCACGCCCCTTCATGGTCGTGAAGAGATCCAGTTCTATGTTGCCAAGAAAAATTTCCAGCTGGATGCTACCGGCTACACTTTGTTGGCTGTGGATGCGCCACCCTTGACACCTGCAGATGGGGAGCGGCCACTGCTTGTCCTGGACGCCACATGGAAACTGTTGCCAGCCGTCGAACGTGCGGTTTCGGGCGCGCCTGTCAGACGGAGTATTCCCAGGGATGTGCTCACCGCTTACCCACGGGTTGGCAAGACTTTTCCAGACCCGCTCGGGGGACTCGCTTCAGTGGAGGCCTTGTTTATCGCTCGCGCTATGCTCGGCGATCCCGATGAGACACTTCTTGATGGCTATCATTGGAAAGACAAATTTCTAGCGCAGTTGCCCCCTCAGTATCGTCAGTGTTGAGGACACTATGCTTGGTATGGGTCTTCTGTGGGTTTGGAGGCGGCTGCCATTCGACCGATAGGCGAGCGCCTTCATCGCATTCTGACGCTGGAACAAGCGATCGCGATGTGTACGAACGACTAGATGCGGCGCTGGATGCGTCCTGCGAAGCCATCTCGGAAGTGTGCGACCAGCAAGACAATGATTGCGACGGCCGCATCGACGAGGGGTTTGGTCTCCGAGAACCCTGCGTGATTGGTGTTGGTGCCTGCGAGCGGACGGGTGTTTGGGCCTGTGGTGCGAATGGTGGTGCGATCTGTGATGCTCCTCTCGTTATGCCCTCAGCTGAGCTGTGTAATGCGATCGACGATGATTGCGATGGTGTTGTAGACGAAGGCTATCCGGCGGTGGGCATGCCCTGTGAAGGTCCAGAGGGCAACTGTCGAGAGACTGGCGTGTATCGTTGCTCGAGTGATGGCCGAAGCCTGACCTGTGTCCAGCCAGATACATTGGCTGTGGAACGGTGTAATGGGGCTGACGATGACTGTGACAGTCTGGTCGACGAGGGTTTTGGTGTGGGTGAGATCTGTACCGTTGGTGTTGGTCAATGCGCTCGGGGTTCGATCGGGGCCTGTGATTCGTCGGGGGCGGCACGATGCCCGGCGGTGCCGGGCGAGCCGACTTCAGAGATGTGCGATGGGTTGGATAATGACTGTGATGGTTTGGTGGATGAAGGGTATGGCGGTGGTCCTTGTCTCGTGGGTCGTGGGGCCTGCACGCGTGAGGGGTTCTTCGCTTGTCAGCCTGATGGTGACCCCGTCTGTATGGCTGAGGCCGGCTCCCCACGCTACGAAACCTGTAACGGCATTGACGATGACTGCGATGGTCTCACCGATGAGCGCTGGGGCTCTCTTGGCGATGCGTGTGCCGCAGGTGCGGGCGCGTGCGAGTCGCGGGGGGTGATAGAGTGTGATGGTCGACCCGACTATCGACTGCCCTTCGAAGGGGTGCGTACAGACCTGATGCTGCGTGCTCTTGAGGATGATGGCTACCGGATTTGCTGGCGTGGTGGGTATGGCATCGCTGGTGAAGAGATAGAAGGCATCCTTTCAGCGTGTGATGGCGACGTGTTACTGATGGGATGTCGCCGGCGCGAGGCGCCAATCGAACTGTCCGTGGCAGCTGTGGGCTATCGGGCGGAAGTGCTGGCGGCGGTCGGCCCAGAGCCAACGGCGAGTCGAATCCACAACGGGGTTCAGTGGTATTTTGATGAGGATAGCAGCTGGGGCTTTGCGCCCCAAGGGGCACGTCTAGCGCGGCACCCATGTGATATTGAGGCGTCGCTCGCGGCGCTTCGGTTGTGCTGGGATACCGTCAACGGACGTCTCGGTGACGGCTATCGTTGCGGTGCAGACAGAGGGCACCTCGGTGAATTTGAGCGGCTCATTTTACAGCGCGCAGGTGGTCCAGTCGCACAGTGCAGCGCCGAGCCCTTGCCGGCACAGGTCTTGGAGGTCTGCAATCACATCGACGACGACTGTGATGGCGAAGTGGACGAGGGCTTTCCAGCAGTTGGGCAAGACTGCGTACTCGAGGGGGTCGAGGGCTGCGGTGTAGCGCGCACGCAATGCGACATGAACGGTGAGATTCGCTGCGTCTGGAAGCCCCGTGAGCCACAGTTGGAGAACTGTGATGGCGTCGATAACGATTGTGATGGTGTCATCGATGAACTCACCGGGCAGGCGGATGAACTCTGTGAAGGGCAGGCGGTCGGTCCATGCGAGGTGATTGACGCCGTTTGTATCAATGGCGTTGCCGAATGTGTGAGCCGGCCCGATTTAAACGCCGTTGAGTCGTGCAATGGGCGCGACGATGACTGTGATGGCATCGTTGATGAAAGCTTCGTCGATTTAGGACAAGCCTGTCGTGTCGGCGTCGGCCAATGCGAAGCTGAGGGTGTTTGGCGTTGCGGCGGTACAGGTGACAGCTATGATTTGGCGCTCAACGGTACCCTGACTGATATTGGTCATGACGTACTCGAAGCGCGCGGATATACATTGTGTTGGCGCGGTGATTACGGCGAAGAAGCCGAACTGGCAGATATCTTCATGTCGTGTCGAGGGGCTGAGCTGCTCTTGGGCTGTGGCTCTGTGGGCGACGGCGTGTTGGACGTGGCGGCCGCGGGTGCTCGGGGCCGCGTGACTCAGGATGTAGACCGGATTCGATCCCCAGATAATGTGCACAATGGGGTGAGCTGGTACTTTGATGATGATTACTCTTGGGGCTTTGCGGCAGCTGGATTGCAGGTCCTTCGTCGTACCTGCGATGTTGGACTTGCTGATCCACAGCAGCGCTTATGTTGGCATACTCAGGATGGTCGCTTGACGGCCGGATATCGTTGTGGTGAGGCTGTTGGTGTAAATCAGTCGGGGATTTGGGAACGCGTGATCTACCAGCGCGATGCATCCGCATTGCCTGCCTGTGATGTGCGCCCAGGTCAGCCGAGCGAGGAGTTGTGCAATGGTCGCGATGATGATTGTGACGGGTCGGTGGACGAAGGTGTCCGATGTCCTTAGAGTAGGGTAGCTTCGAGTGGTGAATGAAGGGATGGGCGTATCCATGACAGAGAAAACCCTGAATAGAGGGTGGGGGCTCATAATGGCTTTGGCGGCTATGTTAACCGCTGGCTGTACCAAGACCAAAGGCGACACCAAGGCTGCGGCCGATTCGGCGAAGGCGGCACAGACGGTAACGGCCAAAAAGGCTGTCTCGGCCGGTAAACAGCAAAAGCCTCAGGAGACTGTAGCAAAGACGCCTCCGGCATCGGCAACACCGGTGGGCGCTGAGGCTGAACGCCTGGCAAGGAAAAATCGGGCAGATAAAGCGGTCAAAGCCTTTTGTTCGCGCTGCCACGCTTTCCCTGACCCGAAGCAGTTCACCATGCAAACTTGGGCCGAAGCCCTCCGTATGAAGTTTAGTTATTTTCAAAAATACAAAATCGATATAACGGGTGCGCCCCCTCCAGCGGAGGTGTTCGGCTATTACGCGGCAAACGCGGCTCGCACGTTGCTGATTCCGTCGTATGAGCCGCCGTCGAACAGCGATGTCAAGTTTAATGAAGTGCGCGCTTTGGATATACCTGCGCAGACAGTGATCGGCGATTTGATCGCTACAGGTTCTGGGTTCGGGAAAGACGCACAGGTGCTTGTCTCAGACTTGCTGGGTGGAGGGATTTGGCAAGCCGCCACCGAGGGTACACCCAAGAAGCTGATTCAGCTGGCGCATCCCGCCCGCATCGGTACAGGTGACCTGGATAATGATGGTCAAATGGATATCATCGCCGCCGATTTGGGCACCTTTAGTGCGGTTGACCACAAGCGAGGGTCTGTCGTTTGGGTTCGTCAAAATCGGGGCAAATACACAAAGCATGTCATATTAGAGAATGTTGGGCGCGTCTCTGAGGTGGCTGTGAGCGATCTCGATAAAGATGGTGATCTCGATGTGGTCGTCGCTGAATTTGGCTGGATGAATACAGGCTCTTTATCGATTCTGTATAATCCGGGTGGACGACAGGCGAAATCTCAAAAGGGCTGGCGTGTTGAGAAACTCGACGCTGGACGTGGCGCTGTGTCCGTGAAGGTGGCGGACCTGGATGGCGATGGTCAGTCCGAGGTGGTCGCACTCTTTGGGCAGGAGCGAGAAGAGGTTATCGCCTACAGGCGTAAACCGAACGGGCAATACAGGACCGAGCGTCTCTTTGAGGCGGGGAATCCGTTGTGGGGTGGTACGCTTCTGAAGATTGTCGACATTGACAAGGATGGTGACATGGACATCCTTATTGGCAATGGGGACACCTTAGATTCACCCCGCGCCGCGACCTTTCAGGGGGTACACTTATTGAAAAATGATGGCGCCGCCCGCTTCTCGGTGAGTCAATTAGCGGCACTCCCCGGTTTGCAAGACATTGAGACTGGCGACTTCGACGGTGATGGCGACCTGGACTTACTCTTGGTGGCCAGTGTGACCCCGACAGTGCTTCAAATGATGGAGTCAGCAGTGCCTGCTGGGCGTGTCGTGGGGTCAGTGTTGTTGCTCAAACAAAAGAGTGATGGTGGCTTTGATGGAATTGCGTTGTCCGATCGGCCTCCGTGTTTTTCCTCAATCGCAGCAGCCGGCGATGGTGGTTTCTTTGTTGGCAATTTCGGGCTCGGTTGGGAAATACTTGGTCAAAAACAGTCAGTGTCCGAGAACAAACAGCGTTTGAGTGATTGTTCAGATGACCCAGCTCTGACGCTTTGGCGGTTTGGGGTCGATGAAAAACCGGGCACTAGCCAGGTGGATAAGATGGACTGGAAGGCGGCATCAGAGAGGCGTAATCAAGCGCGAGTGGCCGCATATCGACGGCTGCTAGAGACAGAGCCGTTGAGGGCTGGCTACCACATGGGGCTAGGCGTTTCTTTGGCGCAGAGCGGTCAGAAGGACGAAGCGCTGAAGGTGATGCGGCAAGCCGTGCAGTTGAATCCCAATTCAGCTGATTTGCATGTGAATGTTGCGACATTGCTGAACACAATGGACGAGTACCAACAGGCGATTTTGATGGCCGATAAAGCACTTGAATTAAAGCCGGAGTTTCCAGAGGCGCTCAATGCCAAGTCGATTGCATTGGCCAGGATGGCGCGTATCGCTGAGGCGCTTGAGATCGCTCGAAGAGCCATTAGGCTCAAGCCGAACTTTCTGCCGTTCCGTTTCAATCTGGCCAACATGCTGATCTTTATGCAGAAGCCCAGGCAGGCCTTAGCTGAAATCGATGAGATTCTGGTTATCGAGCCTGGCCACCCTGTCGCCCAGTCTATGCGCATGCAAATTGGGCAAGCGCTTAGCCGCGAAGCAGGTCAACCTCCCATGGGGATGCCGCCACGCTAGCCGGCCTTAGAGGCGACTGTATGTTTATTGGTCGGTGGTTGTGATGCTGTCTGCGTCCGCTCTAGATCTTGTCTGTGGGGGCGTCTGTCGTGTCCCCCCGTTCTGTCTGACGTTTACAGGCGTGTGCGAGCCGTGGGGTGACAGGTACGCTGATTCGCTTTGCTTTGTGAGCATGTGACACGTTGAGGTCGTTCCGAGGTGCTCCCTGTTGACGCGAATCGCTGTGGGGGAGCTTGGGTCACGTGAAGGGTGATGAGGTGTTGGTCATCGCGATATTGCTCAAGCGGATTTCTGGCTAAGCTGATTTCGTCGGTTGCGGCGAACTCAGATCGCCCAGATCGCAGCCGCCTCAGTCTCGAGCCGCGATAACCATGTAGCATTGGCGCGCCGAGGAAGGGCAAAGGCTTCGGCGGGTTGGATCTCTCAAGGTTCGGAGGTTGGTGTGAGTTGAAGCCGTGTTGTGGCACCGTCAAGGACGTCATCGAAATGAAACCGGAGTGGGAATGACTCATTGGCAAGCCATAGTGCGAGTTGGTCGCTATAGTGTGGCGAATTTGAGTCAGCAGACTGGCCGCCGGGGATGATGTTCTGGCCAATCACCTCGCCATCTTTTAGCCCGATTACCATTCTCATGACTGGGCCGTTCTTGTGCGTGAATGGCCCTGACATGCCGGGGTTAGCGGCGTCAACTGACCAGTGATCGCCGCCCCGTGGAAACCATTTGAGGGTGCTTCTTGGATCGGCAGGATCGAGGTCGTCGGCGAGGGGAAGATTGCGTGTGGTGATGGCGAATCTGTCTAGGAGACTGGCCAGACTCGAACCCTCTTCCAAGAAGTCAGAGAGTAAGGACTCAAAGCGCGCCTGATGCCGCATGCCCCAAAGCCATTTGGACATATCACTCGTGCCAAATCCAGCCTGTCCCATATCATCGTTCGGTGAACTCAGGAAGGCGTCGGTATCGGATAAAGCGAGGATTATCATATCGGTACTGGTTTCGACGGCTGGGGTTGTCACGTCATCAAAAAAGACCGACTCACCTGTATCGGGATGCCATGAGGTTAGCTCATTGGGATTTCCATCGCCGATGCCGGCTAGAATTCGACTCAAACCAATGATGCTGTACTGCTCGCGGGGAAGAACCCATGCGTCAGAGACCTCTTCATCGGACCAGACTCGGTTTAACATCTGCCTGAGCCAAACATTGAAGATCATGGTCGCAACAGAGGCGCGTTTGTCCGCGTCGGTGGGCGCATCATAAAAGGTGGATACACCTGAAGGCGTATCATAGCCCGTATCCTTCCACTCAGTGAGTCGTTCCTTGAATTCCTGAAGTCGGGCTGTGCTCAGTATGTCTGGATCTTGTTCGTCATCGCGACCCTCGAGGTGATGTGTGATGGCATCGAGTAGATATGGCGTGAAGACCTCCCCCAAGCGCGAGCGGCGATTGGCTTGAACCTCGGCCATTGTCTCTACCGAAGCCGTTTCATTTTCAACAAGCTCTGCCAGATCAGAGGCGATGGTGTGGCTACGTGTCGAGTTCCAAGGGCCTCCTAGGTAGTAAGGATCGTCATAAAGAACCCCGTTGAGTGACGCACCGGCTGGATCATTGTTTGCGGCGACCACATACCCGCTGTTTGGGTTGGTGGCTTGTGGAACCGCATCGAAAGGAATCACGCAGGCGTTTGGCTCATTCGTTTGCGATTCGTCTGCTTGGCCGTTGGAAACGGGAATCGTAAAGCCGCCATACTGCGTACCGTCTATCAGGTAGCGTGGATTTGCACCCGGCGCCCATTCTCCTGAGCCGGTCCGAGGCAGGTGCGTACGACATGGGAAACCCTGATACGCGCTGAAGAATATATTGCCGCTGGCATCACCACCGGCTGTGTAGAGGCCGTTGCCGATGAGGCCACGCATCGACTGTCGGAGTTCCTCCGCTGTCTGAGCAAAGCCTGCTCGATCTGCCGCGTCGAGATATGGGGTTGCATCGAACGCGGTGTAGTCGAAGCTGATGGCGCTGATGACGCCGTCCCCGTCGATGTCCATTGGGGCGACACGTCGCCCGACCGCATGTATGACGGGTCCATCATACATCTCATCAGGCTCAATGGTTCGTCCTTCAACGTCCGTTATGCGTCTGCCGTCAAACGTCTCATAGCGCGGTGCCACCAAGGTTTGACCTTGGCTATTCAAGAGTGGAGCGTCTGCGATGACGTATTCCTCTGAGAGCCGAAGGAGCGCCCGCCATTCGCCTTTAAATAAAGCACGGCTGGGTAGGCCGTCTTCACCGAGCTCGATCGATTCACGGTACCAGTCCACTGTGTCTGCGTAGGGATTCACTTGGCTCCACGCGACTTGGCCGTTGGTGCCGGCACCGAGAACAGGGAGTTGGGCCATTAAGATGCCAGCCTGGTGTACGTTGCCCTCGCCAAGGACCGATGTGTCGAGGCCCACGAGATAGGTGACTGCTGGAACAGAGAGCGGTAAATGTCCATCACCAGCCACGAGGGTATAGCCATCTTGGGCCACGTCGCCTGCAACGGCCCAAACATTGGAGCCTATGCCTTCAAGAGTGTGTCTCATATATCGGCGCTCGACCCGTTTTAGCGCGCTGCTCAGGTCTTGCACCATCGAAGAGAACCCGGCTGGCAGACGGCCCATGTTCGGCAAACTTGAAGCCATAGGGCGCAGGTCTCGAGGGATGGCCCCATTTAGGCCAAATCCATTAGTTGTCGCATAATCAAACAGCGGGGTCATATCGCCAGTGATGTCGTCGACAAAGCCCCGACGACGCTTTTCCTCGTTCGGGAAGCCTGCGAACAGGGTGGGGTGCGTCGCCAGTGCTGCGGTTCTTTCAACATCGGTTGTATCGAATGTGGTTTGGTACATAACGACGGCCGCCATGGCTGCCACGTCGATGAGACTCCAGTCAACCATTGCTTCTTGAGGCGTGAGGCCGAGCAAAGGCGCTGCGAGCGCGAATTCCACGGGTGGCTCCTCCTCCATCAGTCGAACGCGCATGAGGTAGCTGTTAATGCCGTCGATGAACGCGCCCAGGAAGGATCGAAGCTCCATTGAAAGGCCTGCCTCGAGCTGACTCGCTACATACGGAAGGCCAGTCAAACGCGCCTCTAAATCACTCTGCAGGCCGAGCTCTCCGAGTAGCTCGCTCAGGGTGCCGCGTCCGAGTCTTCGCTGCATATCCATAATAAAGTAGCGGTCCCGCGCCATGAGAAAGCCGAGTGCATGCCCAAGGTCGTTGCGGTGGGAGGCGTAGAGGTTGGGCACGCCCCCTTCGGTGAGTAAGACATGCACATCACGGTCGAGACCGTCGAGATTAATCTCCTCCGCGAGCGAGACACTTTTGATCCGTTCAAGCGCCTCATTTGCCTGACCTAGGTCTGAGCGAGACGCGTCATCGCTACTGTCGGGTGTACTCGAATCGGTTAGGTTGCCCATATCGGGGCTCGGTACTCGAGAGGCCGGCTTCTCGTCGCATGCAGTCACCAGCACGACGAGGATCAATAAAAAATGCTTCAACACGGAACGCCTCCGCCATCTTTAAAAGGTTCGTCGGTTATATGCGCGTCCATCGCTCTGGGTCAACTGACACGAAGTGCGCGACCGTCTGATTGAAGTAAAGAACGG
Organism: Bradymonadia bacterium; assembly: GCA_049889275.1. Taxonomy (GTDB): domain Bacteria; phylum Myxococcota_A; class Bradymonadia; order UBA7976; family UBA1532; genus UBA1532. The sequence continues at coordinate 5,122 of JBMHDS010000086.1, read as the reverse complement.
AGTGGATGGGTCAGCCAGCGAGTTTGATCAAAGCAAGTGAGAAGATCGCCAGCACGGCGGCGGAGAAGCAGCCAATGTAGAGCGCCTTTAAACCGATACGCTTGAGCATCTTAATGTGGACACCAAGTCCAACCCCGGCCATCGCCATGGTGACAAAAAATAGCGACGATTGCGTAACCAATGTCTTCATCGACAGTGGGACCGTTGCCTCTGTCCAAAACGCGGTCTCCTTCAGGTGCACGCTAAAGTCCGGCAGCAGATTGGCGCTGTTTGCAATCGCGAGGGTGATGAAGCCCAGTATGAATGGTGGAAAGAGCGTGGACAGCTGTGTGCGCCGTGCCACGTAAGCTTCTTGTCGCGCACGTTTTTGGCGTGCGTACCAGATGCCTAGCCAGAGAAGCATTGGTGCGAGCAAGAGGACGCGGACAAGCTTGACGATGACGGCGACCTCGCCGGCCTCCTGGCCATATGCAAAGCCCGCGGCCATGACTTGTGGTGTGGCCTGAATCGCGATGCCTGACCAAGCGCCAAACTCGGATTGACTTAATCCAAGCAAATGGCCGAGGGGCGGGAAAATGAAGATTGCGATAAGGCCAAAGATGGTGATCGTGGTGATAGCAAACGCAGTGTCGCTGTCGTCCGCCTCGATGGATGGCGCCGAGACGGCGATTGCGGTGCCGCCGCAAATCGCCGTGCCGATGCCGATGAGAATGCCGAGCTTCTGCCCCACGCCGAGGCGGACACACAGCCAAACGGTCAGCGTATAGGCGACAATCACACAGAGGATAGATATCCAGAGCGCGCGCTGCGATACCTCCACCACATAACCGAAATCTAACTTTGCGCCCATCAGCACGATGGCAAAGGGCAGTAAGGTTTTGACCGAGTATTTGATGCCTGGCGTAAGGCTGTTCGATATCGGCATCGTGTTTCGGAGTAGGGTGCCTAGGACGATCGCTACAAGCAGCGCGTCCACAGGGTTTCGGCCATCTATGGTAAATGGGGCGAAGGGTAGTTTATGGATATAAAGAGCGGTGATCGCAAGCGCCGCGGTGGCGAACAACCCTGGCCAAACTTTGGTGTCTTGGTTACCCATTTAGATGATGAAATCCAGCCCCGGGGCTGGGCCGAATCGCTTGTCTTGGCTGAGGTAACGCTCCCAGCTGTCGCATATCAAGGTGACGACGACGGTCCCTTTTGGCATTTTGGCGGCCGCCGCCACGGCGACCGATACATTTGCGCCGGCCGATAGCCCTGCGAGTATCCCTTCCTGCTTGGCGAGGGCCTTCGCGGCCCTGTGCGCATCTTGTGCGCTGCAGGCGGTCACTTCGTCGATGACACTGCGGTCAAAGTTCTTTGGCACAAAGCCTGCGCCGATACCTTGAATCGCATGCGGCCGCGTGCGGCCACCGGCCAGTGCCTGCGACTCGATTGGCTCCACTGCGATGATCCGCACCGTTTGAGAGTGCATGCGCAGTGCTCGTCCCACCCCCGAGACGGTGCCACCGGTGCCGACACCGCTCACAAAGCAGTCGGGCGCCGTCCCGAGGCTGTCAATAATCTCACGACCGGTGGTCTCAAAATGCACTCGCGGGTTTGCCTCGTTGTCAAATTGCTGCGGCATAAAACACCGGGGGTTGCTGTCGACGATCTTTTGCGCTCTCTCTACAGCGCCCTGCATGAGCTTTCTTGCGGGCGTCAGGATGACCTGTGCGCCTAAGTGTTCCATGAGTTTTCTACGCTCATTGGATTTATCCTCGGGCATTGTGATGATCAGCTGATAGCCCTTTACGGCAGCGACCAGGGCCAGCCCGATTCCAGTATTTCCACTCGTTGGTTCAACCAAAGTGTCACCGGGTTGCAATATACCGGTTCGCTCAGCCTCGTTTATCATGGCGAGCGCGATTCGGTCTTTGACCGAGCCGCCAGGGTTAGCGGTCTCGAGCTTAACGTAGACCTCGGCGCCGCCTGGATCCGGTAGCCGGTTAAGGCGAACTAAGGGTGAGTGACCGATTTGGTCAAGGATGCTCTGGAAGGCTGTCACGCGATAGACCCTAGATTGATTGACCTAGCGAGCGTAGCACAGAATTGGCTCGTTTCGAGTTCAATTCGCGAGCGTAGAACGACGCGCTAGCCTGCGTCGTTTTGAACTGGGGCCGCCGCGTCGCCTTGTTCTGGGGTGGTCGCGTCGCCTTGTTCTGGGGCACCAGCGTCTGGCGTATCATCGACACTTACATCGGCGATGCCGGCGTCGAGGGAGGTGGTCGCGTCGCCACTGCTCGTGCCGCCATCCTGGGGCGCGTCAGGCGAGCCGCAGCGGACGACGCTGGGTGTGTCAGGCAGGGCGTCGAGCGACTGAATGGCCATCGCGCTGATAGAGACCTGGTCGCGCGCGCTGTTGGTAAAGAGCGTGTAGAGACGGCTGTCTTCCTCAAAACACTCGGCTGCGATCACAACAGTTTGCCGATTGTTGACCAGCTCGGGCGTAGAAGAATAGTCATACTCAAACTCCACGAAACGGTTTCTGAACACATCGACCTTTGCGCCAGACTTGACCAGGAGTGAGAGTGGTGAGGGCGTGCCCCCGCCACCAAACCCTGGAACGCCGCCTTGGCCACCCGAGGCTAAGGTCCAAGATAGTTGCACGCCGGCAGCGTTATCGGTGTTTTCAACAAAAAACTGTTTATAGGCGGGCGCGCCATTAGCAAAGCCGATGACACCCGTGGTCTGGGTCCCTTCTACCAGATGGGGTAGTCCAGTAATGCTTGCAGAGAAGGGTTGCCATTGTAACTCACGCTCACAGTTGAGAAGACCATGTAAGTCGAATGCCTCATTGGTTTCTGCCTCAACTTCTGGGCCGATTTCGGCAGCAGCCGCAATCATGAGCTGAACCGCTGAGTTATGGTTTGTGGCGGGTGTGAACTGCTCGAGCGCCCGATAGGCAATCGCTTCGGTCATCTCAGCCCCGATCATTTCTCTCAAAGTCCAGAGGGCGCTACCGATGATCTCACCTTGTGCATGCACTTCGTCTAGAAGGTAGTTCGGGCAGGTTCTGGCAACGGTCAGGTCTCGTAGACCGAGACCCATGACGCCTACGTAATTTCCGATAACTGGGTCGTCCGATATCGAGGCTGCGAAAAAGTCCGCGAGGCCTTCGTTCATTGAGCGCGGGGCCATGTCTAAGCCGGTTTCATCCAGCACCGCGGGGGCCGAGAGGCGCCCTGTGCCGACGACTGCGTGGGTATATTCATGGTAGATGACCCGACTGTCATACGCGAAATCCTGGTCACCCTGAAAAAAGACGATGCTATCGCTGTCTCGCGGTGGAAGACCGAACTGAGCCGCAAATTGCCGCCATGCTTCTTTTGGAAAGAATGCGGCATTGGATAGTCCGATCCAGCCGTCTGGTCCCGGGTTCAAGAATGGAAGTGGCGGATCGACTTTGACTTGTACGTTCACCAAGGCAGGCAGTGGGTAGTCAAGGTCTGCAAAACCATGGGTCTCTTTGAAATAATCGTGGGCTAAATTGACGTGGTGATACATCATCAACTCGGCAAATTGATCGTTTGGATCGCTGTCGTTCGGAGGTGGCTCGATGCTCAGGTAATGACCGTCGGGATCTGGCGTGACGGTCTGCTTTTCGTTGCAGAGCGCGATAGTGATGTTGAATCCACCGAAATTGGGCATTGCGACAACGCCGCCGTCCTCGTTCAGGCAGTTGAACACTTGCACCCATTCGCTTGTGAGTTTGCCCATCGGATCGGCGCTGCTGTGCAGCGTGACCTCCGAAAGCGCCCCGTTGTCGGTCGCTGGGTCGTTCAAGTATACGCGCCCGAGTGGCTCATCGAGCAGAACCACCGTCGAGTCTGGTGTGCCCACATCATCGTTGAGGCCGCCGTCGACCATGGGGGTGCCTGTGGGGGTTGAGTCTTGCGCCATCAGCAGGACAATAGGATCGTTCGCGGGTTCCTCGCTGCCACAACCGATTGCGAGTGTGACCGAGGCGGCCATAACACAAAAACGTAGAATTGTTTGCTTCATCATGAATGACCCCTCAGTGCGTCAGGGCGTTGGTGAGACCAACGACCTCGCCCGTTGATGCGTCTATGCGTACTTTGACATGGCTTATGGTTGGCAGTGGGCTGACGTGGAACTCGTAGACCGGCACACCAATCTTACCTGCAGCGACCAGTCCTAATTTCGGGGTCTCGACCGCTGCTGGGTCCAGTGTCACCGTAAACTTCTGGGCAATGAATGCAACCAAGCGTTCAGTTGCGTCGGCGGGCGTGAGCCGAGTCGGCTCAACAGAATCAATCGGCCCACAGTCCGTTTGGAAGGTGGTGACCGCACCAGTGTGATCGATGCTCACTGTGGCGGCTCTGTCGAGTACTGATAATCGATTGTGTACTTGAGTATAGCGCACGACGCTGCCCCGCTTCGATTGCGTCACCTTGTCTAATACAAGCGATTCGCCTCCGGTAAGCGCCCTGTGTGTTCTTAAAAAGTAAGTCGCCCGTTCGGCTGGCGTCTGGCCCTGTGTTGGATAGTTTGCCTGGGTGATCAGCTGAGCCTGACCCGCATGCTGTGACCAGACAATACGACCGCGATTGAGTTGTTGCGGGTTTTGCCCGTCGGCGGGCAACAGCCCTGGTGAGCCGAGAATAAGATTGAGAATGAAGAGTTTTAGGGCCATGGGTGCTCCTTGCTTAATCTGTCATCGCGCGTGACTGCGGGGCTTACCATTCGGTGGGCCTAATGCCAACCCGACATCTGGAATATGCGAGGCCACTGAGGTTTCCCATGGCTCAGTACTGCCAACCGTTTCGCTAGAGTTGTTTTTCTTTGCCTTAAGCTATTGTTGTGTAAACCCCTTCGGCATCACCGGCGTGTAAAATAGTCAAAAATGTGTTCAGGTATCCAACGTCTTTCATCACGTGCATGCGGTGGTTAAGTTATGGACGTCACCTTTGGGGGAGTCAGAATATGAATGGCCTCAAATTCGTCCGGGCGTATGCGCCAGCGTCGGTAGCGAATCTCGGCTGCGGCTTTGACTGCTTGGGCTTTGCCCTTGAGTCTCCAGGGGATGAGTGCGTCGTGAGGCGGACAGACACCCCAGGCTTAA
>JBMHDS010000085.1:0-266609 GCA_049889275.1 Bradymonadia bacterium | reverse complement strand
TCATACTCGTTCTTTTGTGGATTACCCCAAGCGATGAGCTCATCCAAAGTTTTACCGTGAAAGCGAGCCGCCTTATCATCGACATAGAATGATGACTTGGCTGCGCGTCCGAAATAGGGGGTCGTGTCTTGCCAAAGCGCGCCGTTGGCAAGACGCTTGGCTTGGCCGGACTGTACAGCGGCTTGATAGAGCGCATCTACCTCCGCGTTGCGATATACGATTCCAGCGGGTCGTACGTCGAATTCAGCGACTAACATGCGGCCATCGACGAAGTGATTTTCATTGCTCATGGTGGGCCCCCTTAAAATTCCATAAGTGACTAAAAATCTGTCGGATGTATAGCGAATGGGTCTGTCTGTGGCCATAGCTAAACGCCTAAAAATTAAAGAATTTTTGCTGTTGCTAAATGGCTAAAAGAAGGTCAGTATGCAAACGTTGGGGTGGATGTCTGTTGACTCGGAATTGGGTTACTAGCGAAAGAGGTTGATGAACAACTTAATTCAATGTGGTCAGAATTTGGTTAAACCTGAGGTCGTCATCGATGCGCTAGGGCCGTTTGTGACCGATGAACGTAAGGCCAGAATGACTCATGTGCTGGACCGCAGAGTTGGCCATATCGCATTGGGGGTTGAAGACCTCGCGAACTCCTTCAATGGGGCGGCATGCATAAGAACGGCTGAATCCTTAGGTTTGCAAGATGTTGTTGCCGCCGAGCTTCGCCATGAATATCCACTGCCCGATGTCGATAGAAATCCCGTTACCTCAGGGGTAAACATGTATGCTCATCGCTGGGTGGATTTGCACCGCCTACCCACCAGTGATGCGCTGATTCAGTGGGCTCGACAGCGTGACATGCGCATCCTGGGTACGAGTCCCCATGCGACAGCAACACTGCAAGATGTATCGCTCGATAAGCCAGTGCTGGTTCTCTTTGGCAACGAACGCGACGGGTTACGAGAACAGACGGCCGCTGCATGTGATGACGTTTTTCAACTCCCAATGTATGGGTTCACCGAGAGTTTCAATGTGACCGTCAGTGTGGCGATGACCTTGTCTCATCTTACCGGCCGACTCCGTGCTCAATGGGCTGAATCAGGTCAATTGGGGGATTTGCCTCAGAGCCGAAAAAAGCGACTTCTTGCTCAGTGGTACATGCAGACGGTCCGTCGTGCACCACTTATCGTTTCGCGCTTCGTGAAGGAGCAGGACGCTCAGACCTGATCTGCGGCTGCGTCCTCGATTTGAACGAGCGTTTGCTCTTGGTCTGCTTGCACATGTCCAAGTAGGTGACTCGGTTCAATATTGGACAATGAGGCGAGCAAGTTACCACGAATCCTGGGGTTCGTTTGTTCGAGCTGCTGAAGCAAGGTTTTCACTTCCTTACGCTTAAGGTTTTCCTGACTGCCGCATAGATTGCACGGAATAATAGGGAACTGATTATCCCGCGCATACTCGATCAGCGATGTCTCCGGAATTGTGACCATCGGTCGAATGATCATCGGCCCGTCGGCGCTGTCCGGTAGTCGTGGTGCCATCGAACGAATTCGGCCAGAGTAAAATTGATTCAGCAGAAGGGTCTCGATCAGGTCATCGCGATGATGGCCAAGGGCGATTTTGTTAGCACCGAGACTTTTTGCTTGGGTGTACAGTATCCCACGGCGCATACGAGAGCAGAGGGCACAGAATGATTTGCCCTCGGGTGTCTTATCGAGCACCACTGAATAGGTATCTCGGTAGACGACACGATATTCATAGCCTTGGTCTTTATAGTAGGCCTCCAACGCATCCCCATCAAAGCCCGGCTGGCCTTGATCTAAGGTGACGGCAACGAGCTCAAAACTAAAAGGCACTAATTTGCGATAGGCGCGGAGGAGAGAGAGTAGTCCCCATGAGTCTTTGCCACCTGAGACGGCCACCATAATTCGGTCGTTCTCTTCGATGAGCGAGAAACGTCGATTCGCTCGAGAGATGTGCTTGACTAGATTTCGTTCTAACTTCGACATACAGAGCCCACTAACAGCCTCGATTAGGGTTTTTCAACGAGAAACGCCAGATCAGGTCCTAGATCGAGCCGTTTGATGGGTAGATGCGTCTGTGCGAGAAGGGTACGTTCCGCATGCGCAAGGTCCTCACTTTTGAGCACTGACACGGCGAGCTGCCCGCGCGGTCGGAGGACCCGAAACAACTCCTGAATCGCAGGCTTCATGGGCGTCGTGTCGAGGAGCACGCTGATACAGACAATGAGCTCAAATGTGTTATCCCTGAACGGTAGCGCCTTTATATTCGCTTGGACGGGTGCTCTTTGAACGTACCCGAGCATGCCCCTAGACAGGTCAACGTTCACGAAGGGGCGTTGGTATACCCTCTCCGCGATTCCGGTCCCGCAGCCTGCATCTAAGCTCGGGAAGCCAGCCGGTGCACGCAAATGAGGTGCTAATTGTTCCAGCTTTGCTATCTGGCGCGCACGAAAGAATTCATCATATCTATCGGCAAATGTGTCATACCGCTGTCTTTGCTCTGAATCACTCATTGGCGAGGAGCCCTCGCTCTCTCAATTGAAGCCGTTGCTCGCGGGAGAGCTTATCACTGAGTTCTTGGGCCAGTCGCTGAGCGCGCTCTGTGTCCCCACTGCTCATGACGAGGATAATACGATTCATGGCAGCGGGGTACGACTCTTGACGTGCCAGCTCGTCCAACGCGTCGACGCGTTCCTGCAGTGGTAGTTGTCGACCATACTCGACGCGCCAGCGCAGTTCGCAATACCGTTCTTGCGGTAGCCAGTGGTCTTCAAAGGTCAGTCGTTTAGACAGGGGCGCTATCCATTCGCGCAGGTACAGCGCAATGAACATGCATCGGTGGCGATTGGTCAAACGCTCAGCGCGCCAGCCGTCGGCAAGGGCTTGCCGTGGAAAGTCGCCTACGATAGCGATATAGCTTGAATCAGTGACATCAGCCGAGGCTGGCATCAGAGGCCGCTTCGAACGAATTCGGGCCTCAAGAGTGTCGACAAATGTCCACGCCATTTGACGGCCAAGCTGAAAGTAGTGAGCTGGCGTGGTGTGTTGTACGAACTGCCAAGCCCGCAGTTCAAGTTCGCGCCGTGGCTTTGCCAGATCATTACCCGATGACGCTCGATGACTCACCGCGGCCGCTTTAAACCGCGCGACACTCTCTAGCAGCGGTTGGGCCCGCTTACCGTCGCGGACTTTTTGCTGGGTTATGATATCTCGGTACTGTTGCCAATGCTTTGCGTCGAGAGCTGGTGTCTCAAACCCTAAGGGGGCTTTGGACCGCGGCGGCTGGACCTCGGTGCAAGCGCATAGGCTAAACAAGAGCATCGCATATCTCATGGAAGGCAGGCTACCTGGCGCGCGCAACTGTGTCTAGTCGCCCACGCGGCTGGTTTAGAGCAATTGACTTCCGCGTCCCCAATCGCCACTATGCCGACCCATGAACAGACTAGACGAAATAAAGCGCAGGCGCACATTCGCCATTATCTCGCATCCCGACGCGGGCAAGACGACCATCACCGAAAAACTCTTGCTGTTTGGCGGCGCGATCCAGATGGCAGGCGCCGTGAAAGCGAGACGGTCCGACCGCCACGCAGCCTCGGATTTCCTTAAGGTCGAAAAGGAGCGCGGTATCTCGGTGAGTACGGCTGTGATGAGCTTTGAGTACCGTGACGTTGCCGTTAATCTCCTGGACACACCTGGCCATGAAGATTTCAGTGAAGATACCTATCGGGTCCTGACAGCGGTTGATAGCGCGCTCATGGTCCTCGACAACGCCAAAGGTGTTGAGCAACGGACCCAAGCGTTGATGGATGTCTGTCGACTGCGCGATACACCCGTCATCACTTTTGCCAACAAACTCGACCGCGAGGGCCTTGACCCATTCGACCTGATGCAAAACGTGGAGGACAATCTGAAGCTGGCGTGCGCGCCAATGACCTGGCCCATCGGAATGGGCAAGGGGTTTGAGGGAGTCTATGACCTGGTCAATCGGCAGGTCGTATTTTATCAGCCCTCAGAGCGTGGACGAAAAAATGAGCGTATCGTCATCGATGACCTGTCGAGCTCAGACCTAGACCTGTATCTGAACACGGAGAACGCCGAAAAATTAAGGGAAGATGTTGAGTTGCTCGAAGCACTCGATGCCTTCGATATCGACGCTTATAACGCAGGTCTACAGACGCCTGTATTCTTCGGCAGTGCGATCAACAATTTCGGTGTCAAAGAGTTACTTGACCAATTCGTAGACCATGCGCCCTACCCACAGCCACGAACAACGCTACAGCGGACAGTTCTACCATCCGAAGATAAATTTACCGGTTTCTGCTTCAAGATTCAGGCGAATCTCGATAAAGCCCACCATGACCGGATGGCATTTGTGCGCATCACATCAGGTGAGTACAAGCGGGGCATGAAGCTCGCCCACGTCCGGACAGGAAAGATGATGGCGGTCAATAATGCGACGACCTTTCTCGCAAAAGACCGAGTGGTGACGCAGCAGGCGTTTCCGGGCGACATCATCGGTATCCACAATCACGGTGGCATCCGGATCGGAGATACCTTCACAGAGGGGGAAGAGCTCAAGTTCACGGGCATACCGGCCTTCGCCCCTGAATTGTTTCGCCGGGTTCAACTGTTGGACCCCCTCAAAGCGAAAGCTCTCGTCAAAGGGTTGCAAGAGCTCTCCGAAGAAGGTGCAGCGCAGTTTTTTCGACCTTTGGAAGGCAGCGATTACATTATCGGTGCTCTCGGCAGCCTGCAGTTCGACGTAATCGCGTCAAGACTTGAGACCGAATACCGCGTGAGGGCAAGATTCGAGGGGGTACCCTTGGCGGCCGCTTGTTGGGTGAGTAGCGATGATGCAGCGGAGCTCGAGCGTTTTGTCTCAGAGAATCGACGGCGTATCTACAAGGATATCGCGGGCAACATCACTTTCATCGCGCAGAGCGCTTGGGCAATAGGCTATGCCGAAGAGCAATACCCTAAAGTGAGTTTTAAGAAGACCATGGAAATTTGAGCATGCTCGGTCATGCTGTGCTCACAGCCATTTCGATCACGACTTTGCTCACGGCTCTCTTTGCCCTGCGCTTTCGGTATTGGCGTAGACCCAAAATTCTCATCGGCTATGCGAGTGTTTTCTTTATCGCGGAGTATGTAGGCCACCGTTATCTACCAATAGACGCTTTCGGCCCCTGGTTGATTTGGCTTTGTTTTGGTCTGACTGTCCCGGTAGTGGTGGCAATCATCTTGCTCGATCGCCATGAGCGGAAACATGAGCGCACTGAAGGTTAACTCGCCATTAACCGAGGCGCCGCCTGACGCGCTTCAAAAGCCGCTGACCAATAGCGGTCACTTCGGATACCCGTAACAACAGAGCGAAGCTGACCGTAAGGGCGATAGAGAGTATGCCAAACAGCATGCCACGGCTTAAGTCCGACCACCCGCTCACGTCGATGTAAGCCCTCGCAAAGACGATCGCCTTGACTGATGCCGTGGCCGCAATCGCCATTTTTGTTAAGACCACTGAGAGTCTCATATAGTCGGCTCGCACATAGCCAACGCGGCGACCAAAAAGCATGAACAGTCCAACCAAATAGATTGACACGGCTGCACCCGATGCCAGCGCGAGGCCGGCAGAGCCATGCGTCTCGGCGAGCAGTTCATAGACGGGGATGGCCGCTAAAGTCATCACAGAGCCCATAATCGTTGGTGTCCATGTGTCGCCCATTGCGTAAAAACCACGGGCGACGAGCACTTGACCCGACCATGCCCAAAGGCCCAAACCCATAAAGGCCGTCAGCAGGCCAATCTCCGACAGTGCCTCTGGGCTGAAACGCGTACGCCCCCAGATGACCGCGGCGATCTCTGTGCCCACTGATGCGAGCGCAGCATTCGCAAGCAACGCGAGCACAAAAATCCCGCATAGCGCATCGAGCATGAGTCGCTTCGCCTCGACGGTGTTGTCCTGACCGAAGAGACGGGCAAGGGTAGGGTAGCTCGCGACGCCAACCGCTAGGCCAAACACCCCCATCGGCACTTTCATCAGTGTTTTGGCATATTGCAGTCTCGAGATGGCGCCTTCAGGCAACAACGAACCAAAGTGCTTGATCAACATGTCATCGAACACGACGATCGAGAATCCGAGCATCACGGGAATGCTCAAGAGAACGTAGCGCTTGAGATCGGGGTGTTGATGTCGGAAACATGCCTGCCATTTCAGCCCATCCTTGAGCGCACCGGCGAGCGGGAGCCCAAATGGTCCAAGAACGGAGCCGACGAGAACACCCCACGCAAAGCCCTTTGCTCCAAGACTTGGACCGAGGAGGAGGCCGCCAAGGATGATGGAGCCCGTGTACACGAGTGGGGCGAGTGCGGGCAATAAGTGTTTGTCTCTTGCTTGTAGCGTCGCGCTGATGAGGCCGCCGGTCAGGTGGAAGATTTGCGCCGGCAGTATGATCCGGATGAGCTCAATGAGTAGTGTTTGATTCGCGCCTTGTATACCTGGAGCGATATAGTTGGTTAATGTCGGCGTTGCCCACCAGGCAAGCCCCGTCAGGCAGATGACGAGTGCGGTTACCCAACTTGAAATGACAGAGAACGACAGCCATGCATCTTCAGTACGCCCATCGTTTATGTGACGAGAGAAGATGGGGATAAAGACGATGGAGAGCGCGCCCCCCGCCAGCAGATAGTTGAGGAAATCGGGCAGCACAAAGGCTGTCCAGTAGGCGTCAGCTTCGGCACTGCCTCCGAGGGTACGGCCGATCACAGATTCTCTGATAAGACCAATGAGTCGGGACAGAAGAATACTCACGCCCCAGACGAGCGACGCGATACCAACTGTTTTTCGCGTCATGTCAACCTCCGGTCAATGGAACAACATGTGGTCGTTGCACACCGTAAAATAAGATGGCCGGTCGTCCACCAGTGACCAGACCCCCTAGCAGCACGTGAGGCGCGTCGCTGGTCGAGATCTTTGCCCGATGCCAGATCTGAGGGCAAGCGGTTTTCAGCGACGATTTTACATGTTGCCGTCATGGATGGCCCAATGAGGGGCATCTGCGGTATGACCACCGGCGGTCAGAATCGCGCTCAATGGAGTGTCGCCTCGTGTTGGATCGCGTGGTTGTCTGCCAGATGTTTACTCTTCAACACCGGTTTATTTTGTCAATTAGGCACCTCGGGGTAGTATGCGGGCATGTCTACCATGCGCGCCGTATATACCAACTTTCGAGCTGCTCGCACCGCCCTCAAAGATATGGCGCGGGCGCGTGAGATCGCTGTTGTACTTGTACGTCACGGCTTCGGCCATTTTGTCGAAGCATGGCAACTACAAGACAAAATTGTGCTCGCTCCAATCTTGCAGAAATCGGATGTTGATGGTGACCGACTATCGCCATACGAGCGCATTTGTGCGGCGTTGCAAGAGTTAGGGCCTACGTTCGTAAAGCTTGGCCAGATTCTGTCGACGCGTCCGGATTTGATCCCACAAGAGCTCTGTGACGAACTCAAACAGCTACAGGACCACGTCAGTACGATCCCGTGGGAGGAAGCAAAAGCTGTCCTAGAAGAAGCCATGGGACGACCGGTCACTGAAGCTTTCGAGGAGTTTGACTCATCGCCGCTGGCGAGTGCGAGCATTGCTCAAGTTCATTCGGCACGCTTGGCCGATGGTTCCGACGTTGTCGTCAAGGTCCAAAGGCCTGGTATTCGAGCGACCATCGAAGCTGATTTGCACATTCTATACTGGTTGGCGCGTAAGGTTGAGGAGACTGTACCCGAAGCCGAAGCATTCGATCCTGTGGCCATTGTTCGTGAGTTTGAGCGTGCTATCAGTAAAGAACTCGATTTTAGCTTTGAGCTTAAGAATCTGATTCGATTCTCCAAAAACTTTACGGAGTGGGACCAGATCTATATCCCGATTCCCCATGAGGAATTGTCGAGCGAGTCGGTGCTCGTCATGGAGCGGCTCCATGGCACAAAAATAACCGAAGCGACAGATCTCGGCTTCGACATGGAAAGTGTTGCCCGGGACTGCGTCAGCATGCTCTTCAAGATGGTTTTTGAGGACGGCTTTTTTCATGGCGACCTCCATCCAGGCAATCTCTGGGTCTTGGCCGATGGGCGAGTTGGCCTGATCGATTTCGGTCTGGTCGGTCGTATGAGCCAAGCAAACAAAGATGCGATGGCTGACCTATTCTTGAGCATCGCGACCAAGGATAACGAGGGCCTCGCCAGGACGCTGTATAACATCGGTACCAAGCGTGGACCAACCGACTATGCCGCCTTTGAGGCGGATGTCGCTGAACTGATGGACATTTACTTTGACGATGTCTCGCTTGCCAATATCGATTTCGGCTCCTATTTACGCGAGATTGTCGAGGGCGCCATCCGCCATAACCTGCGCGTGCCTTCAGACTTTACCATGTTCTTTAAAGCGATCATGACGGTTGAGGGAATCGGCAAGATTATCAGTCCAAACCTCGATATTGTCGCCGAGTGTCGGCCCTATGTGGAGCGTCTGGTGGCCGAGAGATATTCGCCGCAGCGCGTTGTCAAAAACGCAGCCGACACCATCCAGGCCTTTGCTCGCTTTGGCCAGAAGTTCCCGATTGTGGCTCATCAGTTTCTCGAGCAAATTGATGAGGGGCGGCTCAACATTGGGGTCGAATATCCCGATGCGGTCAAAATGGAAGAGCAGCGCACGCGGCGTAACAACCGTTTGATCTTGGCGTTGTCGGCGGCGACCCTGTTTGGGGCCGGTGTCGCGATGCGCAACGACGTCGTGGAGCCGACCATTCTTGGGTGGCCGTGGCCGACCACTCTCTGTGTTTTCATCGCAAGCGCTGTGGGTCTGAGGGTTCTATGGCGTATCCTAAGAAGCGGTCATTGGTGAACGCCACCGAGACCCAGCTGCATGACCAGCTCAGTAGGCGCCCGCGAATCCATAGCGATGCGTTGTCAAACTCACACCGATAACGAGGCCGTAAATGGGCGCATAGACTGTCTTGTCTTTGTCAGCGTTCGAATCATCGTCGCCATTAAAGCTCGAATACTCCTGGCTGTAGAATGGTACTTCGGCAAACAGCTCGATAAAGCCCCTGATGGTGCTCGCACGACCAATGCTGTAGCCGAGCGCAAGTCGCGTTCCAAGCCCGCCACCCGTAAACGTGGTGTCGTCAACCTCAGTAACAGCATAACTTGCCGTCAATGCGCCACCTAGGTAAGGACTTGAATTGCTCATGGCGTCCAAGAAATACTTGCCTCCCAAGTGGCCGCCTAAGCGTGTTCCACCCTCACTATCCTTCCCGCCGCTGTCATCATCTCCATAGGTGAATGCGAGTGATAGCCCGTAATCGAGGGAAAATCGGTCGAGTTCATGGCTACGCTGTAGCATGGCATATATGGGCACTTCGTCGACCTGGACACCTTGAATCCATGCACCACCAAGCGCCAATGTGAACAGCCTGTCATCGCGCACTCGACGTGGGAATTGCTGGCGGCGATCCACATTGGCCCTCGTGATGGCCGAACTGGCATTGTCGTCTGCGTCGGCCCCTAACCATATGGAACGAATAAGCTGGTCATAGACCTCCGCGAGTTCTTCGACGCTCTCTGACTTGCGCTTTTGAGTCCCTTTGGGACCCGATACGGTGGCGATCCAAGCGCGGCCCAGTTGGCCGGCAGCGAGTTTATATTGGTTGTCGCATGGAGAGTTGATGACTTTGACTTTGAGTTTTCCAAACGCGCCACGCGCGACAAGAAGTACCGATTTACGTTGCTGTGGATCCAAACTGTCCACGGTCTCATCGATAGACACACACACCTCGTCGGCATGTACGCTGAGCGGTAGCAAGAGGCAAATGATGCCCGCGATCAATTTCCACATGATGAGCTCCTTTTTTTCGTCGCATCTTGGCATAGGCGAGTTGCCTAGAGCAAAAGATGTTTGCGGAGTCGGTTTATTCAGGAGTCGATGGGCAAAACATTGCGGTTTCTCTTGGGCTAGGTTGAAGTCGATGCTTGTTTCGGCGTGACAAACCCATCAAGCACCGCCATGGCGACCCGGTGCCTTCCGAATGGCGGCATCACGTAGGCACCCTGTATCAGCGAGCGCGACGCCTCGAGAGATTCGCGGGCAATCTTAATGCCTTCGGCTTGTCCTTCGTTGCGCAAATCCGCCGCTTCCATACGTTCAAGTATCGCTTGTGGAACGGCCATCCCGGGTACATTGTCATTGAGGAAACGAGCGTTCTTTATACCTGCGAGCGGACATACACCCAACATCACAGGCACGTTGAAGCCCTTGACGTCGTTCAAGAAGCGTTCAACCACGTGGGCATCGTAGACGGGTTGAGTCATGATGAGTTCTGCGCCCGCTTGAATCTTGAGCTCAAGCCGCCGTAGCTCTCGATCATAGTCATGGGCCGCGGGCTCTGCGCCCGTCGCGCAGACAAAATCTGTTTTCTGAGGCAGCGCCTGTCCAGTTGCATCCAAACCGTGGTTAAAGTGCCTGATCAAGTCGAGCAGGCCGATACTGTTGACGTCGTATACGCCTGTTGCGTGCGGAAAGGGACCCATTTTCGGAGGGTCGCCTGTGATCACCACCACGTTACGCACACCGAGCACGTGCATGCCGAGTAGATGTGATTGCAAGCCAAGATAGTTGCGGTCACGGCAGCAGACGTGAACGAGCGGTGACAAACCGGTTTGTTGCGCCACCTGCACGGCCATTGCGACGTTGCCCATTCTTAAGCTGGCCCGAGGGCCGTCTGCGATGTTGATGGTCGTCACTCCAAAGGCTTCCAGTTCACGAGCTGCGGAGAAACGTTTGGACAGGTCAAGGCCATTGGGCGGATTAAGTTCGACGCTGCTGACAAACTCGCCGCGCGCTAATTGTGCGCCGAGAGCGCTGCGTTCAGCGAGTGGGGTTGTCGTTGCGTCGAGTGACTCAGCTCGACCTGAGGAGACTGCGTCGAGCACGCCATTGGTGGCCCGTAGCATCCTGGCGGAGTTCGCCATGCGTCTTACGTGCTCTGGGGTTGTCCCACAACAACCGCCTACGATTTTTACGCCAGCCTTGAAGAGGCGTCGAGCGAAGACGCCAAAATACTCTGGGTTAGCTACATAAATGGTTCGGTCTTCGACTGTTTTCGGACTGCCCGCGTTCGCCATGGCGACAACTGGGGTGCCGAGACTGGTCATGCGTGTTGTGACATTAAACAGATGCTCGGGCCCACCGCCACAATTCGCACCGATGAGGTCAGCGCCGGCGGTGACAAGTCGTCGACCGACCGCCTCTGGCGTGAGTCCACGACGAGTAGAGCCACCTTCTGTAAACATACAGAGCGCGACAACTGGGAGTTCGCATGTCTCCTTTGCGATTCGAATGGCCATTTCGAGCTCTGAGACGACGCCGAAGGTCTCGAGACACAGTAGGTCAACGCCCGCTTGCACTAAGAACTCGATATGTTCTCTGAGGCTTGCCTCAGCCTTGGGTCCGTCGGGGCCAGCAAGGCCCGATAGATTGATGATGCCGGACGGGCCAACGCTACCCGCAACAAAGGCGCGCCCATCGCTTGCCTCTCGGGCTAGCTCTACGCCCCGCTGATTGATGGCCTCAAATTGGTCGGCGAGTCCGTAACGTTCGAGCTTGAGCCGGCCCGAGCCAAAGGTATTGGCTGTGAGAACATGGGCGCCGGCTTCTAGGTACTCCTGGTGCACTTGGCGCACCAACTCGGGTTGTTCTAGATTGACAGCCTCAAAGCTTCGATTGAGAAAAATACCCCGCTGGTACAACATCGTGCCCATTGCGCCATCAAAGAGTAGCCCCCCATTTTTGGCCTGTTCGAGAAATGTCAGCATGCTGAGTTCTCCAAACCTTGAATGCTTTCCACTAGAGACCGGCCTTTCAAAATTGATGTCGGAAACCGAACGAAATCTGATGCATCGAACCGGAGGCCGTATAGTCGCCAACAGGATCATCCTGCCGAGCCGCTTTCCGCACGCGCAAGCGGCTTATTAACGTAATCGCGTAGGCGAAGTCTACTGAAAGCTTGCCTGCACCCTGTGATGTGCCGTCACGCAATGTTAGGCCAGCACCAACGGACAGTCTATTGCTGGTCGGGTCAACATAATTCAGAAGCTTCGTCGGCGCGGGTAGGGGAGCTGGCCGATGCGCATAACCGCCTCTGATTTGCCAGCGCTTTGACAGCTCATGTTCGAGGCCCACCTTTGTCTCGATGATGTCCTGAAAACCGAGGTCGGTCAGTGTACGCCCTTGCACATCGAGTCGTTGGTCAAGTCCGATAGACTCAAGCAAAGCACCTGACGCATCCACAGCGACCTGGAGTGACGGATCGGGGGCTCTGGACCACCTCACGTAGGATAACTCTAGCGTGAGTGCGGTTCGACTGGGGTCATGCAGGTATTCGGCACCCACAGTAAAGCGCTCGGGGCTGTAGAGAACAATCCCTGAGAGTGCGAAGTCGAGCTCGATTTCATCGTCGATGACCAGTCTATTAGGGATACTGAAGCGCAAGCCTGTCTCAGCCCGCCAGCCCATGCCGATGTGAAAGCCATTGAAAGGTCCGATAAGAATCCCTGCCGTTGGTGTGAGCTTAAGGGGAAACTCGACACGCGCTCGGTGGTCGACGAGTTGCCGTTGACTCAGCCGGATTCCAAGTTCGACACGGCCCGTTAGGTCGGCGAGCAGTCGTGCCCCAATGCCTAGACTGAGATAGGGTAGAATTCGATATGCGAGGCTTGCAGCGCTCACCACTCGGTCGGGTCGATTCTGATAACGATAAAACTGGGGATGCTCTGAAGATGAAATCTCTCCACGCAGGCTGAATGCGGTGGGTACCGTGATCGCGAGCCCAAGTGCGAATGGGCTGTGCTGCGGGTGACCCAGGGGTGCACTGAGTCCCGTATAGAGGCTGTAACGCGACGCCGGTTCGACTGCCTTGAACTGGCCGCTGACCTGCTCAAATTTGAGTGCGGGAAGGGCCGCTGAGATACCCAGACCGGTTGATACGTGCCGGGTCCGGGTAAGCGCCCCAGGGTTGTAGAAGGCAGCTGTATAGTCATCGCTTGAAGCGACCATCGCACCACCGAGCGCGCTGCTCTTTGCATCAAATTCAAAGATTTCCGCTGGGCTGGCCTGAACGGACGTGGTGGCACACGTGAGCCACAGGGTGAACACGGTGAGTGAGCGTATGCGCATTTCTCAAAACGCCCTTTCACAGCCACCTGCGATGAGCTTTATGACCGCGAGTAGCTCCTCCAAGAAGCCTGCATCGATGAGCAGCTTCAGTTCTCTGATGAGTGCCTGAGCGCGCTCAGGTGCCAGGAGCACTCGCAGCGAACTGGTGACCGCGACTTCAACCGCGTCGTTCTCCGCGATTTTACTGAGTGTGTCTCGCAAAGGGAGGAGCGCCGCTACGACGTCAGGTTGGACGATGAAGTCGCCGAGTCGCCTCAAGCGCATCGGCAGCATAGGCGACGCTTGGGTCAACCCATCATACGTCGCCAGCGCAAAAGCTGGCGGTCTTTCGATGACGTTGTCTTGTGGCCCAACATCGAGACAGCGTTTCAGGTCGTATAGATTGCAGCAGATGGTGTCTGACAAGGCCCCGCGCAGTGGGCGGTTGGGCGCCAGGAGGCTGTCGAGGTTGCGGAGGAGGCGGTTGAGTGGCGGGTCATCGAGTCGGCTGACTCCGAGCGCATTTAGGGGTTGTATGATATCATTCTGGACCGAGAAATCATTCCTCGCGAGGCGGTTGCTTGCATTACATACGAGTGCCGCGAATCCATCTCGCTGCAGCGGACCTTGTCGCTCAAAGGCGATTTGAATCTCAGGGTTTTCGAGCAGTGTTGCGAGGTCTTGCAAGAGCGCCGGCAGCTCACTTGATGTGAGTGCGGAACTGACGGCGGCCAGGATCTGACCGCCATCACAAGTTGAAATCAGGCGCCTTGTGGCTTCAATTACATCGCTCTGATAGGGCTTAGTGCCATCCGCTGAACCGGCAAGAAATGCCAAGAGTGAGCTCAATGTACGACTGAATGAGTCGAAGTTGCTCTGCCTCAATAGAGAACCGATTGCGTTGATTTCTTGTGGGCTGAGGCTTCGAACAGTGGATACGAGTGCATCGAGCAGCGCGGAGACCTGTGCATCGGAGAGCTCCGAGGCGATGAGTGAACGTATCTTCGGCAAGTCTCCAGAATCTAATAAGGCTCGTGTTCTGGGCATTACATCTGAAACCGTCGGACACATTGTCCCGCTTGGAATCGGGGGACTTGGCATGTCGTCATCGGCGCCACATCCAACAATGCCCGCGAAGACAAGAGCTGGCAGTAAAAACAATACTTGAGGCCTTTTGACGCGCTCGTTCATCTTTAGCGGCCACTCCGTGCACATCGTCGCAACAACTCCTGTTTGTCAGTATGGCACGCGAGGCAGCCACGTGCACGTTGCTCGACCGAGGACCCGCATCGAAATCCCCTCGGGTGAGGCGATATCCTTAGCGGTGCCGTCGCCTGAGCGGAATGACAGGCGACACAGTCGTTTGGTTGATGGCAGCTTACGCAGCTATCGAGGTTTCGCCGAGCATGCTGCGCATGATGCGCGGACGTGATCGTTTGACCAGGTGCGGATGAAAAACCAGCCGGATGAAACTTCAGACGGCCATCCGTCCGATTGAATTGACGTACGCCGGGTGCAATGGAGAGACCTGCCCGCACATGACAGTCGCGACAAAAGGCCGTCGGTTGGTGACATGAATTACAGTCGTTAGTGCGATGTTTGGCTTCGAGCGAATGGGTGCGCAAAAAATCAGCCGGGTGAGCGGCCCGCCTCGCATCCAGGAGATGACACGTCGCGCATGTGTCCGGCGTATGGCATGAGTCACAGAGTTGTGGCTGGATGCGTGCTGCGTGCCCATGCTGCCTCATGAAATTCTTATCGTGGTTAATAAACGCAAAATTATCTTGGTTGGGGATGAGTTTGTTTTGACCGAATTGCGTCTTTAGGCGGCCGTTGACCCCAGCGACATGGCATTGGTCGCACCGAGCCGTCGGTGCGTGTGTTTGGTGGCATTGCTCGCATGCCGTAGCCCGAGCTTTCGTCTTGTCATCGGGATGTTGATGGCAGTGAAGACATTCAAAGCCCGCCTCTGCATGGTCACGATGGTTGAACTTTATGTTCGACCCAAGCGCACCTGAGAGTTGTATCGGGGCAAGTGATCGAGACGACGCGTGACATGCCCCGCAGGCGGAACTCACCTTTACTCGGTGGATATCATTGAGATCGTGACAGCTTTCACAGCTGATCTCGCGGTGTGGTCCGGCGCTGTGTTTGAATCCGCGCGCCATCTCGCCCTGAGCAGGTTGCTCTGAGAGACCGAGTTGGGCCATCACCACAAGAGAGAGTGCGACTGTCATCACCATAGATTTTCCATACGGGTTGTGACCCAGAGCCTCAGATTGCGCGGGGATTGCGTTTGTGTATCCAAATAAAGCTCCGACAAGATACCCTCATCGGGCCGCCACTCAAGGCCTGTTCGATTCCAAGCCGCAAGACCGTTCCATCGGTGTGCTTGGTCGCGCTGCATATGAGTCACACCTGTGGCCGAGGACACCTTCAGTGTGGCGATGGACGCTTTGATATGGATCGGGACGCCGATACGTAATGCACCATCGACCAATTCACCCGAATAACCAGTATGATGCCCCAGCGAGACACCAGCCGTTGCTGCGTTTATGGCATCCGATAGTGCGTAATCCGCAAATAATCGAGTGCGAACAGCTGTATCGTCACGTCGGAACGTGCCGAGTTCGAACGGTCCTTGCCGGTCGAGGTTTGGCTGGAACAAGATGAAGTCTGCGCTGAGAGTACCCGATAAGCGCCGACGGCGGGAATTGATGGCGAGACGGCCAAAATGGTTTGCTTCTGGCGCAAAGGCCCACCATATACTTCCGGCGGCAAATCGCGGCCGACGGTAGCCCATGCTCGCTGTCATAGCCAATGTACTGCCTTGTAGACTGAGATCCAACTCCAGGTCAGATGTGTTCTCCCGGAGAAGGTCGTAAGCCAAGCGCACGCCCAGAGAATGATTCGATTTGAACAGCCACCGTAGCCCGCTACCCAGCTCTCTTCGGTGAAGTTCATCGTCCGCTGCTTGACGAAAAGAGAGGTTAATCATGAGCGATTCGTTGGGCATGAGGTAAAGCCCTGGGGCGATGATCAGTCCCGTATATTCTGAGGGCTCAACAACAAGCGTTGTGCCCCGCATACCATGGCTGAACCAATCAACACGTGGTGCGTACCCGAGTCGTAGGCGCGCATGGAGGATTGCGGTCGGTTTAAACAAGATGTCCATCCCATCGAGATGACCGACACCGTGTAGATCCCAGAAGAGGATACGGCCCACGCTGAGCTCTGTTCGGGGGACTGCACTGGGCAGACTTAAGGCCGCTCGATAGAGATGAATGCGTGTCCGCCTACCCGTACCCCACTGCTGTAGCACGTTGGCATCTGGGCCAATATCGCTGCCTAACGACATATCTAGTTGGACGAAGTAGGGATGTCCTTCATCGTAACCGTTTTGGATAAACAAGCGGAGGCGCTGATGAATGTCGGTCTTTCGCACCATGTATTCGTAGCCGGAGAACCACTCGTTCAGCTGCAGGGTGGAGTCGAGCCTCAAGTGGTAACGCTCGGCCAAACCAAAGCCCACGGTCGCCAGAAGGATGGCACCGATGCGTATCACGGTAGACAGGTACACTCTCAAATTGGCAAACCCAGTAGAGCCGGATTGGTATCAACAGAATCGACATCGCACTGTCGCATGTTAGGCTGCGGATCACACCTATGCAATCTTTGACCAGGTGTGAAATTATTTCATAGCATCTGCGCGCGAATATGGGACCATAAGCCGATGTCGTGGGCCGCATTCTTCGGCCCGAGATTTGCAGCGCTGCAGTCAGGGGGCTCGTTGCCTTGAGGGAGGGAATTGTTTGAGACCATTTCGCAGAGAACAACCGACACCTCGCTCCGCAGGCGTTCAGCGTCATGGCGAGGCAGGCTTTACCATCGGTGAGCTCCTTGGCGTTGTGGCGATCGTGTCCATTATCACGCTGCTCGCATACCCCTCGATGAAGACCTTTAGTGGTCAAGTTGAGGCCAGCGGTGCTGCGACGCGGTTGACCCACGTCCTCAATCAAGCGAGGAGTCAAGCGGCGCGACGAAATCGGGCCGTGATCGTTGATTTCGTTTTGTTTCAAGCCAATGGCCCAGGCGGTCGTGTGGATCTGTTTGAAGCGCGCACAAACGCGTGCTCGGTGGCCAACCAAGATGTGGTTGAAGGGAACGATGACCGGCTCGAATATCTTAATTCGGTACCGGTTGGAGGCACCGTCGTTGATGGCTACCAAGGAACCAATGAACGGAACATCGGTTTTACCGGTTGGCGGAGTGGCAGCGAAGGCGCCTATGCGGCATCTCGATTGCGCTTGTGTATGAGTCCATTGGGTCAAACGTTCATCGTAGGCCCAAATCTACAGACCCTGACGGGCTTTCTCGAGTTGAAGGTACAACGGTACAAGGCACAGGGTGGGGATTTGGTCGCGATCGGCGCTGGACGCAGGGTGGTGGTCCCGGGTTTCGGTGCGGCGCGAATGATGGTGAGCCAATGAAGAAGATTAGGGCCAAGGCCAAGGGGTTTACGGTTGTCGAAGTGCTCATCGCATCGGGCGTCGCGGCGGTTGGGTTTGCCGCACTTTTCTCCCTGCAATTGGGCACGATGCTCACGAATATCTCAGCGAGGGATTTATCGGCGGCGATGACCTTAGGCGAGCGCTACGTTGAAACGCTGAGAACAGAGAGCTTTGCGTGGGTAGGCGACAGGCGCCCTGGCCCACATTTGAATCGCGAGGTGCGTCGGTGGCATAGCTTCACTGAAGTCCCCGTCGACCATAACGGCCTTGCCTACATCGACGACGACGACGAATTCGGCAGCGCGGTTAATCGGCAACGCTTTTGCGTTCACTATTGGTTTGAGCCTTTGAATGGACTCTATGAACAACTCTTAAACGTCCGTGTGCGTGTCATCTGGTCTCGCAGTCCACTCGATGCGCAGGGTATGCGGGCGGTCTGTCCTGAACAGGCGGCGGCCGGTTTTGAGCCATCAGCAGCCAAGTACTTTTCAGTCACCATTCCGTCGGCTTTAAGGAGTGCTCGATGATGTGCTTCCATCGAGCTGGATCCAAACGGCGCAGAGCCAACCACGGCTTTACGTTCGTAGAGCTGCTCGTCGCTCTCCTATTCGCTGGCATCATCATGGTCGCGGCGTATCTCGTGTTTATCTCGGCGAGTCGGCAATATTATGTCCAGGAGCAAGTCGTACAAATGCAAGAGAGCATGCGGTTTGCCATGGAGTTTTTGAAGAACGATTTGCGCGGGACCGGTCGGCTGACGGTGGTCAACGGCATCGAAGTGGGTGCTCGCCTCGATGCGATCGGACGAGATCCCGGGTTTTGCTCAGCGCGCTCGGGTTTGCGCGCCATCGAGTTAGTTGAACGCTCGCCCGATACACCGGAAAGTCTCACTCGCTTTGGCAATAATCTGCGACCTGACCGCTTGCGATTGTTGGTAGAACGGTCCGAGGGGATCGTGTACACCGTCTCGCGCATCAATCGCCGTGATGTCGTCCTCCGGCTGGTCGACCAGAGGACTCAGGAGGCGCGGCGGTCGCTGTCGCGCTTTATGTACTTCGCCGATCGAGCACTCGTGCAGGTCGCATCACCCACTGGACAAAGCGACATCGTAGCAGCTGAGGTCCGAGCGAGAGAGGACGATGAAGTCGAACTCAGGCTGCTCGATGAACTCTGTCCTGCCGGTGAACCCTCTTTGGCGGCCGAGTGTGCCGCTGGCGGATGTATGATATCGCCTGTTGAGATCGTCGAGTACGCTGTGGTCGAGTCTACAGCCGAATTCGAGTTGGCGCCGCAAGCGGCAGACGCGACGTTCTTAGTACGAAGAATTCTAGATCCGGTCACCCGTGAGCCAACCGATGAAGCATTGGTGCTCGCACCCTACGCCGTTAACTTTCAGGTTTGGGCATCCTACGACACCAGAGCCCTGGCGGTGGGGGGAGACCCGACACCTGTCATCGGTCGAGATCGTAATCCCACCGACGATATCGGGAACGTGGAGACTGAACGAGAACAGACCATCTTGAACGCACGACCCCAGCGCATTCGTGGGCTCAACGTCATGTTATCAATTCGAACGCCACGAGAAGACGAGACCTATGTGAAGGCGCCGGACCACCGGCTTCCAGAGACTGACCGTATCGAGCCCGATAGGAGCTGGTTTGAGCTCAATAATCAGCCCGGCACTGGACTCGCTCGCGTCATGACACTGACGACACATGTCGAAACGCCAAACATTTACAGGGGGGACTGATGGAGTGTCATAAGAGACGCAGTTCGACCCGCGGCGGTGCATTGATCGTCACCGTGGTTGTCCTTTTATCTCTCCTTGCGGTGGGGATGATGGCGATGCGTTCGGCCACACAGAATATGAGTGGTTCGGGTAACCTGCGCATGTCGGTACAGGCCCGCCATGTTGCCGAGGTAGGCTTGTATCACGCCGTGACCTTGATGAATCGGCAGGCGATGATTCTTCTGCCTCTACGAGACCGACCGGACCGCGCACTCTCTACGTTTCGCATCTCAAGCCCGACGACCGAGGACGGCGCGGGCCGCAGCCGCGTCGAGGTGGTCGACGCCAATGGTGCTCGATTAGAGCAGCGAACGCTCGCAGCGCCACCATTCTTTTCCTCGGGACCGAATGCGCTCGGTGTCGCTGGAGAGGCGAGTGGCTCTAAGCCAAGCTATGTTGTATCGGTCACCGGGTTTCAGCCTTGGGCCTGCCCGGCCGGGTACGACGAGAGTGCATTACGCAGGAATGGGCAGGGCTGCTGCTTGATGAATTTCGCATCTCGCGGGGTGGTGTCTACAGACGAACGGCCAACAGACGAGACGCTCGACAGTCGACTCGGCGCGGAGCTCTTCGCGGAACACACGATGAAGGCGGGTGTTGTGGTCGGACCGATTGCCTTGAGAGGGTGTAACCGATGAGCATTCGACTGGCATTGACGATCACACTGCTGTGTTCATTACCCGCTTTCGCTCAGGAGAATTTGCCGCCGGAGGTGATGTTCTTAATCGACAACTCAGCATCGATGCGATTGTCACCCACTTCACCGCGTCCCGATAAGCTGCCCGACTGTAACGAAACCTACGAGGTCCGGGAGAGAAACGTGAACGGTATGGCCGAGAGACGGGTCACTGAAACCGATGTACCGTTTGTGTCGTCGGCACACCTATCCGCTCTACAGATGGTCAAACAGGTGCTCGGCGGACGCGCGACGGGCGCCGGTGACGACCCCGATCAAGTGACCTGCTTCAGAGAAGCGCTTCCTTTTCCAAGAAACATCGCTCAAGACGGCTATCTTGAGCTCGTCAACGCCGGCCAGCCACAGGGCGATGAGGCTCTTGTGGTCGCTGACCCAAGCGATCCAGCGCAAGCGGTATTCTATCGTTCGGTGCAGGGGGTATGTGTCAGCGCAAATGGGGCCGCGCCCCCGAATTGTTCGCCCATAAGGCTTATCGATGAGACCAGCTCACCCACGCGTTTTGCCGATGATGGTGTGCTCAGACGCTATGCCGACAGCGTTAAGTTTGGCATGATGACGCTCGATGACGACCCTGGGGCGTCGCGGACCTGGCCGCGTGTTCTCGGACGCAATAGCTCCTTTGGCCAAGATGAAATCGACAATCAAGCGACCGTAAACGCAGCGGTGGGGCGTTTCCCAAATCTGCTGCAGGAGGCCTTCATCGTCAACCGGCTCTCAGCACCGGATAGCGTGCGTGCGCCCAACTTAGGCGCCCGCGGGCCGGGCGATGGTCAACCTGGTGATTTGATCGCGAGCAACGCTGGGTCATTGGTCAATGGTCGGTCTCGACCCTTCGAGCCCATTACCGATGAAAGTCGCAGCATCGAACGGCACACCGATTACCTTCGATATCAGGTGCAGCGTTTGTCACCCTTCGGCTTTAGCCCGCTGACCGCGATGGTGAGTGACCTCGCTTATTACTACCAAACTCAGGCAGGCACGGCGCCCGAGCGCTTTGGTCTCTTACCGGACCTGAACTACCAAAGGCGTGACCATGTCGCCGTTCTGATCACCTCGGGCGTGGAATCGAACTTCTATGGCAGTCGCAACTGCTTGAGAACTGGTCTGCGCTGTGAGACGCCGGTGGCGTTTCCCTATGAGCCCATGCAAAGCTATGTTGAAGCCATGCGTGAGCAGGTCCCAGGATTTAAGTTCTACGTCATCGCCATCGGTGGTGCTGAGACCCAAGCCGACGGGCTACAGGCCTTGGTCGCAAATCAAGGTGACTTTTTCACCGTCAACAATACAGCTGAACTGCGGAGCGCGCTCACGCGGGTGCTCACGGCGCTTGATGCCGATCGTAAATCTCGGGTTATGCCCCTCGTGATCACACCAGATCGTGGCGATGATGTGGCCGACAACGTCAGACAATTGCGTGTGACCGCTTATAGTAGCTTGGTGGAGGGCGCTCGGTATGGCCGCGTCGATGTATCGGCGTTTGGCTGCCCTCGACAGGCTGGAGAGCCACCCACTGGCCGCTTGCAACCCTTACCCGATGAAACCACAGACATCGCTGTCAAGCTTGCCGAGCAGCAAGACCGAAACGCCGTTGGTAACAGTCACTCTGCCGTCGATAACAGCGGTGAGCCAGGCTTTACGCTGATTGGACGGGGCGGGGCGTTGTTTTCATCTGACGGCCAATATCGGGGTGCGCCTACGCTCGATGAGAACGCCTTTCGCGAGGTCGCAAGAATCCCTCGTGGCGTGGGTGGTGACTCATTAATGGAGATCGCGTTCAAGGCGCTCGCAGGTTATATCGGCCCCGCCGCTGTGCCAGGAACGGACGGTGAATGTTCACCTGCATGCGGCCCAGAGCGTGACCGGGTTCGTCAGCTTGGAGAGATTGTGAGCGGGGACTTGGTCGCGGTGACGCCGCCCCGTTTGGCGGTAGACAGTCCGGCTTATCGGCGCTTTGCAGCCCGGCATCGCGACCGACCTTCCATGGTAGTCAGCGGCGCGCAGGACGGTCAGGTGCATTTCTTTAGAGCCTCCGACGGGCGGGAGATCTTCTCGTTTGTACATCGGCGGGCGATGCCTCATTTGAAAGATGGCGTGGACAATCCAGCACAGATGGGGGCGGACACCTTGCTCACGGCTCGCGAGATGTTGCTAT
The DNA here is from genome assembly GCA_049889275.1 of Bradymonadia bacterium. Lineage (GTDB taxonomy): Bacteria > Myxococcota_A > Bradymonadia > UBA7976 > UBA1532 > UBA1532. The sequence continues at coordinate 244,245 of JBMHDS010000085.1, read as the reverse complement.
GTCGGTCGGTCGACGGCGATGGCGGCCAGAGCTGTCCAGCGGACAGTGAAAACTATGTGTTTCGAACCATTGTCGCCGGCGCACTTGGGGCGTCGGGCTCCAATGTTTTTGCCATCGATGTCACGGAAGCAGGGCGCTTCGCAAAACCAGACGGGCAAGATGATGTCATCGAACATGACACCATCAAAGCATGGGAAGTTGGGTCGGGGTTTGAGCGATGAATAGAGCGATGACGAACTCAAATTCGACGAGTCAGGTGATGATGGGTAACGAGCGACGCGACGCTAGCTGTGCGCGGTCCGCAGCGTTTGTCTTGACGATGCTGCTGGTCTCCATGACGCCGATGATTGCACAGAGCCAAACGTTTAGCGGCGGCTACCGGGTCAGCGAGGTGCCCTTCGCGGCCACCGTATCTCGACCCGTGCTCACCTACGTTCGTGTGGGCAACCAAGTGCATGCTGCCATGATCGTCGGTTGCGGTGGCGAGCTCGGCTCCCGGGACAATAATGGGCTGGCCCTCGGCCATCAAGAAGGGGGACGCTGCGTTCAAATTTTAAAGGTCGCCGATGGCAGCGTGATTCGCACGTTTCATAACGGTAATGGCATTCGTAATGGCGACCAGATGTCGTTTCCCATGGTGGGCTCACCGAGCGTGTACCCGGCCATCGGGCTTGCGCCAGCGAGTCGAGCTTACCTCGGCGACGCCATGGGGCGCCTGTGGCGCATTGACATGCGCTCGGCGAACCCAAATCAATGGGAGATGAGTATCGCCTGGCCCATCCGAGACAGTGAGGATTCAGAGTTTTATCGAATCGGTCGTGAGATCACAGCGCGACCCGCCGTATTTTTGCGAGAGAATGGGCAGATCGGCGTGGTCTTTGGCACAGGTGAGGCCTACCGCAACAACGCGAGTGTGCCTCATATATTGAGCTTGAGCGATTCCTTAAAGCTCACCGATAACAACCGTCTACAATTTGAGGCTGAGCTCGTCTGGAAGATGCCATTGCGCCAAAAAGAAACGCTCACAGGTGAGGTCAACGTGCGTGCGGGTGGGGCTTACTTTACAACGGCTGAGAACGGACCCTTCCCCGATGGGACATCACTGCCTCGCGGCAGACTCTATGGTGTGGACGCAACGCGGACCTCCGATGACTATTTGACAACGGATGGGCGGATTCAAAATGTGGTCCCCATACTGCCGACTTTGACCACGCAAAACGGACAGAACGTCACCGACGCTGTGGCTATTCGTTTGCCGTCAGGGCGACTCGCCTATGGTCTCGCTTTGGTGTTGAGTCCATCGTGCCGGGATGACGAAGAGGCCACCACTGAGGTGATCTTGAACCTGGCTGCAGGGAAGGGGGGGACCGGTACGGGCGGTGGCGCTGCGCGCATCGAGCGTAAGACCGGTGAGCTGGTCCCCGGTAACCTCGATGAAGATTTTCTGACAGAGGGACAGAACGACGTCGCCATTAAGCTCACTTCACCCGCCGTGGGTGATCGGCCGCGGGTGGGGTCATCGAGCGCACCCTTCTCACGTCGCGTCTTGTATTGGGGCAGCAGTTACCTCCAATAGGTGCCGCTGTCTATGGCGCCGAGCGTTCTCACTCCATACCAGGCTATTTGTCTCGCGCTATCGATCGAAGAAGAGAACGAAGCCTTCAGCTGAACTTTGGATTGGTGATGTCGTAGGTCACTTTTATGTGGGCGGCGTCTGGTTTGCTAAGCATGCGGCGCCTGCATCCAGTGGGTTCTAAAAACGAGACGTGAAAATAAACCCTTCGTGGGTCACGGAGACTTGAGAGCGACCTGCATCAGGTCTGGTCATGAGCCAGTAAGTTCCATATATGAGTCCCACGGTGCCTACCACAGCACCCCCGATGATGAAATGTCGGTTCGCTCTGTCTTGGGCGCGGTAGAAGTCCACCTTGAGTCGCGCATGCTTCGCCGCATCCTTTGCCGCAACCATCTCTGAGCGGATGCGTAAATTGTCGATACCATGGTATAGTCCAACGCCCATGATGCCAGCGCCAATCGAAGCGCCCGTAATTGCGACCACACGGGGCCAATTCTGTCTAACTTTGCCCATCGCTGCTTGATTGGCATCGGCCTCCACTGCGGGTTGAACTTCATCTTCATCGGCCTGTGGCCTCGCTAGTTCTTCAACGCGTGGTGCATTTCGACCCTCGTATGGGATACCGGCAATCAAGGCGGCCACGAACGGCCTCACGGCGCGAAGCGCCGCCGTTTTGCTGTTGAATGTGTGTTGAAGCGAGTAATTCTCGTCTGTGCGCTTGCCATGGACACCCTGGACATTGATCTCATAGGGGCCTGTGCCCTGAATCTCCGTCCAGAAGATGTACGCCACGCCAAACATGCCCGCCACTTGCCGCATGCATGCGGGCGTTGCGCGCTCGCAGCTGAACGTCAGCAGGGCCTCGTTTAGGCTGTAGCGGATATCAACTCGGCTGGCGATCTTAAGCTCGCGGCTGAGCGCGTCATCCAAGGCGATATGGAGGTCCTCATGCCACGGCGCTGGGTTTGATGCGGCCGGCTGTACGAGCAGGAGCTTTTCGGCCGCAAAGGCCGTGGCGCTAAAGGTTACGCAAGCGCCAAGGGTGAGTAAGAGTATGGTCCTCACGATGCGGGATGGACAGTTCACGGCTCAATCCTCTTTGGGGGCCTTTAACTCTCGCAGCTCTTTGACGAGGTCTAAGACGGCTAACCTGCGGTCCACACCAGCCGTTCGGACCAATTCGCGGCCGCGCCAATGCAGCTCAACGATGTTGTCGCGACTGACCCGCGTGATCTGCACTTCATTGATCACCTCTAAGAAGGCTTCGAGCCCTCGACCTGCTAGGTCGAGACGTTTTGCGATCTGCGAGACGGTGAGGCGCGTATCGTCCAAATGGTCGAGCAGCCGATTGAGGCGGTTCGATGTAAACAGCTTCTTATAGTCCACTTGAGTCGCCGGCATCGTCACAGATTTGGTCGTCACGGTCTTGATCGTCGTGACCGTCTCGTCCTCGTTAGACTGCCTTTTCTTAGGTGTCGCGCTGACCGACGATTTCGGTGTCGGTGATGCTTTCGTCTTACGCTTGGCCGATGTCTTTTTCTGCGCGTCCTGTTTTGCGCGGGCCTCAGCTTCTTTGAGCACTTGCTCCGTGGTTACACCGGGTGTTGGTGCCACGCGGCTGACGCCCTGCTCGTGCGAATCGAGTACACGTTCCAGCTTTTCAACGAACTCTGGATGTGCTTGGAGTTGACCGTCGGTGAGCGATAGAATGCGTCGGCGACACAAGTCCCGCTGCAGCTGTGCGACGCTGAGGTCCCAGAATCTCGCCGCACCGCCACTGAGTTTTTGGCTGGCTGTTTTTGACACATCAGCTGGCAGCGCGGGGCTGACTAAAGCAGCTTCGACCAGCAATATTTCAAAAGCCTGCGTGACGCCGACCCGGCGCCATAGCTGGTCGTTCATCGCCTGAACTCGTGTACTGTCAACCGAGTATGCTTCAGCCATAATACTGGCTCCTGATCGGGCTTGAATGCTCGCCATCCTGCCAGATGCGGGATCTGACAACAAGAGCGACGTTCCGTCTATTTTCGTTCATTCAGCGCGCAGCCAGTTCGCAGACAAGCCGGAAGCCCAAATCGAGCGCCGTTGTCTCTGCGAGTTGGACTTCGCGGGTCCAAAGTGGTTGTCCATTCGAATCGCCCGTCCGAAAAGAGCCACCACGAACCACGAAGCGGCGAGAACGACCAAGTGCTGCGGTGCCCGTCCACTCTCTCACTCCGCCTGTGCAGTCGGCGACTCCATAGGGTGACGTATCTATGCTATAGGTGCCGACCTCAGGTGGTAGCTGGTATGGCCAACTCTCAGCGCACGCTGTAAATCCGGCATCCCATGAATCACCCCAGCTGAACACGCGCCCCTCGCTCCCGCGGCTGGCTTTTGCCCACTCCAACTCGCTTGGGAGCCGATAGGTTTGACCGGCCCGATGGGACAACCAGTGGCAGTAGGCTTCCGCGTCTTCCACCGAGATACCGACCACGGGGGTCTCGTTGGACCAGCCGCCACCAACAGGGAGGCTGTAATGCCCATTGGCTGTCATTGGCCAAAGCGCCGTTAATCCATCAGAGGTACGTGGCACGCGCATCGCCGCGTCATCGGGCATGTCGTCTGCGAGATCATTTAGAAATTGTAGATAATCGGCAGCGGTCACCGGAAAGCGAGCCATAAAATAATCCGGTAAGGCTTGCTCCGATGGCGGCAGATACGGGTCGTTCCGCGATCCCGAACGAAATGTGCCCGCCGGTACATGGATAAAACCAGCCGGCATGAGTCCCTGAGGCAACAAGCGCAGGCGTAATCGGGTACACTTACCCGGCTCGATCACGACGGTTGTCACAAGTTGTTCGTAGCCGCCGCAGCTGATCCTAAGCTCGTAAATGCCAGTGTCGAGTGGTTCCTGGCGAACCGGCGGCATCCCGAGCTCCATCGCTGCTTTGGGTACGAGTCGTCGGTCGACCTGGTGCAGCGGGATGAGCTCAATGTTCGAGTTCTTTGGTTCTACATCGACATAGAGACTGCCTTCGTCCGCAGCGATGGCCGCAAATCGTCCATCATCCATTTCCGTGAGCATACGTCGGTAGTAGGCAATTTCCTCGGCGTTCCCACTCAGACGCGCCCTCTCATGACGTGACAAATACAGATCACAGAGCGTTCGCCGTGCGTCTGCAAAATCGGGGTCCTTGACCACTACGGTTGTCAGGGAGTGAACCGCTTGCGCGAAGACATCTGCAATCTCGGTGTGGATCTCTTCGAGACGACGCTCCGCATTCCACGCTGCAATTTTAAAGTCAGCTGGGTCCGTAGGATCGAGTGTGGCGCGCGCTGTCATGACCTCATCGGCGACTAACGCGGCGTCCTCGAGGAGGCTTTGGTGTCGAGCGATTGCTGCCATGCCGGCCTGAGCGAGTATATTGACTTCGCTCGCGTCATGCTCCTTTGTCGGCAGACCCCGCATGGTCGCAGGTTCATCAAGGTATGCTCGAATGGCTTCTGCGAGTGCATTGGCGTTCGCGTAGCGTTGGTCTGCACTACGCGACAGACAGCGCATGCATATCGCGTTCAACTGAGGCGAGATATTGCGACTCGGTGCACGGTCCATCGGAGGCACCACATCCTCCTGCAGAACCCGGCCTACGATCTCGCGATTGCTTTTGCCTACAAAAGGGGGTCGCAGCGTCAACAGATGGTATAAGATTGCGCCGAGGCCGTAGACATCGGTCCGTTCGTTGACCTCACTGATCAGGCCGCCGGCCTGTTCTGGAGCCATATAAGCGGGTGTACCGATGATTTGTCCATGCACAGTCTTCCAGCGTTCGCTTGTGGACCGCGTTGACCGGGTCTCCTTCCCAATGACTTTGCAAAGACCCCAGTCGAGTAAGACGACTTCACCAAAGTCGCCCACCATCACGTTGGATGGTTTGAGGTCTCGGTGGACCACACCTCGGCTATGGGCAAAGGCGACAGCCAGGCAGAGTTGGTGAAAAATATTCAGCAGACGTAGTTGGCTAAACTGTTGGCGAAACTCAGGTTTTCCCCGTCTGAGTCCTGACACAATGCTCTTGAGGCTGCGGCCTTCGATGCGCCGCATCACGAAGGCGACTTGGTCTCGCAGTCGGCCGAGTTCGTATACGGGCATAATGCTTGGGTGCTGGAGCTGCCCGGTGACCTGTGCCTCCTCCAGAAAACGTACCTGCTCGAGATCACGGGCGCTCGACTTGCGCAACACCTTGATCGCGACAGAGCGACCGAGATGAAGGTCCCATGCGGCGAGAATTCGTCCCATGGCGCCGCGGGCGATCTCACCTTGCAACTCAAACCTGGGTGTGATGTCCACAAGCCTTGCAACCAGTTCATCCACGCTTGGCTCATTGTGAACGGTGGTCACACTTGTGGCTGGTTCATGAACGGCCGTCTCATTCGCGAGACGGTCCGAGCTCAGCAGTCCATTGATTTGTTCAAGGGTCAGTCCAGCTTTTTGCAGCACCTCCTCGGGCGCACGCCGCCCGTTGACCAACGCCGATTCGACTGCGGCCATGGTTGCCGGCGGTAATCGCACCCGCGTTCGGAGGCGTTTCAATAGCTCTTCGGATTCGATCATAACCACAGCTTACTCTACCGGCACCCTGCTTGGAAGCATTCGTGTGCAGATGTCTTCGAACTTGCTTCTCGGTCGTTTTGTTAATAAGAAGATGTGTCGAGAAATCCAGCAAGCAGAACCCTCAATGTTAGAACGGTTAGCACGAAAACACTTTGAACGCGGATGGCAGTTTGAACTGCAGGACCGTGAGGCTGAGGCCATCGAAGAGTATCGGCGTGCCTGCGATCTGAAGCCCAGCTTTGCTGACCCTTTCCTCGCTCTAGGTCGATTGCGTGCTCTTGGTGGTCAACTGCGCGATGCGATCGCATTGCTTGATGCGGCCGTCGAGAGGAGCGAAGATCGACAGATCCTTCAGTGGCGTGCGTACGTGTACGGGCGGTTGAAACGCTATCGTGAAGCGCTCACCGATTATCAGGCAGCCGATGAGGGTGATGAGCCGGGGATACGTGTGAATATCGGCCGGATGCACCTCGCTTTGGGGGAATTCGACGAAGCGGAGGCTGCGCTTGCCGGCCTTGACGATCCAAGCGCGGAGCAATTGCGTCGGGCGCTACCGCGCTACAAAGAATTTGCGGATGAACCAAGCGATGATGACCGGGCACTTCGGTACCTCTTCGGCGGTACGCTCGTATTGGGTACGCTCGGGGACGGTGGCGTTCGGCTCAGAGCGGACCGTTATTTGCTTCTCACGACAAAGCATATCGGCGAGACGATTCGGCGTTTCTGCCGTTTTGCAGAACGGCATCGCTGGCATTTTGATGCAGTTGCGGGCACAGGGGCCCACCACCGGCCAGTGGCTCTCGCGATGGCGGAGATCCTCGGGTTACCGTACACTGAACAGCCCGCGTGTGATCAGCGTGTGCTGCTGTGTAGTGCGGTGCTCAAGGGACCGGTTGAGGCCGTTCGTGTGAGTAAGCCCTGGCAGCGAGCGAACGTACCCCATCTGCACTTTGCCCTGGGGCTGGAACCCACAGGAGACCCGACCGATCGCGAACCCGAGGCCGTTGGTTGCGTGCATCGCTGTGCTGTACCTTGGTATCGGGTCGAGCCCTACTCAAGGCTCGAACCCGTAGAAGAAACGGCCCCGGCCGAGGGGTCTCCATGGCCTGGCTTTCGGATTGGTCCGCCATTCATCGATCCAAACAGTTCGCGCGTTGCCAATGAGATCGTCGAAGCGGTGCGGCGTGAAGAATCGGGGCCCGTGGCCGAGCTGTTGGTTGGTTGGTACGAGCGTCATAAAGACGTGCGCGCCTTCGAATGGAAATAAAAGAGCGGAACACGAACGTGGCGCTATCTGCTATTCGTCTAATCACGCTCTCGCTGTTTGCATCGATAGCCATCATTCTCTTGGAATGGTTGGTCACGCTTCAAGGCTCGAGTCTCGGGTTCGCTGAATCCGTTCAACTTCTGATTCAGATTATGGGCCTCATGGGTCTACCCTCGTTCGCCTTAGCCGGCGTGACCTGCCTTCTGTTGAGTTGGCTCGATGCATCCTGGACGCCCGCCCTCCGACAGCCTAATGGACCTGCGCGGGCACTCGCAGGGATACTGTGCACGGCTTTCTTCGTCATTGGCGTGAGCTTTGTCGTATACCGCGTTGGCATGTTTGCGACGGGACAATTCAAAACGCGGAAATACATGTCTCTCGCGGTCGCTCTCGCATCAGGTGGGGGGGCTCTGGCCATATTACTGTTAACACGCCCCTTGGTCGATGTCGTGGCGCGTTTGACCGGGCGCTTAAATCGCCAAGCGGCGCCTTGGTATCATCCGTATTCTCGAATTGGTGTGCGTCTGTACGCTTGTAGCGTCATCCTGTTAGTGCTTTTTGGGCTGCCCCACGGCATTCCGCTCCTGCACAACGTCGATATCGCACCTTTTCAATTACTCGGCGTATGGCTTCTGTTCGTGGTCTGTGCGCGGCTCGAGGTTTGGCGTCTGGTCAAACCGCGCCCGTTGTTGGCGATAAGCGCGATACTCACGGTGGCCATGGTCGCCTCGCTATTTGTCGCGGCCTACTCGATGCGGAGCGACCCAAATGTGATGACTCACCTGCAGCGAGAGACCCTCTATGCGCGCCATGTGAGCCGGCTCCTTGCGCGCTTGACCGATGGCGATGGTGACGGTGTCTCAAGTGTATTCGGTGGCGGCGATTGCAACGATGACGACCCATCGATACGACCAGGGACCTATGATAAACCCGATGATGGGGTCGACCAAAACTGTGTGGGTGGGGATCTGAAGCTCGCGGACCCCGTGTTCTCAAAACCGACTCGAAAAACGGGCTTACCTAGACAGAAAAAGAACGTTGTGCTCATCACAGTCGATGCGCTTCGCTACGACACGATGAAAGCCCACATGCCTAAGATGAACGCGCTCGCTCAGGCGTCGATTGATTTTACCAACGCCTATGCCCATGGGGCTGCTACCTATTGGAGCCTCGCGGCCTTGATGACGAGCAAGCTGCCGTCGCGCCTCAAGCTTGGCCGTGACCAGACGCCCATCGCGTCTGAGCGTTTGCTCACAGAAGTACTCAGGGATGCTGGCTGGCACACAGCGCTTTTTGCCAACGTAACGGTCTTTTTCGTGCGCGGCTTGCGGCAGGGGGCGCGGGTCGCCAACTATGATACGAGTCACTTTACAGTGCACGGCGCGAAGCCCGGCTCTGCTCATATGACAGACGGTGTGCTGAAACATATCGACGCTTGGCAGGCGGGTAAGCTCAAGCCAAAGAGTGATAATTTCTTTGTCTGGGCGCATTACTACGACCCACATGACCCTTATTTTGACGTGCCCGGATTTAGTGCAGAAGATGATAGCGATAAGGCGAAATATGAGGCGATCGCTCGCTACACCGACCACCATTTAGGGCGACTGATGGACGGTCTTAAGACGCGGGGGGTGATGGACGATACCATCGTCATCTTAACGGCGGACCACGGAGACGAATTCATGGAGCACGGACACCGATTCCATGGAAGCACCTTGTACGAAGAAATGGTCCATGTACCCCTTTTAATGCATGTGCCAGGCCTGTCGGCCCGTCAATATCGGGCCCCAGTCGGCCAGATCGAGGTCGCGCCGACATTGCTTGAATTGCTTGGTGTGCCGGTACCACGGCAATATGAAGGTGAAAGTCGATACGCGGACCTGCATTCTGCGGTGGAGAACGCAGAACAGCCGGTTTTCTTTGAAGTGTTACCCGATGCGAACTACTCAGCGCATCAGGTGGGCATGAGGCTCGGCCAGCTGAAGCTGATCTATCGTGTAAACGAGCACGCGTTTGAACTCTACGATCTGAAAGATGATCCAGAAGAGCAGCTCAATCTCATTCACCAGCATCCAGACACCGATGCGCTTAAAGAAACGCTTGGTCGTTACGTAGACCGGCACATATTCAGTTTGGCACATGGAGAATCTGGTGCCAGACGTCCGCTGGGTTCACCGGCCAAGCGAAAAGCGCGTAAGTCGAAGAAGATTAAAAAGCGCTTAAAACCTCGGCAGCCGGCCGGTCCAAAAGGATCGAACTAGGCGGAGGTGAGTTGGGAACACTGGCCTTCTGTCTTGCTACCAAGCTTTCTTCAGCACGCTACCCGGGTAGTAGTGCTTCAATATTTCCTGCACTGATTTACCCGCTTTGCCCATACCCATCGCCCCGTGTTGGCACATGCCGACGCCATGGCCGAAGCCGCCCCCAGTGAAGATCCATTCCCCACCCACACCATTTCCAGCAGGTCGACGTTGGGTGAGCCACATCCCGCTGCGCAGATTGCCGAGAAGCTTGCGGTTGTTGTAGCTGCCTTCGAGGATGTAGGTGCCACTGGCTCCATGATATTTGACCGTGAGCGCGCGGCCGCTATGCCCGCGCTTGAGTACTTCGATCTTATCCACAGCACCGATGGGTTTACGTTTGTTCACCGCTTCATCGACGAATGCTGCGCTGCGTTTAACGGTCCATCTAAACACATTTAATCCACGACCAGCCATGGTGCAGTAAGCCTTCGGTGGTTTTGCCAAAAATTGCGCGAGGGCATGGGTCTCCAAGGGCTGTTTGGATGCAGCCTGATCGTCCACAAGGCCTGTCGAGTAGGGCTTTGGTGTACCGCCCCACATCTGATGAAAGGCTTCGCTATGGCCTCCACAACTAGAGCTGTAGGTTGTGTCTACAAGTTCGTCACCGAAGAACAGTAGTTGTCCGCGGGTCTCATTCACCGCTCGCGAGCTGCGTGGGTGCTTCTTTGCCGTGCCAGAATATACCTGGCAGTGCGTTTCGGCACAGAGAAGATAGGGGTCGCTGCGGTGCCTGGTGCCCACCTTCGCCAAGAGTTGTCCACGGGCTGCGACCGCCTGAGCTTTGAGTGCTTCGAGGGGGGCGCTGGTATACAACTCCGATGGAACCACGCCTTCCAGTAGGCGTTCAGCGCTTAACACATTGACCACGGCGAGTTGGCCATCGGAGCCGACCGCGATGTAGATGTCACCGGCATACGAGCGGTCAACTCGCCCTCTTTTCGGCGTCCCGTGACCATACTCAAGATTCTTGAAGCGAGTCAGCCCTCCGCTCTCAGGTGTCAACCAGATGAGATCTCTACTGCGAATCTCGATACCGGTTCGCTGCTCGCGGGCAATCAGCCATCCGCTCGCGCGCTTCGATGGATCGGAAATGACAGTATCTTTCAGCGGTAACTGAGCGCTTAACTCGCGTGCATGGGCTTGTGCGGCCGCTTTCGTCGGCTTTGGGTCGAGTCCGATGGTTATACTTCGCGTATCCAAGGTCTGCCCTGAGAGACCGAGCAGCGCACCGGCCTCAAAAATCCGCACGGTGTGGCCCTTGCGTTGCCAGGCCTTACGTTTCTTTGCGATCCCAATCACATCATGGGCAGGCAGCCGCTCAGCCGCGACCCACCACTCGCTCTTTCCCGCTTGAGCCGACTCGATTCTCACCGTCCACTGAGTTCGAGCGGGCGAGCGCACGAGGGAGCCGTCATCACCGCCCGGCATCAAGACAACGCGTTTAGTTGAGCTGAATTCGACCTTCTTTTGACCCTCGGTGATCCGAACGCTGACCAGGGGTTCTCCTCGCTTATCGAAGACCACCTGATTTGAATACAGAACGCCAAGTCGGTCGCGGCGGGTCATCTCGTAGCCGTGAGCGGCCGATAGAAGGAAGCATGGAAGCGCAAAATGTAGCAGCCTGAACATGCCGCGTAGCATACTGGCTCGCCGTTCAGAAGCAAGTGCCAATGGCGAATCCCAGTTCGCTTTTTTACAGCTCTCCTCAGAACATCCTTGTGGCTGTTTGATCACCCGCGTAACGTGTCGCAATGACCTACAAGAAACCACCTTTAAAGCCACAAGTGACGACGCTCTGGGATTATCCTTCGCAGCACTACGGAACGGGTATGCAAGGCAGCGCCAAATACCGAGGTGCCACGCCATCATACGTCATTTGGAACCTCCTCAATCGATACACGCGTGAAGGCGATATGGTCGTCGATCCGATGTGTGGCTCGGGGACGACCATTGACGTTGCCAATGACTTGAACAGACGTGCGCGAGGTTTTGACCTTCAGCCTCAGCGCGGCGATATTGACTTGGCCGACGCGCGCGAGCTGCCCCTGGGTGATGAGACAATCGACTTTGTATTTATCGACCCGCCCTATTCGACCAATCTTAAGTACAGCGATGACCCTCGTTGTATCGGTAAGCTCAGCGCAGCGGGTTCAGCTTACTTCGAAGCCTTAGCCGACGTATACGAAGAGGCATTCCGCGTTTTGAAGAACCGGCGCTATATTGCGATCTACCTTTGCGATGTGTGGAACAAGAAGGAAGGTTTTTTACCCATTGGTGCCGCCACGGTGATGCAGCTTTCTCAGTATTTTCGTATTGTTGACCACATCAGTGTTGTGCGGCGGAATAAGAGTCTCAAGAAAGGAAATCATCGAAAAGCAGCAGAAGATGGCAACTATTTTCTGCGTGGTTTCAATCACCTCATCATCGGCAAAAAGGTGGATGAACCGGCCGAGTAGGGCGAGCAGGTCACAGCGTCGTTAAACAGAGAACCCGTCGATACCTTTTTGATGTCTACTCGTCGAGCAGTGGCAGGAGCGCTTCGGCGGTGGCGAATGCGTCACTCAAAGCGCAAACAACGCCCCTTGGACTGCCGCCAATGGACTCACGGCCACCCCATCCGCGACCCATATGTGCCCAGACCTTTTTCAGACCACCAGGCCCGAACAGAAGCTCAGCGGTCTCACGATCTGGACACCCGACGGTGATTTTCTGTATCCGTTCAGCGTAGCTCACCACGATGGGGGCAGCCCGATACCAAACGTCAAACCCCCAAACATTGCTGTGCACAACGACGACTCTAGATGCACCGAATCTAGCAAACTCCCCGCGGCGGACCTGGCTGGTCTCGTCAACAAGGGAGACTGGAAGCTCCATACCGTCCCGTGCCAGACTCTTGATGATTCCTTTCGCCGCCGTTCGGAGCCGATTACGTTCGCTCTTGACCACTTGTTGGACACGTTTTTGGTCCAAACCACCTGTCAGCAGGCTGACCATACCGTCAACGCCACGCTCGAAACCGGCTTGTGATTGTCTGAGGTCGGTTAACTGATTGAACCACGCGAGTTGTTGGCCAAGTGGTGAGCTCAGCAGGTCTATGCCGATCGGGTCTACATCGTATTGGTCGACGAGACGGTAAAAATCGGGCTGTATCAGCGATGCATCGACCAGACCGGCCAGCGCAATAATCGCTAAGACGGCATCTGCATCGGGGGTTCCAGTCACCACAAAACGGGGGTCATGGGAGCGCGCGCCGAAATGGTCACGACATGCGCGGAGCGCGACACCCTCTCGATGGCTCTCCGCGCCGTGGTGGTCCATATTGTATTGACCCATTACAGAGCCGTACTGTCCGAAGGCACACTCGATAGGCTCGTAGCCCTGATCTCGGAGGTCGCAGGCTTCCTGGAAATCATGGGTGAAGGCGATCTGGACTCTGCTGCGTTCGGTCATCGTCTTCGACCCTTAGACTTCTTCTTTTTCTCGAAACGCCGCTTGAGCGTTCCGATGTTGCTGCCATGCCGAAGCCAGATCACCACCGCGATGGCCAAGGTGTAGCAGTGCACGGCAAAGGGGGTCGGCTCAAGTTGAGGCAGTGCCACAAACAGAGCGGCAGCCACGAGGCTGGCGATGGCTGGTATGCGCGTGAAATACACGATAATGACCCAAACCATGATCGCGATGATGGCGACGATAGGTTTGATGACGAGCATCGTCCCCATCGCAGTGGCGACCCCTTTCCCACCTTTGAATCTAAGCCAAATCGGGAAGCAGTGTCCGATAATCGATGCAAAGCCGCTGCAAAGCACAGTCGTCTGGTCACAATCAAAGAACGTGCAAAGTAACGGTGGGACAGCGCCCTTGCTGATATCAATGAAGACCGTGACGAAGGCGGCTTTCCGACCGAGGACACGCGCAACATTTGACGCGCCGATATTTCCACTCCCGTGCTCCCTTGGATCTTTGCCATGAAACTTACCAAGGAGTACGCCTGTTGGAATAGAACCAATGAGGTAGGAGAGTCCGAGCCACGGAAGTAGGCCTAACAATGCTTCCATTATCGCATCTCAACCGAGGTTTTCTCAAAACTCTTGGCGATAGCACTTCGAGCGAGGGCCTCATCTTTCGAGAATGCATAGACGAGTGTCCGGTCTCGTAATTCCATCACTGGCGAGAGCGTCTTCGGTGCCTTGGTTTGACCGGTCGGCTTAAACGTTTTCTTAAGAGCACGCGCGAACTCTCTTGCCTCGGCGGCCGAATCCCAGACGGAGTGGGTGAGAGTGACCCGCGCATCGCCTTTGGTCAGCACCACGGTGTAGTCACCATCCCAGCCGCTTGCCCCTTCAATCGCGTCGACGGTCTCTAGGCGTTGAAGAAGTAACTGCCGTGCATGAAACTCCCCGGTCGCGCCGAACCACTCCGCCTTAAAGCCTTTGAGCAAATCATGCGGTACTTTGACCGCAGATGGGTGGTCTTTTTTCGCGTAATATTTCTTCGGGTGAAGGATTTGTTCGGTCGAGCTTGGTGGATCTTGATAGACCGCGCGAATCTCATCCCAACTCAGCTTGGCTTGACGCAAGGCTGCAACAAATAACAGGCCCTGCTGATAGGGGAAGATGAGAGATTGTTTCAAGTAATCGGGCGCAGAAGCCATCGTTGGATATTGTCCGCTCGACATTTGCATCGGTAAACTCGCGGCGACCATGTTGATCCCAAAGCTTGATTGGCTCATGTCCGTTCCGCCCGAGTAGTTGAGCATGACGATGGTTGCATCGCCTTCGAGTAGGGCAGCGTGCGCCAGGATTTGGTCATGGCCAAATTTTTTAGAGTCCAGTAGCTTGCCGCCCCCCCATTCTTGGTCTTGGATGGCATGGAAGATCTCATGGGCCATCACTGGCTCTTGGACAGCGGCCGGTAGCCAATCTGCGATGTGAAGTTCTTGTCGCGTGTGGTCGTAAAAACCAGCGATTTGTTCTGTAAGCAGCTTGGTGACGAAGGCACCGTAGTCCAATGCCTCAGGAATCAGTCCCTGATCTTTGAGCAGCCAACCCTCGGCTCTCACCTTTTGCGGCCCATACTCATCGGCCAGTCTCTGCGTTACAAACTTAAGCACTTGGTCGCGTGACTTGACGCCCATTTTCAGCGGGGCGCTCAAGGTCTGATTGCGCATCCGTTCGACTTTCTTGAGCGCTTTCTGCGCAATTTGCTTCAGCGCGGTAGCGTCGACATCGGGTGATTGACCTAGCTGGGCTAACAGCGCCCAGGCCAACAGCCATTGAATCATCATAATCGTCTTTACTCTCTCATTCTGCAGCGTCGTTGGATATCGCATGAAACCGCCGACTTTGCATTTCAATTCCGTCGAGGCAAAGGCTCGTGGAGATCCGACTGGGCATGGGATGAGGTTGATCCAAACTGACAACTTGAGCACATTGGCGATCTGATTGATTCGAAGGCAATATTCGTGATTGCCCGGGCTTCTAGAATCGTGTTGGATGAGCCGAGCGACAAAATCATGGAAGAAGGTAGGCTGAGATGAACCAAAAGGCGCGATTTACAGCGACGCCCCACACCGACGCGTTGATCGATTTGGCATTGTCCGAAGACATTGGCTGCGGTGACGCCACCGGGGATGCATTGATACCATTTGGTGCAATCGCCGAAATGAATCTCGTCGCGCGGGAGACGCTCGTACTGTGTGGCCAACCAGTGGTCGATCGGGTCATTCAGCGCTTCGGTCCGACATTTGTTGAGGTTGAATGGGCTGGAACTGACGGCCAAGTTCTTCAATCTGGCGAGCGGATTGCTACGTTGCGCGGCCTGTTATCCGAGTTGCTCATTCTTGAGAGAACCGTGTTGAATTTCTTGCAGCGGATGAGCGGTGTTGCCACATTGACGCGTCGCTACGTTGATGCCATCAAAGAGACCGATGCGCGTTTGGTGGATACCCGTAAGACCTTGCCGGCCTACCGCAGTCTGGACAAATATGCGACTCGCGTTGGGGGCGCTGCCAATCATCGCGTCTCACTCGATGGCGGTATCCTCATTAAGGAGAACCATCTCGTCGCGACCGGGGGGATTGAAACCGCCATCGCATCCGCGCGGCAGCAGAGCTCACATTCACTCCGAATCGAAGTTGAGGTTGAGAATGAGTCTGAGTTTGAGCAGGCACTTCGTGCAAATGCCGATGTCATCATGCTCGACAACTTCAGTCCGGACGACGTCCGCAAAGCGGTGCTTATGGCAGATGGAAAGGCCGTCCTTGAGGCGAGCGGCGGGATCACTCTCGATAACATCGCAGCCTATGCGGACACGGGCGTAAACCTCATCGCGGTGGGCGCCATCACGCATTCCGCGACAGCCGTGGATATTGCGGCTGAGGTTATCTATGGGAAACGTTAGCGCGCTCCAGTTCTTGAGCGGGCTGTTCGTTTGCGTCTGGCTATGCTGGCAGCCAAGTGTAGTGAGTGCGAGCCCTTTCGACACCCATGGGTTTGGAGCGCGCGCCAGTGGCCTCGCAAACGCCGCCGTCTCGCTTCAGGCCGATCCCATCGCGACGTACTATAATCCGGCTGGTCTCTCGGCGGCTCCTGACGTGGTCGCACAGGTCGGCTTTGATGTGATCAGACCGCGCCTGTATGCTCGTTTTGACAACCCAGGAGTGGACGATAATCCAGCGAGCTTGCCCTTATCGAACGCCGCGCTCCATGCGGGGCTTTTGATACCCAGTCATATACTCTTCGATAGTGGTCTCAGCGTCGGCTTTGGTTTGTCGTCACCGTTGATTCAGGCGACGAGAATCGATGCGCCCGCACTCGAGTCCCCGCATTTCTACCGATACCATTCTCAGTCGGATGCACTGACCTTCATCACGGCGGTGGCTTATCGTGGCCCGGATTGGCTTAGCATCGGTGCAGCCTATCACATTATCGGAGGGCTCGATGGCCAGTCTACCGTTGAAATCGATCTATTTTCGCGAAGGATTTCGGGTGAACAGCTAGAAGCGCAGGTCAATCCAGGCTCTGCCTTCTCGGCTGGCGTCACACTGGCGCCGAATGAAGTCTGGCGTCTCGCATTGAGTTATCGGCAGGCGATAGACCTACCATATTCTTTAACGAGCAACATCGAATTGACGGGCATTTCCAGTATCAGCGCTACACTCTTTGGGCGAGCGTTGTATCGGCCCTCTAAGCTCTCTATCGGTACACTGTATCGGCCCCTTGAGACGCTCTCGCTCATGGTCCAGCTAGACATTGAGCGCTGGCACCAAGCGCCTGATCCATCGACTCGGTTTGAGGGATTTTTTGATGGCTCGAATCTGGGTTTTGATGAGACGACTCTTCAGGATCAGTCAATCGCGCTCGGCGCGGTCGATACATACAGCCCACGACTTGGTGTTGAATACACGGTTGCGCCACAGTGGGTGGTGAGAGCAGGCTACAGTTTTCTTCCGACGCCACTACCGGCGCAGACCAGCGTCGGCAATTACGCGGACGCAGATACACATCAAGTCGGTCTGGGGGCCACGTACGCTTTTGCGAATGGCTTAGCACCGAAGAAGGCACCGCTCAGCGTGTCTATCAGCTTTCAATGTATGCAACTTGAAGCAAGGCAGATGGACAAGCAAAATGAGCTTGACGGGGTGGGGGACTACGCCGTTGGTGGGCGTATTTGGCATGCCGCCCTGACATTTGACCATCGGTTTCAGTGAGTGGCGCTACCCGTTTATTTGCACAAGATGGTTCGCAGACCCAGTACGGTACCCTTGGAGATCGATGGTCACAAAGTCAAAGCCAACAGCACGACATCGCGCCAGTAGGGTTTCGCGTAAGTGCGCATCGGCAAAGACTTGGTCGAGTTCATTTTGACCTAATTCAAGCCGTACGAGATGCTCGTGATAACGAGCGCGATAGACCTTAAAGCCTAAAGACATTAAGACGGTTTCACAGGCCTCAACTTTAGCGAGCCCTTCCCGAGTGATCTCTGTGCCGAAGGGGAAGCGACTGGCTAAACAAGCCGAGGCCGGTTTATTCCATGTAGGCAGTTCGGCATCGCGCGACAAGAGCCTAATATCATCTTTGGTGATACCGGCGTCGATCAGCGGCGCGTGCACGGCATACTCATCGGCTGCGACCATTCCGGGTCGGTGGTCACCTAAATCGTCGGGTATGGCGCCGTAGCATACATGTCCGAGCCTATGCTCTTTGGCATGTTGCCATGCCGCATCGAACAATTCTGATTTGCAAAAATAACAACGATTGCCTTGGTTTTGTCGATACTCGCTGCGCTCAAACTCGTGGGTGCGCACCTCAATGAGTTTCACCCCGATCAACTCGGCGAGTTCGCGCGCTTGTTCATGCTCCCACTGAGGATAGCTTTCGGATAGTGCTGTCAAGGCGACAACATTGTCAGGTCCGAGCGTATCGACAGCGGCCTTCAACAAATAAGTGCTATCCAGCCCGCCAGAAAAGGCAACGACTACACGCTCGAGCTCTCGCAGCGTCTCACGCAAGACGTTCACTTTGTGATTCAATTGGTTAGTCATGGATGCGTACCGTTCTCGCACTGAATTTGAGCCGTTTCGAATTCCACATGTATTCCTTGATGTCAACGCATTGCCCATCATTTATCGAGACAATAAACCAGCTCACATCGGGCCATAGTGGGGTCTTACCTACCTGCATGACTCTCAGGTCCTGCATGCTAGGTCTAGCGGGCGTGTCTGGATGCGAATGATAAAAACTCACAATTTGGCCAAGCCGGCGTGACTTTAATATCGTCCTGGCTGCCAGCGCGTAACGGTTTTTCGCGTTCGAGGTTGTCTCACGAATCAGGAGAAGTCCCTGAGCGCTTTTGACAACGACGCCACACGCTTCACTTGGATAACTCTCGACCGCGTGGGCGACCATCTTATCATGGATATGCCGCCAGCTCTGTCTCAAATGAAGTACATGTAGCCTAGGTCGGTCTTTGAGAAGCCCGCATCTTCTGCGCGCTGAACCAAGTCATTTAGGTTGTAGGCAGCATAGACCTCGTAGATCTTTTCGTTGACCTCTCGCCAGGCTTGCGCCGGTATGCAGCTGCTTTCACACGGACACGTATTCCCGCCTTCGGCAGCGCTGCAATTTGGGCATTGATAGAGGCCCGTATGGGTCTCAGTGGCCAGAATCACGTCAAGGAAAGAAATCTGCGATGGCTCGCGATGCAGAAAATATCCACCGTTTCGACCACGCTTTCCATCAACGAGTTGAGCCCGCCTTAAATCCTGAAAGATCTGCTCCAAGAAACGTCCGGGTATATTCTGTCGTTCGGCGATCTGACGGACCTGAGTTGGCTTACCGTCATTATGAAAAGCGATGTCGAACAGTGCGAGAAGCGCGTATCTGCATCGGTTAGATAATTTCAATCAACGTCTCCTGATTGCCAGATGCATTACGGTCTACTTTGGAGACGTTCAAATTCCGACCGCATGATACGGAGATTCTCTTCTGCCAAACGCCTGGCGTCATCGGCCTCGTCTCGCGCATCCTGAGCTTCCTCAATCGCTCTCGACATGAGTTGCTGCACTTGGTCATGGGTGAGCAGCATGGCTTCGAACTCGTTGATACGTAGGGCGCGTTCGGAGAGTTCAGCATTCGTCAAGATTTGATTCTCCTCCGCAATAACACGCTTGAGCTCTGCCTCGTGTAACCGTCTTGCATACTGGTTGATCTCTTCGAGCAGTCGGTGCCTGTCATCGAGTGCGAATTGAGTTGACTGGCGCACATCTTGTGTGACGCGCTCGGCGATCTCACGGCGTCTTCGCTCCGCATCGAGCGCGTCTGTGAGTGCCTCAACTTGAGCCGTGGTGTCGTCGCTATTGAGCACCGGCACGGGCGGAATGGCACGTGGCATATCCGTAACCCGCTCAGCCGGTTTCTTGGCATCGTTTTCAAGAACCAGTAATTTCTTTTGCAGCCGCTTGAGCTTATCCTTCAATGAGCGGAGCTCTTGTTTCGTCGACGTTCGCCGTTCGGCTGCTTGGTGCGCGCGTCTGTCCACTGTATCCAGCCAAGCCTGGACCAGAAGCAATTGCGCATCTGTTGTTCCCGCCTTCGGCGTCGCCGGTAACGCTTGACCACCAATGACCAATTTCAGCAGCGATCCAACGCGGTCGAGGGTTCGATCAAAGTTCTCTAATAGAACGCCCCGCTCCCCGTGCACTCTTTCGAAGTCGACACCGGTTCCGTCGAGTTCGCGCAGCCGCTGTTGAAGGCTCTCGATCTCCGCATTCATCTGTTGCCGAATATCATCAGTGCGTGTTTCGACATCTCGTAGTCTCTTAGATACAACCCGCGCCTCGGCCAGATCAGCACGCACTTGGTCGTATTCGTTTTCGAGTTCTTGGAAATCCGACGTGAGCTGGTCCTTATCGGCTGTAAGCTTATCGATTTCACCTCGTTGCGCACTGTTCTTCTTCTGCGCCGTCTGCAAAGCGGTCTCGAGTCCGCTCTTTTCGGCTTCAAGCGACGCGACTTTTTGCTCCAGTTTTGCTTGTTCAGCCTTTGTCGCAGTCAACTGACTAGAGATTGCCTCGATTTCCGCTTGTTTCTGGCCTGATTCACCTGGTGCAAGCGCGGGCCCGTCAATGGCGAAAGGCGGTATTGTAATGGCCTCACGCGAGCACGCGAAAATCGATGGACCCTCTGGGAGGTCCGGGCTTGATTGCCCCGAGTTATCGTATCGGTAAGATGCCGATACGGTTGTTTTGATTGTCGTGATGAACGGAAAAGCTGTCGTCTTTCGCCGCGGAGACGGGCTGAGTACGATACCCGCCTTCTTCAGCAGACGGTCGATCTCAGTCCAATTCGTTTTGCCTGCTGGCACAACCACCAAATCTTTCGAGCGAGGCCGTTCTTTCCAGTCTGGTCTCAATCTTAGGGGAGCGCCTGTTGGTGTCTCGCCTCTTTGACCTTCGGGATCCACATCCTTGCTGATGACGACTAATTCTTTAACCTCCTGGGTCGCTACGCGACTCAAAAAGTCGAAAGAGGGCTCAACAAGTAAAACGCGCCGACCGCGTGCAAGTTGCACGGCAAGCTCTTCGACCATCTGTGTCTGAATCGTTCCCACGGCTACCTTCTTGTCTGCGAAAGCTCAGGTTGTCCGCTGCGTATGCACGAGCAACGCCTACGGTGTTTGCTCTATATAACGAGACCGGCATCCGGAGTCCAGCCTCCATATGCCTGAAGATAGGGGGGGCGGCTCTTGCGGGTAATTATCGCGTGGAGTTCGCGGGCAGTGCGTTGATGATTCGCGCCTTGAATTGCGCAAGCGTGGCTTTCTCAGCACCTGACTGAATGGGTCGCGCGAGCGTCACGACATCATGCTTCGGCTTGGTCGTGATGCGGTGCAGTCCCGCTATGTTCCGTTGAATTGTTGGTGGCGTCGTGTTCCGGTTGACCGAGAACTTTCCTTGCGCCATTCCCATAATGAGGTGAGCTTCCGTTGTTGGGTGTCGCTCGAGGAAAACTACAATCTCCTCGCCTACAGCGAGCTTAGCGTTGCCAGCAACATGCTGCACAAGGCCGCCCACCTCACCGCCAACCTGGCTGATGGTTATAGATTCACCCTCTTTGACTTCACCCTTCAGTGTTGCCAGGACTCTAATTTTGGTGTGGGTAAAGATTCTTGCCCGTTTCGGGCCCCAATGGCTTTCCGTTGACTCCACAGTCGCCCGCACAATTGCCGTTGATTCTTGCGCCATTTTCTCCACTGAAAGCGCGATTACAGTGGTCGCCCAAGCAGCCGATGAAAGCGAGAACACAATTAAACTTGACCATACGATTCTCATAATTCTCTCCTTTTAGAAGGCGTGACGTACCCTTATCGCTCCCATTCAATTGCGCTTTCTAAATCTAAACGCACCCAACAGAAAAACCAAAAGGGTAAACGTATGGGTCTGAGATTGAGACGATGCTGTACATGAAGACGTAGACTCCGTTGGCGTAATGATGACGAACCCGCTGCCAGACGATGCGCCCGCATCTCCTGCGAACGCCATCAATGCCGAGTCAGCGCCGCCACGGCCCATATGTCTATTTGGGCCGCTGCCTAAATCTCGTTCTGATGCCATCGACGCGTCAGGGCGTATCGGTTGCATGACGAATGCATCAAGCGAGTTTGGTCTACCTGCGTCTCCAGCAGATGGCATCTCATCACCAGCTTGAAAGCAAGCGGTTAGGCCGTCGAGGTATTCTTGACAGTCCCAGCCTGCAGGACATTCAGCTCCCCCCAATGTACAAGACCGACTACACTGATTTCCGCTGGGCGTCCAAACGCACCGACCCTCGCTGCACTGAGGATCATTTTCACAGGACCCTCCAAACGGCGTGTCACCGATGGTACACGCGCCGAATTGCAGACCATAGTCGACACAGTAAGCCGCACCGCAGCTTTGTGGATCGTCGAGGTCACAAATACGGCTGCACAACCCAGGGCGTCCTCGTGATGCGCCGATGCAGGTCAACCCTGCGCTGCAGTCTCCATTGACAGCACAGGCTTCACCGAGTCGGGCGCCTGTCGCCGGTAAACATGCCCATTGGTCACCGCCAACGGGCGCACACAATCGATCGCCTGCGCACGTGCCAAATGGGTCACAAGCGGTGCGGCAGGCACGGCCGTCGACGCGGGTCACGCATATCAGGTCTGTCGCACAGCGTTCTTCGAAGGCGGAGCAAGACTCGCCTGCTTGCTGCTGACCTGGCGGAATGCAAATGCCGCGGACCCCATTGGCTTCGACGGCGACACAGGGACCATCGGGGCAGGTGTCACGGTCGGGGTCGCACTCACCCGCACAAACAGAGCGTCCGGGCCCTGCAGGCAAACATGCGAAGGCAGCGCATTCGAAATCACTGCCACAGGCATCATTATAAAGGCCACGCCCAGCCGCCAGGCAGACCCCGGTGTTAGCGTCATCACCGCTCGCAAAACACATGCCGTCAACGCAATCATTGCTGCCCACGCGGCAATTTTGCGCACACCGCGCGGTGTTGGGGAGCACCAAACAGGTTGCGTTGGCACCGCATTGCTCTGCACCGAAGCAATATTCACCGGGCTCAATCACTGTGAAAGGTTCATCAGAACAGCCCCCAGCGAGCGGTGCACAGCTTGTTTGACCATTGCCGAGCTCATAACAACCTGCATGCTCCGGACATCCGCCCGCACACGGACTTCCACAGAAACTACGCTCATCTTCCAGTTGAAGACAAAAGGCCCCATCCGCGCAGTCATCATGGCCATCGCAGTGGTCGCACATTTGGCCCTCTCCGCGTGCTAGATTTCCGTAGAGGAAACGGATGCCGCGTTCGTCATCCGGCGACAGGTTGCGTAGGTCTGCGCCCGTGTCTGACCAATACATTGTCGACGTTCGATAGAAACTATGCCCGAGCCCCAAAGCATGACCGATTTCGTGCGTCATCACACCCTGGACGTCCGAGCCATCTCCATTCGGTATCGTGGTCCAAGTGAAATTTTGCTCGTTCATGGAAATGACCGCCTGGGTGATCCGCCCAAAACGTCGACTGGTCACGGTGACCCCCGCCGCGTAGCGGCCGAATTCGGCCGGCCAGCGGTCCAAAAAATCCACGGTGATCGCGCCGTTCTCGGCAACTTCATCGAGGGGTAAGGCCATACCTTGAACGTTCGCCCAAGTTCTGAATGATTCTCGGATCGCATTGAGCTGTGCAGGAATGGCTAAATCGGCAGCTAAACGACCGATGGAATATCGCGGTGCACGAGGCCACTTAGTCGCATCGCCATCGAGCGTATCGAATGCGTGCGTTAGATTCGGCATAGAAAGCGAACATAGAAAGAACGCGGAACAGAAGAAACGCACGACCTTAGCCCCTTCATCGGTCCAGAACAGAGTGTCGTATAGCTCGCTACGTTCGACAATACAACTGAGCAATTATCAATAGACTGCCGTTGGCCACTGCCTCATGGATCTATTACTTTTTCTGACAATGTCACCATGCTTATTGAGCTTGCAGCTACGTCGCGTTTGGTGGTAACGACGCTGCATGAAAAAACTCTTATTCCCGTTGATTGCACTACTCGCCGTCGCTTGCGGCGGAAAGCCAACGCCCAAGACATATGCGGACCATGCGCGCATGACCTACCTCCAGGGCATGGAAGCGCTTGAGGACGGAGATTATATTGAAGCGACTCAATTATTCTCCTCGGTAAAAACGAAATATCCGTACAGTCAGTTCGCTGCTCTCGCAGAGCTCAGGGTGGGTGACACATACTACGAGCAAGATCAGTTCGTTGAGGCGGTGGGCGCTTATCGCACTTTTGTTCGCCGGCGCCCTAACCACGCTGAGGTTGGTTACGCGATGTGGCGTATTGGCGAGGCCTTCTTTCAGCAACGCCCGAGCGATTTTTTCATCCTACCGCCGAGTTTTGAACGCGATCGTGGGACAACCAAAGACGCCGTACAAGCCTACAGAGCTTTTTTGCAGCGTTTTCCAAAGCACAAAAAGTCAGATTCGGCGCGCGAAAGACTCCTCAAGTGTCGTCGCGTACTCGCCGACTTTGAACTTTACGTGGCTAAGTTTTATTTGAAACGCGACAAAACAAGGGCGTCGATTGCCCGTCTCCAGGGCATCGTCGCCAGTTTTGACGATGTCCCGCGTCGCTGGCTCGAGGCCTCGCTGATTCTGCTGGATACGTACACGGACACGACCCTTATCGCGGAGGACGTTGGTATACCGGATCGAGACGCGAAGGCG
Organism: Bradymonadia bacterium; assembly: GCA_049889275.1. Lineage (GTDB taxonomy): Bacteria > Myxococcota_A > Bradymonadia > UBA7976 > UBA1532 > UBA1532. Next base: position 219,737 of record JBMHDS010000085.1, on the reverse strand, counting down.
AAGGCGTTAGTCGATGCGATTGTGCGCAAGTTTCCGGGCACCTCGGTGGCGAAATTGGCACGCTCAAAGCTCACCCGCCGTTGAGTCGCTCGTTCAGGTTTTCCAACACAGCTTTATGGCTCGCGTAGAGTTTCGATGGACAGGGCCTTTAGCGCTTTTAGGTCCACCCAGGGTTTGTCGGTTCTTGAAATGCTCCGCAGCCAGTCCCTTACGACGGTCGGTTGATTCTTTTTTCTCCATCGTTCGGTAAAGGCAGCTGATTCTAGGCTCCACTGCGCATCGGTCGGTCTGTCATCGGTGTGAAGATATGCGACGACATAATCTTGTCTCACGGCGATTGGGTTGGTGACTCTTTGCCCGGTTTTTAGACCGAAAATTCGATCGCGTAGATTTTTCGCGAGGCCGATGGTTGGCACATGTCGCCTCGATTTTTGGCAGAAACGTTTGGTCCGGGATCGCCTGATTCGATTCCGTCGCAACATCTCTTCGTCGAGCGCATCAGGTCCGCCCTTTTTGCGCAAATCATGAGCGACGAGACCTGCCAGGCGCTTTGCGGTCGGCAGGAGATCTCGGTTTCGAAGAACAGCGGCTGCCGCTTCGCGCTGTACCCGACGATCCTGCAGCGGGCGATGAATCGCTTCTCCTTTACCTTCAACTTTGTAGAAAACCCAGCCTTCTGGATGTTGTTTGACTGGTGTCACATGACCGATGGGCAAATCAAAGAGCTCGGGACTCTTTTTTTGTGAGATGGTCTTGCGCCCCCCTGTGCGCCGGTCTCTGGGGAAACCGTGCTCATTTACGAGTTTCTCCATATCTTCCCCATCGATGACGCGTTGTCGAAGAGCCTCGAGTATCTCTTTGGCCGCTCGGTCTTTCTTGGCATCTCGATTGGGTAAGAGCAGACGTCTCGCGAAGGTCCGGGCCGGCGTGTTAAAAAGTCTCGGATTACCTTTATAGAAGGCCTTGATACCAGCCTGAGCATTGGAGACCGCCTGATCGATTTCACGCGAAGTCGGGACCCGCGGTATGAGAAAAAGCTCAGCATCGACACACCTCAGCTCGTCCGTCCATGCGTGTTTGATCAGCTCAGGTTGGCTATGATCGAGTAAATGTTTGGCCAAGGTCTGATGTTCGAGTAGGTCTTGAGCGACTCGCTTCACCTGTGCCAGCGATGTCCCAAATCTCGCCACGATGCGTGCCTCAAGTTCATCCATATCAGCTAAGGCCGACTGAACTCGATCGGCGGAGATCGGGTAGTCTGGGGGATTACCTCGGGCCGCGTTGACCATCAGTCTCTGCAGTTGTGGCGCGTCGATAGCGATGTTGAGTCGTGTGACTTCAGCGCGTACGACTCGAGTCTCGAGTGCCCTAAGCATGATTTTTCTTTTCAAAGCCGTTTGTTGGAGTGCTTCGAGAGGAGAGTCAGCATTCGAGCGCCATTTCCTGAGGATGCGGGTCTGCCCAATTGCGCGACGATACTCCGGCAGGTCCATCTCCACCGATCCCAGCCGCGCGAGAACCCGGTCGCCGGTGTTAGCGGATTTTTGACCGAGATCAACAGTGCTAATAGGCGAGTTGTGGGGTGCGTCTTGGCCTCCTTCACGCCGTGGTTCACAGGAGAGGCTTCCCAACACCGAAATACAGATGACGAAGTGGAACGGATAACGCATGATTTAACTTGTCCAACTGCTGTGACCGTGCTATCTACCCGCGCCCAACGAGGGCGAGACTAGTAAGAAAGTGAGACATGTTATGGCGACACCTCTGCATACCGTCAAGGAACAATTCGGAAGCAAAGAGGCATTGGTTGAGAAACTCGTACCTGTGCTTGAACACGACGGAGAAGAAACCGCAGCTGATTTTAAAGAGCGACTTCTGCGCGTCAGCAATCGGAAATTACTCCGTTTATGGCAGCGCCACGAAACGCTGCAGAGCGGCGCCGGTAGCAGAGAGGCGCTCGTCGATCAGATCGTCCAAGCAAAGCTTGGTCGCGCAGATGCCGACCTCAAAGGCAAGTTAATGAGCTACTCGACCGGCCGACTCCTTTCGATCGAATGGGGACTCAAACGCAAATAAAGCGTTTTTCCCGCTGAGACAATCGAGATCTCAGCTCTCTCAGGCGACATTTAGGCGTGATGTAAGCAGACGACGTGTGTCGTCGCTTACGCGGATTTCAACGGTTTCGACCTAGGGACAACGCCGGGTTTTCGAAATAACCCTTCATAAATGGAATCAAAACTCGTACACTGCCGTTTCACTCAGTTTATGAATAAGCCGCGTGCGGCATAGGCGAAACAAGACTCGCGAGGTGATTGTGACTACGACTTTCAACGTCGGAGATATGGCTGTTTATCCGGTCCAAGGCGTGACGGAGATACTCGGCATCGAAACGATTGAAATAGCCGGTATGAGCAGTCGCTTCTACGTTCTCCGTCGCCTCGATTCGGATGACACGATTCGTGTGCCCGTGGCCAACGTTGAGCGCGTTGGACTGCGACCCCTCGTCAACGACGACGAGATTGCGGAGGTCATGACGGTCCTGACCGCGGAGAAAATCGCGATCGAGGAACCGAACTGGAACCGTCGGTACAGGCGCTATGTTGAGAAGATCCAAAGTGGAAGCTTGGCGGACGTCTCCCAAGTCCTTCGAGACTTACACCTGACTCGGTCCGATAAACAGTTGTCTTACGGCGAGAGACGGGTCTACGAAATGGCGATGGAGCTACTCGTTCAGGAAATCTCGGTCGCAGAGGGTCGAACAGCCGATGAAGTCAGAGACTCCATAGAGCAAGTTCTCGGCTAGAAACGTCCGTTTGACCACTCCAGGGCGTCATAAACAAGACCCGAGTTGTTATTTGGCTCGAAGCGGCCAACCATTGCCGTCTAATACGTGGCGTTACCTCCGCCCCTGTGGTACAACGACAACCGACAAGATGAGGCTGGTGATCGCTTGACACGAGTCTCTTTCCGTATTTACATCGGTGCTCCGCGTCCGGCATTCTGAGAGTAAGATTTCATGTGCAGAAGTATTACGAGAATTATACTGATTGGCATTGTTAGCTTGGTGGGTTGTGGCCCGATTACATCCCAAGGCCTCATCAAGGAGGCTCGGGTCGCAATAGACAAGGCCGAAAAAGAGGGCGCTAATATTGGTGCGCCCTATGAGCTTTTTGGGGCTCTCGAACGCTACAAGAAAGCACGCGAAGAGCAGGGCTACTCTGACTATCAGGCAGCGATGGACCTTGCGAAGGAAGCGCTTAAGTTAGCCGAGACGGCGTACGCAAAAACGGCGGCTGGCGGTGACCCACTCCAGCGCATTGACCCCGAGCGCCGGAAAGCACTGAAGAAGAGGTCGGCAAGATGAAGTCCAGGATGAAGATCTGCGTCAGAGCGTTCATCGTACTGCTGCTCGGTGGTTTGAGTGGATGCGTTAAGGGCCAAGTGCTCCGTGCCAAAGTCGCAGATATTGAGGCGAAGCTGGTGGTTGCGCAAAAGCCAGCCATGAGATGTGCCGCCCGCGACTTAGCAAAAGCGAGGGCTCACCTTAAGTTTACCCTACTTGAATTGGAGCAGGGCGCGTTGTTACGAGCGAGCGAGCACATGATCGTGGCTGAAAAAGCTGCGAAGGTCGCTCAGGGAATGCAGGGGCGACCTGAATGTGAAGAGGATAAAGATGGCGACGGCATTATAGACACGAAGGATCAGTGCCCCGAACAGCCTGAGGATTTTGATGGATTCGAGGATGGCGATGGATGCCCGGAAGACCAAGATACGGATGGTGATGGGATCCTTGATAGCCGTGACCGGTGTCCGCGGGAACCGGAAGACAAGGACGGTGTCGAAGACGAAGACGGTTGTCCAGACCTGACAAAAGACCGCGACGGAGATGGTTTCTTGGATGAGGTCGATGCCTGTCCGGACAAGCCTGAAGATAAAGATGGGTTTGAAGATGGCGATGGTTGCCCAGACACTGACAACGACAAAGATAAGATTCCGGACTCCCTCGATCGATGTCCAGATGAACCCGAGGATTACGACAACGACGCTGACGAAGATGGCTGCCCAGACATCTATAAGACCATCGTGATTCGCGAAGATCGTATCGAATTAAAGCAGAAGATTTTCTTTGCGACTGCAAGCGACGAGATTTTGAGTAAATCATTCGGGTTGTTAAATGAAGTCGCCCAGGCGCTTTCGTCGAGAAAGACGCTGCGAGTGCGTATCGAAGGGCACACCGATAGTCGTGGCTCTGATGCCTACAATAAATCGCTGTCTGAACGACGCGCGGCGAGCGTGATGGCTTACCTAGTGGGCAAGGGAGTTGCCTCTGACCGAATGGAGTCTGAGGGCTGGGGTGAAGAACGTCCGATCGGTGATAACCGTCACGCCGAAGGCCGTGAAATGAACCGGCGCGTTGAATTCCACATCATTGGCAAGTGATCAGTAGGGACGAGGCCAGATGCTGCGGACCCATGTCATTCTCCTGATCGCACTGATGAGCATACCGGCGGCGAGTGTGCATGCGCAGAGAAACGCCTTCGAGGCGGAGCGCAAGGTTGGCCGCTTACTGCGCCAAGCGCAGCGGTCATACGACAACCTTGAACTGAGTCGCGCTCAAACGGCTATTGATGAAGCGATCAAGTTGATTGAGCGTTTCGGCGTCGACTCAGACAATGGACGAAGTTTAGCCGCTCTGGTCTATATGCAGCGCGGTATTATCGCCTATGTTCAGAATCAGGACACGCGCTCAGCTCAGGAAGACTTCGAGCGCGCACTCGAATATGATGACAGGGCAGAGCTGGACCCGATGGTGGTCACGCCGAGCCTTAAGCGGGTTTTTAACAACGCTCGAAATAACGCAAGAGGTGGCTCGCGACGGTCGCGCAATCAATATGATGACCGCCGAGGTTCGGGATATAACGACCGAGACCGAGGGGGACGGCGTGACGGTCGTGATGAAAGCTACCGAGACGATTACAGAGACGAACGCAGGGACCGCTCCAGAAGTGGAGGGCGAGACCGTGGCCGTGGTGGCGATGATTATCGCAATGATGACAGGCGCAACTATCGCGATGACGATTATCGGGGCGGTCGAGACAGCCGTCGTGGCTCACGCGATGTATATCGTGATCGGCGAGACGACCGTCGCGCGTCGCGACGTGAGGATGACGGCCGGGGCCGTGGCCAAAGGCAACGAAGAGAGAACTCGCTGACCCACGTCGCACCGCGAGGTGCAAGGAGCGGTCTGGCGCTTAAACTCGAAGTGACCGTCAGTGAGCGCATCTATCGAGATGTTGGCGTCGTTATGCTGTACTTCAATACCGCACGCACTGATGTTCGCCAGAAGATAGAGATGCGACCTGGGCGCGGCAATACTTTTGTCGCCCGCATTCCACGTGATTACATGATCGGGAGCCAGGTTCGCTACTACTTCCAAGCTGAAGATCGACGCGACAACCCGATCGCATCACTTGGCAGTGCGTCACGGCCTTATTTGATCCAAATTTCTGGAGATACTCTGGGCGCTCCCGAGATTGCTTCTGGCTCATCCCTCGATGGCAGCGATTATGAGCGATATGATGGTGAAGGCAGAACCTACTTTACCTTGGGCGCACAAATGGGGGGAGGCGTTGGCTGGGTCAAGGAGTTCGCCAAACCTGTGACACAGAAAGGTGCTCGCTTAAAGAAGCCAGGCCTGGCACCTGCACCTTTTCATACGCTCGTGTCGGCTGACTTTTGGGTCTCCCGTGACTTTTCGGTGGGTGGCTTTGCCCGAATTCAAATCGTTGAATTCGCATTTTTAGGCGGTGGCCGATTCCAGTATCGTATGAGTGACTCCGGTGCCCATGGTACCCGCCTCAGGGTTGGCGGCGGCGTCGGTCATGTCCGACACTTAGTCAAGCTGGGAAATCGTCTGGATACCACTCTAGAGGGCATCGGACACGTATCATTGGGCATGACATACTCATATGACTTCAATGACACGCTCGCGTTTACTTTGAGCCCTGATTACCTCCATATGTTTGGCGCCTCGCCGAGCTATCACCTCGATGTCAGCTTTGGTTTAGAGCTTAACTTCTAATCTCGCTTGAGGTGGTCTTTCGGCTAACCGGTCGAAATTTCCTGAAATTCAGCAAACACTTCTTCGAGGCAAAGACCTTGCGGAGGTGCAGTCGGGCCTGCCGCCTGACGGTTTTCGGCAGCAATCATTTGAGGGATCTGACAAGCGGGGATCCGACCTCGGCCCACCTCAAGCATCGTACCGACCAGAATACGGACCATATTCTTCATGAAAGCGGTCCCCCGCACGTCGAAACGGATGAGACCAGTATCGAGTGCTGTGCACGAGAATTTATCGATCGTGCGAACAGCTGTCTTATGGCTGCCATCAGCTGCGGCGAAGCTAGTGAAATCATGTGTGCCGGTGCAATATCCCGCAGCTCGGTTCATATCTTCCAGGTTGAGTAACCAAGGGCAGCGTGTCGCCCAGCGGTCGAGAAGGGGACGGCGAAGTGTATCCGTGTAGATGTGATAGCTATACGCCTTGCCGTCGTTCCCAAATCGGGGGTTGTAGTCGGAGGTGACTAACACTGGGTCTCGAACAGCGATTTGACGGGTCAACTTAGCGTTTACAGCCTTAATCATGCCACTGAGTTGTGCGGGATGTTGGACTGTGACCGCTGCGAGCTGGCCGCGGGCATGAACGCCTGCATCCGTACGGCTCGCACCTTGAATCGCCACATCGTGACCAACAAAGGCCGACCAAGCTTCCTCGAGTGACTGCTGAATCGTCGTGGGGGTGTTGTTTTGTTTCTGCCACCCGCTGAAACCGGTGCCGTCGTACTCAACCCGAAAGGCAACTCGACGCGGCGGATAGGTGGCTGGATTCACACTCAGTAGTCCAGTGCGAGCCCGAAGAGAAGGACATCATCGCCCAAACGAAAGGACTCTGCTGAGCCAAAATCATCAACTCTGGACATTTGATACTCGATGGTGAAGTAGGTGTTGACCAGACCGGCGTCGCGCTCGAAGTCTATGGCAGCTTCTTGGTCAAAGGCATCGAGAAGGATGTGAACACCGAGGGCGACGTGCCAGCCAAGTGTGCCACCTTGTGCATCTTGGCCGGTGGAGAACGATGCAAGGTCGTCAGCTCCATCGAAAATACGCCAGTAATAGTAGCTCAGACCACCTCGGACCATTGGCACGAGCGGGAAGTACTCGACCCAGCGATCCAGCCGATACGATGCTTCAAGTTGAATCGGATAGATCACCATTTCGGTTGTGTCGCTGGCATCTGAACCGGTTGGCGCGATTGCTTTACCCTCTTTGCACCAATAGCCAATGGAGCTTCCCAAACCGATCGTACCAAATGGCGCTGCCAAGTTACGTTGCAACTTCAATCGCAGCACAAGGCTCGGGTCTCCCCCAAAAGCTTCTTCATATGGCGGTCTCACTGAACCTTGTGAACTCTCAAATTGAGAGTCAATGTTTGGCATGTAGCTGCCCGCTTGAACCTCAAACGTGTAGTCAGGCGACTCGCTTTGGGCGTGTGTCAACACGGGGTGGGTCACGGCGAACACGACAATGGTGAACAGTTTGATATTCATTTGGATGGTCTCCGCCGGATGAAAGCGCCGCCTAAGAGGAGCAGGCCGAGAAGCCACTGGGTTGTGCTTTCGCCGAAGGCGTTGCAGCCACCTGTCTCTCCAACCGCACCGCCGAGACGGGCCGTATACAGCTCAGCGAAGTCCATTAAATCAGAGGGCGACGCTTTAATGATTGTACTGTTTTCGCTTCGGTTTCCCGCGGCGTCGAACGCTGCGACAATGAGTGCGTATTCAACATCGTTGTTTAAGTTTTCGTATCGGTATTCGTCGCCATTCTTGAGCTGTGTGGTGCGCTTGCATCCAGATGCAGAAAATCCATTTCTCAAGGCATCTAAGTCATTACTGGCTGATTCAGTACTCGCATTGGTGCCCGCGATTTGAACACAGACCTCATGTGCTTCAATATCTTCGACACCGCGGTCGGCGTTGTCGATTGTCACGACTAAGGCATTTTCGGCAGCCGTAACCGTCGGGTCCACTGACAGGGCAGGCGGTGGCGTGATATCGATGACCATCGAGATGGTATCTGACTCAGCGTCTTGTTCAGCAACGGCCATGCTGCCGTCTGCGGGTTCGACGCCGCGTATATCTGCTCTAAACTGAATTGTTCCGTCACTCGCGCACAAGAAGTTGACCAGCTCGTTGTCAGCGGTGGTACCAGCGGGGTTAAGGCCGGCGATACCGCTATTCAACGTTGAATTCAACGTCTGCTGCTCTTCATCGCCCTCTGCGATACAGCCACAAGCTGCTGTCTCAGTGATGTACGTTTGCGGACATCCGGTCACCATGTCGAGACACTCGTCGGCCGACGTTGAGTCTTCAGCATTGAACATGACCAAACGCATAACGAAGCCGTTGTCCGAATCAACGTTGGCGGCTCCGGTCAGCGTAATCACGTCGTTCAGGCGATCGGCGCAGTCATTTAAGCCAATCGGCGCCGGTTCGGTGCCAAACGCGATGGTTGGTTGGGCGATCGCGGTTGCGCAGAAACCGACGGTTGCACACAAGACCGCAGCGAAGGTTTTTAGACTCATTTTTACTCCAAACGCATCGGACATCTTAGCTACACCACGTTCCTTACACGAATCGTACCAAATTTGCGATGACGTTCATCAGGCAGATTCTCGCTCAATGGAGCTGACGATGCCATCGCTCGGTGTGTCAGGTTGGCAGGCCTTGTTCTATCTAAGGACAAATTGGCACAGGAAACTCAAACTCTGAGGCGGGGTCGCGATCAGTTGAGGTGGCCTTTCTCTAGAAGACATTCAGCGATTTGGACTGCATTGGTTGCAGCACCTTTACGCAGGTTGTCAGCCACCACCCAAAATACCAGACCGTGGGCTACAGAAGGGTCGGTTCGCAGTCGGCCTACAAACACTTCGTCTTGACCTGCAGCGTCCGCCGCCGTTGGGAACTCAGCCTGCTCATCCTTCAAAATGATCCCAGGTGCCTTGCGGAGGGCTTCCACGGCTGACTCCACGCTGATTTCGTTTTCAAATTCGGCATTGATGGACATCGCATGACCGACAAACACGGGTACGCGCACGCAGGTGGCACACACTGGGAGTTCAGGCTTTGCCATAATTTTGCGCGTCTCGAAGATCATTTTGTGTTCTTCGCGGGTAAAGCCGTCATCCTCGAATCGATCGATTTGAGGGATCGTGTCGAAGGCCAACCGGCGCGCGAAGTGTTTGGTCTTGACCTCGCGAAAGCCGAGAAGAGCGGTGGTTTGGTCGCGTAGTTCGTCCATGGCTTCGCGGCCCGCGCCGGACGCGGATTGGTAGGTGCTTACAACCACTCGCTTAAGGCCTGCGACCGCATGCAATGGCTGAAGAGCCGCGACCTTTTGAATGGTTGAACAGTTCGGGTTCGCAATGATCATCGCTTTTTCATTGAGCGCGTCGGGATTGACCTCTGGCACCACCAGAGGGACCTCAGGATCCATACGAAATGCACGGCTGTTATCGATCACGACCGCGCCCGCAGCTGCGGCGATAGGTCCATATTGTAAACTGACCTCAGCGCCGGCTGAGAACAGTGCGACATCGACGCCTTCGAAAGAGTCATCATTCAGTTCCTGGACAACCACGTCATCACCACGCCACTCGATGGTGGTGCCGGCCGTGCGCTTGGATGCCAGGGGCACCAATTGTTTAACCGGAAATCGTCTTTCGCTTAGGACTTGAATCATCTCTTCGCCAACGGCGCCTGTGGCACCTACGACCGCGACGGTTAGATCTGCTTTGTTCATCGTGCTAACTTCCTGAATTCGAATGCACCAGAGGCGCGACGCGCGCTACAATAGGGACCGACTCGGCGCACGTCAACCGCAGCGCGCGGCTGAAACAAATGAGGGAGATAATGACAAGTGGATTCGGACAGATTTGTCGCGCGCGTACGTTTGTTTCTCTCGCGTGTATCAGCCTTTTGAGTTGCGATGATTCGGGTCCGCCTAAATGCGAATTGGAAAACGGTTTACAAGGCGTTTGCTGCGGCCTCGCGATTCCAGGTGGAATTAGCCGGCAAGGTGTGTGCAAACAAGGCTATTGCACCGATGGCACCGTTGAGCAGAGACATACTGAATGCGGGCTTACCCCTACGGATGCGAGCGTGCCGATGGACACGCGCAACGGAGATATTGCGGTACTCAGTGAAGAGGCCGGTGTTCGAGATTTGGGTTATGATATAGGGTCTTTGGACGCCGCTATCGAGGCTTGCGAAGACATCGTTTGTGGAATTCGAGAGCGCTGTTATGGGCCGCTGAGGATGTGTGTGCCGCGCAACTTTGGTCGACCTGGTGGGACCTGCTTGACGACTTTGGATTGCCAGGTTGGCTATTGTGAATGGAGTGCGGGTTCGTCTCGCCCATCCTTCGGGATCTGTCGCGTCTCATGCGCGACCGACGAAGCCTGCGATGAAGGCGTATGCGCCATGAACGACGAAGTGGGGGAATGCAGAAGACGTTGTCGTGGAACAGAGCAGTGTGAAGCCGACTCATTTTGCGTGATGTCGGACAACTCTAATTCAGGTTATTGCGAACGTGATTGCCGCCTGCAAGGCTGCCCCGGGCAGGGCCTGTGTGATGAAGATTCAGGCCATTGTAGTCGCTCGAATGTTCCCTGTCCTTACCCTTGCCGTGTGGGCGAGTCATGTGTTTCCGGGCGCTGCGTTAGGCGAAATGGTTCGTGTGTTTCAGACTATCACTGCAATCCGACGGACACCTGCTTTGATGGGCGTTGTATTCGGGGCGAAAGTGTTCACTGTCAAAGCGTCGATGACTGCGCGCAAGGACAACGTTGTACACCCATAGATGGCACGCGCAACATCTGTGCTGTTGTATGCAGAAACGACACCGATTGTCCGCTCAATCGAACTTGTGACCTACAATGGGGCGCTTGCCTCCCTGTTGGGTGTGCACAAGACGACCCACTCGAGATGTATGATGTATGCAGATTTAGTCAGGCATCGGGTCATCTTGGCACGTGCCTGCCGACCTTGTCGGTCGCTGCATCGCATCACGGTGGATATTGTCGAGAAGGTGGCTTAGCGATGCTGGGCGAGGGCTGTGATGCACAGCGTGTTGGGCGAGACCTCGATAGTGTGGCCTTTCGTTGTGAAGCGGGGACACTCTGCTGGGATGATCCCGATGATCCACTCGTGCCTATCTATCCCACGCCAGGACAGGGGACATGTCGCGCAGTGTGCAGGCCGAATGGGCAGTTTTGTCCGGTCGGACAAGCTTGCGCGAGAGTCGCAAGGCCAAACTCTGATCAGGACCAATCTGGTTATGATTTGGCGTTATGTTTGGCCAGCGATTGTGAAATTGGCGTGACAGCATGTACGCCGGGGGTATGTGAACCACACACTTTATGGACGTCGATGGGCCAATGTCGCAGGCGAGGGGCGGTCTCCACCGGCGGTCGTTGTGTCACCAGCGATGACTGTCGGGAGCAAGACCTCTGTATTGAAATCGGCGGAGACAAGCGATGTGTGCGACTCTGTCGAACGGGCATGACACCGTGTCCAACAGGTCGTTGTTACCAAGACGACGCTTGGGCATATGGTTTCTGTCTGGATGACCGTTAGCCGTCGATGAAGAAATGTCTAATCCAATAGTTTTACGTGCAGTCAGGTAAGCGTTGCGCTGTGATGCGATTCGAATTGGTCGTGGAAAAATGTGCGTGGTAGAGGCTGGTCGGCCTGATTACAGGGGTGATGACAAGATGAGGTACTTAATGTCAGGCGTCACAGTTTTGAGCCAGTGAGAGAGCGAGCGCTATGAAATCAATCAGGCGGCATCTACGTGATTATGTTTTGAAACGCTACGATGGCCAGGATGGTGGCAATTTGATGGCTTGGGACCGCGCAGATCAGCTCATCAGCGAGCATCTGCAGTCTTTACCAGGGCGTGATGGTCGCCTTCTCTTACTAAACGAGATGTTTGGTGCTCTGACCCTAGCCTTACATTATCGACAGCCGATCTCTGTGGTGGATAGCCACCTTTGTCGCACTGCGATTCAACAAAACGCTCAGAATAATGGCGTCGAACCTGGAAGCTTTACGGTTGTACGTGAGCTGGCCGAAGCGCCCGCGGGTGTTCAGGATGTCGTCATTAAATTGCCAAAGAATCATAACTTGCTGACCGAGCAGCTGAGCATCTTGGCGACTCGTTACGGTCAAGGTGTTCGCGTGACGTTTGGTGGCATGAACAAGTACATCACTCGCTCTGTTTATGACGTGCTCGAGCACTCCTTGGCGTCTGTCGAGGTGCATCGGGCGGTCGGTAAGGCGCGATTGGTCACCGGGAAGCTAAAAGCCCCCTCTGGAGGGTCAGCAACTCGCCAAAAAGAATACACGATTCCGGGAACGAAGCTGACAGTTTCGACGTCACCTTCGGTTTTTGCATCCACGGGGCTCGATCCCGGTAGCGCAGTCATGTTGAAGCATCTGCCCATACATGGTCACTCCTCGGTGTGTGACCTCGGCTGTGGCGCGGGCCCCCTCGGTCTCGTTTATGCGTCTCTGGTAAAAACAAGCAGCGTTGATTTCGTCGATGATTCCTTTGCGGCGGTTCGTATGGCAGAGGCAAACTGGCTCGCGAATGGCCTTGACGAGAGCAGGGCACGGTTCATTTCTAACGACTGTCTCACTGGATGTATGAATGAGAGATACGACTTAATCCTCTGCAATCCACCTTTTCATCGGGGGCATGCGATTGAGACCGGGACGGCTCAACGTATGTTCAGAGATGCACACCGATGCTTAGTTACCGACGGCGAGCTGTACGTCGTGTTCAATCGACATCTCAGCTACTTAAGGCCCCTGCGTCGTTTGTTTGGGAGCGTTGATACGCTCTCAAAGCACCCTCGCTTTGTTGTCGTGAGGTGTATCAAAGGCCGCTAGTATTTTGGTCGCTGCCTGGCTGATATTGTGGAGTCAATTCGTCTCATCGATGACTTAGAACCATGTGTTACAGCGCCACACACGAGACATAGATTGTTGCTTTGATTGAATTGCCATAAGCATGTGCGTGGATTGGAAATTCCCACCATAGGCTTGAGATCCGAGCAGTCTTTGACTAGAATTGCGGGCAATTGAGTCACACGGATAGGTGATTTCGGAGAAACGCATGGCTACGCAAGTCTCCAAGACGCAAGCTAACATCGATGTAGCTGCGCAAAAGAGAGTCCTCGCTGAGCAGACCAAGGCTGCTCAGATGAAAAAACAAGAAACTGTCGACACCAGTGCGCCCGAGCGGGTCGCAGAAGAGACGGGGCGGCCTGACTTTTTGGCCGTCGAAGAAACTGCGAAAGAGAAAGTGCAGGCGGCTGAGAAACGGTCGCTTGAGCTTGAACGTGTCGACAAAGCGACGCTCGACTCGCAGAAAACTCAGAAAGAGGTCGTTCTAGAAACCTACAATATGGCCAGCGTTTTTGGACAGATTGCGGAGAGCAAAGCGCGGCGTGCAGAGCTCGCGGAAGAACGTCAAGTGCGTGTAGAAAATGACCAACGCTTGGACGGAGAGCGGCAGGCAGCGCGAGCACGATTCGAGAAGACTGAGCAGGCTGCGATAGAAGCGAAGTCTGCCAAGCAAGCCCAGCTGCAGCAGCTCGCCGATGATCGAAAGGCCGAGGCTGCGAGTGCAAGTGACCTCTCTGCGATCGCAGAAATACTTGGCGTGTCGAGTGACGCCGAAGTCATCATGCTGGAACTTCAAAGAGACCTCGATGACGCTGCAGCCTTTGTTGCCACCGAAGATGAGGCGAAGGCCAAGAAAGCGGCGCAGGCAGTTGTTGCTGCTGAGCAGAAGCTCAAAGAGGCGTTAGCTGACCAAGGCGCTAGGCGGCGGCAGCTTGACTTGAACAGGCGCGACGCAGCAGCGAAGGTGCGGAAAGATGATCTGACCGAGGTCCCTGTAGTGCCAAAATCAACGCTGAGCATTGTACCCAGCCCTCGAGTGGAGCCGGAGGTACAATCCGAGTCGGCGAGGGAACCGGTCATTGAAAACAAGCCAACCCTGCTCGATCCGAGAGATATCCGCCTCGGCAGCGAAGCAGAGAAACAGGCAACGAAGCGTGCTATCGACAGCGCTCAGGCGCTCACTGCCACGGTCGATGAGAGCGTGGCTCAGTTGGCTCAGGAGGCGAAGCAGAGGAGCCGAGACATTTTGGACAAGGTGTCGCTCAGAACCGCTGTGCCGCGACTTGCAGACGCAACTGAAGCGACTAAGGTCGCAGAAGAGGCAGCACAGGCGATCGCTGAGACGCCTGTCCAAGCCGTGCAGACGCAGGCGGCCTTCGACATAGATACGGTCTTAAGGGTTTTGCGTTAGGGCGAAGAACTCGCCGATGCGCATCACCCGTTGTGGCACCAGCCACTAAACAACCGTCATTCCTATTTTTTACCTGGGCATTTGAGCTCCGATCTCGTATTTGCCAATTCATGGCCATCGTTCGTCTCAAAAATATCAACTTATCGTTTGGCGCTGAGCCTATTTTTGACGGCGCCGAATTAGTGATCGAGACCGGTGAGCGCGTGTGCCTCGTCGGCCGCAATGGCCAGGGTAAGTCCACGCTGATGCGTCTTCTGCTCGGCACGCTCAAGCCTGACGAGGGTGAAGTTTGGCGCAAGCCAGATGCCGAGATCGCTTATGTGCCACAGGATGTACCCGAAGGCACAGCTGGGTGCGTGCGCGATTTATTGGAGCAGGCGTGCTCCCGAACGCTCCAACTCGTACGAGCATATGAGACCCTCGCGGGGCAACTCAATGAGCATTCAACGCCCGATATGTACGAACGCCTAGAAGCATTACAAACCCAGATTGACGAGGCGAATGGCTGGGATGTCGCGCGGCATGTCGACAACGCCCTAAAGCGATTTAAGCTCGATGGGACGCAGCCTTTTGACTCGCTTTCTGGTGGCATGAAGAGGCGAGTGCTCATCGCTCAGGCGCTTTTCAAACAACCGCAGCTATTGATGCTCGATGAGCCTACTAATCACCTCGATATCGATTCGATCGAATGGCTCGAGGAGACTTTGGTGCATTTTCAGGGCGCGATACTGTTTGTGACCCACGACCGGCAATTTCTTCAGCGCGTGGCAACCCGCATAGTGGATTTGGATCGCGGTCGTCTGACCAGTTGGCCAGGCGATTTTGAAACCTATAAGTCGCGAAAGCATGCTGCGATGGAGGCTGAAGAAAATGAATGGCGTCGTTTTGACAAACACCTAGCTGAAGAAGAGGCATGGATTCGGCAGGGTATAAAGGCCCGTCGGACACGAAACGAAGGCCGCGTCCGTGCGCTTGCCCGATTGCGCAAAGAAAGAGCATCAAGACGAGAGCGGATTGGGACCATGAAGCTTGAGGCATCGCAGGGACAACTGTCTGGGCGTGATGTCGTCGTTGCGAACAATGTCTCTTTTGCGTGGCCAGACAAGACGATTGTAAAGGACTTTTCGATTCGTATTCAGCGGGGCGATCGTATTGGAATTGTGGGCCCTAATGGCTGTGGTAAGAGCACGCTGCTCAAGTTGATCTTGGGGCAGTTAGACCCTCAGGGGGGACGGGTTCGTCTTGGGACAAAGCTTGAACTGCTCTACTTTGACCAGCTCAGAGGTCAGCTTGATCTTGATGCTACGGTCTCTGAAAATATCGCAGACGGTAACGATACGGTCGTTGTGGGTGGTAAGCCGCGTCACGTTATTGGATATCTCAAGGACTTTTTGTTTTCGCCATTACGTGCTCGGTCACCTGTGCGTGTGCTCTCCGGTGGTGAACGCAACCGCTTGTTACTGGCTCGATTGTTCAAAAAATCCTCGAACGTGCTGATTCTCGATGAGCCAACCAACGACTTGGACGCAGAGTCGCTTGAACTCCTGGAAGCTGTCCTTCTTGATTACCAAGGGACGGTATTGCTCGTGAGTCACGACCGCGCTTTCCTCGATAATGTGGTGACGAGTACCCTCGCATATGATTCGGATGGTATTTTTCGGCGGTATGCGGGTGGGTATGCAGACTGGCTGCAGCAGCGGCCCACGGCGCAGTTGTCGGAAACCGATAGCTTAATTGAGGCAAACCCACCAAAGCAGAAACAAAATCAACCGAAAAAGTCGGAATTCAAGTTGAGTTATGCAGAGAAGCGAGAGCTCGCTGAACTGCCTGAGACTTTGGAGAAACTCGAAAAAGAGCAAGGGGTTCTGGAGGCGAGGTTAGCGGACCCTGAGCTATACCGACGTGATCCTGGCGAGGTCAAACAACTCACCGCGCAGTTGGAGTCCCTGCAACTTGCCATCTCAGCTAAATATGAACGATGGGCCGAACTAGAAGAGCGCAGAACCAGCGCCAGCCCAAGCACTTAGAAACCGCCCAGGTTGAGTTTGAGCTTCTTCTTTTTGGGCTTTGGCTTCTTCGCCTTTGTGGGCCGCGAGCGGACCTTCTTTCGAGCGGCTTTCTTGGATGATGTCGAGCGGCTGCGACTCTTCGATTTGGTACGTGCCGGTTTCTTTGTCTTTGGCTGACGAGTGACAGCACTTTCCGCTTGTTGAGCTTGATTCGGTTTATCAGCGGCAGCTTTGGGGTCATCGATACCGACGGGTTTTGTTTTTGCTGTCTCGGCTACCGTCTTTGGCTTTTCTGTCTTTGTTGTTGAGGCGCCGCCGATCTGTCGATTAGGCGCTTTCTCTGCCTGTGTCTTCACAACGGGAGTCGGCTGTGGTTTCGGCTGCTCTCCGGATACGAAGAACGCCGCTGCGCCGAGCAGGCCGAGCAGTGCGCCGACGATCGCGACATAAAAGCCCGCTCCACGCTTTTTAGGGGGCTCCGGTTCATTGACAGGCGTTTGCACCTGTGCCGCCGCTTGAGCCGCCAACGCTGCTTGTCGAGCCTGTTCAGCTTCAAGTGCGGCAGCAGCGGCCACTTCTTCCGGATGCGGGTCACCTGACAGAGTGCGTCTGCGATATTCTCGCTCGTCCGCGGCAGCCTGTTGCCGAGCAGCCTCAGCAGCTAACTGTGCCTCAACCTCCGCCTGTTGCTTCAGTTCTGCTTCGCGTCGCTGGAGTTCTAAGGCCTCCATATTCGCCGTCTTACGGTCTTTGAGTGCAGCTGCTCCTGTTGTCACGGCAAGGTCGACCTCGGAGCGAATATCCGCCAACAACGAGTCGGCGTCATCGATAAATGATGACGTGCGACGCTGTTTCGGGGCGCTGGCCGTTCGCTTGGCCTGCGCTCCGGCTTCTTCCGTGATATCCTTAAGCTCGCTCAAGGACACCAAATCTTTGTTACCTTTGTTCTCGGAGGTCATGGTGCTTCGATCGGATGTGTCTACAGTTTGTTCTATAATTGAAAGCGCTCCTTCACAATCTACGAGACAAGCGAGTGAGCGTCAAGGAGACAGACCGCTCTCATCCCTAGACATGTATTCATTGCTCTTGTTTCAGATCCGAATGCTTATTTAAGCGTGGCGCGGTGCAAATTGCCGCACTTGTTGCAATCTTTGAAACTCGTTATTGCACCTTGACGAAAGATCTCGGATACTCCGCTCATCGTGGTATTCGCGCTACACCAGCAATGGAACGATAATGACTGACGACAAGCAAAATCATGAAGAGGAAAATGCGACCGTAACCACTGAAGCAGACGCTTCGGAAGAGCAAACGGACGCAGTCGCTGCTGAGGCAGCTTCGGACAAGGCCGAAGAGGCAACAACGATTGAGTCCTCCGCAAAAGCCTCAAGCGGTGAGACGTTTGAGTATTGGCCTGTGGAGAAAGACCACGGCAGCGTGACCCGTATGCTCACGCGGCCCAGCGATGACATTGACCTAAGCGACGCCTCAGGCGGGCGCGGTCGTGCTTTCGTGAATCTTGTTCTTCTGGTTTTGCTCGTAGGTGTCACAGGCATCGGTATGGTGCAGTACGATTACGAAGCATCCGACCTGACACTTGAACGCAAACGACTCAAGCGAGTGGCACTCGAAGAAAATCACACGCGGCTACAGGCTAAAAAGCAAAAGAGCTATGGGGTTCTGCGCGTCGAGAGTACGCCGGATCGGGCCTCGGTTACGATGCGCGTAATGGATGCGTCGGGTGCGGCGAGTGAGGTAGACCTTAATCAAGGTGAGACCAAGAGCGCCGGTGAAGCTGCTGTAGCAGCGGCGAGCAAGGCGAATGGCATCAAACAGCCGAGGCTGACACCAATGAATATCTTAAACCTGGATATTTCAAAGGTGTACATGATCACGGTCGAGCGCGAGGGCTACCTGCCTTATAGCTATGTGGTTGGCGGTAAGCACATCTGGACCAAAGACGGCACGAGCGGCGAATATAAGTTCGTGAAAAATGCCGAGCTCTTTGCTGCGCCGTGTGAATACTGGTTCTTGTACGACGCGGAACAAAAGGAAGAGCTCCAATTCCCAGAGAACGGTCCGTGTGAAAAGCACTACCAAGAGGCGAGCAAGCGTCAGGTTGCTGTCACCGAGTGCGCTTGCAAGCGAATCCCTCCAGGCCAGGAAGCGAAGCCAGCCGAAGGTACGTCCGCCGACAAGAAATAGAACCGTCGGAGAGAGTCGGTGCGCACGTATCGTGGCACCAAAGCTCAACACCTCACATGTGAGCCAGCTGCCTCATCGAACCAATGATTCAATCCAGTATTCGAGATCTTAACCCGGGCAAAATTGTCTGTCTGGCTCGTACCTTTGCGAAGCATGCGGCAGAACTCGGCAATGAAGTGCCAACCGATCCAATATTTTTTTTGAAGGCACCATCCGCTTTGATCGGCCCGGGCGATGCGATCATTCTGCCTGAGCAGTCTGCTTTAGTGCAGCATGAAGGCGAGATTGCAGTCAGGCTTTCTGCGTCCCTGACACGCGCCTCGGAGGCCCAAGCCTACAATGCTATCGGTGGCTGGTCAGTGCTCAATGATGTCACCGCGCGTGACCTACAGAGGGCAGACGCTGGTCGCTTCACGCGCGCGAAAAATTTTGATTCCTTCTGTCCGCTTCACCCAGAATTTATCGACATCGCTGATTGGCGTCAGGTAGCGGTGCGTACGGTGGTCAATGGTGTTCAGCGGCAATATGGTGCGCTGTCAACGATGGTGTTTACGCCCGGGAGGCTACTGGCTTATGTCAGCCACTTCATGACTCTAGAGGCTGGCGACATCGTGTCCCTCGGCACGCCACATGGCGTCGATAAACTGAGTGATGGCGATCTTGTCGGCATCGAGTTAGTGAATCTGGAAGGACATTGCCTGCGGCGTCTTGAGAACCCGGTTCGTGTCGCCTAATCGACGTTGTAGCTCACGCCGAAGTGCACGATAAAGGGCCAATCAAAGTCCGTCTCTATGGTCCTAAACAGGCTCACAGCGCTCTGAAGACGACCAGTGACCCAGAGTCGCTTCGACAACGCAAATGCAACCTCACCGCTTGCCATCGGACCGACGGACCAGGATGGTTTAAGTGACTCAACGTCCAAATCAAAATCACACAGTGCTCTTGGGACGTCACTGCTGGAGGGGAAATATTTGCAGGCGGGATTCGTGGTCATCGTGATCGCGCCCAACCGTTCGAACTGTACGCCAAGGCTTAAGCCGAGCTTTAGCCTTGCTGCTGACCACTCATAACCACCTGAGAGGTCGCCTCTCGTGATCACGATGTTTTCGCGCAAATGTTCATGGAAATCGCGATTACTTAAAGCGACCAAGCCGCCAGCGCGTATCGTTATCCCTTCGGTGGTTCGCAGACGTACCCCACCACCCACACCATAATTTGGCAAGAGACCTACGGGTGTCGTCGCGTGAGCGCCAGCGGTCATCGCGATGTCAAACGCGAAGGAACTTGGGAGGTGACTTTTCTTGACCTGCCCAAACGGAATGGTTGCGTGAATTCGACTTGCGAGGCGGGCAATATCGTCCGCCGTGTTCGATGTCAGCATTTGGCGCTCAATCTGCACGCCGAGCGGCGAGTCGATAACGACCTCAAGCTGCTTTCCGAACACCGACATGTAAATAGAGTGCCCTGTCCACGAGTGACCGCGTATCTCGGAAGCGCGCAACTCCTGTGTCACGCCAACCCCTCGCCCAAACGTCTTATCGCCTTGGGCGCGGAGCAGTCGAATTCTTGCTTGTTCGAATGCATCGACTAATTCGGGGCGCTCTAACTCTCTGTTGAGTCGGTAAGCCGGTGCAAACTGCAAAGCTCGGCTGAATGCGGTTTGAGCCTCAATCATCTTTTTACTTTCGAGAAAAGCCTGACCGCGCATCACGAGAATCGAAGCGACCTTGTCTGGCTCGATAAGATGATAGCGCAGCGCAACGAGTGCGGCTGTCGCATCGCCCAGTAGGCGCGCGCTGTCTTTCAGCCTGACCTCCTCGAAGGCCTTCTGCCCGCGCTGCACACGGTTCATGGTCCGCTTGAACTGAGGCAGACGATTGACCTGTCGCCGCAGCTTATGGATAGACTTCTTCGGTCCGAAGACCCGGAGATTCTGGTACGCGGTGAGCGCCCTCGCCAGGTGCTTTGCATAATTGGGCAATGGCGCTGCCGTACTTGGTCGATTTTTGAGGTGAGCAAAGTCTGTGGCCGGAAAAATACTGACGACTTGGCGCTCAAAGTTCGGTGGCAGCTGGGTTCTCAGCTGCGCAACATCGCTTTTTGGTGCTGCGGAGGCCTTGATACCCATGAGACACGGGACAACCACGATGAAAATATGGGCTAGAGAGCGCCGCATAATCATTGTAACTCGAGAATATCGTTACATTGTCGTCGAGACCTGCCGGGCACCTGCTTGAAACGCACATCCCGATGTTTGGTTACGCCGCAATAGATGGTGCCGATGAGATCGTCACCATCTTCTCTTAACTCGTAACGCATATCCGGGCACTGACAATGACTGCAAGGCTCGTCCATGGATCCGGACGCTGCACCCTCACATCGCTCATCCGGTTGATAGGCACCAAATGTAATTGTCTGTTCTTGTGAACGTCCACCCTGGATAAAGAGGCAATCGCAAGCATAAACGCGTTGGAAGCTGTCGAGCCGGGGCTGTCGTTTGTACGGTACGATGATGCCCGTGAGCGCGCGTCCATAGCGACCGAGATGCAATTCGTGGAGGAGCGCTGGACAGTTATCTTCGTTGGTATCTGCGCATTCGGCTTCCTGCCAAATACCGGAGTAGGTCCGCTCCGACCCGCAGCCGAACAGGGCGAGCACTTGAAGCGTGAGCATGATTTGAAGTCGGTACATGATCTCTCTGATGCGATGCGCTCTGTGGCAATGGCGGATGAGTGCACTGAGCCCGCAAAGCCTTACACGAAAGCACCGGTCGCAGCAAGCAACCTTAAATGCTCGCCAGCTTGGCGAGATGGGCCAACCGTGGGCAAGACGCGCTCAGATGTCGAGCTTTTTCAATAGGTATTCAGCGCTCTTGCGATGGATTCCAGCTTCTCTCGCGGCTGCGCTGACGTTTCCTTTAGTGCGCTCGAGCAAAGCCGTCCAATATGCTCGCTCGAAACGCTCGATCAGTCTCGCTTTCGCATCCTTGAATGGTAAGTCTTCGTCAAAAAATTGGGCAGGCTGTTCGGTAGAAGGCTCGGAGGGGCTCTGTCCCTTGGTTTCACCAAAGCTGGGTGCGACGAGATGCTTTGTCTCCAAGCGTTGATCGGTTGCCAAGAGTGCTGCGCGCTCCACGAAGTTCTTGAGCTCTCTGATGTTGCCGGGCCATTTATGATTTTGCAGTTTTAAGATCGTCTCATAGCCGACCTGGATCTTCTCGCCCGCGTTTTCTCGTTCGGACAAGAAGTGATCAACCAATAGTGGAATGTCTTCAACACGTCGTCGTAGCGGCGGCAGAACGACTCGGATAACAGCAAGTCGGTAATACAAATCTTGCCTGAACTGACTACATTCGACCTCTTTTCTGAGGTTACGGTTCGTTGCTGCGACGATTCGTACGTCACAGGGTATGACCTTATCTCCACCGACGGGCTGGACGGCGCGTTGCTCTAGAACCCTCAGGAGCTTCGGCTGCAAATCGAGAGGTAATTCTCCTAATTCGTCGAGAAACAGGGTGCCGCCGTGGGCACGTTCGAAGGCGCCTGAACGATTGCTCGCAGCACCTGTGAAGGCACCTTTGACATGTCCGAATAATTCGCTCTCAATGAGGTTCGCTGCGACCGCTGAGCAATCGAAAACAACGAACGGGCCTGAAGCCCGTTTTGAGTGCGCATGCACGGCGTCGGCGATCAGTTCTTTACCGGTGCCGCTCTCACCTTCGACCAAGACCGTCGTATCACTTGGCGCAACCCGTTGCAAAATGGCGAAGATCTCTCGCATCGCTGGTGATTGACCCAACATACGGCCAAAGCGATGGTCCCTAGCGAGATGAAATTCGACCGGATCACGACCGAGCCTGAACTCGATGGTATTCTCACCGAGCCCGATCTGAGCGTTGGGTGTAAGATAGGCATCGTTGACACGTATCCCGTTTATGGTCGTACCGTTCTTGCTCTTCTCGTCGAAGAGGCGATAACCATACACATCCAGTTCAATCCGCGCATGTTGGCGACTCGCGGTTGGATCATCGAGCTCGAATTCACACTCCGGACTGGTTCCAATGCGTGCGACTCGACCCGTTACTGATAGAGATTTACCTGCGTCTGGTCCTCTCGTGACCACGAGGCTATAGTTACGAGACGTGAGGCGGTCGAAGCCCTGGGCCATGCTCGTGCGGGTATGCTCGGTTCGAGAATGAGATTTACCTGTCATTTGGAAGGCACCATTATTTGCTTAAGCGTATCTCTACCGGAGGATGCCGCAGATGCTGGCCAGAATCTACCGAGAAAACCATCGTTTGGCTTGAGCCAGGCTGATTGGTTCCACCGGCATAAACAACCTTCAAGGTGTGTTTTCCTGGCCTTACCGGATGTTTCACGAGGACCCCACGCCCAACCTTTTTCTCGTCGATGTAGATGGTGCTCGCTGACGGTTTGACGCGCACCGTGAGGTAGCCAGGTCTCCTTAGAATCACGGTTTTTGTTCCGATCGGCGTGTTTGAATCGACTTTCACATCGGTGTCTGCGTAGCCTTTTGCTTTGAGCGTCATCATGTGACGTTTTTTGTCGAGTCTGACTTTGTACGGCGTCACCCCGACCTCTTGGCCCAGACGGAAAACTGTTGCGCTCGGGATGCTGCGAAGCGTGACGAACCTTGGCGTGTCTTTCTTCGCCGTCGACGGTGTTGTTTTGGCCACCTGCTTACGGGGGTCCTGTTTTGCGTTTGCCGGCTTGGTGTTTGCCAAGTTTTGCTCGGGGGTCGGCGTCGCGGTAGGCGTCTGGAGCGAGGCTTGTTGGGTTCGCTTGGTGAGTTGAAACGCGGGTCTCAGAGTCGGCTTGTTCGAGCGGACTCTTTGGCACGGTGGTTCTGCCGAGTACGCCTGAGATTCGACACATACGACGTACTCTTTACCTGGCTCTAAGCTGAGCGGCCATCGACTGGTCACCACGCGATCGACTAGGACCCGATGGGGTACACCTTTTGGTGTGACTTGAGGTTCCAGACGAGGGAAGGGGATAAGCCGCAGCGTCACCTCAGCGTTATCTTCTGAGTGCATGTGGCGCTTACAGGTCTTCTCAAAATAGGCGGCTTGTGCACAAATTGTGTGGGCTCTTCCGATTCGGAAACTGTCGTTGTCTACGAGCGGTGCGCCATCGACAGTGATATCGACCTGCTGGGCAGATTCTGGTTGTACGATCACCCGCAAGGGAACCGCCGGTGGTGTACTCGTCGTCAACGGCAGGATAATCGTTCCCAGGATGCCCAGCAATAAGCCAAATGCGAGCATTCGTTTTCGACCGGTCGGCGGCCCCTGGACGACCGAAACGTTCGAACTTGGATTCGCGTCGTGAGTATTTTCTAGCGGCGCTGAAGGCCGACTTGAACCATCGTCGGGCAGGGGATCGGCAACGATGGACACACGCTCGATGCCGGATGTCTTCGTTTGCGTTTGTGTATGTTCGACCCTCGCGAAGCTTGGCGTAAAGGCATCGAGTTGATTTAAGAGCGCATCGTCTAAAGTGCGAGGCTGTGGTGCTTCGGTTGGAACGACACCATTTGGAAACACCTCGCGCAGAAAGTCGGATAACGCCCCTGGCCCGGCCTGGCTGTCGTCGAGCACCAGAAAATGCTGAATAGCCCGGGCCATTGCACCCGCTGACTCGAATCTCTCCGAGGGGGCGGCGGAGAGAGCCTTCATGATAAGGGTATCAACCGCTTCTGGTAGTTGCGGCACGTATACCCTTGGCGCCTTCACGTCGCACGCACGTACGAGCCTTAGGGTTTCTGTTTCACTGTCGGCGTCGAAGGGTCTTAAATTGCAGATGAGTTCATATAAAATGAGACCCGCTGAAAAAATATCGGTCGCCGGTGTCAGTGTGCGTCCGACAGCTTGCTCTGGACTCATGTAAACAAATTTACCTTGAAGCGTCCCAGAGGCACTTTGCTGTAAGCGGCCCCGTGCTTGGGCGATTCCAAAGTCGATCAACTTCACCGCGCCGCCTGCGCCGAGCATGATGTTTGCCGGGCTCACATCGCGGTGAATGATGTTGAGGCTTTGACCTGCTTGGTCTTGCTTACGGTGGGCATACTCAAGACCCATCAGTACTTGATGGGTGAGCCAGAGGGCTAAATGTAGTGGAAATTGAATGCCGCGTTCGCGACAGGCCCTCATGACATTTTTGAGGTCTCGTCCAGGCAGATACTCCATGACGATGTATAACTCTGATCCAGTGGACTCGAGCTCGACGACAGGAACGATGTTGCCGTGATGGAGTTGAACCATCACATTTGCCTCGTCGATAAACTTGCGTACGAAATCTGGTTCATCGCTCAAATGCGGGAGAATGCGTTTGATTGCAAACTCCTTGGAGAAGTTTGCGGCGCCCTCTGTCCGAGCGAGATACACCTGCCCCATTCCACCCGACGCGAGACGACGGATGAGTGTGTAGCGACCGAGCTTTTCCATTTGGGTCAAAGGCGTTTCATCTTCGAGGGCCACCACGCGTTTTGCCTCGCATGCGGGCATGACCCATTTGAGCTTGTGCTTGCGCAGCTCTCGGTTGCTCTAGGCCAAATTGGTACCACTGCTCGCCATAAGCCCTCATTTTCATTGGCTTACGGTTCTGTAGAAGCGTGAGGTTCTCATCGAGCCGTTTATCCGCGTCGGCCTGAGCCTTTCCGCGGACGAGCACATCTAACGCCTCGTCCAGCCTTTTACTCTTCCACAGCAGGTAGGCGTATAGAGACCACAGAAGCCCGTTCTTTGGCGCCACCTTGACTGTGTTCTCTAAGACACCTACGGCGCCGTCGATGCCTTGGTCGGTTCGATAATGGGCGATTGCAAGCATTGCCCAAGCAGGCCATAGCGCTTGCAACAGTCTGGCTTTTTTACCTTTCACCTGACTCGCTTCGAGGTAGGGGATCGCTGCCTTGAGTGCCTCGGCAACGCCCTTCTTCTTGCCACCCTGTTGCAGCAACAGTGACTTGGTGTAAAGCAGCATTCCGATCCGTGCATTGAGCATCGTCGTGACACCGATCTGCCATTTTGCAAACACCATACCCGTCTTGAGTCGTGCGACAGAGGCGTCGATCGCGCGCATCATAACCGACTGAGCTTTTGCACCGGACCGTGCCGCGATGTTCTGTGCTTTTGCCATCTCCGCATCCGCCGCGCGGGTCACCATCTCCACGCGCTTGGATATTCGACGCCCGATGAGGACAAATGCAAAGATACCGATCACTGTGCCCGGCAACACTGTATAGATGGCAGAGACCCCAAACAGTGCGGGCACGACCGAGATCAAAATGCTCAAACCAAGGGCCAAAAACAACGTGTACATGAACTCACCTGTAAACTGGCTGAATAAGGGCAACGGACGCGTGGACACCCGGCACCTATAACGTGACGGGCTCTTAGCACGGTGGCTCTTTGTACGCAACGCCAAGACCATCTGTATACGCCCTTCTACGGGCTGGGCGTGGTATGTCCTTGACCCGTCTACACCTTCGGTCGATAGTTGCCAAAACGACCCCCGGGTGAGGTGTTTGTGGACGAGAAATCCATTTCGAGTCGCTTCGCGAATTTGATTAGAAGCCGAGGCCTCTCCGACGTGGAGGTCGCAGAGCTAATTCATGCGCTCCAGGATATCGGTTATCGGCTGCTGCCTGTATCTGTCGAGACCCTTGAGGAAGCTGAGCAGAGTGAGCTTACAGCGACAATGGATTCTGTCGATGAAGAGCTCGTGCAGATGTTTCAAGATGAATACGCTGACTCTGCTCCAGCCACGGATGCGCCGTCAGGAAGTCGTGCGGATGGTCACACTGCTCAATCGGGTGAGCGGTTCGAGTTTGTACGAGAGTTTGCACGTGGCGGTGTCGGTAGTATCTCGTTAGTGCGCGATCAGGACCTTAGGCGTACGATTGTGATGAAGACACTCATCGATGGGCACGATGCCACCGAATATGTCCGCAATAAGTTTGTCGAAGAGGCTCAGATTACAGCTCAACTTGAGCATCCCAATATCGTTCCAGTGCATGAGTTTGGTCATCTCAAGAATGGCGAAATGTTTTTCACGATGAAGCTCGTTCAGGGTCGAACCCTGAAGGAAGTCTTGCGTGCCTTACGAACAGAAGATGCCAGCGTGCAGGGGGAATTTAGTCGAACGCGACTCATCGGTATGTTCATCAGCATGTGCCAGGCGATCGCCTTTGCGCACAGCCGGAATGTGATCCATCGGGATATCAAGCCTGCCAACATCATGATTGGGGATTTTGGTGAAGTCCTGTTGCTCGACTGGGGCGTCGCAAAAGTGCTTGGTACATCGAGTGAAGAAGAACTCCTCGAACAGGCGGTGCAGACCGAACGTAGTACGGCTGGCGACGCGACGATGATGGGCTTGATCACCGGCACGCCCTCATATATGCCGCCTGAGCAGGCCGCCGGGCGAATCGACCGGCTGGATGGACGGGCGGACGTCTATGCACTCGGTGCTGTTTTATACGAAATCCTCACGTTGCGCAGACCCTTTCATGAGAAGACCCAGAAGGAAACGCTCAAGGCGGTCATCACCCAACAGCTTCGAGCGCCAACCGAGGTCGCGCCCAATAAAAATATTCCAGCCGCATTAGAAGGAATATGCGTCAAAGCACTCGCGAAGCGTCCTAAGGACAGGTACCAGTCTGTTGCCGACATGCTCACAGCTCTCAATGCCTATTTGTCAGGTGTCGAAGACCGCGACCGCCGCGAGAGGCAATCGGAAGAGCGCCTTGAGGCGAGTTTAGAGTTCATCGCCCAATACCATAGGGCCCGGGCTGAGACATTGCGGGGTCGTGACGAATTACTCGACCTCGAATGGGATACACCGCCTTACGCGGACAAGCAGACGAAGTCTGCGCTTTGGGCGAGCCAGTCAAGATTGAGGCAGCTTGAAGCCGAATTGAACCGGACATTCGAAGTGGCGGTCAAAACGCTCGTGGAGGCGATTGGGTTTAACCCGAATAATGATGAAGCGTGCAACGAATTGGCGCGCCTCTATTGGTCCGCATTGACCCAGGCAGAGCAGGACGGTGACAAAGAAGGCGCGCAGCGATTCCGTGCACTTGTCGCCACCTACGACAGGGGGCTTTATGCAGAACAATTGACGGGGGTCAGTCGTCTCAACATACGCACGGCACCGATCACTGCCACAGTTGAGGCTGGGCAGATCGATGAAGATGGCCACATATGGCGGACCAAGCCTGCGATAAACTTTGGCACCACGCCACTCGGCGCTTATCCCATTGAAGAGGGGGCTTGGCAGCTCAACGTGAGCGCGCCTGGTTATCGAAACGTGACGATGCCAGTTTTGGTTCAGCGTGCGGAGATTATCGACATCAGCTGTCGCTTATTCACCGACGAGGAAATCGGAACTCATTATTTACACGTGCCAGCGGGTCGATTCATCGCTGGCGGTGACCCGACTTCGGCTGCGGCGATGTTGCGTAGGGTTGAAGAACTCGATGATTTCTTTGTCGCACGCTATCCGGTGACTTGCGCTGAATATCTCGCATTCCTCCGTGACCTCGATAAGTCAGCGCCCGAGGAGGCCATTCAACGGGCGCCTCGTACAAGACCGGATGGTGGCCAGCTATGGGGCCGTGCTGAAGGTCGAATCGTGTGGCCGCAGATGGACAGACATGGTTATCGGTGGGCGGCTCACTGGCCTGTCTTCGGAGTGAGTTTTGATGATGCTGAGCGCTATGTTGAGTGGTATCGAAATCGAACCGGAATCGCGGTGCGCTTACCAACTGAGCTCGAGTGGGAGAAAGCGGCACGTGGTGTCGATGGCCGTTGGTATCCTTGGGGTGATGCCTTCGACGAAACATTCTGCAAAATGGCGCGTTCGACTCCGGGGTCTCCGATGCCGACTCGTGTGGGCAGTTTCAGTACTGATTGCTCACCGTACGGTGTCTTCGATATGGCAGGCCTAGTACGCGAGTACTGTGACAGCACCTTCGATGCCGATGAGTCTCTGCGCGTCGTGCGTGGTGGTTCCTATCTAAGCCAAGGAGGGCCAGCGTGCCGTACGACACATCGGCAGGCTGTGCTCAGGGATGTACCTAACCTAGACCACGGCTTTAGGCTTGTGCGGGACCCGGAGAAGCTCGAGCATTGAGCAAGCGAGCGCATCATGCCCCGAGCATCGATGTCATCTGAGCTGTTGTTGGGCTGGGGGACGTCTCTTAGCGGAATGTAAATCTGAGCTCGTAATCACACAGGTAAAAAGTGTCGCCCTCTTCTATCCTTTTTCGCTCAACTCGCTTCCCGTTGTACTCAACGCCGTTGGTACTATCGAGGTCCTTGATGAAGTAGTTTCCGCCCCGATAAATGATCGCGCAATGTTTACGGGAAATGTTTCCATCGCGAATCGTAAGGTCGGTGACCTGACTACCACGGCCGATGATAAAGCGGTCTTTGTCGAGACGATATCTCTGGCCGTTGAACAGAAGGTACATGCTCGGTCGAACCGCTTCCTTCGGGCGCCTGCCGGATTGTGGAGAACCGTGGGGTAATGGTGGAGGCCGTCGCTGTGCGTTGCCAGGCTCACGCGAGCGTGGAGCCTCGTTGGAGACGGCTTCCGCAGCCGATGTGAGGCTGTAGTTACGGCTCCTCGCATAGTGCCGCATCGATTCGTTGATCAGGTAATCGACCGAGCAGCCGAGGTCCCGTGTCATCACCTCAAAGAGGTCCCATAAATAGTCCCGGCAATAGAAGCTACGGAGCGTTTTTCGATTTTGGTCACTCATTGAATTAACCGATCGATATACCAAAGGCTCGAAGGAATTATCACAAACGAGTAAAATTGTGAACGAGATCTGTCATACTCAGCTCCCGAACAATGCAATTGGAGCTGATTTTGAGGGCGGTTGTACAACGAGTAACCACAGCTCGGGTTACGGTGGATGACGAAATTGTCGGACAAATTGATGCAGGCCTCTTAGTGCTTATCGCCGCAGGCTCTGAGGACACGGAACAGGACGTGGAGTACATTGCGAAGAAGCTTGTGGGTCTTCGGATTTTCAGTGATGCGAACGGCGCGATGAATCTGAGCGTTCTCGATGTCCGTGGGGCGATCTTGAGCGTGAGCCAGTTTACGCTATATGGCGACTGTAAGCGGGGTAGACGTCCATCCTTCGTTCGGGCCGCACCGCCGGACCGAGCGCTCGAGCTATACCGGCGGTTTAATCGCCGATTGAAAGAACTTGGGGCGGTGGTCGAAACGGGTCAATTTCAAGCTGATATGAAGGTGTCGCTCACCAATGACGGACCGGTCACCATCGTGTTTGATTCCGAGAAAACGATGTAAAAAAAAACGGGGCGCCCGTGGGCACCCCGTATTGGATTTGGTCATCACGTGAAGTGAGTCTTGGGACGTGAAATACCCGTGGACCTCACTAGGTGGGTTCAGTAAGTAACGACTTTAGGCTTCCGACTACTTTGGTCGGCTTGCTCACCATCGTCAGTGACCGCTCCCGGGCTTATGGTAACGGGATATTACTGCTGCCCTCACACTCCTCATGCCCCATGTCCACTTATAAGGCTACGAATTAAGTCCTTTTGTGCCAGCGGTTTTTCAGTCGGCCGCCTTGTTTTAATGAAAAACCTATGATTTCCGAGGTCTTGCCAAGCGAAATAATTATTGGTGCCGGTTGGGGTGCATGTTTTTTGTATACTCGTTCCTTGACCGCGAGGCGAATAATGACCAGAAAATAGCCGTTTTCATGGTCTGTTAGGCCATCGGCGGCAGGTTGTCTCGGCCGGGCGGATTGGTTTGGAGATGAGGCTTTGTTTTTTGGCATGGTGGGGTTGGTGGGCATAGGCATGCCGCCGGCAGCTAGCAAGACGTTGAGTAAATCAAGACCTGACAGACGAAAAAAATACAAAAATTACACTCGTGACTCAGTTTAGGGTTGCTAACTCGTTGAGCCTTTGAGAATTGTGCACGTCGCCTGACAGATGAGGATACGACTTTGGTCCGCCGAGGACCATTCCTAGAAGCGCAGACGATAAGTACAACTTGATGAAACAGGTCCTCTATGGCGCAAGTCACCCTCCAAAATATGACCAAAACCTATCCAAACGGTTTTCAAGCGGTAAAAGGGGTCAATGTCGACATAAAGGCAGGCGAGTTCATTGCCTTGCTCGGCCCGTCGGGCTGCGGCAAGACGACAACACTTCGCATGGTGGCCGGGCTTGAATCCATCACCACCGGCGCTTTGCTGATCGACGGTGTGGAAGTGAACAATGTCTCGCCGCGAGACCGGAACGTCGCGATGGTGTTTCAGTCGTACGCGTTGTACCCGCATATGACGGTTCGAGAGAATATGGCGTTCGGGTTACGCATTCAGAAGCTTGATGCGGCTGAGATTCAGAAGAGGGTATCGACGGCTGCGGCGGCACTTGGGCTGACAGAGCTATTGGACCGAAAACCAGGTCAGATGTCCGGCGGTCAACGTCAGCGTGTTGCAATGGGTCGGGCTATCGTTCGCCAACCTAAGGTATTTCTATTCGATGAACCCCTCTCCAATCTCGATGCGCGCCTGAGAACTCATATGCGAATGGAGCTTGGGCGTTTGCACAGAGAGCTGGGAGCAACCAGCCTGTATGTGACCCACGACCAAGTTGAGGCGATGACCCTGGCCGACCGAATCGTGCTGATGCGGGATGGGGTTGTGCAGCAGGTCGGCGCGCCCATGGATTTGTATTCCAAACCCGAGAATGTCTTTGTGGCTGGCTTTATTGGGCATCCGACGATGAACATCTTGGACGGTACTGTGAACAGTGGGCAGATTGAGGTGAGTGGCTGGCGCTGTGGTTCTCGGGACGAGCTCAACGACATGGCTGTAACCGTCGGTATACGCCCACACGACCTGACTTTGGTCTCTCCGGACGGTGCGGCCAAGGACGAATGCCGGTATACAGTAGATTTCATTGAGCCGATGGGACATGAGACCCTCATTCACCTGCGCTGTGGTGAATTGACCTTACGGGCACTCTCGCACGAACTGACGCCCCGGCCGGGTGATATATTCTGTGTTCGAGTGGACAATGATTGTTTTCATCTGTTCGACGCCGATACTGAAGCGCGGTTATGATTCGGCATCTTTTACTCATGGTCACATGCGTCGCCGTCTTGGGCTGCGATGCGTCGAATCCGTCCAAAAAATCGATCGTTTTGTGGCATGCGTACCGCGGCGCTGAGGCAGAGGCTCTCGTGGCGTCAGCTAAACGCTACAATGAGTTGCATCCGGCGCAGCCACTACGTCTCGTCGCGCTTCCATACGACGCTTTCGCGAATAAATTGCGCGTCGCAGTACCGCGGGGTAATGGGCCCGATCTTTTCATCTTTGCGCATGATCAAGTTGGCGATTGGGCCCGGGGTGGTTTAATTGAACCGCTTGATTACTGGTTGACGGGCGATGAACTCAGCGTGTTCCTCGATGAGACGCTCAACGCGTTGGTCTATCATAGTACGCTCTACGGGTTGCCGATGGGCTTCAAAACGTTGGCTTTATACTATGATGCGACGCTGGTAGATGAAGTGCCGGCGACATCGCAGGCCTTACTGCGGCAGGCAGCGGGCGCCGCAAAGCGCTCGAGCGAACATTGGGGCATTGGGTTTGCCGTAGATAGCTTTTACTACCACGCGCCATGGCTGCATGCATTTGAAGGACAGGTGCTCAACGAGAAGCAAGAGGTGCGGGTCGATTCGCCCGGTATGCGGTCGAGTTTGGCATACATGCGGCGACTGCTCACCGACGGCCTGATGCCCAAAGGGGCCGCAGCAGCACAGATCGCGGCACTTTTTAAGCAGCGCAAGCTTGCGTTCGTTATCGACGGGCCCTGGTTCGAGAATGCGCTCAGAGGCCATGCCAAATGGGGGGTCGCACCTCTCCCTGAGCTCAGTGAAACGGGTAAGGCGCTCAGACCATTTCTCGGTGTTGAAGCCTTGATGCTGAGCGCCCGTAGTCCGGTAAAGGAGGCAGCGCTCATCGCGGCACGTTTCATTACCTCAGATTCAGAAGCGTTGTCGCGCTGGTCTACTGGTCGCCAACTGGTGGCCAACCGCGCAGTGTATGATCGCGCAGACGTGCGCAATGACCACTTTGCGAAGGCGTTCCGAGCCCAGCTTTCGCGCACTCAGCCATTGAGTAATGACCCGATGGTAAGGCATTTGTGGTCGCCGCTGAGTCGACTGCTATCCCAGACGATCGTTCGAGGTAAGGCCGTTGATAACGCGATCCTCGAGGCCGAAAAAGCGATTAGAAAAGCGAGCCAATGACGACACACAGGCCAAATCAAGTCGCTCTCTTCGGACCCATCGCTTCAACCCTCATC
Organism: Bradymonadia bacterium; assembly: GCA_049889275.1. GTDB lineage: Bacteria > Myxococcota_A > Bradymonadia > UBA7976 > UBA1532 > UBA1532. The sequence continues at coordinate 186,707 of JBMHDS010000085.1, read as the reverse complement.
GCGCTTGGATTAGCGGCAGTTGTTCTGAGTTACTACGGGGACTTCATCGTCGGAGAGACAGATCGCGCGGCCGTCGTTGGCTTAGCCTCGGCATTGGCTGAGGATGCACCCTCAAGTGTTCAGCGCGCGCTGGGTTCAGCACGCGAGGCTGGTTACGAAGTCCGTATAATCGAGACCAAAAGCCGCGATAATCAATACGCTTTCTTACGAAGCTTTTCTTACGTCGATTTGGCTGTCTCCGAGAAACGTCTCGACGGCGTAAACAAAACTGACGCCAATCTTTGGGTCGCAGCCGAACTCGGCCGTCGCTTCATGGCTGATGGCGCTCATTTAAGAGGTTTGCAGTTCGTGCCGCCGAATCGCGCGATCATTGTCGAGGGCAAAGTGAGGGGAGCCGACTTAGGATCGGCTTATCTTTGGTTGTTTCTGACGATGCTGGCGGGATTGTGTGTGTGGGGCTGGCTGCTCAAACAGGGACAATCGAGACCGGTGCGTACGCTTTTCGGACCCATCGTTACTGCAATGGGCATGTCGGCTTTGCTGCTCATGGTTCTCGCCGAACTAGAAGCAGGGGCGGCGAATCTGTTGGGCACGCCCGAATTCGGATGGGGCGCGCGGCACTACGCGGTCTTCGCGTTGCCGCTCATGCCACTCATATGGAGTGCGATTCAAGGCTGGATAAATCAAGGCCAAGCAAGTCCAAATCGCGTGGCTTACACATACATCGCCCCAGCGGTTATCGGTCTCAGCGTTTTGGTGCTACTGCCGTTTTTATTTGGCGTGTGTCTTTCGTTCTTTAGGTTCAGCCAGGGAGACTTTAGTTGGGTTGGGTTGGCCCACTTTATAGAGATTCTCACCAATCAAGACTATCCGCTTCTCCATCCACTCAATTTCTATTTCACCCTTGGGGTGACCGTTTTGTGGACGGCGCTTAATGTGTTTTTACATGTCGCAATCGGGCTCGCGCTCGCTTTGCTATTAAATCGACCCGACCTCAAGCTTAAGGGGGTGTACCGCGTGTTACTCATTGTACCTTGGGCTGTCCCGAGTTACATCACGGCGCTGGTATGGAAGGGGATGTTCAATCAACAATTTGGCGTGATCAATGCACTGCTCACTCAACTTGGGAGTTCGCCGGTGGATTGGTTCGGTTCTTTCGGTACTGCATTTAGCGCGAATGTTGCGACGAATACGTGGCTTGGTTTTCCCTTTATGATGGTGGTCACCTTGGGGGCACTCCAGAGCATTCCGGCCGACCTCTACGAAGCAGCCGAAGTCGACGGCGCGAGTCGATGGCAAGCGTTCAGACACATCACCATTCCACTGCTGCGGCCGGCGCTTCTGCCAGCCGTGATCATGGGATCCGTGTGGACTTTCAATATGTTTAATATTGTCTACTTGGTGAGCGGAGGGCGTCCCGACGGCAGCACCGATATTTTGATCACTGAAGCCTATCGTTGGGCATTCGAGCGTGAGCGCTACGGTTATGCCGCTGCGTACTCACTCGTCATCTTCTTCGTATTGCTCGCCTATAGCGCGCTCACGCAGCGGGCGGGTCGTGAAAGCGAGGCGTCGGCATCATGAAGCAGACTCGCCCACAATGGCATCTTCACTTACTCCTCGTGCCGCTGACAGCGCTGACGCTCTTTCCTGTGGTCGCGGTCTTCAAAATGGCGCTTCGACCAAGCCAAGACTTTGATACCAGTCTGACGCTGATTCCAAGTCACTTTGACTTGTCGAACTTCCGTGAGGTCATGGATGCGCCCTATTTTTGGCAGCAGCTTTTCAACAGTGTTCTCATCTCGGTTGCGACGACGGTGGTGGGCATCTTTTTGTCGTGTACTGCGGCCTATGCATTCAGCCGCTATCGGTTTCCGGGGCGACGCGCAGGCATGATGGCACTCCTGATGACCCAAATGTTTCCAGGGACGATGATGATGATTCCTCTCTATCAGATCATCGATTGGCTCGGTCTACTCGACCAGGCGCTCGGTTTAATCGTCGTTTATTCGACGACCGCGATTCCGTTCTGCGTTTGGATGTTGAAGGGCTATTTCGACACGATTCCCATCGAATTGGAGGAGAGCGCGGTCATGGATGGGGCATCTCCTTTTACAATTTTTTGGCGTATTATTGTGCCGCTGTCGCGTCCCGCTATCGCTGTGACGGCGCTCTTTAGTTTCATGACTGCTTGGAACGAGTACATTCTTGCGGCCACGTTCATGAGTGACGAGCGCGCCTACACCCTGCCGGTCCGGTTGCAACAGTACGTCGGTGATTATTCGACCGAATGGGGGCTATTCGCCGCGGGCAGCTTGATCGTATCGATTCCAGTAATGGCGCTCTTCTTTGCGCTCCAGAAGCATCTTGTCGGTGGCTTGACGGCGGGTGGCGTCAAGGGCTGAGCCAGCGGATTCAATCGCGCGCGCAAACGGCGACGTGGTCGCCGCGCTTGAACGCCATGAATGAGTCGGGAAAAGTCACAGTCGCTTTCTCCACGGTGCCTGCGCGTCCATCCACATATTTGAGCTGCAACTGCACGCCGTTGGGTAAAATACCGGCGACTTCATAGTTGGCGATGTGAGCCAGCTTTACTTGAGGACCAAAAAATAATCGGCCGTCATTGGTGAACTGGTATCGCAAGTCTGAGAGGTTCGCGCCAACGGCAGAATAGGTACTGCGTAATGCGTCGGTGGGTACTGATTCGAACAGCGTTCGTTTCGCATCGAGTGCCCACCTGGCAACGAGACGTTCTTCCGGCGGCTTAGAGCTGAACTCAACCCCACTCACCTTCAACGCAATCATCAGCCCTACGGCTATGGTCGTGGAGAGGGCGAGTCGCTTGAGATTCTTCATAGTGATTTGCGATTCAGTGCGATCAAGTCACCACCGTTCATCAACCAGAGGGTGGCATTATCCATGCGTACACCCAACGATTCGCGACGTGCACCATCTGTTACCCACAGTTCGATAAAGTTAGGCTTGTTTTGTTTGAGTCCATATTCAGCTTTCACTGAGTGACGACCTCGCGCCACCGTCAGACGTCCCGACTCACCAAAATGAAGTTCGAGATCGGTCAGTTGCCGCGTGACATCAGCCATGGAGTGGCGCGACATGGGCGTGAGCGACTCCAAATTCGCCATGATGGTGCGCTCAACATCTACCTGCCATTTGCCTTCGAGGAATTCGGTTTCGCTTCCGCAACCAATCGTCATCAGCGAACACAACAATAGCGTAGAGAGAAATTTCATGAACAACCTTAGGCTCAGCTCTTATGGAATCCGTTCCAATTCTCGATCAAATATACCGTTATCGAGCCTCACACCCCGTTCGGTTGGTGTCAACCGCAGATAGCGAGTTCTGCCGGCATCATCCACTGAGCGATAAACAACGGTCCGGCGCTTTTCCACCCGAAGGAACTCACAGGTAAATGACTTCTCGACGCCGCCGATCTCGCGAGCACAACCCTCAGCGGAAAACCGATAGGTGGCATGCTGGGCGAGTGTTGTTGTCAGTCGTTTGAAGGTTCGCTGCACGGCTGGCTTGAGTTCCTCGTAGCGCAAGTTGTCGAGTTGATGCGCCAAGTCGATGCGATAGCGGCCGTATACTTCTTCTCTAGGATTGCCACCGCAGGATACTGAAACAAGACAAAAGGCGAGGGCGAACCGCTTAAACCATTGTTTTGGCGTATCGATTTGGTTAGTAGTGTCGTCCATCTGATGGTCTCGTTTCTGAGTCGACGAGCTGTGGCTCTAAGCGGCATACCATCTTGTATGACCATAGCCGTCAAGGGTTCATTTGGACCGTGTGATCGATTGGGAGGCAACCCGTTATGACATGGACTCATAAAAGCATTCGAAGAAAGTTTCTCGATTACTTTGCAGACAATACCACCCTGCCGCACAAGGAAGTCGAAGGGTCTCCCCTGATTCCGAGGGATGACCCCACCTTACTATTCTGCAATGCGGGTATGAATCAATTCAAGTCTCTACTGCTCGGCGAAGAGAAACGCGACTACACGCGCGCTTGCTCTGTTCAAAAATGTGTACGAGCCGGCGGTAAGCATAACGACCTCGATGCGGTGGGCAAGAATGGCCGGCATCTCACCCTCTTCGAGATGTTGGGGAACTGGTCTTTCGGTGACTATTACAAACGAGATGCTATCAAGATGGCCTGGGATGTATCGGTCAACGTCTTCGGGCTGGATCCGGAACGACTCTACGTCTCCATTTACAAAGATGACGAAGAGGCCTTCGGAATCTGGCGCGATGAAATACGGTTTCCGGAGCAGAGGATTTATCGGTTTGGCGACCTCGCTCAAGGTGATGACGAAAATTTTTGGTCGATGGGCCCTGTAGGGCCTTGTGGACCGTGCACAGAGCTCTTCTACGACCTCGGCCCAGAGGCTGGCACAGGACCAGAAGATTACATGGGCGGCGAGGGCGACCGCTATATGGAATTCTGGAATAATGTGTTCATGCAGTCGAACCGCGACGACGCCGGCGAGTTGACCCCATTGGCGCTCCAATCGGTGGACACCGGCATGGGTCTTGAGCGCATGACAATGATCCTCCAGGGCAAGACGAATGTTTTTGATACGGATATTTTCCAGCCGATCATAGGACACATTGCACGGTTGTCGGGCGCTGACCGGACCAACGATGACCGCCGAGTCGATATGCAGGTGATCGCCGACCACCTACGCACGCTCACCTTTGTGGTCAGCGAGGGTGGACAGTTTTCTAATGAAGGACGCGGGTATGTACTTCGAAGAATTCTCAGACGAGCGGTCCGTCACGGGCGACGTTTAGGTTTTGATGGACCCTTCTTATCCACGCTTATGCCCACGATCGCTGAAGTCTTTGATGGCGTATACGATTTACCCGCTCATATCTTGGACAACACCGCGACAGCGATCAAAGACGAGGAAGCGCGCTTCTTCCGTACCATCGACCGAGGGATGGGTCGGATCCATGCCATGATGGCGCAGAAGCAAGACGACAAGTTGATCACAGGCCAGGAAGCCTTTGAACTCTACGATACCTTCGGATTTCCCGTTGGACTCACAGAGATCGAGGCGGCTGATCATGGCTTTATTGTGGACACTGATGGCTTTGACCGTGAGATGAAGCGCCAGAAAGCAAAGTCTAAACAGGCCGCTAAGTTTTATGATCAGGACGGTGGCGATTGGCACATCGTGCGTGAAGGTGGCGGTGATGGCTTCGCCCGATATGGCTTGACTGAGTTATCCACTCACATCATGCGTTATCGGCAGAAAGGCGAGCGCGTCGAGTTTGTGCTCGCAGAGACGCCCCTGTATGCGGAGAGTGGTGGTGAGGTTGCGGATTTCGGTACGCTGACGACAGACCACTGGCGTGTACGGATAGACGACGTTCAAAAGTTGACCGGTATCGTACACCACTTTGGAGTTTTGACGGACGGTTCGCTCGAGGGGCATGTTGATGGGCCTGTTTTGGTCCATGTCGACACGGCCCGACGAGCGATGAAGACCATCCACCACACAGCGACGCATCTCATGCACAGTGCGCTGCAAGATGTGGTTGGAGAGCACGTGGAGCAGAAGGGCTCCGTGGTTGAACCAGATCGATTGCGTTTTGACTACAGTCATAACGCCCCGCTGAGCGACGAGCAGCTCTTGCGTATTGAGCATATCGTTAACCAGCAGATTCGTGACAATCACACCGTCGAGATTCACGAAGGTGTGTCAATTGATGAGGCTCGCGACCAAGGCGCTGTTGCCCTCTTCGGTGAAAAGTACGGTGATACGGTCCGAACCGTCAAAGCGGGTCCGATGTCGTTCGAACTCTGTGGTGGCAATCACGTCAAAGCAACGGGTGAAATCGGTTCATTTCGCGTGACCTCAGAGACGGGGGTTGCAGCCGGTGTCAGACGGATTGAAGCGGTGGTGGGCCACGCTGCCGATGCTCGGTCGATCGATGAGCGCCAGACCCTTCGCGCGGCATCGGACGTTTTAAAGACCGACCCGGGCAATCTTGTTGAGCGTGTCGCCGGATTGGTCGACGAATTGAAACAGCTGCGCAAGGCGCTGGACAAGGCGCGCAAGAGCGGGGGAGGACAGGACATTGATGCGTGGCTAGCCGAAGCAAGCCAAGTCGATGGTGTACCGGTGGTCGCGCGCACAGTCGAGGTCGATGCACGGCCGACCCTCGCGGCTCTGGTCGACCGTCTTCGGGATAAAGCACCGGGCGCGGTGATCGCGCTCGGGGCAAAGCTAGACGGTGCTGCTGTGATCATTGCTGCTACCGGTCCCCAGCTTAAGGGCGACCCCCGATTCCACGCAGGTCAACTCGTCAAAGCGATTACTGGCCAATTGGATGGACGGGGCGGTGGTCGACCCGATTTCGCGCAGGGGGGTGGTAAGGACGTTGAAGCGCTCGAACGCGTCATCGCATCTGTGCCGGACCTGCTGACGCAAGGCCTTTAATCTCTTAGAGAGCGGGTTTCGAATCCCCGCTCGCTGACATTGATACTGTCACTTCCATCACCTTCAAATCCACGACGTGTTCGTAGTCGAGCGTGATTCTAAGTGGTCGTTTGCGTTCGCCGATGCCCTCGCTCGTGATCTGCAATTGCATCGGTAGCTCTGTGTTGTTCTGATTCATCTCGTTTAAGAGCGCCGTCTTAATCTCCGACCGAGTCATCTGTTTGCGACGTGCTTCGATCGCAACGGTCTCAATGATATGGCTGAGCTGCGTGCGCGTCACATAGACGCTTGCGAATTGAACAGCAACGAACACACCGATCGCGACGAGTCCCCATTTTAAGATTGTGCTTAGTCGCATCGTTCACCCGCCCGCCAAGATTGATATGTGGTGCAATTATAAGGGCAAGCAACTTGATTTTGAAGCCCGCATACTGGCCGCATAAAAAGTCATCCGAAAAATTATCTGCGTTATACAATGCAGTTATTTATCGCCAATATTTACCACTATCATGGTCGCACGTGGATAATTTTGATGTCCGTTCCGCTGTTTTGAGTGTTCTTTAAGTGCTTGATTTTACTAGGCTTGATTCTTTTAGGGGTGAGGGCTCGCACCATAACTATATCAGGGGGTACTTAAACTGGCCGGATAAGCTAGTTGGATCGGTATCACGAAAAAAAAACACATAATGATGCACTTTTTTCTCAAGTTGGCGGCGCGTATGACGATGACTAGGGTGAAGCGAGACGGAACAGGCCAAGACGGCAGATTCCTCATCGAAAACAGTTACATACGGTGGGCAAGGGCCAACCGGTTAATTCCACGAAACAGGCATGGACGCCTACCCGACTCGATGGTTCGAGCGGGATTATCCAGGGAGGATAAAGATGGGACTTTACGTAAACACAAACGTTGCGTCGATGAACGCACAGCGCAACTTGATGCAGAGCCAGAGCCGACTCGGCCGTAACTTTGCACGACTCTCCAGCGGCCTTCGCATCACCAACGCAGGTGACGACGCGGCTGGCCTCGCAATCAGCGAGCGTTTCACGAGCGAGATTCGTGGTCTTGGGCAGGCTCTTCGCAATGCGAACGATGCAATTTCACTTGCTCAATTGGCGGAATCAGCTCTCAGCGAATCAACAAACATCCTACAAAGAATGCGCGAACTTGCTGTTCAATCAGCTTCCGACATTAATAATGCGCGGGACCGAGCGGCAATCAACGACGAGATTGAGGAGCTCAAAGAAGAGCTGACACGCATCGGCGAGAACACATCCTTTAACGGTACCAAGCTTCTCGACGGCTCTTTCGTAAATAGTTTCTTCCAAGTGGGGGCGTTTGCGAGACAGACGGTCCAAGTGGGTATCCGAGATAGCCGGTCGGATGTGCTGGCGCGGCAAGCTGTCAAGACAGGGAACGTCGTCAGTACCGACCCGTTGGCGGCGGGAGATTTACTTATCAACAACATCACCGTTCGGGCGACTGTACCCGCGGATGATACGCTGTCGACGAGTTTCTCCACCGCCTCGGCCGTTGCCAAAGCGAAAGCGATTAACGATACCACCAAGTTTCATGGTGTCACTGCGCGAGCGATGCCAACTGAGTTTGTTGCGGCCGCAGGTGTTACGGGCGGTACCCTCAATGCGACTGACTTCGTGGTGATTAACGGGGTCTCGATCGTCGGGTTCGATGTTCAGTCCGATGATGCGACACAGACACTCGTCCGAGCCATTAATGCAGAGTCTCCGATCACCGGTGTCACCGCTTCACTCGACAGGCGTGGGCATCTCACGCTCGAGGCTGAGGACGGTCGAAACATTGAGATCCAAACATCGGGTAATGCCGGCTTGATCACCGGTCTAGGTGCATCGACAGTACAGACCGCGCAGATCAATATGTACAGCGAGGCGCAGTACCAATTGAGCGGCAATAACGAGTCATTTGTAGGCTTTGCGGACAATGACTTCGTTGGTGTGAACACAAGTGAGAACGTGGCGAGCATGGATGTATTGACGCGCTTCACAGCCAATGAAGCGATTCTCAGGCTAGACCGAGCCATCGCTCAGCTCACCAGTGACCGTGCCGAATTGGGTGCTGTGTCAAATCGGATGCAGTCGACGATTTCTAACTTGGGTGGTGTACTCGAATCAGCAGAGCAGGCGCGAAGTCGAATTCGCGACGCTGACTTTGCCGCTGAGTCAGCCGACCTCGCGAAAAATAACGTATTGCAACAAGCAGGTATCTCAATCTTGTCTCAGGCAAATGCTGGTCCACAGCAGGTTCTGAGTCTCCTACAGGGTGGCTAAGCCTTAGCACCAAAGTGAACGACTAAAGCAAAACTGAGCGCGCGCGCTCTCCGACGACAGCTCGCTTGAGCCGTGTCGAACAGGACAGGTGTGTGCGCCCTAGCAAAGTGTCAGTGACAAAGGAGATACAAAGTGAAACAGGATTCTAAAAACAGCCTGGCGATAACGACAGGTGAGCATCAAGATGAAAAGGCTCTATTTGCTGGGTTCGTCAATGAGTTGCGGGGACGCGGACGCGCTCCAAAAACCATCGGTTCGTATCGCAGTGATTGGATTGGACTCAATGAGTGGTGCGTTGAATACAGCGGCCAGCCGTTTACCCTAGGTCTTGTCAGTGTCGAACAAGTCAAGGCTTACGTTGCCTTTCTTGTCGACCAGGGCATGCGGCCAGCAACCATTAATCGGAAGCTTGTATTCACAAAGCGGTATGTGGGCTGGGCTGCGACCCGCGGATTGGTCAACAGCGATTTGGCTGAGTCGATTCGAAAAGTGAAGCCTGTGCCTCAAGCGCCGCGCCGACCAAAGGGTTTGTCTGACATCGAGTTAAAGCGATTCCTTCGTTCTGTCGAACACAGGGCATCACCCAGAGACCAGGCGATCATTTACACGCTTCTGGGTACAGGGTTGAGAGTCAGTGAGCTGGCTGAGTTAGACATGAGCCAGGTGATTAACAACGGTAATCGTTGCACCATCTTAGTGCATGACTACAAGCCGCACGGGACGCGTATCCGACGTTTGACCATCAGCGGTCATGCAAAGCGGAAGCTCCGTCAGTACCTGATTTATCGCGGCCGTTCTACAGGACTTGTGTTCCTTGGTGAACGTGGACCTTTGACACCGAATGCGATTCAGCGAATTGTTCGGAAGTACTGTGGATTCGCGAAGGTCAAGGTCTCACCGAGCACGCTGCGCCATACTTTCGCGAGTAGTTTTCTCGCTGCTGATGGCGACGTCGTGGCACTCGCAGACATGCTTGGCCATGAGAGCTTGGAGACAACTCGCTTGTATCTGAACAGTGATGAGATGAATGAGGCAGTGGGTGATGACCGATTCACCGCTCAGGGGCCAGCGATGGTCGTAGGCGGCGGCGAAGGGCATTAAGCTCGGTACGATACCGCAGTTGATATCAAGTAGATGTGTCCATGAGTTCAGGTTGTTGCAGCAGCCAAGAGGCGAGGTGCGACCTCAGTATTCAGGATACGATAGGACAGGTTGAAAACATTGAGTCGAACTCTCGTGTCACCCATTTGAGTGTACGGTGAGTTCGAGTGAAACCCCAAGGATTGGACGTCTGACGAATGGGTCTTGGGGATAACGTAGAGATTGTGACTACAGCGTGGGCTGTATGAGCGTAAGTATGTAGTGCTCCGATGTAACAAACGGGGCGTGTTGGAGATAGACGGTGTACACTTCTAATCAAACACTGAAACGCGATTCGAGTAACATGACGCCTTTAGATGGGGCGCTTGGTGCTCTGCCATCGGTGAGCTGGTTCACAGCTCTTGGACATGGTGAGTTCTCGCGCGCTGAGTGGGAGAACCAGTGGGCGGCCGTCTCAGTCCAGGGTGTCACGCTCCGCGGCGGCGCCTCCGAATCGAAGCCGACAAATGTGCATATGAGCGTTGGACAGACGGCTCACGATGCATTGCACGGGCGGGTTCAATCGAAGCGTACCGGTTCGGAGGTCCGCCCCGAGGCAAGAGTTATCAAGTTTCCAAACATTGACCGCGAGCACGTCACAGCGACTGCTGATGACGATACGGGGTCGAGCGGGAGGCAGCTACCGGCTGGCGATAGCGTGGGCGCGCTACGAGGAGAGACGATGCTCGCTCCAGTGGTGAGCCTGAATGCCCATCACGATAGCGCGAGACCCGGTGTCGAACAGTCGCCGGGCGCAAACGAAGGGCAGAGCGTGCTCGAATTGGCTTCGCCCACACGTGGTGGCCCGAGTCGCAATGACTGTGTCGAGTCGAACCTAGACAGGCGGACTGACGCATTCAGGAGGTCTTCAGAGGTGAATGCCGAGGAGCCGGTAGCCTGTGCGGCAGGCGACGTTGACGCCGGTCTTGTTGGGGTGAAATGGTCTGGGCTGCCCGTCGGCTTTAGAAGGCGGAGACCGCCGCGCAACCGACGCGTGGTGTGTGGTCTAATCGAGCTCGAAAAACAGCGAAATTACGACGCCATGAGCGTCACAATTTGGGGCCTTAAGCGCTGTCATCAGCGCTTTTGGAACCGAGGAGAGTTTTACATGTTCGGCACTTGAAAAAGACATGGAAACTCGAACAGGAAAACTGAAGCAGGGCAGGCAGCAACTTGAGCTGACCAGTCCGAGTTGAGTGCGAGTAGGCACTTGGGTTCAGTGGGACGATGGCTTGGTTCGGACAAACCACCATCCTTGCTTCAAGCGATGGTGGTCACGAATCTAGCTGCTCGAATGAACTAAAAATAGGCGATATGGATGGGCGACGTTCGCACGGTAAGCGTGAGTTCAACGCAACCCGTCTAGCCAAAATATGTGGGCCGCGTGAGCGGCGCTACAGCGTGCACAAGGAGGTGCGATATGGCAGGGAAAAACCGACATGAAATCGATGAGATTTCATTGGCACTTAACGCCGCGGGAATCGGTCGTAACGAGAGTATGCTCAAGACCATAACACAGTTTACACAACGGGTTGCAGCACTGTTGCGCGATACAGACAAAGACTTGGATGTACGTCTTGCGCAGGTGACAGGGCAGACCGGAGATAATTTTTGGAGTGCTATCGCCGCGAAGCAAAGCGGACGTCGCCCAACTTGGTACGACACTAAGGTGTAGCGATCCAATTGGGTAAGTTACGGCTTACTCAAGGAGCTGCGGCTCGCTGAAGTCATCTCGTTGACCCCCCACTTAAGTTGACCGGGGGGCGAGTTGAACGACCGAGACGCTTGCTCTGCTTCTACCCGAAAATCCGGGCAGAAAAAAACAGTTTAGACCAGTCGTTCTGGCCCCGTGCGGCGCTTGCGTCAGCACAAACAGGCGAGGTGCGACTTATCGATGAAGAAATTTTTTAGGCGACGTGCTCGAGGGCAGTTGAGGGCGCCGCCATTTTAACCGGTTCGAGTGATGAAGGTCATCGCTCGGCCAACTTGATACGGATCGCATGGATGTGATGCGTAATTTGTCACGGAGGACAAATCATGGGCCTTTTCATTAATACGAATTCTTTCGCCAACAATGCACAGCGCAACTTGCTCGGTAGCAGCAAGAGACTCGGTACAAGCTTCCAGCGCTTGTCGAGCGGTTTGCGAGTCAACTCCGCCGCTGATGATGCGGCAGGTCTGGCCATCAGTGAGAGGTTCAACAGCCAGGTGCGCGGGTTGAACCAGTCGATTCGGAACGCCAACGACGCCATCAGCTTGGTACAGGTCGCCGAGGGTGCGTTGCAAGAGTCGACTGCAGTACTACAAAGAATGCGCGAGCTCGCAGTTCAGGCAGCATCGGACGTCAATACGGCCGCCGATCGTGAAGCGATTCAAAACGAAGTGAAGCAGCTCACGGACGAATTGCAGCGTATCGGTGACTCGACGACGTTTAACCAGCAAAAACTCCTAGACGGCACCTTCAATGATAAGTTCTTCCATATCGGTATGAACTTCCAAGAGCGTATCCGAGTCCGTGTGCGAGATGCCCGCTCCCAAACCATTGGCCGAGTCGCGAGCTTTCAGTCGGGTCCGGTGAGTGCGAATGGCATTGGCAATGACGCTTTGACAATCAACGGTGTCACGGTCCGTGCAACACAGCTTGTGGACGACCAAATCAGTACCACTCAGCGAACAGCATCGGCTATCGCTAAGGCAGCTGCGATCAATGACTTCACTGAGTTCACCGGGGTGACGGCGTACGTGACCGAGACGGAGCGTGCAGCGACAGGTGATATTGGCGGTGGTGTCTTGGACGAGTCCAACTATGTGGAAATTAACGGTCGAATCTTTACTGGATTCAGCGTGCAGCAGGATGATGCCGATGAGAAGTTCATCAATGCAATCAACGCCGACCTTACCGAAACGGGTGTATTGGCTCGCCGAGACGATGACGGACGGATTGAATTGGTGGCCGCCGATGGGCGTAACATTGAAGTGAATGTGGTCGGTAACGCGGGTGCTGTTACCGGTCTCAATAGCGACGTGACTCGGGCCGGATTGCGTCTTGTCTCCGACTCACAGTTTGAGGTCAGTGGGGGTGGTGAAGGCGAGATCGGTATGGTGCCAAATGCCATCGTCGCCGTCACAGCCAATAACACCGTTGATACCATCGATGTCACCACGAGGCCGGGCGCTAATGATGCCTTGCTCATCTTAGACCGCGCGATTCAACAGATCGCTTCTGACCGAGCCGAGTTGGGTGCTGTGCAGAACCGAATGCAGAGCACGATCAACAACCTGTCATCGGTTTCAGAGAATGCAGCAGCAGCGAAAAGCCGTATCTTGGACGCTGATTTCGCTGCAGAGTCAGCAAACTTAGCTAAGAATCAGGTCCTTACACAGGCTGCAACGACCATCCTGGCACAGGCAAACCAGGTACCACAGCAGGCCCTGTCTCTCCTTCAGTAAAGGCGTGACATTCGGTCGCAGTGAATCAAACCGGCCGTAGGCTGAGTCCTACGGCTTCCTCAGAATTTGCCAGGAGATAGACATGACGATTTCAAACCGATTTGCGACACCTGCTGAGTGTGAGCGCTTCGATGAATTCCTTGGATGGTTGGAACTGCGTGGTCGACGCGCATCGACAACACGGTCTTACCGTTCAGATTGGCAGGACCTCACCATCTGGTACCGTCGCAGCGAAGGTGAGACATTCGACGGACTCGCGCTCTCGGCCAATGTGGTCGCTGGCTGGCGGCGGGATTCGGAGCGAAAAGGCCGTAGCCCATCAACCGTATTACGCCGACTGGCTTTCGCACGAAGCTATGTTGTCTGGTTAGGGGCGAACGGGCTCGTGGATGACGTGACTGTGAGCGCGATACGCGATGAAGCAAAGCTGAAGAGAGCCGAGCGTGCACCGCGTGTAATGCCCGCAGAGGATGTCCACCAACTGCTCAACTACGTTGACCGTCGAGGCTGCTTTAGAGACCAAGCAATTATCTACGCGTTACTCGATAGCGGTATGCGTATCAGCGAACTTGTCGACCTCGATGTGGGCGACGTGGATTTCGGAAGCGGTGAGTTGACGGTGCGTTCAAAGTACACCCGGGTGGTGCCGTTACCGACTCGAGCGGCACGCAAACTCGCTTGGAGTCTTGGTGAACGCGGATTGCTCGAGTTGCCGGCCGATGGTGAGATCGTGCTGCCTGCAAGTGGTGGTTGGCCTCCTTCTGACAGCATTGAACCACCGAACCCGGCACAGGTACCGGCTTTGAAGACGCTGCCAAACTCACCGATGCCCTTCGATGCGATGGGGCCTCTGAGTGACTGGCCGCTGTTCGTGGGTGAGCGTGGTCGCTTGAGCATCAATGGTGTGCAGCGAGTTGTACGCAAACACGCAACCTTCGCGCGGGTGACAGCCTCGCCCCAGCTGTTGCGCAATACATTTGCGTTGCAGTACTGGGCACAGAATGAAGACCCCGTCGCTCTGGCCGAGATTCTTGGGCTTGAGTCTATCGAAAGTGTGAAGATGTACAGTCAAATGTTCTCATCTTCCAAGTCGGTGGAACAAACCACTACGGCTGCGGTTGGCTAAAGACTGCCGTGTTACCAGCCCGGCGGTGGCCCCGCAGGGTTGGTGACTATCGGTGGCCTATGAATGCTTAGATTGGCCTCAACGCGAATGAGGCCATCTAGCGATGACACCCACTTCGGATGTCGACCGCCGAGCTTCATCGCTGATGGGCAAACGCGCAGATGGAACGAGTCTCCGTGTCTTACACATTGTGAGACCTTTTCGATTCGTACCATGTGCGGGTATTGCCCAACGCCTGAGAAGGTGAAAATACCCACTCGCTGCTTTGTGATGAACAGCGAATCCTCCGTTGGTATTCGCCACTGCCCAAGGTGGATATCTTCCGTCGAAGAAAGGAGCTTGTCGCGCTGACAGCTCCCTCTTCGACGGCCACTTTTTGCCACTTAAAAACCAGCCAAACGTAATCCCAAGGTCATGCGATATATTCTGAACCAGTCGCCTTCTTCCTTGGACAGACGTTCCATTGATTGTCCAAAGCCCGTCTCATCTTCACGATATGAATAGGCGAGCGCGTCGTAGAAATAAGAGCCGCTCAAATCAATAAACAGGCCGAAGTGACGGTCGATTGCGAGCAGCGCTCCAACGGATAGACTGGGGCCGAGTCCAGCTTGGCTCACGCCAGACTTCTCAAGGTCAAAGAGGCCAAAGAGGACACCAAGGCCCGCATAAACACTCAACGGGTCATGCTCTACGACATGGATGTGTACGCGGGGATCGATGAGCACATCAAAGGCGCTCTTCCCTTGAGGCCTGTCGATCTCGAAGGTCTTGCCTAACCCCAGGCTCACATCAACAGCCAACTCTAAACGGGCCCCGACACGGGCGCCGAGTCCAAACCCGAGACCCGGGCGAGCACCCGATAGTAGACGACTTTGCTCCGGTAAGAGGTAGCTGTGGACGTCTCCGAAGTAGATTAAGCCACTGCTGCGAACGATGAGCCCATTGGGCGCTGAGTCTGGGCGCTTGAGTCGTTTGTTTTCAGGTGCTTGTTCGGAATCTAGGATCGGGTCTCTATCGTTGCGGAGAGGCTCTCGTGCGACCCCCTCTGTCCAGGCGAAGAGCAGCGCTGCTATGATTAAACTTCGGCTCATACTGGCAGCATAAGCAGCTTGGGTGATTAATGCATCAAGATATCATCAACAGTTGTCGTCCGCGCATCCAGGGACAGCGTGCCTGCGTCAAGGTTTAACCACGCCGAGTCGCAACGGTAAGAATGCCTTGATCCGAGGGCCCTGACCGGTTAATCCCTATCAATGACCGAAGCAAGCACCGAACTATATCGCGGCCTCGTCGGCGCGCTCTCAGATGCACAAGTGTGCCTCGGTGAGGCGACCAAACGGGCCTACGCCCGCGATCTCTGGCCACAGATGCAACTCGACCGCCTGTGCGGTGATGAACTCACTCCGCCGCAGTATGTGGCTTATCCAAATGATGTCGCGTCGGTGGCCCGGGTGATCGATGTTTGCCGCAATCAGCGCGTACCCATTGTACCCTTCGGCGCCGGCAGCGGTGTCTGTGGCGGTACTGTGCCGGCCAAGGGCTCAGTGGTGCTTGACTTGAAAGGTCTCAGACGCATTCGCGCACTCGACACGACGAAACGCATTGTAGAAGTCGAAGCTGGATATAACGGGGAACGTTTTGAACGTTGGCTAAATCGGCGTGACCTGTCTTTGGGTCATTTCCCGTCGAGCATCTTGTGTTCGACCGTAGGTGGTTGGGTTGCGACTCGGTCGGCGGGCCAATGCAGCTCGCGCTACGGTAAGATCGAAGACATGGTCGAGAGCCTCGAAGTGGTCACAGCTGATGGGCTAGTTCGAAAGACGCCGAGTCAAATTGATGGCTTGGATTGGAACCAAGTCTTCATCGGGAGTGAGGGGACACTCGGTGTGATCACCGCGGCGACTTTGCGTCTGCACCAATTTCCAGCAGCCCGGCACTTCAGAGCGTGGCTGATGCCGGATATTCAGTCGGGTCTCGGATTCTTTCGAGATGCTATGATCGGTGGTTTACGGCCAGCTGTACTCAGAATGTACGACCCACTCGATACGCGGATGGTTGGCGCCGATCCCAACGAGTCCATGAATGGGCTCTCGGGTCGTTTGAGAGGGTTACTCAGCGGGCCGTCCCGAGGGGGGACGTCTAAGAAGGGGGCGCTTCGTTTCGCGCTCGGTCAGGCACGCTTATCGAATGCCTTTGTGAGAGCCTGGCGAGGGCCTGTGTTAGCGATCACGGTGTCCGAGGGCAGTATTGAAGAGTCGCGAATGACCGCAGATAGCCTCGCCCATATTGCTCGTGAGCACGGCGGAGAAGACCAGGGAGAAGGTCCAGCCCGGGCCTGGATGAACCATCGTTACGATGTGAGCTTCAAGCAGAGTAAACTGTATCGCGCAGGCTGTTTCGTCGACACCTTTGAGGTGGCCACCACTTGGGAAAATGTCTATCAAGTTTACGATACTGTCAGGCGGGCGATGGCCCCTTATGTGGTCGTCATGGCCCACTTCTCTCACGTGTATCCAGGTGGGTGTTCCATTTATTTTACCATGGCAGGAAGCGCGCCTAGCGTTGAAAAAATCCGCACAAAATACCGTGCGGCTTGGCATGCTGGCCTCGATGCGGCACTGCAGGCCGGTGCCGCCATCGCGCATCATCACGGCGTTGGGCTATCGAGAATGTCACACATGGCGGCAGCAAACGGCTCTGCTGTAGATGTTTTTAGCGCATTGAAGTCAACCCTCGACCCAGTGGGTATCATGAACCCAGGGAAGGTCATGCGCTAATGGCTCAGCGGTGGAAGAGGGTCACCTTACTCGGCGGTTGGAGCGCATTGGTCTCCAGTGAGGGCGCGCGTGTGGTCGCCGTCCAATCAGATGAGGAGGCGGTCTCATTACTGACTGGGCTTCAGCAAGCGACTGAACGTTGGCAGGTTGTCTCGACGCCGGCCTTCGACTTTGACCCAGCGGTGATTCAGGTCGACATTTCTGCGCTGAATGGCATTCTTCGAATCAGCCGGAAGGGTTGCTACGCCGTTGTTGGGGCAGCGGCATCAGTGGCGGCGGTCGAGACCGCGGCCCGCCATGAAGGGTTCACGCTTGGACCGTTATCCGACGGATGTCGGCGTGGCACCGTTCACGATATGCTGTCAAGTGAGTACATCCCACGCCCTTCACCGCGCTATGGAGCTGTGAGAGATATGGTCTTGTCGCTGACGGCGGCGACGGCTACCGGGCTGACGCGATGTGCTTTAGCACCGCGCCGTTCGATGGGGCCTGACCTCGCTCGATGCATGATGACGCCGCGGGCGCGAGGCGTCATTCTGAGTGAATGCGTGCTCCAGCTATGGCCGCTTGAGACTACGCAAATTTCTGTACGTCTCGAGTTTGACGAACGAGGACGTTTATTGGACGCGGTCAACTCGATCCAGGCACGCGGACTTCAGCCTGATTACTGGCAGGGAGAGCGCGTTGGCGCTGTTTGGCAGTTGACCGGAACATTCTCATCGAGCTGTCTCGTGAAGGATGTGGAGACGTACTTGCGAGCGTGCTTTCCAGCTCTAGAGCGGGTCGAGCGCGTACCTTACGAACGGCCGAGTCAAAGGCCCTCTTGGATCGAGGCTGGGACGTGGGAAGGTCAGCCTGCCTTTGACTTCAAACCCGGGGCAGTCCTTTGTGTTGGGCGCCTCGATACGGGAGCTGATGATGGGTGGCGGGCGCTTGCAGCCAAGTTCGAAGAGCATCTTGCAGCGGGGGAGGGGGCTCGATGAAGCTCGATTTAGAAGACCTTGCAGATATTGTAGAGACATGTGTTTTCTGCCCAAAGTTATGTCGATTCGCTTGTGGCGTAGCCGAGGCTGAGGGTCGTGAGGCAGTGACGCCTTGGGGCTTAATGACCTTGGCCGATGACGTACGGCGCGGGTTTGTAAAACTCGATGCTTCCGTTGCAGAGATTTGGGACCATTGCGCTGGTTGCGGCGCGTGCACAGCCCACTGCAAACACGACAATCCGGTACACGAGGCTGTTCAAAAATTACGCGTACAGACAGCCAGTATGCGGACCGACAACCCGCAGCTCGAACACGAGCTGGCCCAGCTGGGTTTGACAAGGTCGTTCGAGATGTGGCCGGCCGAGGGAGATTGTCTGATACTGCCCGGCCAACTCGAACCCGAAGAACTGAGAGAATGGGCCGGTGTTCTAAAGTGCCTCGATATCGACAATGCTTATACTGACGAGTTTTTTTGGCACAGCGGTGGCCGTTTTTTGCAGGCAGGACGCGCAGACCTGTTTGCTAAGCACGTACGCCATGTAACTACGCAAGCCGTTGGTTGCCAGAGTATCGTGTGTCTCGACCCCGACGACTATCGGACTCTCATGTCACCGACTTACGATCCGCTTCGAGAGAGCGTATCGGTGGTCTTTGTGCTGTCTCTTGTCGAGGATCAGATGGAGCAGATCGCAGCGGTGACCGAGGCTCCAATGGTGCCCGTGCATCCCTGTCGTCTGTTTGCTGAGCCAAGGTGGCTTGGTATCGTAAGCGAGATCTTGTCACGACTGACTACGGGTGCTGTCGAAGAGACTTTACTCAACGCGGACCGTGCGGCGTGTTGCGGTGCAGGCGATGGCTTCGCGGGACGCTATCCGGAGCTGGGTGCGCGGATGGGAGAAGACCTGTTTGAAGATGTTGAATCAAGTCATATCGTTGCGTTAGGCGGCTGCTCAAGACACCTTAGAAACTCGTTACACAAAAGGCAGGTTTCTCGACTGAGCAGTCTCTTGCTCGCAAGCTTAGGGATGGAGGAGAGCGCATGAGCGAGGGGTATGCTGTCATTCTGAACCCTGCGAGTGCAAATGGCGCAACCGGCAAACGTTGGCCGCGTCTCGCGCAAGCATTGCGCGCCAAGGTTTCGGACTTTCAGATCTTTGAAACGAAGGCCCCTGGTCATGCCACCACATTGACAAGACAAGCGCTTGAGGCGGGCTATCGGTCAATTGTATCGGTCGGAGGGGACGGAACACATAATGAAGTGGTCAATGGCTGCTTGACCGATGATGGCACCGTTGTTGATGATGTGGTGCTTTCGATACTACCCACGGGCACCGGAGGAGACTTTCGACGGAGTCTCGGCTTACCAGATTCGGCTGTTGATGCGGTTCAATACGTTGGTGAGAACCCACGTCGAGTGGACATCGGTCGAATCGCATACACGACGGCTTGCGGTGACCAGGAGACGGGGGCATTTATTAACATCTCGAGCTTTGGTGTCTCCGGCCACGTCGTCGAAGCGGTGAATACGTCATCGAAGGCCTTGGGCGGGAAGGCGAGTTTTCTAATGGGCGTGGCGCGCGGGACACTCAAGTATAAAAACCAGCCAATGCGCATTATTCTCGATCCAGGTGAGCCCGACGAGATTGTGCTAAGTGGCACATTTTACAATGGCGTCGTGGCCAACGCCCAGTTCTTTGGTGGCGGTATGCATGTTGCGCCGCAGGCGTCGATGACAGATGGCGTCTTTGACGTTGTTTGTTTAGGTAATTTAACGACTTGGGAGATCGCGAAGGGCACACCGGCACTGTTCGCCGGGACCCACTTAGAGCGCGACAAAGTGACCTTGCATCGGGCAAGGGTCATTCGTGCAGAGCCGCTCGGTGATGCGCCAGTGCTCATCGAGACCGATGGGGAACGAGCGGGTCAACTGCCGGCGGAGTTCTCTCTCGTGTGCTCAGCGCTCACCGTGTGCTCAGGGCCTCAGGCGAGGGCGTTTTGCTGAAGCGTATCGTCAGTTTGCGGCCTGCAGATGTTGTCCTATGTTCGGTGGCCGCGGTCGCCACATTCATGTCTTTTCCAACCGAACTCGCACCCGAATTCACATTCTGGCCTCTGATTTGGGTCAGCCATGTACCGCTTCTATTCTTGTTGCGGACGAAATCCCCCCGCGCAGCTTTCGGCTGGGGCCTCTCTTGCGGTTTCTTAATCAACACGGGCGGCTATTACTGGATGGCCTCAATGTTGAAGACCTTTGGTGCGCTACCCTGGCCGGTCGCGATACTGATTATGCTGCTACACAGTCTTCAGCTGGGCTTGATTTGGGGCATCTGGGCCTGGCTTGTCAATCGCATCAGCAATACGACATCGGTGCCTGTGGAGTGGTCTGTGCCCATGGTCATGGTGGCGATTGAGTTCTTGATGCCGCGCATATTCCCTGCGTACATGGGAAACAGTCAGTACCTTTTTCCACCGATTATGCAGATCGTCGATATCTTTGGTATTGGTGCCGTGACCTTTCTGATCTATCGCGTCAATGCCGTACTCTACCTGTGGCTGCGCGCTTTTCTCGAGGGCCGTTCAAAGCCGATGAGGGCCACTTACCTGACCGTGTTAATGCTGGCTTCGACGCTGGTTTATGGGTTCTTTCGAATGGCTCACTTTGACGAACAAATGCACAAAGCGAAGCGGCTGAACGTCGGGGTGGCAGAGGGCGACGTCGGCATTTTTCAAGTTGAATCTGCTGAACGTCAACGAGACCACTTATTGATCCAACAGAGGCTTTCGCAAGAGTTGGCAGAGGAGGGGGCTGATCTTATCATCTGGCCTGAGAGTGCCTATCGAGCAAGGCCATTAAATCGCAACGCGAGCTCATTTCCCCGATCGATGGTGCCGTTGGCAAAGGGATGGCGCGACGATCGCAGTACACCGGTCAAAGATCGTAACTCGCCTCAGCGGGGATTCGACGTTCCACTTTTATTCGGCACGACGAGCATTGCACCGTCAAATGGTCCGCGATGGGAAGGGGATGGACCGTACATCCCAAGAAATACCGCGTTTTTGCTCGATAGAGAGGGGCGAGTCAGCGGTGCCTACGACAAAGTGTACCTGCTGGCATTCGGAGAATATGTGCCATTCATCGAATGGATGCCCTGGTTCTACAAATATATACCGTCAGCGGGTCGACTCGAGCCAGGTGATAAAGTCAACGTACTGTCGGCCGAGTTTCCAGATGTCGGTGAAGTTCGTATTGGCGTGTTGATCTGTTATGAGGGGATTTTGCCCGGTTTTGCTCGGAATTTGAGTGGTAAGGGGGCCCACTTTATCGCGAATTTGACCAATGACGATTGGTTTGGAAAGACCGCTGAACGCTATCTCCATTTTGCGCTCACTGTACCGCGAGCAATCGAACATCGGACTGCATTTGTGCGCAGCACTTTGACCGGTGTGAGTGCTTTTGTGGATGTAAATGGGCGGGTTGTCAAATCAACGCGAATGTATGAGCCGGAGCGAATCATGTGGTCGGTTCCATTGCTCACGAATGCAACGATATATCAACGGATCGGAGACTTCTTTCCGTGGATGGCTGTTGCTTTGGCACTAATGTGGTACCTTTGGGGCCGAATACGCCGGCGGGCGGTCTGAATGCTGGCGGAGCGATGTGGAGAGGTGGTTGTTTCGTGACCCATTTGAATCAATGTTTTTACAGGAATAGCACGTTATGTGCGCGCCTAGCCTTTGTTGGACTGTTGTGGGTAACGAGCGCCGCGCTCGCTCAGCCCGTTGTTGGCACGGCCGCTAAAGGCGAGGCCAAAGCAAAACAAAAAACTGAAACTCAGGCGGCGGGCGCTTCGCACAAGAAAAAACAGTCTAAGACACGCGCCAGTGCGCCCACCCAACTCAGTGTCCGCACAGATAAGCCCGGCTACACCGTCGAACTCGATGGTGAGGTTATTGGTAAGACGCCACTGCCTGGAGCTTGGACACTCGCCCCTGGCGCACATAAAGTGGTCTTCAAGACAGGCGCTAAAATTACAGGAAGCACGAAGGTCAATGCCAGCCCGGGCCGTTTAACGGAGGTCACTTGGCCGCTTGAACTGGGCGATGAGGAGGGCGATGGCGGCAGCAGTTTTCGTTGGCGCAAATGGTCAATGTCGGACATCGGCGCTGCGACAGCTGCCGGTGGCCTCGTCAGTATTGGCGTAGGCGCATTTTTCGGCACACGGGCCCTTAGCATAGCGGAAGAGGCCTCATCGAAAGAGATCCGCAGCACATATCGACGAGATTTTGGGCGATTGAGCGACCAAGCCGAGGACATGGCTTTTGCTGCGAATATTGCTTTTGGAGTGGGGGCCGCAGCGTTGCTGAGCGGTCTTTCCCTCGCGCTCTTCGGTGATGGAGGGCTGATTGCGCTTCATGGCAACGAATCGGAGAGTTCAATCACCATCAATGGCGATTTTTGATTCCGTCTGCGTCTTCCCATCTAGATGTCTGTCGGTGTGACCGTAGCGCAAGCGGCATCGAACACCCAAATGACCGCGCCGAGAGCCCGGGCTTGCTCCGAGTACATGTTCGCGACCAAGAATGTGTCGCCTATTCGATGTAGAACAATCGGACATAATTTTTTTTGCTTCATCAGTTGACACCCGAATGCCGGTGATTATTTTCCCAGCGTCTGGGAGCCAGATCTCCCGCAAACCGTTTCCGAGCATGTTTCGAAAGGATTAGCCAGATGGGCAAGATCATCGGTATCGACCTAGGAACGACGAACTCCGTCATCGCAGTCATGGATGGTGGGGAACCGAAAGTCATTACGAATGAAGAGGGCGCGCGTACAACGCCGTCGGTAGTTGCATGGGACCAAAATGATGAGGTTTTGGTGGGGCAGGTTGCTCGTCGCCAAGCGATCACGAATCCAGAAAATACAGTCTTTAGTGTAAAGCGATTCGTTGGGCTTCGTTATGAAGAAGCTTCAAAAGAGGCGGCACGGACGCCTTACAAGGTGGTCGCTGGCAAGAACAACAGCGTCGCTATTGAGATAGGCGATAAGAAACTCGCTCCACCTGAGATCTCAGCGAAAATTCTGCAGAAATTGAAGCGTGCCGCTGAAAAATACCTCGGCGAGCCAGTCACCGAGGCGGTGATCACCGTGCCGGCGTATTTCAATGATTCCCAGCGACAGGCCACCAAAGATGCGGGCAAGATCGCAGGACTTGAAGTCAAGCGCATTGTCAACGAACCCACCGCTGCTGCGTTGGCGTACGGTCTCGACAAGAAGAAGGATGAAACGATCGTCGTCTACGACCTTGGTGGCGGTACTTTTGACGTCTCGGTTCTAGAGGTGAGCGAAGAGGTCGTCGAGGTCCAAGCGACAAATGGTGATACACACCTTGGAGGTGACGATTTCGATGACGTCCTCATCGATTACCTCATCGCTGAGTTTAAGAAAGAATCAGGCATCGATGTTGGCCAAGATCGGATGGTCTTGCAGCGTCTGAAGGAAGCAGCAGAGCGGGCGAAGATCGAGCTTTCGAGTGTACCTGAAACAGACATTAATTTGCCATTCTTGACCGCGGATGCGACAGGCCCGAAACACCTCAATTTGAGATTGAGTCGTTCGAAGTTCGAACAGCTGATCAGCGATCTAGTGGCGCGTACCCTTGAGCCTTGTCGGAAAGCGCTCGCGGATGCAAAAAAGAAGGCGGGCGACATCGACGAAGTCATCTTGGTCGGCGGCTCTACTCGGGTGCCGCTCGTGCAAGCCGAGGTTGAGAAATTCTTTGGTAAAAAAGCCAACCAGGGTGTCAATCCTGATGAGGTCGTGGCTCTAGGGGCGGCGATTCAAGCTGGCGTTCTTGCTGGTGACGTCCAAGATATTCTCTTGTTGGATGTGACACCACTCTCTCTCGGTATCGAGACGCTTGGCGAAGTCATGACAACTCTGATCCCACGGAATACAACGATTCCTGCGAAAAAGAGTCAGATCTTTACGACAGCGGCAGATAATCAAAGCGCGGTGACAGTTCATGTCCTTCAGGGTGAACGGCCGATGGCGCCTCAGAACCGAACCTTGGCCAAGTTTAACCTCGAGGGCATTCCCGCGGCTCCGCGTGCTGTACCGCAGGTTGAGGTGACATTCGATATTGATGCCAACGGTATTGTCAAAGTCAGCGCTGTCGACAAGGCGACGGGTAAAGAGCAGAAAGTGACGATCACCGCGTCGAGTGGTCTCAGTGACACTGACATCGAAGATATGGTTCGCGACGCCGAGGAGCATGCGTCGGCTGATGCCGAGAAGCGCAAGGCCATCGATACCCGCAATCAAGGTGACTCGTTGGTGTATCAGACTGAAAAACTGCTGACCGAACTCGGCGATAAGGTTGACGAGGCTGAGAAGAGTGACATCGAGGCAGCGTTGACCGTTCTCCGAGAAGCTGTAGAGCGTGATGAAACGACTGCTATCGAGGCGGCGATTGAAGAGGTCACCAAGAAGAGCCATGCGCTCGCGGAGAAGCTCTACCAGGCCGGGCCAGAGGGAGCACCTAATGCTGGCGGTGCACCAGGACCAGATATGGATCCTCCGGGTGGCAACGATGATGATGTCATCGATGCTGACTTTGAGGAAACCACCTAGGAACGGTTGATTGCTCACTTTAAAGAAGGCCAGTTGGGTTTGTATCCAATTGGCCTTTTTTTTGGCTGAGTATCGAGTCTATGGAGCTCAACGAGGAACGAGAGATGAAGAGAGAGTTTTGGCAAGAGCGGTGGGCATCTAATCGGATTGGTTTTCATCGAGAGTCCGTGAATCCGAATCTGACCAAATGGTGGTCAGACATCACGTCCGAGCAAAAGCGTCGAGTTCTCGTACCGCTGTGCGGTAAATCCCTCGATCTCAACTGGCTTTCTGAACGGCACTCGACGGTGGGGGTTGAGTTGTCGCGTCGCGCGATCGAAAAGTTTATCGATGAGCATGATTGGCATTGTGAACAGACAGTGCAGCGCGACTATGAGTTATTTGAGAATGGGGACCTCACACTCATTTGTGGTGATTTTCTAGAGCTGACCGCACAATCGATTGGAACTTTCGATGCGTTCTTTGACCGCGCAGCCATCGTTGCGCTTCCACAAACGATGCGCGTGGCATACGTAAATGTTCTGAAGTCTTTGGTTAAACCAGGTGGTCGAGGCCTTATGGTCACCCTCGAATACGATCAAAACCTGACCGAAGGACCGCCATTTTCTGTTCCTGTTCAGGCGGTAAAAGAACTTTTCTCACCAGAGTTCGATGTCCAGGTTCTGGACTCCCATCAGGTTGAGAATATACCACCTCGATTCTTGGAAGCGGGGATCAACGCCCTCACGGAGCACGTGCTGTGCCTCAGCGCGAAGCAGCGCTAGACTACCATCTTACGAAATTAACGATGGCGAGCAGTCCGCCCAAAAACAAGATCACAACAACGATGAGAAGGGCCGCATCGAGCCATGCACGGCGTCTCGTGCCAACCTCGATACCAGCGCTGTCTGAGAGTTGATTCCAAGCATGGGTCACGTCTCTTTGATTTTGTCTCAGCAAAAATAAAATGCCCAGCAATAGAGCGATTGCCGTCGCGATAAACGCAAAAGCGAGGCGACGCTGCCACATGCCCTTCACTGTGCTCACCGTTTGTCGAACCGTTAGCCCAGAGTTTGCCAGGAGCGGCGGATCATGGATCGGCCACTTGATCAGACCCAGTAGAAAAGCCGCATTCTCGATATCGCCCACCAAGTTCTTGAGGAAATGGCGAGTCGCGGGTCTCTCAACCCTAAACATCGCCACCAATGTTTCGAGAACACGATGGTCCTGCTTATCGCCGATTATGATGTGACGTCCCGCGCGGTTGTTTCCAGGCTGGTAGGTGTTGTTATAGACCTGGAGCCAGACTGGCTGACCCTGTGGCAGGCTAGGGGGCAGCCGAAGGCGGCCGGCATAAGCACCGTCTTCCAGTACCCCCGCTTGAGTCAGCAGCCAATATCCGTTGAACCAGATGTCAAAGAAGATCGGTCCCGTTTTTGCGATAGACGTCACAGAGACCTCAATTTCTGTCTGATCGGTCAAACTGGGTAGTTCTATCCCAAATTGATGCGGTTTTGGGTACAACGCGGTCTCAACACGGCTGCTCGCCGTTGAAAGTTCAATGGCCCAGGCAGGACGGACGGACTGTATATCGAGTACACGCAGTCCATTCTCTTTCACTCGTACCTGGGTGGGTAGTGGCTTTTTGCTGGCTCCCTCGCGAACATCCAAGTCGATCGGCTCGGCTAGATCTGTACCCTCAACCGATGAATAGACGACAACCTTAGACTCAAGCTCGCTTGGGAGTTCACCATGCAGGGGCCGTAGATTCAGTAACCTTGGTCCTTCTTGTCGTTCACCTTTCTTAAATAACGTAAGTGGGTGCTCGAGAACTGTCTCCTCGCCTTTGACAACGCTGACTTCAGTCCGCGCAAACAGGGGGGTGTCGACGTCTTCGGTCTCAAACTCCACCTGCCATTTGCCGGGCTCCTTTGGCACAGGAATGGTGCCTTGTACGTAGTCTCCTACGCGTTCAGTCAAGACAAACGTAGCGTCAGAGTACGGGATGTTGACGTTGCTCAGGCGAACCTTCACCTTCGAAAGCGGTCGTCGTGTGCCAAATTGAAGATCCTCTAAGCTGACGCGAAAGGCGGTGTGCTGGCCCGCGAGCCACTCTTTTTGTCCAAAGATGTTGAGGCCATTTCTCGCCTCCACGCTACTGAGTACAATGCCGCCGGCGAGGAGTAAGCCTACCCAAGTGAGTCCACCAAAGAAAAGCAGACGTTTGTACCTTCGAATGACCCGATCCAACCATGTTGGCGGCATCGCCTGCTCGTCGCTGTCGACCGCTTCATCACTCATTGAGCACCGGTCGGTTGACTCACATCGAGTTTTTCAAGCTGCTTCATCCGCTCCTTGACGACCTTGCGGAACTTACGATTGTGCCTTTTGGGCACCGACTTGAGGCGTCCGACCTTCACATCACGGGGGTTGACATATCTGCCTTTCTTGCGAATCGCGAAGTGCAGATGTGGGCCAGTACTTCTACCCGTTGAGCCCACATACCCGATGACCTGTTTTTGTTTTACAGAGACCCCTTTCCTGACCTCTTTTCTGATCCGATGCAGGTGGGCATATGCGCTCACCAAGCCGTTGCCATGGTCAATGCGCACAAGGTTTCCACTGGGCCCCTTTCGTCCTGAAAAGAGCACCTTGCCGCGAGCCATGGCCCAGACCGGGGTTCCGCGCGGTGCTGCATAGTCAACGCCCAGATGAGCCTTGGTATAGCCAAGAATCGGATGTTTGCGTTTGCGATTAAAGCCGCTTGAGACACGGGCGAACTTGAGCGGGGTTGCGAGAAAGACCTTCTCTGCACTCTCGCCAGTTTTTAGAAAGTAACCGCCGTCATTTTGATCGCTGGGCTTAAACCAAAAACTCTGGAATATACCCTTTTTACCGACATACTCGGCGGCGAGTACACGTCCATATTGAACAAAATCACCGTCTTTATAGTGCTTCTCTACGACAAGCTTAAAGCGATCGCCTTCTCGACTGTCCTTGTAGAAATCCAGATCCCAGGCAAAGACGCTCACAAGTTTACTCGCCAGGCTCGATGATTCACCTAATGCCTTAATCGTGGCATACAGGCTCCCTTTGACACGACCACCGATAGCCTCGACCGTGGTGGTGACAGGCACGAGCGCTTGTCGGCCACGATACTTTCCTTGTGCGTCTCTCTCGACGACGTACACCTCCATGAGATCATGCTCAAATTGAAATCGCTTGAGTTGGCCCTCGGGGGTGAGTTGCACTTCAAAGCGTGCACCAGGCTGAGCGATTCGGAAGTCATACAGGCCGTCAAGCGCTGCGATGATGCCGGTCACCGTCTGATGTCCAACGCCAAAGTTCTGGAGGGCGCCACCAACGGTTTGCCCGCGTCCAAGCTCACCTGACTTGATGAGCGGACTTGGGTTTCCTTTTGGCATCAGGTCAGGATTCTTGCGCGCAATGGCGGGCTTAATCAGACTGGTTTGTGCCCCCGTCTCGGTGGGCGGGGGTGGTGCAACGACGGTGTCCTGAGGGGGCTGAGACGGGAGGGGCTCTCGTGTGGATACCTCTGCAGGCGATGGTCTTTTGGCCTTGAACTCGTCGCCCTTTTTGGTGGCTTCAGCGCTGTGGCCGCCTTTTGGATTCTCTACCGAACGCGCACTGGAAGCCTCTAATTGCTCTGTCGCGGTTTCCTTATCGTCGACCAGTAGTGCACCGAGCAGAACCAAGCCTCCGAGAACGATGGCAGCGTAAGCAAGGTAGAACGTTCGAGTTCGTGCAGTCGGATGGCGGCCTGTGTCGCTGTCTTGCGCCACGACTATGCGACCCGTTCGAGCACGGCGGCAGCGCCGAGTCCGCCCGCGGCACAGATACCCAGCAGCGCTGTCTCGTGTTGGCCCATCGCGAGCTCATTCGCCATAGTGGTGACCATTCGGGCACCGGTGGCGCCGAATGGATGGCCGAGCGCAATCGAGCCGCCGTGT
Source organism: Bradymonadia bacterium (assembly GCA_049889275.1). GTDB lineage: Bacteria > Myxococcota_A > Bradymonadia > UBA7976 > UBA1532 > UBA1532. The sequence goes on along the minus strand of JBMHDS010000085.1, from coordinate 157,877 downwards.
ACGTTCAATCGGTCGTGGTCCACATCGCCGACCGCCTTTGAACGGTCGAGTCGTAACTGCGCGAATGCGTCACTTCCGAGCATCTTAAGGACGCTGAGCACTTGAGCGGCAAAAGCTTCATGCATGTCCACAAGACCGATATCATCGAGCGTGAGACCGGCGGCATCTAGGGCCGCTGGCATTGCGAGTGCGGGTCCCATCAACAATTGGTCGGCAGGATCAACGGCACGGTATGCCCAAGAGCGAAATGCAGCTTTTGGCTTGTAACCAAGGGCTAACGCCTTCTCCTCGCTCATCAGTAAAACGGACGAAGCGCCGTCGGTCAGCGGGCTTGAATTACCTGCTGTCAGTGTACCGGCCTTTGCGAATACGGGCCGTAAGCGTCCCAACTTTTCCAAGCTTGTGTCGCCTCGAACGAGGCTGTCGGTGTAGACCCGGCCGCGGCGGGTTTCCACTGGGGTGATCTCTTCATCGAATCGGCCTGACGCGATCGCCGCGGCAGCTCGTTGATGTGATGCGAGCGTAAATGCATCTTGGGCATCGCGAGAGATCTCGTTTCGCATTGCCATACTTTCGGCGGCCTCTCCCATCACTTGGCCGGTCGTACGTTCTGCGATACGAGGCATTTTCGGGAGAAGATCCGTGAAAGGGGCGAGCTGAGCGACGACTTGTAAATAATCGGCCGGCGTCGCTCTACCACCCATCACGACCGGACCTACAGTGCGCACAAATTTCTGTGGCACCTTGAGCTCACCGTTGCTCGTCGAGTCAGAACCGCCCGCGATGGCGACGTCATATTCACCCCGTTCAATTGCCGCAGCGGCGAGGGTGACGGCCTGAAGGCCCGAGGCACATGCGCGTGTCACGGTCATACCCTCGACGCGGCTGGGCAGGCCTAGGTCGAGCGCAACCTCCCGGGCAATATTGGGCGCGGCGCTCGGTAGGATGACCCCACCCCAGACGATGCTGTCAATTTCGTTGCGTGGTACAGCGAAGCGCTCTATCAAACCACTCACAGCCGCGTCAGCGAGAGCGATGGAATCGAGGTCGATAAACTCTTTAAAGGCCTTTACGAAAGGTGTGCGAACACCGCCGATGATGACCGCTCGTCGTCCATTTTTTGTCTTTGTCACGTGTGCTCCTGTATCAAGCGCCGAGAAACATGCCGCCGCAAGCGCGCATTACTTGCCCTGTTAAGCAACCACCGCCTGGTGTTGCCAAGAAACTGATCAATTCGGCAACATCGTGAGGTTCGCCGCCTTGCCCCAGAGCACACATCCGTCGACCTGCTTCCCTGGTGACGACAGGGATCGCCTGGGTGAGGCGTGTCTCGATAAAACCGGGCGCTACGGCGTTGATCGCGATGCCGCGTTTAGAAAGTCTTGGCGCGGCGCTGCGGACGTAGCCGACAATGCCGGCTTTTGAGGCAGCATAGTTTGTCTGTCCAACATTACCTGCCAGTCCGGCAACGGATGAGAGGCATACGATGCGTGCTTTATCGGCGAGGTGCTCATCAAAAAGGTGTTCATTAATCCGAATCACGGCACCCAGATTGACATCGACCGCCTGATCCCACCATTCCGGTCGCATCCGCGCCAGAGTCTTATCCCGTGTGATGCCAGCATTGTGAATGAGGACATCTAACTTTCGGCCATCCAGTGCGTTCTGAATCAGCTCTGCAGCGTTCTCCGCGGTGATGTCTACCATGAGCGGCGTTCCGCCGACCTCACCTGCGATGCGGCTGGTGACATCTTCATCACCGGGACGGTCTAGGCAGATAACGTGAGCCCCCTCGGCGGCGAGCAGTCTCGCTGTCGCTGCACCGATGCCGCGCGCTGCACCTGTGACGAGAGCCAAGCGGTTCTCCAAGGGTTGAATCAGGTTATCTGTCGCGACCTCCGTGACGCGTCGATTGATACGCCACGGCTGTCCAGAAATAAAAGCAGACCGCGGCGACATCAAAAAATGTATCAGTGGCTGCGCGCGCCCTTCGGCTTTTTGGGCGACGTAAACGACATTGGCCGTTGCACCTTTCCGGCCAACCTCTCGGGCGATTGATCGTACAAAGCCGTCGAGGCCTGCGTGGGCTGCGGCCCGTGCGGGATTCTTAAGTTCCTCCGGTGGTCGACCAAGCACCACGATACGGCCACAGCGTGCCAGCCGGCTCAAACGTGGATTGAAAAATTCGTAAAGCGCTCTGAGGTCGCTCGGATTTTGAAAGTCTGTCGCATCAAAGATCAGACCATTGATGGGCTTGTCGGTGTCTGTTAGCTCGGTTTCGAACCGGACAGATTGGCCGTGCGCCTCTCCCATCATTTGCCAGTGTTTGGAGAGGCCTTGAGTGTGCTGAATCGCCACGTTTGCACCTGCTGCGGTGATGCCGGCTGCGAGTGGCTTGTCAAGCGCCCCAGTGCTGCGTATCTCAACGGTCATATCGGTCAATGGCCGAGCGGTCCGGGCATGTCGAGAACGCTTGAGCTTTTGCGGGGTTGGGATCGGCAAACCCAATTGTTTCACGCCTTGGCGGAACCAAGGGTTGGTACTGAGCTCAACGAGGGTGTCAGACATTGGTTACTCCTTCGGGTTGATTAAGGTGGCCCTGTAGATAAGCCCGCCCACCCGGACTTTGACCCAAAAAGAACGCGTCGCCGTCCAGGAAAATTGTGACTTTCGCAGGGACTTTAAGCGGCCGCGTAAAGCGAACATCAAAATAGGCTGGCATGTCTGTTGCGCCGGCCCATCTAATGCGTCGTATCCGCTCCATCGTGCCGGCGAGAGAGCCAAAGCCATGTAGGATTGTTCGACCGAAACCGGCCAGCTTTGCATAGGGGCCGAGCCAATGGATCGGGTTGAAGTCGCCTGTCAGGCAAGCAAAACTGAGGCCCGCATTGGGTGGAATCCGCCAGTCGGATATCGGTTTGGCACTGATGGGAACGCAGATCGACGTTTTTTTCTGCCCCTTCGGTCTACTCTTTACCGATGCTGGAATCACCATCTGCACGTTCGCTGTGAGCAACTTTCGGCCATCCAGAGACGACGTTGTAAGGTGCTGAGTCAGAATCACCCGGCTGCCGTTGTCGTCGATATCACTGAGATAGGCGCTCAGATGCAGGTCTTGCCCTCTCGGAATCGGTTCATGACACCAGACCTGGCAACCGCCGTTGAGCACTTTCGTGAGTGGATAAGGGATTTCAGTCAGGGTTTGGCCGAGTAGGGGAAATGCCCACTGTGGAAAGAGTGTGGGTGGCACTTTTCCTTGCCATGCCTTGGGATCGCCACCGGACCAGCGGATGAAATCGTCGACGAGTGCATCCGAGCGCGCCTCGACAATCTGTTCGAATCTTGGACCAGGCATGGTCAAATCGGTCTTTTGCAGCGAGCGAAACGATTGGCTGGCCGCTGCGAGCGCGACGCGTCCGAGTGCGCCAAGAACGGCGCCTTGTTGGGTTATGTGGCGATACGGTACGGCCATTGTGTCGATTCCTCCCAAGCAAATCAACGCGTCAAATGCGCATCGAGCCACCATACGAAACACCGGCCCATTACCCAAGACGATTCGACCAGCCGATTCAAAACCTGCCAGTAACCGCAGCGGCTCGTCATTCATCGCGTTGGCGTGGCATTCTGGTATTGAACAGCCGCAAACCGGCTGTTAGTGTCCCACACACGAGACGATCGCCGTCTCGACCCGGTCGCACTGACGCGACGTGGATCGAGCTTGGTTGATTGGGACGAAGATAATTTTTAGAACCTTCACGTAGGAGTGAGAGATGTTAAAGAAACTCGTATCAGCATTAGAGCGTGTCCAGCCAGCGACACAAGTTGACGCACACTGCGATGGACCGTGCGGCGTGTATGACCCAGCGTCGGCGCGAATCGCGGCTGAAGCGGCTGTTTCGATGACCAAGAAGATCGTCGGCCTTCAGGTACCAGATGCGTCTGATGCAGGTGCCATGGCAGCCTACCTCAACACCCTGTCTCGATACGTCGCGATCAAGGAAGAGCAGGCGCACCTCGCCAAAGAGGAACTTCTGGTGCTCTGGACCGATTACTTCAAGCCACACCACCTCGAAGCTTATCCACAACTGCACACGACTTTTTGGACAGCAGCGAAACTGTGCTCGGCTGTCAAAGTCGAGGTGAGCACGCAGCATGCACAAGAGCTGATGGATGCGATCAAAGAAATCCATACGATCTTTTGGGCGACCAAAGGCCGAGACGTCGCTTGGTACACCGCCAGCTGAACAACGTCTGGTTGCGCGATGTCACCTCGCGATTTGTTAGCATGGCTGATTGGCCGTCGGCTGCGTCTTCGCGTGGCCGGCGACTCCATGCGTCCCGCCTTGAAACCCGGTGACTTTGTTTTTGCAAAAAACAAATTAGATACCGGTTGGATGCCGCGAGTGGGCGACATTGTTGTGTGTAGACATCCCTATCAAGATCGCCTCTTGATTAAGCGCGTGACGAGACTCGTGGGTGAGCGCGTGGTCGTCGAAGGTGATAATCCCATCGAGAGCACCGACAGTCGTAGTTTCGGGCCGATCCCTCGAAGCGCCATTGTTGGTCTGGTGACAGCACGCATTTGAGGAAGGACTTACAGGATGGTGGCATTACTGACCGGTTTGGTCGCCGGTCTGGCACATGTGTTGTCGGGTCCGGACCACTGGGTGGCGGTCGCTCCGCTGAGCGTGGCGAAGCCCACTCATGCCTTTAAATACGGTCTGCGTTGGGGGGCTGGGCACGGCGCGGGCGTTGTCGCGATGGGGGCTGGTGGACTGTTCTTAAAGGATGTGTTTACCCTCGACGCTGTCTCTGCCATGGCTGAGGTTTTGGTCGGCGTCGTCCTGGTTGTGACTGGGGTATGGGCCTTTCGCCGAGCCAAACTCGTTGTGATTCACACCCACGACCACGACCACGGGGCTGACAGCCATGACCATGTTCATGTGCACTTAGCTTATGACGCTGATAGGCACGCGACCGACCACGGTAACCACGGTCATGCGGCGACGAGCATCGGGCTCCTGCATGGCGTTGCTGGCTCTGGCCATGTTTGGGGTCTGTTGCCGGCTTTGGCCCTCCCACCGCAGCACACGGTCCTCTATCTTGGTGCCTTCGTCGTATCGTCGACCGTCGCAATGATTGCAGTCTCCCTTGGGATCGGGCGATTGCTGCGTGCTCGTACGGACGTGTTCATGAGGTCGGCGCTGAGGTGGAGCGGGGGGCTGTCCTGTGCGGTTGGTGGTGTGTGGTTCGTTTATTCAATCACCTAGAACCACCGTCCTAGAAAGAAATAGAGTTGGGCCTCGCCATCTTGTCCCAGGCCCCGGGCGTAGCCGAGACGAGCCGATACCGGCAGACGCCAGCCGATTTGGGCTTCTGTGACCAATTCGAGTCCTAGAGATTTCTCAAACACGCTCGTCTCGACCTTGAGAGGTTCAAAGTCGGCCTGAACCCAATCCGTAAAAATGGCCAGTTTTAGGCGCTTCATGAAGAGCGGAAGCGTTGCGGCGCCTGCGAAAAGATCGACGACGGGCATTCGATATTCCGCATTAACGAGAACGTAGCGGTCTCCAACGACGTGTCCGCTTGGAAAGCCCCGTACGAATGCATCACCCAGATAAATCTCATCGAGGGCATCTAGAATGATATTTCTCTGCTGAGGCACACCAAAACCGTATGTCGGCCGGGTTCGTCCATCGCCGCGACCTGTGGCAAACCGACTCGACAGCGCCAACACGTGGCGACCGATTATCGGCAGGTAGCCGCGTAAGGTACCGAATAACTCGGCGCTTTCGACATCTCCTCCGAATTCTGGACGTCTCCAGCGAACACTTGCTCGGGCAGACCAGCCAGACTCGACGGAGACCGAATCGAAGAATGCATCGGTGTTGCCGACAGCGAGGCTGCTCGTCAAGGAAGCGCTCTCTCTCGCTGCAGGAAACACAGGGCCTTTGTCTATCGGCTCGAACGTCGCCGCGGCATTCTCACCCGGTCGAGTCCAGGCGTAGTTGTATCCAAAGCTCGCGCTGAGCGCCACGCCGCCTAACCGCATGGGCACGTTTAGACTGAGTCCGGTCACGGTGGTATTTTCGCGCCATGGCTGCGTCTCAAGATTGTAGTAGGCGGCCCCCGGTCGCAGCTTTGTCTGTCGGGCCGCGCTGACGGCCAAAATTGGGCGCAACCGTCTATACGCATACAGGGCGCTGAAGCCCATCGTCTCATCTGCTGGCGAACCATTCACGGAGGCGGCAAGCCCATGATGACCGAGTGGGTCCGAAGATTCGATCTCGAGGCCAACGTTCTCGCTCAAGTCGCTTAAGGTCGAGAATGAAAAAATCGGTGACCAGCTCTGAGGCCAAAGATAGGTGAAGCCATGATACGGCGAGCTCTTCGGTGGGGGAGCCCTCGTTATTGTGTTCCGTTCAGCAGGCTTAGAGATATCTTTCGATGTCGGTTGGTATGACACGACTATCTCTGGATGCTTCGGCCTGAAGATTGCGAGGTCGTATCCTTGCTCCGTGATCACTGACACGACAAGCGGATCACCAGACGGTCCGCCCGTGAAATCGCTGATGCCTGAGAATACGTCGGATAGCCGGTGAAGGGCTCTGGACTGAATATCGATGCGATATAAGTTCTGCGTTCCATCACGATCGCTTACATAGCGCACGGAGCGTCCATCTTTTGTGAAACTCGCATTCAACTCGAGGTGCTCATCATCGGTCAAGCGAAGTAGGTTACGGCCGTCCTGGTCGACGATAAAGAGGTCTCGGCCTGTGGTGGCACCAACCATGGAAAATACAATTTTTTCGCCCGATGGAGAAAATTGAGGCAGGCCAACCTGGGCATCGGCTGGGGGCGTATAGAGCACCGTGACCGCCCCGGCGCTGAGGTCAACTCGAATCAGGCGGGTGTGCCCATTGACCAATTGTACGGCGATCACTGAACGGGCGTTTGGGTGGCACTCTATCTCTCGAATTCGGGCACCTCGTGTTAAGCGTACAGGTGGTTGCCGAAGCTTGCGTATGACGAACAGATCACTGAATGAATAGGCGCCTTCATAAACCATGCGTCTTACGTAGGGTAACTGCCCGTCGTGACACACAGTGAAGTCTTGTAGACCATCGGCATGCAAGACCGTCTTCGCCGATACAACGCGCGCCTTCGCTTTGTCGATGTGACGCGCAATAATTGCCGGCTCCTGATGTCCGGATTCGAGCGTGTAGAGGGCTGAGTCGGGACCAAACCGCAGATTTCGTTTGTTACGTCCGTTGTATGTGAGTTGTTCGGGTTTCGCCGCGCCGGTCGCCAGAAGCCTATTCTCTTTCGCGATCGCCCGGTTCGACAGCGCATTGATCCAACGTTCGAATAGGTGTGCGAGTGTGACGCCTGTGCCGGCTTTCGTTGCGCGATTGATCGCAAACGGCAGGAGGTCATCGGCGATCTCGCGATGCAGCTTAGCCATCCACTGGTGTCCAAAACGATCGGTGATCCATTGCACAAAATGACCACCGTACATGTACCAGATATTGGCGTCAGGCCAATCCGGCGGCGTGTGGGTCATCCTTGAAAGCGAGTGGAGATGGCCCGCGCGCGCCTGAGCCAGCAGAAAGCCATGAAAGAGCGCCGAATGAATTCGTCCGTGACCCGTGAGTAGCGATTCGGCCCAAACCGCCCCGCCTTCGAGTTGGAAAGAGGGTAGATTTTGATTCGGAACGAACACGCGACCGAAAATCAGGTTGAGCAGAGCAGGGAAGCCGGCGACCTGGTCGAGCTGCAAAATGTGAGTGTATTCGTGATAGATCAGCAGCTTAAACCAGTCATCGAAGTTGCCAAGCGTTGAGTCGAGGCGTGGCGGGGCCGCGAAGAGAACCATCCTTGGGGATGGAATGGCGGTGGCCGATCCATTCGCGTCATCTCCGAAATCTGTCAGAGATACGTCAACGATTTGTTCGGGGGCGTGGTTGAACAGCGCACCGATTTGGCGATGTGCATCTTCGCAGTGAATCGCAGCGCTTTGCGCGAGCGCGCTCAAATGGGCAGGGTAGTGAATTCGAAAATGAGCAGTCTTGAGGGTGCGCCAGTCCAGCCGTCCATCACCAGCGCGAGCGTCCTGGAACGGAGCGATAAAGGCTGCGAGGGTAACCAGGTATCTAAGGACGAAAGCCCTTTGCTTGTTTTGACCTTTGGTGGTGCTTAGAACCGATAGACTCTTTCCTGTCACCTCGTGCTGTGAGATGTTTCTGACATGAATTCGTCTTTGGGTCGGCAAATGAATGACAAAGTCCTCGTCGTCGATGATGAAGAGAGCCTAAGAACCGTACTCGGCATGCTGTTGCGACGCCAGGGATATGAAGTCACGACAGTTGGTGATGGCGCGGAGGCGCTCGAGGCGTTGTCGACGCAATCCTACAGCGTGCTGCTCTCCGACCTTCGCATGCCCAATCTAGATGGCATGAGTTTACTCCGGCGCACGCTTGAACTGTACCCTGAAATGCCTGTGATCATGTTGACCGCGCACGGCACTGTGGATACGGCTGTCGAAGCACTCAAGATTGGTGCCTTCGATTTTCTGTCTAAGGGGTGTGATAACGACGAGGTTCTCAAAGTCGTAGGCAAAGCCGTCGCGACGCGAACAATTCGCCTGTCGGAGCCACAGATGCAAGCCGTGCAGGGGCATTCAGAGGTCACAAATCGCTTTGGCTTGATTGGCCAATCACCTGCGATGCGCCAAGTTTTCAACATCGTTGAACGCGTCGCCAAGACGCCATCAACGATTCTGATAACGGGCGAGAGTGGTACCGGGAAAGAGCTTATCGCGAAGGCTTTGCATGACTATTCCGATAGGGCTGAGGCACCGTTTATCCGGGTCAATTGTGCGGCAATCCCTGACACGCTGATCGAATCTGAGCTGTTTGGCTACGATAAAGGGGCATTTACGGGCGCATCGGGCAGTAAGCCCGGACGATTTGAACTCGCAAACGGTGGAACATTATTCCTCGATGAAATCGGTGAAATCTCAACGGAAATGCAGGTGAAACTGCTGCGCGCGATTCAAGAAAGTGAGTTCGAACGTGTGGGCGGAATCAGGACCATTCGGGTCGATGTACGGCTCATCACGGCTACCAATCGCGACCTCATGAGCGAAGTTCAGGCGGGACACTTTCGAGAGGATTTATTCTACAGACTCAATGTTGTCCCGATCAAGTTGCCCGCGTTGCGAGAGCGGGATGACGATATTCCGCTGCTCACGCAGCATATTCTTACTAAATTCTCGAAGCGTCTGGGGCAAACGTCACGGCAGATTGAGATTGAGGCGCTCAACGCGTTACGTTCATACGGTTGGCCTGGAAACATTCGAGAGCTTGAAAATGTACTCGAACGTACACTTCTATTCTCTGAGAATAATCCCATCAAGATCTCGGATTTACCGGTTGAATTTCTTCAAGCGGCGAGCGGTGAAACCATAGACAGTGCCCGTTTGGTGCCTGATGGTGAGACAGACCTCAAGGAAGCCGTTCGCCGCATCACAAGACGGATTGAGCGACAGATGATCGAGGGTGTACTCAAAGATACAGAGGGGAACGTGACCCAAGGAGCGAAGCGCCTCGGGATCTCTAGAAAAAGCCTCCAGACCAAGATGAAAGAATTTGGTCTCCGCTCAAACAGTGAGAGTTGAATGACAGCAAAAGTGACGAAGCTGCAGTGGTGAGTTTACACCGGGCGGCTGCGCGGTTATTCTGCACCGTCGAAACGCTAAGAAACGGAGTGTTCACATGACTCGAATGTTGCTTATCAAGCGCACTTTCCTCATTTGCAGTTTGCTGTTTGGGACGGTGACCTTGGCCAACGCAGCCGAGCGTGTCGATGTAATCGATGCGGCGGACGGCGATGACCCATTTGATATGCGTGCGTCGGTGACCTATCGGCGGAGCTTAAGGCGCGCCAAAATTACCCGGGAATTCAATTGTGCCCAGGGCGAGTTTGCGAACAGCGCGTCTGGACAGGATCCATGCCCTTTTGCACCACCGGAGGGCCAATCTTTGAACGTCAAAGAGCTTCGCTTTGAGCGGGTCATCCAAGAGGTCGTCCCCGAACTGCGAATCGGCCTCTACAAGGATTTGGAGCTCTTGGTCGAGGCACCGGTTACCCTGTCGAATGAGCAGACGATTCGATTCGCAGGCAATGGTGGTAATCGAAACGGTGTTGTAATTACGCCGGAAAACAGCACCATCGCGCCAGCCAACGGTGCCAATTTGTTCGATGTGCCGGTGCAGAATCTACCGACCCGGGCAGGGTTTGGCGATATGTTGTTTATGTTGCGTTACTCGCCCATCAGTCAAACGAGAGATCCACAGCGGGCGACCTGGACATTTGAGGCGGGCTACCGCGCGCCCACGGGCACGACCATGGTGGCTGGCAATACAGGTGTGGGTAGAGGACTGCATGAGGTCACGCTCGCAACGAGTCTTTCGCGGCAATTTAAATACGTAGACCCGTATGCGCGCTTCGAATACGTGATGCCTTTTGCTGCCGGCGGCTCGCGCTTTAAAGACTATGGCGCGGGTCAACAATACATTGGCCCCGGCGACCGTATGCAATTTGAGTTGGGCACGGAGGTCGCTCCGTTCTACAACCCCGAAACCGGTGCGAAGGTTTATTTCGATATCGGATTCAGCGCGATGTATCAGGCTGAGGGACGGGATTACTCAGAGTTGTTTGATGCGATCGGCATGGCAAATACGCCCTGTACGGATCCGAGCGGCCCCGCGACCGATGCGCGTGGTCTGCCTAATCAAGCATGTTTCAACCCAAACAGCGACAGTACCGCAGCAGGCACTGCACACGATGGTATTACGACAGTTGAGCAGTTTATGGCCGTGCGCGCGCATCTCGGTGGTGGGGTCTACGTGTCTGAGCACGCAAAGCTCAGCTTGAACCTGAGTCTCGCTCATGAGACCGAACATTATCTGAGTAACGCAGACGTTGGGCGCGACCTTGATGGTTCCGGTTTGGTGGAGGCCCGTGGCCAGGCCAACTTTAATGCGAGCGAGCACAACCCAACGTTCAGTGCCGCGATCGATTCTCCGGGCCGTCGCTTACGAGTTGAGGAAAAAACTATCTTCAATGTGGGCGTTACACTATCTCTCATGCTCTAGAGCGAGCGCCCGCTTCGCCTCTCCTTCTCGTTCGATCCCGATTCGATATCGTTTAACCACGGGTCGATGAGCCTTCAGTCTCACGCGTGTCGTTGCGGGGAACGGCTGGACGTTTGTTATTGGTCCAACTTGATGGGCTGAATAAAAACGCTCACCAACGCTTTGCTCCGTGACCTCGCCTTATTTTGTGCCGTCTCTGGTCTGCTGAGTGAGTGTTGGCCGTGCATATGCCTGGACCGCCTACAATGATCTTGGCCCGTCAGCAATTGCGCTTGTGCGAGTAAACCCAGTCATCGATGGAAGACGGGCGGGCACCTTGGGTCCTTGGGCGCAAGGTTCGATGGGTAATCGAACAGCTGATAAGGCCTTGAACGAGCGGTTTGTGCTCTGCTCGCCGAAGGGGGTGTGCGTTTGCTTTCGCTCTACGTGCGAGTGTCGTCTATCCGCGCGCTATCAATACGTCTACGGCGACGGCGGCGAATAGGAGCGTTAAATAGACGAGGGAATACAGAAACAGGCTTCGGGCCCAAAGACTTGCATCTTTTGCCCTGAATCCCTGCATCGCCTTTACGACAAAGATAAATCCAAGCACGCCCGCGCTCGCCATATAAATGGTGCCGGTGATGTTGAGCGGGACGAGGAGCAAGCTGAAAGGAACCAGCACTGCTGTCCAGAAGAAGATTTGTCGGATTGAACTGGACCAGCCGTGCACGGCCGTCACCGTCCGTATGCCTGCCCGTTGATACTCTGAATCCCGATACATCGAGATGGCGATAAAGTGTGGTAGTTGCCAAATGAACATGATGCCAAAGAGTACGAGGCCTGGCCACTCAACTTGTCCGCGTACCGCAGTCCAGCCGAGTAGAGGTGGCATAGCCCCGGGCACAGCCCCGACCCAGAGGGCCCATGGGGAGAGCTGTTTCATCGGGGTGTAGACCCACACGTAGGAGACCAATGCGATGGCCGCGAGTAGCCCAGTCACGGCGTTTACGCCGACCACCAATACGGGTACTGAGGTGACCGCGAGGGCGAGTCCAAAAATGAGCGCCGTCTTCGGCACCATCCGCCCAGCGGGAAGGGGCCGTTTGCTCGTTCGTGCCATAAATTTGTCTGAGTCGCGCTCGATATAGCAGTTGAGTGCGTTTGCTGCGGCCACCACAAGCGCGGTACCAATGACCGCCAATGTCATGCCCATCCAATCGATGGAACCGGGTGCAAGCCAGAGCCCGGCGAGCATCGTGAACACCGACAATAATGTAATACTCGGCTTCACAAGCGCCGCGAAGTCGCGTGCCCTGCTTTGACTGGTAATGGTCGCGCTCATCTATCCTCAAATGTACCGCTGGTCGCGTCGTATGCCGTCTCTACTGCGGCCTTTCTAGCGCCATGGTTTGCTAAAGTCAATCTCGGTGAGCGCTTTGCCCGTGGGTTCAGCCCGTAGCTGGTGGTATCGTATCGGCTGTCGGCTTCCGCTGGCCTTGGTCTGCGGGGATGTCAGTATTCGACGCCCATCGCTGAGGACGCCTCGCCAACTCGGCAAGATCATCTGCAGTTTTGTGTTGTTCATCGGCATACGAGCGATGCTTCAAGAGAGTCTGCTGGCGTTTCTCTTCGAAATCTGCGGTGTCCGCGAGTCCTAAGGCTTGTGGCCGCCCCGGCCGCGTAATCGGTGAGTTTCCTTCACCATATCGGGCGACAAAATCGTTACTGTGTTCCACCTGGCCGGCTGGTAACCCGGCGCCAGGCGCAACGTAGAGCACCGTCGAGCGGGGAACGGCCGTGGGGCCACATAAATCGCCGTCCGTGTCACCACTCATCCCCGGACTTTGTCCAAGCCAGATCGACTCGATGCGTTTTGGTAGCTCGACGAGGGCGTAGCGAGATAATGCCTCCCAGATGTCGATTTCACAACCAAGGTAGAGTTTTACATCACTGGTCAATGCAGCTCGGATCAATTTGAGTTCATGGTTGAGTAACGCGGGTACAATAACGATTGAGATGCCACAGGCATCGCGCGACGGTAAAACAGGGAAGCGGCGCAGCAGATTTCGGTCAATTCTTGCGAGCGCTTCAAAATCTGGCGCATCGAGATATTCCGTCTCTGCGACCGGAAGGCCAACGACGTCGGCCGCTGCGTGCAGGACGTACGCTTTTTCCGACTGGTCTAGTGTTGAAAATTCGTAAACTGCGGTATCGAGGCCCCCACCGAATTGCGCGTGCCGGGCGCGCGCACGGCCGGCAGCGTCAGGTCCAAGGATGCCCTCATCGACCATCCGCTCCCAGAAGTCGTCAAAATTACTCACACCCACCGCCTTCGGACGTTTGTTGATGTAGTACTATAACTTACATGTAAGAATTGTCCAAAATTCTCACCGCAGCGGGGACTTCTGCCCTAGATATGACCCAGGCGATGAAGCACCAAGGCCGCCGCAACCGGCGCTGCGGTCTCAGTGCGAAGAACCAAATGACCGAGCCGCACGCAGTGAGCACCGGCGTCATTGAGCGCGCCTAACTCGTCCGCTGTGAAGCCACCTTCCGGACCAACCACGGCGCCGATCGTGCCATGTAATTCGAGTTCATCGAGTTGCTGGTCTCCAGCTGGATCAAATACGATGAGGGTATCGAGTGCGTTCGATTTGAGGGCTTCAGCGATTGTTTGTGGGCCGTGAATGGTGAGCGAGTCGGCGCGTCCGGATTGACGTGTGGCTTCTTCTGCAATTCGCGTCAGACGAGCGATCCGTTTTTCTGCCCGTTTGGGTTCTAGACGGACCACGCTGCGCTGGCAGCTGATCAATGTCAGTCCACCAACACCGAGTTCGGTGAGTTGCCTCGTGACGCGTTCGAGCTTGTCCCCCTTCGGAAGGCCGTACCAGACGGTGACCTCCGTACCCTGCAGCCCCTCGCGGGGGGGGGTGGTGGCTTCGAGCAGCCAGTGGCCATCCTGTTTAAATAGTCGGGCTTCGCATTCCATCCCCGTGCCATCAAAAGCAATCACTGTCGCATTTTCCGCGAGCCGGTGAACACGCGTAAGATAATGCATGAGATCATCCGACAAGGGCCATGGCCCCCCCTGACCGATCGTGTTTTTTGGCAGCTTAGCTCGGATCATGACTCTGTCTACGCTCCATGACGAGAACCCGCCATACCCCTTCGTCCCAATGATGTGTCACACGGAAATCTGGGTAAGCTGTGACCACGAGATCGTGTTGTTCGATCAAAAGGCCGCTCAAGATGAGTATGTCGGAGGCCAGTGCGCCAATCGATTCGGCCTCGCGAACAAGGATTTTTGCCAAAATATTTGCGACGACGATGCCGTATGTACGTTTCACCCCTTCGGCTGTGCCTACGGAGAGATGAACCGACTCTGTCACACCGTTGATTTCGACATTCTCAAAAGCATTCTTGAGTGCGTCGGCATCGATGTCTATGCCATCGGCACGATGCCCCAGTTTCGCTGCAGCGATACTCAATACGCCAGAGCCGCAACCTACATCCATGATCAGCTGCGACGCTCGCCCGCTGAGCACTTGTTCGAGTACTTTGAGGCAGCCCCGCGTGGTTTCATGAGTACCTGTCCCGAAGGCTTGTCCAGGTTCGATGACGATTGACACGCCCTCCGAGGCCGGTGTCTCCCAAGGTGGCCCGACCCAAAGCTTATCACTGAGTTGCTGGCCTCGAAAGAAAGCGCGCCAGCCGTCGCGCCAGCTTTCATCATCGCTGGCCGTGGTCTCAATACGTACTTCGCTGAGACCCAGCGGTTCAAGCGCATGCCGTATTTGCTTATCGATGGTGTCGTCGGGTCGCTCCCCGAATGCGACCACAACCTCGGTTTGCGCGGCAGACGCCGACATCGTATTTGCGTCGCGAATTTCTACTGGATGGTCAAGCATCTCAGCGATCATCCAAGCAGCCGACTCCGCAAGAAGCTCAGGCGCTTCAAACCTTAGTTTCCACCACATCTTATCATTCCTCGTCGACTGGGTTGATGTCTTGTTACAGTCTCTATCATTCAGTCGCTCCGGCTGCTACACCGTTTACTTCGAGTCGATCCTTGGCGCTCCCAAAAATTTTGCTAGCCACCCGTTTTAGGTCGAGCGGGGAGATGCCTTCGATCACAGTTCGCCACATTTGGGTGGCCCGCCGCCCTACAAAACCGTCATGTAATTTGAGTTGAAGTCCTAACCAGCGATTCAACATCTTCGGCATCGTCAATTCGAGATCTGCGGGGCCAACAGTGTTTTGACGAATGCGCCGAAACTCATCGAATGGAATCGGGATGCTCTTCAGGGTCTGAACGATGTCTGCGAGGCGTTTTTGTACTTGGGCGCGTTGTCCATTCTCATGGGGGACGACCACTCTCAAAAACGAGCGCTCTGAGTCATCCGATGTTCGAACATCCACTTGTACATTTGCCAGGGCGTGCGATGGCTCAAGGTCTTCGAATCGAGCTTTCAGGGCTGTCGCCAGACACCTGAGCGTTTCTCGTTCTAATCGATTGGGCTTCTCCAATGAATACACCGCGGCGTATCGCGGTACTCGAGTCGCCAAAATCGTTGTCTCCGCTGTTTGGCGCCAACGGGCGATTGTTGTTTTCTCGGTTGGGGTATCGACGCCTATGGATGCTGAGCGCACAAGGACTCTTTTGACAAGCGCTTTTGGTTGTATACCTTTCAGGTGGCCAGTCAAAATGAGGGTTTTTTTGGTATCGGAGACATACCTCTCAAACCAAGCTCTGGCGCGACCGGGCGTCATGTGAATGATCATCTTTTGCAGCTGCTCGAGCCCAGGCGTTGGATAACCGAGCCGCCTGTGTACGACACGAGACAGCTCATGCTGAAATCGGACTTGCTCTTGGCTGAGCTGTCGCTTCAATGTCGTCAACGCATGACGCCGTGCGGTCTCAAAGAGCTCTGAGGACCATAGCCGTTCAGGTTGGATGGCGTCCTCGAGAGCCGCGAGCGTTGTGGCCAAATCATTCTGAGATGTAGCGACGGATAGGAGTAGCTCTCGCGCTTGGAGCCGAACTTCCACATTGGGCAATTGCAAAGATAAAAGGGCTGCCGTAATTGTCGCTGCACCTTGATATTGGGACCGTGCAGACAGGCGACCGCCTGCGAGGTCGAGCTGCACGACCAGCGAGCCCTCATCGCTCGTCTCGTTGATGTAGGTTTTCAGGCGAGGTCCGATTCGAATGACGCCGCGTTGATCCTCCTGTGGCGCCCCCCCTAACCGTTCTTGTGCTCTCTCGTCGAGACGCTCCGCTAACAGTGAGGCGGAGGCCCGTGACCGTTCCTTAGGTATGAGCACCACCGCTGTCGCGTGTTTTAATGATGCAATGTTTTTGAAGATGGTTTGGTCATGTTCGTGCGACAGGTGTTGCAGAGCCAAGTTCCAACGGCGATGTGATGTCTGGCCACTGCCCGGCCAGCGGACGCTGAATGCTGTCAATAAGCGGGCGATAGCGAGCGGTGTATGTGTCGTCATCTGTACATCCGACGTGAATCGCTGCATCGCTCGTGCGTGTTCGACTGGCGTCATCTTTGCGACCCCAGCGCTGACCAAGGTTTCGATCGCGCTGTCCCAAAGTCCGTCTAGGGATTCGGGATCACATTTTGCCGTGAGCAGAAGTCGGCTGTTCTGGACCGGACTGTACACAAACGCTTGCGCGCTTTGACATTGGGCATCTCGTGCGGCGAGTTGAGCCTTGAGTCTCGTCTCGAGCACGGTGGCGATGATGTCGGCGCGGGCTGCATGCTCAACGGTGGGAACCGACAGCGGGATCGCGATTGCAAATTCAGCGTTTTCGGAAGCGACCCTTGAGACCTCAATTTGTAGTTTCTTAGCGCTTTGGTTCTGCCCCATCGAGCGCGGCTTAATGGGGGCGGTCTCACGATTAGGATAGTGTTCTTCAACGAGCTCAAAAAAATCTGATTCATACGTGGCCGTACCAACGGCCACAACGGTCGCAGCGTGGAGGCGATGACGATTTGAACGCAGACTGAGTTTGAGAGCGCTTGCCTGCTCAAGTTGCTCAGAGGTGACTACTTGACCAGGTGGCTGGCCACTGTAGGCCGCATTGAGGGCGGGGCCAAGCAGATGAAGCTCGGTGTCGTCCCTGACTTCTAATCGATGGCGACGCAACTGTTCGGGTTGCGTCTTGATCGCCCTTGCCACGCTCTCGAGACAGGAGAGCACCGCCGGACCTTTACCATGGAGCGAGATGGCAGAAAACGTCGGCTCAACCCATCGGTTGAGATAACAGCCATCGGCGGCAACCCGGTCGGCTAGGGGAGACTTATCGACTTGTAATGTTGCGAGCCAGGCTTGCGCGAGACCCCTTTGCTCTGGCGGTTCGTCGATGACGCCAAAAGGCAGAGACACGATGGCCGTCAGTTGGTCACCTGTCGTTCTCGCTATGAACAAGTGCTGCTTTTTGACCGAGGTGGCAGCTGCCTGTGTGATCGGAGACCTTATCTGGACCGATGGCCGTGTTCCGCAAGCGGTCGAAAGAATCAATAAAATGCAGAATCGTATCATCATTGGTGTGTTTGCTGTCGTCCTGTTAGCGCCGACGTTAGCGGTGCTCGTTAGGAACTGCAACCACTGCCCTTGTGTCACCCTCGCGCGGTCTACTTGAAGTTACGTTTGGTTGATGCAGTTCGCATTGGTTCGGGGTACATTAGCGTCCATGGAGTTCAAAACAGGCGTTCGATAATGCGAGAACCGGAGCGACGACGATGGAGTCGACTCGTACAAGTGCTCTTAGCAGACGCAGAGCAGGTGCGACAACCCGAGGCGCGGAGCGAGAAATATCTCGAGGTAGCGCAGGTCTATTTAGAGCAACTACAAGAACCGAATCGCGCCGTTCCTTATCTCGCTCGGGCTGCGGCCTTAGCACCGGCCACGGCAGAGCGTATCTTAGATATGTTATCGGAACGCGCGCAGACAAACGCGATTGCGTCCCTCGAAGATGTCTACCTCGAGCTCTTAGAACAATACGCTTCACCCGACGTCCTCATCGAATCTCTTCAGCGGCTGGCAGCGAATGCCAGCGATGGAGAGCATGCGCTCAAATACTGTGTACGGGCGATTGAGCTGTTGGTTAGGAATCCAACGGATCCTGAGACGAGTCGTTCGATGCTGGTCGCGACGAACAAACGAATCGATGACGGCTTGCAGCCGTCACTCTTGCCCCTGACGACCGAGCATCTCCGAGTTTGGCCAGGCGATGAGGTCATCGCCGCCTTGCAAGCGATGATCTTGGTCCAAGATGGCCGAGGTCGCGATGCCATCGATACGATTTTGGATGCTGCTGCCCATGCGACGGGCTCACGTATCAAGGGGCAACTGCGTATCAGAGCAGCCTCGCTATTCGTTGACGTCCTTGAACAACCCCATGAAGCCGTCAATGCGTTACGCGACGCTTTGGCGCTTGAGCCCTCGCTCGGGCGTCAGGCTCGAGAGATTCTCGACGGACTCGTTGAGGGAGGGGTGATGAGCCTGGAGCTCTTGGAAGACGTCATCGACACCTACGATGCCCTCGGCGCGGCAGACGCGTCGCAAGGCCTCTGGACACGTTATCGGGAGCAGTCACCCGAACTCGAGTGGCCTCAACTATATCTCCGACAAGCCGAGCACGCCGAGACGCATCAATTTGACGCAGCTTATCGATTCGAGCTGTTCCTTGCCGGAGCGCAATCATGTCTGGGAGACCTGAGGCCATTCATCGATGGCATGCGTCGGGCGACATGGGACGGTGCCGAGGGTGGGTTCGAGGCGCTCGCTCGGCTTCTCGAGGCCGAGGAAACATGGCAGGAATTGGTCCAGCTACTGCTAGACTATGCGGCGATGCGGCCCGATGACGATGAGCGAGCCGAGATCACTCATCGAGCAGGTACGGTCTTGGAGCGTGAGCTTCAAGATGGTTCAGCAGCCTTAGAGCACTATCTGACGGCGTTTAGGCTCACGCCGTCCTCAGATACCTATGCTCAAGCCGTTGAGCGGATTTATCGTGCGCAAGAGAATTGGGAACGCGTTGATGGCATTCTCGGAAATCGGCTTGAGCTGATCGATTTGGCGCCGACAAAAGCAAAGATTCGACTCCAGCAAGGCCAAGTCAGACACCGTTATTTATCTCAGCCGGTCGCAGCATACGACTCCCTGAGGGCGGCAATGAGGCTCGCAGATGAGTCTGTGGTCGCTGAGGTCCACCTGGCGCTCCGTGAACTCATTCGGGATCCGAGCTGCTTTCCGGCCATTGAAAAACAGCTCAATGAACGCATGCGTGCAGCGACTAAACCGTCGCGCAACGCGCGTCTCGGATTAGAATTGGCATACCTTTACCTCGAGTTTCTAGGCGATGAAGAACGCGGGTTTTCGCAGTTGCGTCGCGCGGTCGAGGTCTGCCCCGAAGACGGCTCAATCTTTATGCGCGTCACGCAACAGTTCGAGAAGTACGCCGATGATTTGACGTTAGCGCGATGGCTTGAGGAGGCCCGTGAACGCCCCTTAAGTGCCAGCGTGCGTCGAAACGCCCTCGAGCAGGCGCTCGCGCTGTATCGGTCCCTCAATGTCGAGTGGCACATGATTCGACGGTGTCTTGAGTCTTTGATCGAAATCGATCCATCCGACCATCATGGCATTCAAATGGCTGTTGATGAAGCCGAGGGCGTTGGCGATGACGGCGCGATATCACGATTTCTAACGATTGCACTCGATAACCCCGATGCCGCTCAGTTGACAGATCTCATCAAGTTGCGTTGGATGCGACGGTTGGCTGAGGTGCACGACGCCCACGGTGACCTGTCTGAGGCGATCGAACGGAACCGCGCGATTCTACAAGAGTGGCCGCTCGACGATGACGCGTTCCAAGGGTTGAGACGCGCGTACCATGAGGTCGGTGACTATATCGCGCTCGCCGAGACCCTGCGCGTGCGCATCAACCTTCTTGAGTCTAACTCCGGGTCCCGTGAGATGAACTTACGTACGGAGTGGGCTGAGCTTCATGCATCTCGGTTAGGCGATCGCGATGCGGCTATAGCAGCACTCATGCCCGTATTGGATGATCAGAGTCTCGATGTCAGAGCCGCTGAACTGCTCATGGGCTTGTTCGTGGAAGAAGGAGACCCGCTCGGCCAAATCCGAGTGCTCGAGTGTGGCTTCCACGAAGCGAATGAGCACGAGCGCGCGTCGCTCGTTCAGCGAATGCACCAAGTGCTTGACGCGCTTGAGCATAGCCTCGAGCTTCGGGAACGCGTCCTTCTACATGAACGTCAGCTTGATCATTCTGCAGTCGGTCCACTGCAGCGATTAGCGGACATTTATCGTCAGCGTGACGACCAGGTGAGGTTACTCGATATCCTTGAGCAAATTTGGCAGCTACAGCCCGTTGACGCGAACGCTCAGGTCTTGAGGGAGCGTTCGAGTCTGCTTGGTGAGCTGTCCGAAGACCTGCAGGACGCCATCGAGTCATGGGAAGTGTATCTTCAGTTCGAACAGCGAGACGACGAGGCGTATAGCAACCTGCAAGCTTTGTATGGTGAACTCGGTGCGGATCAGGACGTGCTCCGGGTCATTCGGCGACGATTCGAAATTGCAGAGGATTCGGAACATCGGCTCCGCCTCTTGAAGGAAGAAGCGTTAGTCGCGGAACTCAAGCTCGGCGATTATGAGGGTGCTTTCGATGCGTGGTCAAAGGCCCATGAATTGATGCCCCACGATGTCGTTATTATAGAAGAATTAATTCGTTTGGCGACCATTCGGGACGACGACGAACAGCTCGTTCGCTTTGGGGTTTTATGGCTGGCGCTGCCTGAGAGATACGATGACAAAGACTTATTGTGTGCGATAGGTCGAGCCTGTCTCCGGGCAGATGAGTTTGATTCCGCAGAATTGGTCTGGCGTGCAGTTTTAGCCGTAGACGAAGAGGATGCGGAGGCCCTGAAAGCGCTTGCGCAGGCAGCTACAGCGACGGGCGATTTGGA
Source organism: Bradymonadia bacterium (assembly GCA_049889275.1). Lineage (GTDB taxonomy): Bacteria > Myxococcota_A > Bradymonadia > UBA7976 > UBA1532 > UBA1532. The sequence continues at coordinate 136,735 of JBMHDS010000085.1, read as the reverse complement.
TGCGGCGGAGACCTATTATGAGCGCATGGCCAGCGGCGCTCAGCCGCCGACGAATATCGCTGACGCCCTCGAAGCTCTCGCCGCCCTGCATTTCGATGCTGAGCGATATGAGCAGGGCGTTGATACATATCGCCGCCTAGCGGCGCTTGAGCACTGTCGACGCGATGCATGGATGACTCTGGAGCGCATCGGGAACGAACGGCAGGACCATGCGCTGGTGTACGAAGCGCTCGCAGAAATTCTACGAGTGACGACCAATCAAGATGAACAGCTTGAAATCCACCGACGCCTTGCCCAATTGGCTGAGAATCAGCTGAATGATCCCGTTGCCGCAGTGCGGCAATGGGAAGCTCTACTGCTGATCGACGCGCAAGATGTTGAAGCTTTGCAGTCGGTTTGGAAACTGTACTGTGAGCAGGGGCGACAAAAGGAAATGTTTCGCACGCTAGACGGGTTAGCCCGGGCTGCAACGAATGTGACCTTAGCCGGTCAGTTCTTGGTCGAAGCTGCAGAATGGGTTGAGTCGGGCCGGTTCGATAATAAATTGGCGCTGGAATGTTGGAAACGCGCGCACCGGCAGACGGGTGGAATTAATGAACAAGTTCTCTCTCGACTGAAAGGTGTCGCCCAATCGACTGGAAAGTGGTCAGATTGCGCCGATGCCTACTTGCTTGCGGCCGAACACGTGCTCGACCCCGATCAGGCTGCTGAGCATCGAGCTCAAGCCGGATTAATTCAAATCAAAGAGCTCGGTCTGGTCCGAGAGGGGTTCTCGAGTCTACGATTCGCCGTGATTCAGTGTCCAACAAAGACAGATTGGGCGCAAGAGCTCATCTCGGCTGCTGGCACCATCGACGACAGGTCCGTCTGGTTAGAGCTGGCGATGGTGCTGAGTCAGACCGCACAGGCAGTCGAGGTGGGTCGTGCTGAGATGTTTCTTGAGGCGGCTCTGGCATTTGAATCCGCAGGTCATGCGGAAGAGGCCTTTGAATCCGCGAAGCAGACCGTTATGACCAGCGACGGTGAACTCGGTCAACAGGTCTTGTTTCGCACAGCTGAGCAAGCTGGATCGGTTGATGAGCTGCCGAAAGTTTTTAAGCAAACGCTCGCTGCCTGCAAGGAAGAGGCAAGAGCGATGCTTCTGATTCGCCTAGCCGGACATTTTGAGACCGTACAAGGTGGCTCAGAGGCTGCGTTAGAGCATTATCTACAGGCCTATCAGCTCAAAGTTGAAGACGAGGTCATAAGAGCACATGTTTGGCGCCTTGCCGCTCAGTTGGACGCGTGGGTCCTGGTCGTTCGTTTCTTTGAGCTGATGACCGACTTAACCCATGACCGAGGTGAGCGCTTTCATTTTCTTTCGCAGCGGGCCTACGTGGAACATGAATATCTTGGTGATACGGAATCGGCCTTCAGCACGCTGAAGCGCGCCGTGGCGCTTATGCCCGCTGATGCCACTGCTCGCACGCGGCTCGAGGACTGGGCTCGGGAGACGGGACAGCTGCTGAACGTCGCTGAGTTTTATGAAAATGAAGCGTCTTGGGCTGAGCATGAAGACGCACGTATTGCGCTGTATCGAGGTGCCGCAGACCTATTCAAGTCGCTTGATGAGCCAGAACGTGCGGCGATGGTTCTCAAGCATCTCGGCGACCTCGCACCTGAAGACGACAAGGCCGTCGATGAGAGAATCAGGCTGCTCGAGGCGTCTCAATCCTACGTTGAACTGACTAAGGTTCTGCAAAAACAGAGCGACCGTGCTCGAGATGAGCGGAGAGTGCAGTTGCTCGATAAACTGCTGGCACTCCATACGGGACGTCACGGTGACCCACAAGTCGTTGAGAAGACGGCACGCCGATTGCTGGACGAAGAGCCAGGACATCGGATGGCCTTCGAGACCCTGTCTCGCCACTACAGACAAACGACTCAATGGGATGAGCTTGACGCGCTGCTCGCAGAGCAGAGCGAAATCGTTGCTCCTGACGAACGATTGAGACTTGTGGAGGAACGAATCGAGATCACGCAGTTGCATCTTGAACGTCCCGAAGATGTTTATGAACTCGCCTTGCAAAGGTATGAGCTGACCGGCAGTAATCGTTCAGGGCTGCTTGGTTTAAAGCAGTTTGTGAGCGGCAAGAAACAGGCTTTGAGCTTACTTGAGCAAGTGGAGACGTATCTCGCAGCGGAAGGCTCAGAGCCCAATGTTGAACTGTATCTTCTCGTGGAATGGTTAGCGACGGCGCATCTCGCTCGACCACAAACTGCATTGAATGCGCTCGCGAGCGCCCTGTCGTTGACGGACAATGACTTGTCTGTGGGTCGCCGCCTTGCAAGCCTTCAGCGACGACAAAAGAAACATCGTGGGTTGGTCGACACTTATCGACGATTTGGGCCGGAGTTGCTGGCTGACAACGCCCCTTCGGATGCAGTTGAGCGTTGGTACCTCGAGCTAGGCGAGTTGCTGGAGCTTAACGTGCTCGATTTTGCAGGCGCGGTTGATATCTACGAACGGTTTCTCGTTGAGCGGCCCGATCATATCGAGGCGCTCTCGCGCTTAAAGCGCTTGCTGATTCGCCTGAGACACGCATCGAGATTTGTTGAGGTCGTAGAACAACTCGCGGCGCTGTCTGAGGCACCTCAAGACGTGTTGACGTTCGTCGATGGTGCTCGTTCCGTTCAGGCAATGGGTGAACTCGGTCTAGCCGTTCGGTTATGGCTTCAGGTGTTAGAGCGTGCGCCTGGCAACGACGAGGCTCAAAGCGTCGTTATGCGTTATGCCAGACGGAATGAAGATATCGACACGATGAGGCGCGTCCATGTGGCGCGTGTCCAATCGGCACGCTCAAAGGCGCAAAAAGCGGCCCGGTATTGTGACCAAGCCCAGTTCGAACGTGAGGTCGCGAACGACGACCACGCCGCCATGAGTGTCTTTGGAGAAGCGCTTCAAGTGGACCCTCAATCAGCCGTGGCCTTGGTTGGACTGGCCGAGTTGACCCTCCTGCATGGCAGCGCAACTCAAATCGAGCAAATCGGTCCGATGTTACTGACCCGTTTCGATCGTGGTCTCGAGGACCATGTTCGGGACACCTTCGCGAGCCGTCTCGCCCAAGTTCAGATCGTACGAGCTCAGGCACTCATCGATGAAGACCAATCGCAGGCCTTATTGGACCTTCTCGGCGCGACATATCAGCGCGTACCGAATGCGCGCGAGGCTGCTCAACTCTATGCGGACTATCTCTTTGCGGCGGGTCGAGTTGTCGAGGCCGGACGCATTTATGATCACACACAACTGCCCACTTTTGTGCCCGGGGTCGATGGGGACCAGTTGCGGGCGGAGGAACATCTCCGCCGCGCGGTTGCATTCGCTGCCATCGACTTGGATGTGCAGGCGATTCACCATTACGAAATCGCCGTGCGTCACTCGGCCACGAAAGCTCAAGCGCTCGAGGCGTTGGCAAAAATACAGGAAAGCGCGGAGCGCTGGGAAGCAGCCGCGAGATACTGGGAAAAGTTCTCCAGTGCCACGGATATTGCCGAGCGCAAGGCGTTTGGGCTTGCGCAGGCGGGCTTGATTCTACATGAAAACTTGGGGCGCCATCATCGGGCGATGCGACTGTTTAAGAGCGCCCTTGCCGCAGGGCTCTCAGAACCATTGCTCTTGCTTAAGATGATGGCCATCGTTGATCCAAAGAGCGAAAGCCCCGAGGCTGTGGTGATTCTCGAACGCTTGTTGCAAGCAGATCTCAGGCCTGCAACACGGGCGAAACTGCATTTCAGACGCGCGCGTTCTTTTCTCGCGGCCGGCGCCATCTCTGATGCGCGGGGGGCTCTTGAAGATGCGAGAATAGCGCAGGATGATGTCGACGCGTTCGCGAATACCTTAATCGAAGTTTTGAACGCCTACCCAGCCCTCTTAGCAGATGAGACGGTCGCTGCGAGCTTGCTCGACCCGGTTCACGTCCGCTCGTGGGGTAAAGAGACGCAGCTTAAGGCCTCAGATTTATTGGTCGATGCGGGTCGCTTGACGTTGTCTCTGCGCATCGTGGAAACAATTCAGCCATCTGGTGCTTCGACATACCCTGTTCTCGATGTGCGTGCTCGCGTCAAGGCAGCTTTGTTTGAGTCAAGCGACGAGGCGTCGCTGCTGGATGAGGCCCTTGATGATCGGTTGGCCTCACTCCTTGCCCAACCTGGCGAGCCCGAGGGACTTCGGCACTTGGTCACCCTCCTCGATTTGAAGGAGATGCCGGAGAGGGCGGCGATTCCGTTGAGCCTATTGAGTTTACTCTCAGGGCTGACGAAGGACGAATACAAGCGTCTTGCTTCTATCCAAAGTGAATCGTCTATTGGTGCGAGTTTGATGCCTCCTTTTCATGCGTATCGGAGCCGGCATGCGCACGCATTCAATGAACTCCTGAAGGCGCTTTGTCAGCTGATCGGCAATGAACTTGATACGGCTTTTCAATTGGCGCGAGCCGACCAGTTGCCCAACTGGGCGCCGGCGACCGGGCCCACGGCGAAGCTCGCTGAAGGGATCGCATCGGCGGCAGATTGGCCCAATTTCGAGATTGGTACGGCGCGTGCGGATACGGGGCTGGTTTCGAGCTACGGATTTGCGCCCCCCAAGGTATTGGTCAATGACCTAGACACAAATAACCTGTCTCGAAATGAGCAGTTGTTTCTATTGGCGCGTGCGATGTTCCTGAGTCGGCGGCAATTTGGTTTTCTCAGCATTGTCCCGCCGGAAGAATCACTCGCTCTTGTTGGGGCCACCGCAGCGCTCGTGGATGAACTGAGTGGCGCGGAGTTTGCGTTGAGCACCGGCGTGGGAGAAGAGGCCATCGAATACTGGGCTGTTTTCTTACACGAGAACACAGAAACAGACGAGTTGATGGCGATGGAAGCCCTTGTCAGAGAGGTCATTTCTGCTGGCTCTGATGGATTTCTGAGTTGGGCTGATTGGGCCTATGCCACCGCCGATCGCTTCGCTTTGTCAGTCGCGCAAGATTTGTCGGTTGCGATCAAATCTCTGAAATCTGAGTCAGATAGTTCCCGCGGTGTCGCCGTCACCGGTGCTGAAAGTTTTCGCCAATTATTGGAGAATGAACCCGCGCTGGCACGTCTTCATAACTTCGCTTTTAGCGCGCCGTTTCTCGGTCTCGGAGAAGATAGGTCCACGGCAGAGCCGTCCGACATTGAGGCATCTGCACTAGGGACCGAACAGGCGGGTGCTGAGCCTCTGGTGCTTGCAGCTCCGACGGGTGATGACCCGAATTCGTCAGACCTGTCCGCTTTGGCCACGACTGGCTCGGAAAGCGATGCTGCTCGCGGGAATATCGAAGGTACATCTGATACCCCCGAACCAGAAACCCCTGCTGTTGATATACCCGCGCCGGACAGCGACCTCAGTGAGGCATCGACTGAGATGCAAGGGGGTGTTGACGTTGAGAAGAACACTGAGCCAGCGAGGATGGAGACAGACTCGAGTTCGGTATGCAGCGGCACCAATGATGGGCAGTCCAACCTGGCGTCTCATACAGGCGTCGCGCTGACGGCAGACGGTGGAGAAGATGGTGCTGAGACCGCCGGGGGTATGCTCGATGAGCCGTCGCCAGGAGGTGAGAAAACGCCTGGATTGAGCCCAAGTTCTACAAGCTCGACTTTGGTGGCGGCGGAACTTGAACGCCAGCAGGTCGAGGGAGACGGTTGCGAGCGCGGTGAGACACCTGATGATGACGGTCTGGCGAACGACGAATTGGCGCCTGCGATGGAACAGGTGGAGCACGGCGCTTCAGAGCGGATAGCGGGCGCCGAAGCTGAACAAGAAGGGGAGAACGCCTCCAACACGGTCGGTGAGCCCGCACCGGCGCTCAATGGCGGAGTCGGCGAGACCAATCCCAGTGGGTCAGTCGCAGATTTAGCGGCGCAAGTCACTGCATCGATGACGGAGGAAGATGGCAACGCAGGTGCGGTCAAAGACCCTCTGTCGCACCCGACCATCGCTGATGATGCTCTAGCGTGCTCTGAGGCTCGCTCTCTCTTGGCGCCTACTCAAACAGGCTCTTTCGGTGACGAAGGTGAGGAGGAGTCCGGCGAGTTTGAGTCCCAAGAGGTCTCAGCGTCAATGATCCTTGATGCACAGCAATCAAACAAGACCGCACCGCCACCGCTTCTAGGTCAAACCCCATATGGTGTGTCTGAAACGGTGGCCAGCGAGGAGATCAACCTCGATGGTGTTGACTTTGACGATGTCGAGTTGGCACAGACAGACCACGAGCCCATCGATGCTCAAAAGGGCAAAGCGAAGGCGCGGAAGAGTACGCTGATCGCGAGTGCGAAGGTGGCGGCGTCGATGGCCGACTTTCAACTTGACGACCATACGGAAGCAGGTACGGAGCCCGCCTTGCTGCTGACCAAGCAGAATTCGGACCACGCATCATCAGAAACAGATAAATTAGCGTCTACTTGGGTGCAGCCGCCAGAGCAACATTCGGGGGAGCGCTCTGGCATCGAAATAGAGGAACGTGTGGATTCAGGTGGAGGGGCAGCAGTCAACTCGCCGGCCGAATCCGGCTATGGCGGGCCCGGCTCGAATGAAGCTGACGCCGATTCAAACGGCGCCGAGGATAGCGATTTTGAGGATGACGTAACCGAGTTTGAGTGAGCGCTACAGACCACCACTGATACGCCATTCCCCCTCCTGGTCTTTTCGGAACGTGATTCGGTTCTTGTCGTTTCGCGTTTCCCAACGATCTTGCTCGCCGAGCGCGAGAAGATACTTCGCGTCGTATTCCACATCGACTCGAGCACGGTCGCCCATGATGACGATGTCTTTGATGACGAGAGTGACCTCCACTTTCCGGACCGTGTTTTTCAAATCCGCGAAGACTTTTTGTAGGCCGTTACGGCCATAATCGTCGGTGGCATCGGTTGTTGTGCTTGCATTCTCGTAATAGCGATCGCTCGTCATCTTCTCGAGCGTTTCAATGTCTTTGTCACGAAGTGCGTCTCGATACGCGCGCACGATCTTGGCGAGCTCGGCCTTCTCCTTTGTATACTCAATCTTCGTATCTTGAATGTAACGTGTTCCGCAGCCGGTTAGCATGAGGATGGCGAAGACGCCGATGAACGAGATAAAGCCGTACGCTCTGCTCATTTAGTCACTCCTTGGTCGACTCGTGCCGCTTTACAACAGGGTGGCGCCACTTCGTATTCCGCGCCGATCTTTGCTCTGAGACGCGATTAATGATCTGGCGCATCTTCATCACCAAAGATGCTGATGTCAATCTTGATTGGACATAAGTCTTGAACTTGGTCCTGTATTGCCGCGAAAAAGGTGCTTCGACGTGACCATTCCTGGTGATTCGCTTTCTCACTCGGGAGGATTTCGAGATCGACACGGTTTGACAGGCGCTGGTAGGCAATCGCTGACCTGCGATAGCAGCGTTTGTCAAATAGCTGTCGAGCCAGAAGCCTGAGTGTTTCGTAGCGCAGCGCGGGCGCGCTGAGACCTCGGTAGGCACGCTCGAAGAGGGTCAGGCTCAAATGATTTTCTGATCCATTCAATAAAACACGTGCTTTCAGATAGTCCAACTCTGGCCAAGGGCCGGATTCTCGTTCGATTGAATTCAGCGCTTCTAGGCGTTGGGCACGATCGAGTCGAGCAGACAGATACCGCACGATCTCGGCTTTGACGCCTGGTCTCTTGAGTGCTGCGGATTTGATACCAAGGTTTCTCAGCCTTGGCCGTTGAAATGTCTCGGCGGCCAAACTGTCGTATGTGATGTCTGCATCTGCGTCCTCACCGGTCATGACCAATGCGTCGAGGTAGCGCTCGGATGCATAGGAACGGATAACCCCGCCGGCTGTGTGGTCCCGAGAGAGTTGCCGTGCGCGTGGCAGCGCATCTTTTAGTCTGCCGTTACGTATCATGAGGTCTATCTCGGCAAGCCGTGCATTCGGATTGGATGGCAGATGACCCAAAATCTCTCCGAGGGTCGCCTCAGCATGACTCGCTCTATTCGATTGGAGTGCATGGCGATAAGTTCGCCAGAGAGACGCGATCTCACGGGCGCAAGCTCTACCAAAAATACTGGGTCGGTCATAACGCAAACGCGCCTCTGCGAGGGCTGATTCCGGTAGAGAAATCCCATTCAAGTGGCCCTCCCAGTCTGTCATTAAGGCATCGAGATTAAGGCCATCGATACCTTCCAGGTGGCCTTGTCGATAAACCTGCCAGAGCATTTGAGCGCCGTGTTTGTCGTACAGGAATCGCAGAAAAGAACCACAGAGCGTATAGGCCGTGCTCCCGTTTACGCCGTAAAACTTCTCGGGCGCGAAAACGAAGCGAATATCGGGCGCGAAGCCAAGTTGCTTCATGGCAGCACTCGACTCGTGGAGGTTGAGTCGCCGATGCGGCCAAGTCGCCGCCTCAGCCACGCCCTCGATGATACCCATATTCGGTAGAAAATTCTGACCCAGGCTCAGTCGATGCGGTGCCTTGCCATATTGTGCAGCAAAGATATGGGCCATTTCATGTTTGACCGTAGATAACGCAATCCGCGGGTTATCGATGTGAAAAGCCCATTGCCAAGGTTTTGCTATGCGGGTTTTGCGCGCGCCCATCAATCGCTTCTTCTGATGTCGATTCTTGTAATAGAAGACCCGTATAGGGACCTCGGGCGCCCGTCCGAAGAACTGTGCAAGCTCTGCGTGATAAAATTCCAGGTCAGCGACGAGTGTTTTGACTTTCTGATTGGGCCAGTGCACGGGGAAAAAGACCTTGAAATGCTTGGACACAATCGCCCCACCAAGCTCGGACTGTATGTACGCATCGCTTCGATAGACACCCACCTGCCTGGCGTGTAGGTGAACGCTTATGCAGCAAATACCGAGCATGAGAGCTGTGGGTCTGTGTATGCGCCCCCTGTTTGTGCTCGTCGCCCACATATGAGCACTCAGGAACCCAGTCAGCGCGAGCACGAAATCTTCAATTCGAGACCAAACAATCCGATTGTCCAACAAGAACACGTCGTCGTAGAGGGCGCCTGGCCAGTACCCAAGGAATGGCGAAAAAATATCGACGGGCGATGAAAAATAGAATTTGAATGCGCCGTAGATAATGCATCCAAACCACCCGCAGGTGAATGCCACAAAGCCCCGATTCGGAAAGATGGTTTCGGCTGCCTTCCCCCAAAACAATGCAATGAGAAGACCGGTTAACGGAAAGATGGCGAAGAGAAGTAGACCCTCCAGCAAATTACAATTTTGAACGCGCGTTGTGTTTAACAGGATTGGCAACAGCGCGCAGAAGGTGAGGGCGAACGTCGTCGCCATGGTCGTGATAGCGCGCTCATACCAGTTGCGCGTATCTCGTTTCATCAAAACGCCAATGTGTCCGCCGACTAAGGTCAGCGGAATCGATATTGCGAAGGCAAACTCGAAGGCAAGTAGGTTGAATAAGGGGATAAAGCAGAGTCCGACCGAGGTCGCGCCAACGATGAGGCACCAAGCGAGAAAAGGCAGGTAGTAAAACCGTGGAAGCATTGCTGTGAACGACTCAACTGGAAGATTTGTAGATGATGTGCCATCGTCTTGATCATGGCAAGTCACTCCAAGAGAAAAGCAGCCCGCGCCGGTCTGGAACTCCAGGTCAACTGTCGGTTCGAAGACCAGCGCTTCGACCTCTTGACGCGTGATATTTCACGGACCGGTATGTTCATTTGCGTTGAAGACCGTCGGATTGCAGTCGGGACTCAGTTGGCCTTAGCGCTTCGGTTGCCTGGTATTCAGGAGCCATTTCAGTTGCATGGGCGAGTCGTCCGTCAGGTTGCAGCGAGTGCACAGGGACCGGGCGGGATCGGGGTGCAGCTCCTCTTTCCTGATACTGAAACTCGCGATCGATTTGGACGACGAATAGACCGTGCCTCTGTCGAATATTTGGCGTCTCAACTCTATGACCGGCTAAACGAGAACCAAACGCTCGAGCATACAGCGTCGTTCCACACAAATGACCGTTCGATATCAACACTTTCACTCGACAGTATTGACCTCGATGTCTAGCCGTACTTACTGAGTTGGCTGCTCAAACTCGAGGCGGCCCGTCTCTGGATGTTTTTCACCGCTCATAGCGGGTGGCGTAATACAGACGCCACCAAAGCATCTTTCAATCGGTCCACAGCCATTGTCGGTGGGGCGCCACGAACCGGTACAATCGACATCATGCTGACAAGTGGTCTTCTTTTGTTGGCCAGTGTTCGATGCCGGTGGAACAAATGAAAGCTGTGTATTTACGGAAAGGCCGATCTCACGCGCGCGGCCGGCGTTGATTTCGAGCACATACCTGGATGTTGAGTTTACATAGCGTGACATCAAACTTAATGGTTCGGTGTCCTCTACGACACCCACCACCCGCCAGTTGCGGTCGATAAAAACCATATCGAGCGGGATTAAGGTGTTCTTCATCCAAAAACGCTGTATTTGTTCACGCTCCATAAAGAAAAGCATGCCCCAGTTCTCGGCCATACCGTCACGACACATCAATCCTCGACTGATCTCGAAGCGGTCATCTACGATTTCAACGAAGATTTGCTGTCGCAGGATTGTCCGGGCGTCAGCAGCTGGCGGTCTCTTTTCTGCAGACTGGCCATTACAGGCCGGTGCGCTTATGAAAACGCCGAGAACGGCCCATGTGGCGAGCCTCATCTAGTTTGCATCCTGGATACAGACCGAGGTGTTGCCCAAGGAGTCATCACATATGTAACCGGTACGGCAGTCGTCACGGCCGTCGCATTTGGCCATACAGTAGCTCTCTTCATTCTCGAAGATCACGCAAGCGGAGCCTTCAGGGCACGACCGATCCTCGCATGGCGTTACCGTGCAATAGCCTGCGCGACTCGATAAGTCGCAAATTCGCCCTTGGCCACAATCGGCATTGGTACTGCACTCATCGCCTATTTCTGCACTGCATCCGCCCAATAGCGCGAACAGGGCAAGCCAACGTAGGCTGCGTCTCATCGCCACACTCCAAAGCTAGGATTCATCGATGAAAGCTGATTATCAGACATGAGGGCGGGCGGCAACTCCAGTCTATCGTCACACCGCTTGACCGACTGCGTTCTTGATGAAAATGATGAGAGCAGTCGAGATGCCTCGCGCCCACAACTCAAGCGAACCACATCAAAAAAAATGGCACGTCTAATCGGTCGTCATCCCCGCTGAATCTTGTGGTGTGGGCGTAATTGAATCGAGTTCAAGCTTCTGCTGTTTAACCAGGTTGGCGATCTTTTCCGTGATGGCCTCTTTTTTCCAGAAGGCGATGTTGACGCCGCCGAGAACAGCTGTGGATTCGAGTCGATCCAAGTTGTCTTGAGCCAGAGCGGGAAGTTGATTGGCGAAAGTCTCGGTCGTATTGACATGTGCGTCCAGGGCGCTCTGTAATTTTGTCACAGCGGGCGCTTGGTTTCTGAGTTCTGCCAAGAGACGCTCGCGATAATCAAGCTCGTATCGTTCCAGTCGCCGGCTGTATTTGGTGATGCGCGCTTCAAGTCGATCAGCGCTTGTATTGAGTTCGTCGACGGTAAAAACGGGCTTCGCGTTGGCAGAGTTGGCCGAGCTGGCCGAGCTGGCTATCGCCTCGATATCGCGCCTTAGCTTCGCGAGTCGTTCGTTTAAACGCTTAGCCAGTCGGTCACCCTGTGAGGTCGCAGGTAGGCGCGCATCTTTTGTTAACTTACTCAGTTGGCGCTCCATGTCTGCGAGTGTGTGCACAGATTGTTCAAGCGCTTCAGTGTCGACGAGCACCTCCTTCCAATCCTCGGAGCGGGACGGTAGCGCGATGCGTTCCACTTGAATTTGATTGCTGACGAGTTTCGTCTTTATAGATTCCAACTCAGTGACAGTTGCACCAAATTCGGAGCGAGCCGTTTCATAATCGCCAGCCTTTGCGAGAAGTCGTGCACGCTCGAGCCGCCTCTTTTGGATTGTCGCGGGACTCGCTCCGGAGCTTGCTTGGTAGCTACGCGCCGCCTGAGCATAGGCCTTATCCGCCTCGAGGGCGTGCTGCATCTCACGATGCGCCTGTGTCCAGTCACGGGTGCCCGGCGTCACCTGTCTATAGAACTGAAGCGCCCGCGCCCAATCTTTTTCATGCATGGATAGGCGAGCTTCAGTGAGCGCGAGGACAGCGCCGAGCTCAACGCTCATCTTCGCAGCCTCTGACAGCTCATCTCGTTTTAATTCTGTCAAACGTTCGCCGGAGCCGTCATTTTCTGTGATTTCCACGGGTTGGGTTGGCATCAGTCTCGCGTGGCGAATACGCCAGGTCTTGTAGGCCTTACTAAAGAGGGGGCGCGCTTGCTTGTACTGGCCTTCACGGAGATGAATAATGCCTCGAAAGTAGAGCGCACGGATGTAGTTGGGCGATGACGTATCGATGCCGCTAAAAACTTGCGCTGCAGCCTTAAATCGCCCGCCTCGATAAAGGGTCCGGCCAAACAGATAGCGTATAAAATCGAATTGTTTGGCGTCTGTCGGCCTGGTTGCCCTATAGCGTGCCCAGGCATTTTGGACCTTTCGAACGTCCACCTCCGATGTATACAGGTCCGACATACGCTGGAACCGTAGTGCTATAGCATCGGCGATGTCGGGTGCATCTTCGAGGGCCGCGCTCGCAGCCATCGCAGCCCAGTCCCTGAACCCGAGTGCCGCGTAAGCGTCGGCGAGAAGCTCGTTGATATCGCCGCGAAGGCGTGGATCTCGAAACCCACGCCTGGACAGGAGTTCGAGGCAGATTCTCGCAGTGGCTGCGTAATCATTTGCGTAGTAGGCTGCCTGTGCATTGGTGAGTCTTGTTTGCATCACAGTGGGTGCGGTGCTGCTGAGCGTATCCAACTGGCGATTCGAGAATTTTAGCTGCGCTGCGATCGCTCGGAGTTCATTGACCACCGCCTTGACTGGTTCGTCATTGGGATGGGCGAGGAGACTTATCGGCCAACTTATCAGCCAGACGATCAAAATAAGCTTTTGGCGGCTTGATGTCGCCACGATTTGGGCTCCTTCGACAGATTGCCCCACGTGACGGACGATGCCTGTTTTTCTTACAAAGATCGACCAGATGGTTCAACTCCCGCTCGTAGTAAGCCAATACAGGCTAAGTGTAGTGGGTTTAGCGTTGTGCAGCGAACTTATGTCCAGATGTCGCCGGCAGCGATTTTGTTTCAAGCAGTCTAGGGCAATTCACGGAGCGCGTGACCAGGACCGGTAATTTGTTTGAGATAGCTTGGGTAGTTGAACTTCGGCGAATGATGGTCATTGTGGCAATTCACACAGAGCGTATTGGGGGCTTGCAAGGCGATTAGCTCTGGGTCTCCGCCCGAATCTATGTGGCGCGAGCCCGGTCCGTGGCAGACCTCGCATTGGACGGATTCGAGTGATTTTGTCTTCCCGAGAATACTACCGCCCGGCTTCTGCCATCCGGTCACATGGCAGCTTACGCATTCAGCGTCGTACTGCTTTTCAGCCTGCTCGAGCGTCAGCCAGGCTTTTGCATGTTTGGTCTTATCCCAAAAGTCTGCGGCATCGGGATGACAATCGCGACACGCCTCGACGCCCGCATATCCACTCTGACCTGTCTCAACTGGCTTGACTTGACCAGCGTTGGCTAAATTGAGCGTCTTGAGTGCGCCTTTATACGCGTCCACCCAGGCGGCGATCGGTTGCGCCCTCGGTGTCGCCTTGGTGACAGGTAGAAGCGTATATGTGAACTGTCGGCCTTCTTGTCCTTCTAACTTCAACGACGCGAGCTGCGCCTTCAAATTTGTCAAACGTGTTTGGTTCTTTTGGCCTCCGCCCCGCATCAGGCTAAACTGATTGAGGCGTATCTGTGCCTGTAGATCTCGCCTCTTGCGAGCGAACTCACCCTTGGGGTCTGACCATGACTTCGTACCCGAAATAGACGTAAACTCAATGCGTGCAACATTGCGTCCGCGGTCGCCGGCCTCCACCAGGTAGCCATCGGCGAGTGGCTGTGTTTCAGTCTCTTCTCGCGCTTTGTGACTCAGAAACCAGAGATCGACTCCGCCGAGGGCCGTCGCGAGGCTTTTTGTGTTCACTCGAGGCAAGGTTGAATAGGCCGTGACAACATCCACTTTCGCGGCACGCATCTTATCGATGGCTACTTGCATCCGCTGCAATCGTTCGGCTTGGCTGTCTTTGTCATTCGGTTCGGACAGTGGTGCGTTTATGCCAAGCAGTCCAATCTTAAGTGGCCCGAGCTCGATGACGACGCCACCCGGTGCTGCAGTCTCGAAGTTGATGTCGGGCAATTCATGTGCGCCGATCTCATGACGGAATGTCTCGCCGAAGAGGTCCTCGATGGCGGTATTGAGGACCGCGTTCACACCCATTTTTTTCAGACTGCGGACGAGCAGCTCGGCCTTTAGCTTCTCCTGCGCGACTCGATGTGGCTTGACCTGTTTCTCAAAGAGGTAGGGGCCGACGACAACCACAAGGGTTGGCCCTTTCGTACGCTCTTGCTCTATGATTTGGGCCAAACGGGCAAGCCCACCGAGATGTAGGTCTACCGTGCAGCCGCAAGGCTCCACATAGCCGATTAAAGAGGATATCACCAGTAGGCGGGGCGTAGACGCTTGGGGTGTCTTCGCGGGGCTCGTTCGAGAACCGCAAGAGGTGCTCAGCGCCGTGAGTAATATCGCCACAAAGATGGTTTTAGTTTTCATTGTTCGGTTTTGACCAAAAAAAGTTCTGGGTTCAGCGCGATGCCCTGACGCCACAGCGTCCAGTGTAAATGTGGACCCGCGGTATGCCCCGTCGTCCCCACGTCTCCGATGATGGAGCCGAGCTGGACAATTTGGTGCAATGTGACCCGAGCCCGGTCCAAATGACAGAATTCGCTCACGTAGTCGTCATCATGCAGCACCGAGACCGAGAGACCGCAGCCATCAGGACGGTGTGTGACTGCAATAACACGACCGGGGGCGCCTGCTCGCACTAGAGTCCCCGTTGTTGCGCCAAAGTCAATGCCATTGTGAAACAGGAGTCGGTTGCTGCCGAAGGGATCGGGCCGTAAACCAAAGTGTGAGGTGACATGTGCCGCCTTGACCGGGCGCGCAAATATAGGTCTTTTTCCCCCTTGCTCTTCAGTTCTGAGCGTCGCATGCGGAAATGTCATATGAGCGTTGTGCGTCGAATACTGGTCTTTCGCTTGGTGCGGCGCTGGTCCGTAGAGACGCTGGTTACGACTGATCTGGAGGCGGATTCGATCTCGTTGACGGGCCCGTTCACTCTCAAAAGGATCTGTCTCGACCACGTCAACTGATTGCCGTCCACAACCCATCAAAATCAGAATCACCACAGCAGCGAGCGTCAGTAGCCTTGACGTCATGTCGATTGCAGGGCGCCGTCGTATGGGCAATGATTTTGAGCGTCGAACCATAGTGCAAGCATCATAGCTGAGGCATTTAGAGCCACCAATTATTTTGATTTGTCTGCTCAAACCACAGGAGATGAGCGCAGTTTGGTGGAAAGGCACATCGGGTACTAGGTATCCAGGTGGCTTCGTGATAACAAGACCCTGTGTGAGTCTAGGGCGGTTTGATGGCGTCTTGTAGCGTTTGCCAGTTTGAGGTTGATGACGTCGTATACTACTGCCCGCAGTGTGGCGTACGCATCGATGAGAGCGCGAGGGATACAATCGTCGCAACGAGCCTCGGCATGCCACAACCAACGCCTCATGTTGCTGACCGTGAGGTGGACACATCAACTGCCGAAATCCAAGATGCCGAGAAGTCGTCTCCGCTCGAAGCTGTCGACATGCCCACCATTTTGTCGTCATCTCGTGGTGTTCACTTAGCGCTCCAGAATGCACATGACACACTATTGGAGCTGCCGGCTGTCTCCGATGTCTCTAGAGTTTCGTCGATGGACGACGTCGATGAGATCGACACGGCTGCAGCATTACTCGTCGAAACCAGCCCCAGGCACGCGGACGAGACGGTCGATGTGGCGCCAGAAGAGGAAGATGGGCCAGCAGAACAGATGCGGTCGGCGTCGGTCGAGTCACTGAAGCCGACGGCAGTCTTTACGGCCATTGATGACAAAATGGGATCCAGTAGCGCCGAATATCCCCACGACAGTGGTCATTCGGGCGGCACGTTGTTCCTTGCACTTGGTGCCATTCTGTTGGCCTTAGGTGGGGGGATGCTTTGGTGGGCCTGGCCTATCGAGACGACACGTCTTCAGTTCAAGGCCGCTACAACGCATCAAAGCGATGGGCTTCTACACGTGTCAGTGCCGGTGACCAGCAACCGTCATCTGGCGATGACCTATCCGGGTGGGCAGACGACGGTCAGCGGGTCGTCAAAGATCGAGTTTGGCTACGCCATAGACGCGCTCAAACTTGGCGCGAATCCCGTTGATTTGAAGGCCCGCAGTGATGATGCCGAGTTGTCGATTGACCATGAGTTTTTCATTCATTATCGACTCCGGCCAATCAATATGAACAGTGCGGGGTTGGAACTGCAGGTCGATGCGGCACCAGGTGCGCGTGTTTCTGTTGAACGAGGAGAACTGAGCGAACTCGCGAAGGACTCATACCGTTGGAAAGTTGAGCCCAATAGCGTTGAAAAACAAAGCGGTACCATCGCTCTGTCGCTGACTGTGGCGCCGAGACGAGGACCCACAAAACGGTACGAAGAGCACTTTGAACTCGCAACACAGAGTGTGCCTGTTATTCTACTTTCTCCCGTTCCGGGGCTTCTAGGTGACGGCAAGACGGTTCTCGTCAACGGTTTTGCGGTACCCGGAGCGAGCGTGGAGGTCGGTGGCCAAACCGCAACAGCAAATCGTGATGGCTATTTTCAGGTCGTTCACACCCCGGATGTCGACGACGACCACTTAGTGGTCAGAGTTTCTGCTCTCGGTTACGAGAATACTGGAATCAAGGCCGCATTTACTTTGGCGAGCAAATCGGAAAGGCTGCGGGAACTCGGCCGTTTACGACGGGCCAAAGCCAAGTTGGCAGCCGAGAAGTTAAACATTGATAAAGCAGGTAAGGCCTTTCGGTTAACGGATTCAGCCGACAAGATAATCGAATTCAATGGGCGCCTCATCGCTCGCTGGCGCACAGGACCCGCTCTGAAGGCAATGCTCGTCGACCCATGCTCAGAAAACACATCGTGTCCAGTCTGGGTTGATTATGCTGGCCTTGACGTCGCTCGAATCGGTCAGCGCGTTGCGGTGGTTGGCCGTAGAGTCGGTGACAAAAAGTATGAAGCGAATGATGGACAAACTCGAACTGTGGGCCGAATTCTCGCAGAGGTTGTTGTGCCTTGAGTCTTACGGATAGTCAGCAAAGATGTCGATTCTGCGACGCAGTCGTTCCTAAAAAGAACAGTTTTTGTGGTGCGTGCGGTGCGCGCTGGAGTACAGAGGATAGTACCAAGCAAGACATGCTTCTTGGTCAAGTCGTCGACGGTCGCTACCGAATTGAGGAATGCGTTGCCACTGGGGGGATGGGCGCTGTCTACCGAGCGCAGCACGTCGGTTTGGGTAAAGTTGTTGCGCTGAAGTTTCTCCGAGGCGATTTGAGGCAGGACCCGACCTTGGCCAAACGGCTGCGCCGCGAAGCGATCGCTGTCTCGAAGCTGAGAGACCAGCACACGATTTCCGTATTCGACTTTGGCGTGTGGAATGGCCTTGCATTCCTGGTCATGGAGTATCTCGTTGGAGAAGACCTAGGGGCGGCTCTTACACGAGACAGACAGCTTCCTGTCGGTCGAGTGATAGGCATTGCTGCCCAAGTTTGCCAGAGTCTTGTAGAAGCCCATGAAGCCGGCGTCATCCATCGAGACCTCAAGCCGGAAAATATCTTCCTCGTTCGCGGGAGTGCTGGACTTGAATCGGTACGTGTACTCGACTTTGGTCTGGCGAAGCTGGTGGATGGCGAAAACGACGACGGTCGATTCCATACGCAGGATGGCGCGATCCTCGGGACGCCTTACTACATGGCGCCAGAACAGGTGACTGCAAATCAGATCGATGGTCGAACGGATCTATACGCGCTCGGCGTTGTACTCTATCGCTCAGTCTCCGGTGCCTTGCCTTTTACTGGTGAGAGTCCCGCGGATATCTTTTACAAGCTGAAGAATGGCACGGCGCTCAAGCCGAGTGTCCACGAGAACTGCCCAGACCTCGATGCAGCGTTCGAAAATCTCATTATGCAGATGTTGTCTCGTACACCTGCAGAGAGGCCTGCGTCTGCCCGCGAAGTCTTAACGGCGCTACAGGCCCTGATGAGTCAGGGCGATCAGACGTTCACAAAACAAAAAAACACGCGCACAGCCGATGGATCTGAACATGTTGCCGCGAGTGGACAATTCGAACTTGGTGAAGCGCTCGGCCCAGCAAGTGAGCCTGCCTGGGCAGACCCCAGAACAGACGCGTCGGACCGAGGGAGCTGGTCAGACGCGACCTGGGATGTGATGAGGCGGGATGATTCGCTTGCCCTTGAGGAGAAGTTCTTTGCCCCATTAGAGAGTGATAGCCACTCTGACTCGGAGGGCTGGGAGACGTTAGATGAACTCAGTTCGGGCTATGACGATGCAGACTACGAGGGCAAGCTGCGTCAAGGTGGACTCTCCAAGATTCTGTACTTGTGCTTTTTGCTCGCGGCTGGGGTCGCGGTTGGCGTCTGGTATGGGCAGCAGCCAAAAATGGAATTCACCGACCACGAGGTGGAGCCGAATGAAACATCGGCGACAGCGACCCGAATCAAGGTCAGCTCTCCTATCACCGGTGTATTGGGCTTTAGAGCAGACCCCAAAAAAAGTGACCAAGATATGTATCGGCTAGATGGACCGTTCAAGTCTGCTTCCTTTCGACTCGAGGTGACGCGGGTGCCGAACATGGACATCGTGGTCGACGTTCTCGATTTTGCTGGTGCGTCACTTCGCACGATCAACCGTGGCGCTGCTGGGGAGGGGGAGACAGACACATTTTCAGTCACGGATGTACGG
This sequence comes from Bradymonadia bacterium, assembly GCA_049889275.1. GTDB lineage: Bacteria > Myxococcota_A > Bradymonadia > UBA7976 > UBA1532 > UBA1532. Next base: position 117,704 of record JBMHDS010000085.1, on the reverse strand, counting down.
GGCCTGCAAATCAGAGTTCGCGAGCTTTGGACTCAATCAAAGGCGCCGACTGAGAATTCGACTGATCGCTATCGCCTCAGCATTGAACGCTCGGATCCAGCCTCACCACGTTCTAAATCGAATCCATGAATCGAGTTTGGTGCCATGGCGCATCGGTGGGTGACATGCGTGCCCTCGAGCCGCTCATTGTGGCTCTTTTGCGAGAGCCGTCGGTAGATGATGTCGTTGTGACGGCATGGACCGATGGCGGTTTGGTCACCGGGCGTAAACTGTTCGGTGAGCGCTTCGCCGGGCGACCGCCTATCCCAATGAGGTGGCCGACCAGGCGGTTTCTCAAACGATGGGGGGTTTCAGCGCTCATCCTCGAGTATCTCGAACTGTATCCTGGCTGGATCGCTGAGTGTAACCGCCTCGGTTTGCCCGTTGCGGTTGTGGACGGCCGAGTGACTCATAAATCATTGAGGATAAAACGCTATCTCAATGGGGCTGCGAGTGCCTTGCGCCTTTTCTGTGCGCGCAGTGACACAGATGCGGCCCGCGCGCGGCGGTTGGGTGTGCCCGCTGCTTCTATTTGTGTGACGGGTAACGGGAAATATGATGGGTATCCGCTGAGTGAACAGTCCCAAAAAGATGAGCTGTCTTACCGCTATGGACGCCCGGATGTCGTGATTGGCAGTCTACACCCCGACGAGCAGAGTGACGCCCTTCATGCGCTGGCTCAATTCAAGTTCAGCGCTTTGATCGCACCACGATATGTTCGGCAGAGAAACGGCATCGTCGCCTTGGCAGAGCGGCTAGGTCTGTCAATCTCGTTACACTCACGTGGAGATGCGCCGAAACAGATACATCTGCTCGATACCTACGGCGAACTGGCGTCCGCTTACGGCGCCGCGCCCATCAATATCGTTGGGGGCTCCTTTGGTCGTCGATGTGGCCAAAATCTCTTCGAGGCAGCACTACATAACAATGTTGTCATTCACGGCCCGTCGACGGGAAATATCATTGATGAGGTCCAGGCCTTTAGGCATCACGGTGCCCATGAGGTATCAAGTTGGGAGGCGGCCTTCAGTCTGGTCGGAACGGTGTCGAGAACCTCATCCCTGCGTGTTCAAGCCTTGGGCCTACGTGGCGCGACATCCCGCAATGTGAGAGCGCTCCTAGAATGTCTTCAACCAGCTTCAGAAAACTCCAATCAAAGCGATGAGTGCGCGCCAAATTCTTGATTAAGGCAATCGCTGCAAGTTTGCGTTGACCCCCTAAACAGCGCTGTGCTAGTTCTGCAGCATAAGGGGCATTGATTGAACCTGCGCGAACCTGCATACTTGGGCAAGCGAAGGCGCAATTTCGAAGATTTGAGGGTTCAAATTTGAACGACAGCTCTACAGAAAAGACCGGTCAAAAAGGCTCGGCGAAAAGTGAAGGGGGTCTGCCCTCATCCTTTAAACGGGTCGCTCGGCCTGAAGCAAAGCGGCCAGGCAAGAAGGGCCGGCGTCGCTCAAGAACCATCGCTACTCGCCGCCTTACGAAGGAAGAGCTAGCGATCGCTGAGGAGCTGAGTACGGTCGAAATCAATCGACCCGTCTCCCGCGACATCTGCGCGACTGGTATGCGACCTTGTCCATACGTGTCTTGCAAACATCATCTTTACCTCGATGTGAACCCCGACACGGGTTCGATAAAACTCAACTTTCCCGACATCGAGGTTTGGGAGATGGCTGAGACCTGTGCACTGGATGTGGCCGACCGTGGTGGAATTACCCTGGAAGAGGTCGGAGAGATCCTGAACCTGACGCGTGAGCGTATTCGGCAAGTTGAAGTCAAGGGGCTTCAAAAGTTGAGAGCCGCCTCTGAGAGCCTTGGGCTTCAAGATTTCTTGAGCTTTATCGAAAGCCGCCTCACGAGCGACTAAACTTGTCTCATCACGACGCGTCCTTAAATGCGATCGACCGGCGGATTTTCTTCTCCTTTTTTCGATATGCGACGCTCGCTTGGGCGCTGCTTACCTTTCTGCTCGTCACCGGACAATGCTTTCAGTTTCGTGACTTCCTGATTGGGCTGTCGGCAGTTGAGTGGCTCGACTTGCTTGTATCAGCGTCGCTCGTCATGACCGAGGCGACGGTTCCCCTTGCCATACTGTTCTCAACGTGGTGGCTGTTTGCGCAGCTTCGGGAGCAAAATATCGCGATCGTCTTAGCGATTGGAGGTAGGGGACTCTTGTCACTGATGATGTTTCCGCTCATGGGTGTGATCTGCACCACAATCGCGTTTATTCCGATAGTCAATGAGGTCTCCCCGAGACAAATTGCACAGGTTGCTGCTTTGGTTCGCACCGGTGCCGTTACGTCCATGCTCAATCAGCCGCAAACGCTCGATGGCATTCACTTGGTCAGCTATGGCAATTCGGCTCAGGAGGGCAGTACCCGATGGTTTTTTGGGAAACGAAATGTGCCTCCGTACGATGCGATCATTCGGGTGGATGATGTGAGAACGCATTGGAGTGAGATTGGACCGCGGGTCTCCTTTGGCCCAGCGATGTTTTGGGACGGTGTGATGACCATTCGTGTGCGGCGGGGGGCGGTCGTACTCGACCAAGAGTTCATCGATAGAAAACTAAACGCGCTCACCGGCCCTAATTCGGTTGCGTCTTCGAAGTTGGACGACCGCCTATTACATCATCGCTTCGTTAAGCTTCGTCGAACCTCAATGCTTCTTGTAACGCCTATTTGGTGTGTACTAGGCCTGTTGTGCGGGCTTGCTTACGGGCGCCTTCGAGGCCTGGCTGTGTGTGGGGCTGCTGTTGGGGTCGCTTATTGGATCTTGAGAAAAGGGGAGTTGTCTGCGCGAGCGGGCAATCTCGCCCCCGAGTGGGCGGCCTGGTTACCAGTCTTGTGTATGTGTCTCCTCGTAGTCTCATTGTTCGTGCTCAAACGAGGCCGGCTCAACGCTCCCCTCTTTTGAGCTTCTCTTTGAGTCGTTCGTACCGGATCAGTGTCGCTGTTTCCGGCTCGGCGAAGAGGTCAAGCGATTGTTTGGTTGAACGAAGTGCTTGCTGCAGTTGTCCGAGCCGCATCTGTAATTCGCTCAGAGTGTCCCAGTAATATGGATTGTCAGGTGCTAGAGCGACCGCTTGCTGGGCCATGTTTTCAGCCTCTTGGAGTCGTTCTGGAAACTGTCGCAGTAGCCAGGCCAGATCGTTGAGCACGGAGTCCTCATTCGGACGCTGATGCAGCACAGCTCTAAACCTACGCTCCGCTTGTGCGTTAGCGCCGGCCTTCGCTTCGATTCGTGCTGCAAACAACTGAATGTCGAGGTCATCCACATGGGTGTCTGCGAGTTGAGTTGCTATTTGTTGTGCTCTTCGCAGATTGCCTGACTCCAGCAAAGCTTCCGCAAGTTTTCGATGTAGACCTACATGCTGTGGGAACCTTCGGTGCGCTTCTGTCAGAACCTCAATTGATTCCTTTAAGCGCCCTTGTTCACGTACTAGGAGCGCCAAGGCAGAATGAAGTCTCGGTACACCGCGTTCCTTTGCGAGGACTCGCCGCAGGTACTGTTCGGCCGATTGGACATGCCCTACTTGTACATGAGCTGCGGCCAGTAGGGCCCAAATGAGTGAGTTGGTGGGCTCTACGGCTTCTGCTTTATCTAACGTGTTGATAGCCTCATGATATTTACCTCGCGAGATGAGAAGGCGCCCGAGCTGTAACAGGACACGTCCATCGTCTGGCTGCTCTTTGGCGATGAGCCTCAAGAATTGTAGCTGGTCAAATTGTGCCCCAGGCGAAATCCGAAGGTCTAAATCAAGCAGCTGGCGAATGGCGCCAAAGTTGGCCTTGAAAACCCGGGCTTCGCGTTCGTTGGCCGGCGGTTCGGTAATCGCAATATTGAAGGTCAATTGTGTCGATTCTCTGCTTCGTGTCTCTGCGATAGACAAAGAAATCGGTCCAACTTTCTTTTTGTTGATGGGTGTCCAGTCGAATCGGTATCCAACCGGGGGAATCACCTTGAGCGTTCGCCTGATCTGACGCGGTCCATCGACTGAGAGGAGACCGTTTTCACCGGTCAGGTACCCGCCGACCAATGTTTCCAATGAAGGCGAGAGAATGAGGCTACCATCCAATCGTACGGTCACGAGGTTGCTGTCTGTGAGTTTGGCATGAATCCCAACATCCTCAGTGGGTGAATCGAGGTCGGTGATGCCAACTTCATTGGGTACGTATGTGCCACCCAGCAAGAAACCGGGGGATGCGATAACTGCCCGTTGTGCAGTCTCACTGGTGCCCGCCAAAGTTTGTCGCATTGCCCCGGCGAGGTCACCGGTGAGGCGAATCTGGCTTGAAAGCTCTCCACCGCCGGTCTGGTTCAGTTTGAGAACCTGAGATTCTATCGATGCATGATGCTGAGCTTGTGCGTGTGGGATACGTAAGACTCGGCCACCTAAGCCATCCACAATAAATGCGAGCTGGCCTCTCAACACTTTAGGAATCGCATGCATCGTACCGAGTGTTGCGGTCGCATCGAGCCAGAAATCTCCCTCCGAATGGGGGACGTACAACAGAACATGACTAAATTGCCCGGGAGATGGATGCTGCGGAATGAAAACGCCTTGGTCGGATGGCCGCACGAGGGCGGGATACGCTTTGATGTTCAATTCGCTGAGCAAAGCGACCATGAGTGCGGTCATGTCTTTGCAGTCGCCTTGACTTTGAGCCAGCGTGCTCTCTGCGGGTCTTGGTTTGTAGGCACCGATACCAAATTCAACCCCTAGATATTTGATGTTTTGTTCAACGTAACCATAGACCGCAGCGATACGATCGACCCGATTAGTGACTGTGCGGCCAATGCGAGCCGCTTGAATTGCGACCGTTGATGTCGGTTTTGCTTGGGGCCTAAATAGTTTGTCGTACCACGCGTCAACATCAGCCCAAGTGTGCATGCTAGAGACGAAGACGCCCGGGACGGCTGAATCTCGCGCCTCACTCATTCGGTAGCTTGGCAGCCCGTGACGTTCCCAAATACGTACCGTACGCCCGTCTCCTTGGCTCACACGTGGAGCGGGTAACCCAGGCGTAAAGAAATGGGCCCTTTCCTCAGTTGGGTGATCAAGCTCGTATCTCACGCGCACGGTGGGGTCACCATTACCGAGAATATAGCTGTCCCACCATGCATCGCCGAAGGGTGGCTGAGTTCGATAGGTTTCAACCGCGTAGTCGAGAACGGCACCGGGCTCGACTTGCGGGAAACTGATTACCAGCTGCCGAGCGTCCCCGAATAAGGGTGTGTTTGCATACGGGTTTTCGAATTTGATCGACGATGTTGGAACATCGATCGAGTGGCCGTCCGGTGTGAGCGTGCGCGCTCTCAGGATTTTGGGCCGCGCTTGGGAATGGAAGGCAATCGTGACTTGACGATACCTCTGGACGCCGCGTTCAGTGTGTACAATGACGGTGCGGACGTGCCGGATTCTTTGCACTCGATGCTGGTCAGTCTTGACGTAGCGTTCGTCGCGGAGCACCGTTCCCGCACGGCCATTGGCGCCCTCCGGCACAGCCTTCATAAGCTCATTGATTTCGCGGTGCGCTCTTGTACTCGACAGGGCGATTTTGTCTAAGGTGACCTTGGGATCGTTCCCCGCAGTCAGTCGATTCAGCCCCGCTAGCGCATCGGTATCTCCAGTATTTCGTGCCAGTTGTTGCTTGTACAGGGTCAGCGCTCGCTCATGTTGACCGACCTGCTCGAGGAAATGTGCGTAGGTTAACCGCGTCTGTCTATCGGCAGGGGAGAGTTTTAACGCCTCTTCGTAATGCATTACTGCCGCATCACTGTCGCCTGAATGCAGGAGTGCCTCTGCAAGTTGCGCGTGTAGTACGCCGTCCTCGGGTCGAAGACTCATCTCCGCTCTGAGGAGGCTGATCGCGTCTGCGGACCTGTCTAATCGAACATATAAGTCGGCAAGGGTGCGCCGAAGCTCCTTATTTTTCGGTTGACGGGTCAAGAGCGCTTCGATCGTGCCGGCGGCTTTTGCGTGCTCGCCCATCGCTTTATATGCGGCCGACAAACGACGCAGCGATTCATTATCCGCACGGCCGCTCGCGTTGAGCGCTTCCCAAAGCTTGATCGCTCTTCCATGCGAACCGGCGAGAAACTCTAGCCGCGCCAGTGGATTTAAGAACTCCGCCTGCTCAGGGGCCAGTTCATGCGCCGTATTGTATGCCTTTCGAGCGAGTGGCGCGTAACCTTGGGCTTCGAAAGCCTTCCCGAGTGCTGCATGTAATGAGGCTGCGCGGGGTGAAATACTCAGGCCCTTCCTCAGTATTGCTTCGGCGCGCGCGGGCCGATTGCGTCTCATAAACCAGTCAGCGTAAGCCACCCAAGATTCGGGAGATTTGGGGTGGTGAGCGACAGCCTCGGTGTATTCGACCTCGGCCTCACCCATCTTCCCCCGCTTCGAAAAGGCTTGAGCCATCCTTAAGCGTCGTTGGAGCCCGCGATGAGATTTGTCATAGAGTTTTTCTCTTAAGGCGAGCGCGTCGGTATCGTGTCCAAGGTGTACCAAAGCTCGGGCGCGAAGCTCCGTGGCATTCAGGGAATTTGCAGCCAGGTCGTGGGCGCGCGATGCCCAAAAAATCGCTCTTTCGGGTGCGCCGCCACCCAAGTGTGATTCACCCAGGGCGATCATGTACTCGGTATTATCGGGATAGGCATCAACGAGTGCTGTAAATTGTGCGATAGCGGGCTTCCAGCGCTTAAGGTCGAGGAGTAGCTGAGCTAAAGATGCCCTGGTCCAGTGGTCATTGGGCCGCCAAGAGAGCGCTGTCTGCAGCAAACCTGCAGCTTCGTGCTGTGACGAAGTTTTTTCGAGGAACTGAGCCTGCAAAACGTAGAGTGAAGCATCATCGGGAGATTTGACGAGTAACTCTTCGAGTGTCTTTCGAACATCGCTGAATTGCCCCTGATTGAGCTTTATTCTCAATTTCGTCTTTTCGTGGAAATGGTTGGGTTCGTCGCCCACAGGTGTTTTCCACTCGACCAATAGAGCTTGAGCGGCATCGAGTCGACCCTGCGCTATGAGAAGCCGAGCAAGGCGCGATTTCAGATAGTCTTTGTGCGGAAATGCCCGCAGAGCGAGTTTCAGCAGCTCTGTGGCGTCGGCAAAGCGGCCATTGTTTTCATGGGCGAGTGCTTCTCCGACGTAGCACCATCCGCGTTCGCTGGCATGGTCTCGACACTTCTGGAAAAAGGTCGTCGCATCGGTTTGTCCGGCCAAGAGTATCCACCGACCGAGCGCAAACCAGTGTGGTCCATTATCTGGGTGTGTACGCTGCAGCTCCTTAAGCTCCTCACCCAGTTGGTCAAATCGGCCGAGCCGCAACATTGCGTCCTGCCAGCGTTCCAGCACCATCAGATTGGACATGTTCTTGCGCGACAGTCGACCGTAGTACTGCGCTCGACCTTCCACTGTCTCAAGCAGTGAGCTTGTTTTTTGAGCTTCCGGGCGTGCGTTCGCGTTCGACGTGGATAAGACGAGCAATCCAATGGCGAGGTGTATAAGCAACGTGCGCATACAATCAGGATGCCGTCTCAATCTGCTTCGGTGCAAATTTGAGTCAAATTTTGCAAGCGTTAGGGGCATGATTGAAATGTGTTGTTGTACTCGATGACCGAACTAAAGCGTCACTTTGAGCAAGCGGCTGTCCCTCGACGTCTGCGGCATAGCAAGAACGCGGTGGTCAGTATAATCTCGAAAGTTTGTGGAAGGCGTTGGTCGCGGAATATCTTGACCGCTGCGCAGCCAGAGGAGCTGGAAGCGCGCGGGGAGGGGCTGGGTTGAGCATCGTGACTCGCACCTGCATCGCTTGAGTCGACAGAATCTGATTCGGACTCATCGCAAAGGTCTACATAGTCAGCGCACGTAAAATCGCAGGCAGACGCGCCGCGGCGGCCGTCGCGACATGGTGTGCTCCGCATAATGCCGTTCAACTCGAGCCCGATGATGTTCTCCCAGTTATCTCCAAGGTCCCTTGAATTAACCAGTATTTTGTCCGGATGACGCTGTACGCAGCCCCATAAATGTCCATCTGGACCAAAAGTCAGACAAGAGATCCACCCTTCCTCAAGTTCTGAGGCGAGCTGTTCCCAGCTCACCCCGCCGTCGATTGAACGGATGAGGCCACCGACTGGCATTGAGACGACCATCGACCCATCAGGTCCGATAGCGAGGCTGTCAGGGATATCCATTAATTGTGTCAGCCGCCGCCAAGATTGACCACCGTCTTCAGACACGACCAGATCGGAGGCAGGAAAACCGGAGACCGCGGCGTATACGATTCTCGGGTCGGTGGCAGACACATGAAGCAGGTCGAAATCCACACCGCGTAGCATCTGGCCATCTAGCTCAAGCTGCATCGAACTAAAGCTAAGACCACCGTCGATGGTGACCCATCCGCCATCGGCATGAATAACATACAGATAATGTGGGTCCCGCTCACTGCGCAGCATTCGTCTCACTCGACCGTCGATCTGAATGTCCACTTGACGCCAGGTAGAACCACCGTCGGTGGAGTGGAACACACCATTGTCGCGACCTAAGGTGCCCGTTGAGACGAACACATCTTGAGGATTTACCAAGCTCGTCTGAATCTGGGCAATACGATGCTCGGTGAAAGGTTCACCCACGGATGAGAATTGACACCCACCATCTTCGCTGCGAAAAAGTCCGGAGCTGTCACCCGCTAGAAGCGATAGTCGGTCATCTGACACCCAAACCACATCACTCAGTCCTCCGATAGACGTCATTGCCTCATCGCATAACCAGCGATAGCTTTCATCCTCAGACAAAAAAAGGCCTAGATTTTGGATGACGACCCACTGGCGGTCTTCGAGTTCGGGGTCGAAACTGATCCGCATGACTTTCTTGGGCCCGATGTGGCCATGAGCAATACTGCTCATTAGGATGATATAGATCGATAAGTACTTTCGAATCACTGTTTCCTCATTCAAACTCTTTTTGACACTAGCACTGGGGGGGAGATGTTTAACACCATTTCATTGCAGCTTTATGCTCTGACTTGCCTTTTCGTTGGGCTCGCTACATTCGGGTGTGCAGGACCAGCTCAGATCACCGTTTTGCAAGGTACCTGCGAACAGAACTTTGAACGGTGCCGTGCCCGCTGCAATCTCCTCGAAGACAGTAAGGATTGCGAACTGCGCTGCCGCTTTCAGGGAAAACTGTGTGCACGTGGTTCAGCGATGAGGGCCGCGTCGACCGCCAACTCGATGCCCCGTCTTACCGAGCATGCAGCCCTTGTGGACTTAACAACCTCCACACCACTGTACTCGAAGAACGTCCGTCTATCTTTATCGGGCGACGTGACTCATCGCGCCCTAGAACGCGGCAAACAAAAAGAGCTGGCGCATGTGGTCACACCTGGCAGCTCGATTTCTATGACCTATATACTGCCAGCGAACGTGAACTCGGTGGAGCTTGTGTTATCTCATGGGCCACTTGGGGATGCGCCTCAATGCTTTATTACGGCTTTACTAGACGAGCAGACGTTGCTGGGGCGCTACAGCCCGCCAAGATCGGTCGACGGGCGCGTTTTGCGGTATGAAAAGTGGGATATCAGTCATCTCGTCGCTAAAACCAAGCTTGTGGAAGGCATGCGAACGTTTACGTTCTTTATCAACAATAACGCTGCAGCAGGCAGTAAAGACCGGTACGCGGTTGCCAGTATTGAACTGTATTATCAGGTTGAACGATAACGCCGAGCGGACCAAATGGACAACCTCAGCGGCTGCCTGTGAGGTCGGTATCACTCGTAATCCAGCTCGCGAAGTGTACGAATTCACCATCCACGCTAATCTGATTCTTAGCCCCGGTTAAATCGATGGTCACCAGGTGGCTGTCTGACTCGTCGTTCGGCCGTTCGATTGTGAGCAGCGCATGACGACCGGACGCCATGACACCGATTGGGGCTTGGGGATAGAGTTCGTTCGCCGAACCGTTACCAAGACTATCGTTGTACAGCGTCTCACTTAGATTCGATTCGGTTCCCGGTTGCTGACAGCGAATATCGTTGCGGTCGAGGGCGTTGAGGTCGAGACCAATTCGCATGATGTCGTGATGACCAGTGGAACTGCTGCCCTTATCGGCGACATTGCGAGAGAAGACAATCCCTTGTAGTTGCTCGGTAAAGCTTGGGTTGTAGTCGCCGACTCGTGCCAATGAGGCGTTTTCCCCACCCAGGAATGAGCGGTTACCCTCGGTCACCTGACAGGCCTGTAAGGTCTCAGTGTCGGCGACCCAGATTTGGGGTTTTGCAACACACCTTTGTCCCTCACACCGCTCTTGGTCGACGACATACGTGGCTCGGGATGTAAAAAGGGCGGCCGAAACGTCTCGCACAGGGAACATGTGCTCCGCAAATGGGAACATGTTGCCGACGTTCTGTGATTGGTCGCTATAGCTCGCCAAAAAACCCTTTGAGGTCTCTCCATCACAGCTCATCGCGAATGCGATAAACGAATCGCCGGTCCAAGCGACCCCGCCGATACCGGCGTCGCAGTTGTCAGGTGTCAGCGGATACTTGTCTCCTGTCCGGATGTTGATGATCCAAATGCGACCGCGTTGTGATAACTGGGCTGCATGATTGTCTATGGCTTCATCGGTTTTGACCGCAGCGATATAACGGCGATTAGGGCTGACGGCGTGGAAACTCCAGTTATCAGCTTCTGCGGTTAAACGGATTCGATTTCCTCCGTCAGCATCGATGCTGTAGAGGTAAGTACCGCCTTCTACTCGAGCCGCATAAGTGATTTCGCCTGGTACAATGTTCAGGCTCAATCCAAGTGCAGCATCTGGCGCAGGGATGCTCGAATCATCAGTGATTGAGATATCCTGAGAACCCGCATCTAGGGGGGGGGAGGTCTCGTCTTGGTCGTCGCTACAGGCACCTAAAGCGGTAGCGAGAGCAAGTAGTCTAAGGTAACGCATGGCTATTTTACTCCCGAAGGTCGAAACTCGTCTGCCTCAAGTCGTCTCGTTGCAGACTCAAGAAAGGGTCGGACTCTTGTCTCCAAGACGAGCTTGAAGTCATCGAGGGCGGCATCGAACTCTCTTGAACTGCGATAGCGCCACCCGTCGGCCCGCTCAGGATACAGTACCTCTGGCTCGGCAATATATCCGGGAACGGTTGAGTTCTGTCCAGGGCTTAAGTCTTCAAACGCGATGCGGTATTTTGCGATGCCGACGCGCAGGCGAAAGCCCGATGGCTGAGACCGTCGAACCAATTGCAGGATTTGGTAGCCACCTTGGATGCGCCGGATAAATTCGACAAAGTACTGGTCGGTGATATGGGCTCGGCGGTCAAACTGAAATCCCGGTATCGCGTTATTCGTCAATTCGAGTACGCGCTCAATGAACTGATGCTCTGGGTCTTTCTTGCCCCTTAAGAAGGGAAGACGGGCCAACCAACTCTGGTGTTTGCTGGGGTCTAATGCGGGTGAATTATTCCGAGTATCCTGTGCGATCAGTGCCAGCGAACGGGTCAGCGCCTGGTATTGCCTGCCAACGGGGCTCTCCACCGATGGCCCCATATACTCCCAAGCCGTCTCGCGGCCCATCATGTCGCCGAAATGCTCCCCAAGTTGTCGCCGCGCTGCTCTAAAGAAAGGGGACAATGGATCTTCCAAGTCGATTGATAAAAACAGGCGATCAATGCTCTTTGTACCGTCACTCCGAATGACGTAATAGCTCGGGTCATCGGAAATAGATGTCTTCTCCAGGCCGTCTAGTTCGAGTTTGAGGCCGCTCCATCGCAAGCCCCAGTCCAAGCATTGGTGGGTTGTTCGTGGGTCCGTGACCACTGACTCCAGCTTCTGTTGAGGCAGTCTCGCCTTGCTCAGTGCGGTATGTACGCCAAAGGTATTTGCCTGCTTGACCGGATGAAAAGGATAGAGGTCAAGGTGGTCTAGAACCTGTATGATGGCAGCTCGCGTACCCGCCGTACGGAGTAGGACTGCGTCGACTTGAGGCAGCGCGCTGCACAGCTCAGTCCACAATGCGCAACACCATTCGAAGCGCTCACCGTCAACCCTGACTTGCAAATCAGTTACGTCATCGCCCAAAAAGCTTGGTTGAACGTCCATTGACGCCCAGTCAAGCTTGGTATCATTGGACATCGGCAAAACGTGTTCAATCGCGGTCAGCTCTTCGGCTTCAAAGGCCTCATCTTCAAGAGCCCGGCCATGTTGTGCGCGGTGGGCGTTAAGCCAGCTCTCCAAACGAGGCGGCGCATCGATGGTTCGTTCACAGAGTCGCTGAAAAGCATCGCGTACTCGGGAACGCCCGTATGCCTTTTGCGTGTCGGTCATGTGTTTGGGTGAACTTAAGAAACTCGTGCGAACGGTCGTTTGTTTCCAGTGCTGTGCAAAACGACCCTCAAAATATTGGTGGTCGAGCCTTTCGGGTGGGCAACCTTGAAGACTGATTCGCACCTCGCTCTCGTAGCCATCCTTCAGGCACAGGAGACTGATGTGTCCGCCACTGAGTTGACCAAGCCATTGTGGGACTTGCTGAAGCACGTACGGGTCCGCATGGGCTGCCACATCGAACCAAAAAATCGGGGCCTGTCCCGCTGAAAGAAGTTCATCTACTGCCCCAAATACCTCAGGTCCGGGCCAGCTGATTCGCATGTCTACACGACTATGCTGTAGCGCGCCCATGCGCTGTGTGCCGAAGCGAAGCGCGGTCGACGCCTTCGCGGTTGTTTTCTTGTTCAAGCTGCCCTGGTAGATGAGTGGCATTCAGTTTCCTACTCGAAAAGCGCCGCTGCGAGTGGTTGATGCGGAGCCTGTGGATACATGTCCAGATACGTTTGATTTATCAATACGAGCATGTGGTTGACCAGGTCAAGATTCATCACTGATTCTTGGTCTACTCGGTCATTGATCTCTGCCAAGGACATGTCGGGAAAATTGAGTTCGCACCAAGCGAGGTCGCCGTCTGGGGTTCTCACTGCGGGTCCATGACTGCGGCAGATCAGCGGACGTGCCGCGTAGACATCGCACAGATTGTCGTCGTTTAAGAAGATGCAGCGCGTCTGGTCTGTGGCCTGACGAGCTTGCAGGCGGTCTTTGAGCGCGTCGAGTAAGCCTGGCGGCTGGACTGCGAGAAAAGACCGTAGAGCGTTGATTTCGATGGCGAGGGCGCCCCTGTCTACGAGGCAGCAACCTGAGCATCCCGCTTGGCAATTAAGCCAAGGGGCTTGCTGTTCATGGGCGCGACTGGCGAACTCATCGACCTTGGCGATAAGCGCCTGGTAGCGCAATTCAGGAGACAAAACGCGCTATTGCTGCGGTGGGTTTGCAAACATGTTCACCCGGTCTGGGCTTGTCTCAGCGTTGCTCTCAATGACCAAAACGCCGATGTATCGATTGATGTCGCCCGCCGGACGACTAAACGTCACGGAGACTTCGCGATTGTCACCGGGGGCAAGGGTGCCGGCTTCGCCACCGTCAGTCACGCTGAATTGCGGGTCACTGGCCAAGCCACCGTCATCTCCTGTGGACATGCCAATACGTGTGATTTCCAGGGGCAGTCCACCGGGGTTGGTGATGTTTACAGGCAGGGTGGTCTGCTCTCCTGCAGCAGTGCCACTGAAATCGAGGACGAGGGGGGCCATGTCGATTGCCACGACGTCTTCGGCCGATGCTCTCAGTGGAATGGTGATGCGACCGCCATCGACGTTGTCAGCGTTTGTCTCGACGATGAGCGTCGCGTCGGACCCCGCAGCGAGTTCCGGCTGGTAGGTCACGTCGAGCGTACGCGTCTGGCCACCTCGTAATTGAAAGCTCAACTGCTGGTCACCGAGACGGTAGTCGCTACCCGATTGCTCTATGCTCACGCCTGTGACCGATAAGTCCTTGAGTCCACTGTTTGTGAAGCTGACGCGCTCGATAGCAGGTTCTGCCCCGTTGCGTGGGCCAAAGATGATTGGGTTTGGCTGTACCCGCAGCTCACTGGTGAGTTCTCCTGAGGTCATCAATACAGTGTACTCTGGGTTGTTCGGGTCATCGCTCACGAATACCAATTCAGCAGAGTCGGCCCCATCGTCGAGGGGTTCGTATTGCACTCGAATGGGCTGCGCATTGTTCTCTGCGATTTGCCAGGGAAGGGGCGGTGTGGAATTGGCATCGAGTTTGAATTCAACTTGCGGCATGCCAGACGCGTCTGTCGGCGGCGGCGTGACACGCCGAACAAAAACATCGCGTACAGTCAACTGCCCGGTCCCCGAATTACGAACATTAAGCGCCGTGTCAGATGCCATCCCCGAGGGGAAGCCAACGGTATTGGGCGTCACAGCGATCTGAGGCTGGCCTTGTAGAACTCTGAGTTCAACCTCCACCCGCTTTTTTTCGAGCACATTGCTCTCAATGACGAGAATCGCATTCGATGGCGGTGTGTCTTGGGTCGCTTTGTACTTGATATTGTAGGTGACGAATTCATCCTGTCCCAGAACGAGTTCGTTTCCAGGCTGTACGTAATGCGGTTCACCATTCTCGAGGGTCGGGCCATCGGCGATGAGCAGTTGGCATTGCTGATCGAGCTCACCGGGCAAGCGGTCGCCGGCTCTGAGGCCTGCTTTGATGAGGTCGCAATCTTCAGCACCTTCGATATAGACACGTGAGATGACCAAGTCGGTCACGCCCGACTGGCGGATGGTGAGCGGCTTTGACGTCTGCCGCGGTCGGTTTAGACGCTCAAATGTAATTTGGGCTCTCAGCGTTCCGTCATCACGTTCAACGAGGGGCGGCTCCAACAAAATGTCATTCGATTCAGTTTTGGTGAAACCGTCATCACAGCCGGATAGCTGCGCCGAGAGCGCAACTAGAGTCAGTGCAAGTAAGCTAAAAATCTTCTTCATCGTGGGCCTCCACCCGAAATCTCGTACGCGTTATACTATAAGACCACTAGTTACGTCTCGGAAAACACTGCGCATCGTATTCAACGCGGATGCGCTGCCGAGGCTGTGGTACTGACCCCTCGTCGAATACCACCGAGTTGCTCTCTCTGTCGTATTGCCAACCGTTCGGCCTGGCCATGCCATCAACACTCACGCGAATGGACGCCTCACGGGCAGGTCTCGATAGAAAGAACTGGACCGGCAGGCCAAAGGCCTGGTTGCCAATTTCCCGTAGAGCGCGACCAAAGTCGCCTTCGCAGATGCTGTAAATGCTCCCGTTTGTGCGGTTGGCGACCTCAACATAGGCACGGCCTGGTGAGGCCTCGCCTAGATTACTGTTGCAGTTTGCGGGTCGGCCATTGTCAGCACCGACGATAGCATGGGCATGAAAGAGCGACTCATTTCTGAAGCCCTTGATGTTCTTAAAGAAGTCCACATAGTAATTGAGCGTGGCCGATGAACTGTCGTCTTCATCGGATACAAATACCAACTCCAAGGCCGCATCCTCGCGTAGAAAACCACGATTATAGCCCCCGCAGCCGCCTTCGACACAGCGGTCAGGTTCAACGCAATCGCCATCTCCTTGGCAAGGCACGCCCGTATCAAAGATAAGCGGATCTCTAAGCGCCTTCTCCGCAGCCTCTAGGCCCTTTTCTGTACCCGAACCACCGGTACCCACGTCTGAGTTGGCGGAGAATTGCTGCTCCACGTTAGGGCCCCGTCGAATGATACGTGGGTTGCCCACCAGCTTACCCGCGCGCTCTGCGTTATCCACATCCGTTGTCACCACACCAATCTGATAATCATTTGCGAATTGGCGCGCACCATTGATGAAGCTTGCAAAGTTTGACTGCAGGTTGTTCTGCTCTTCGCCCATGGAGCCAGAGTTGTCGATGACGAACAGAACATCGACGCGCTGGCCGCTGGTCTGCTCAAATTCGTCCACCTGTCGATTCGTGCCAACGCCTTCGCCTGCCAGCGGAACTCTCAACTCAGGTGCGTTGTTTGCATCGGAGACGAATACCAGCTCGCATTCATCACCACCAAGGTTGGTGGGCTCATACTGCATGAGGACTTCAGCAGGCCGGTTTCGCGTGACCGAGATACAGCCGTCTTCGTTTGCGATGGGTCGGCCTGTGATCAAGAACTCACCGCAATCGGGTCCCTCCAAGCGCACATCGGTAATGCAAAGATTCACAATGCCCGTGTTGTACACGGTGACGCGCTCCTCGCGAGACGCACAGTCGCCTGCGGTCACAGAGCCAAAATCGAGACGAGATGGAATGACGGAGATGTTGCTATCACCGCCGATACCGCTGAGGTCAGCCTCAGCGACGCGCTGTTCATTCTCGAAAGGATCGTTGTAGGTCAGCTGCAGTTTGGCCAAATCCGCACCGTAGATTTGTGGCCGATAGGTCACCTGCATCGGCAGCGTGGCGCCCGGTCCAATGCGTCCGACTGGCACACGCTGAGTGATGGAGAAGCGGACCATATTGAAACCGGGAATTGGAATGTCGATGAGCGGAACCACTTCTTGATTGGTGATTTCACAGTGACCGGTGCCTCGATTCAAAATGTTAAACTCGCGGGTCGTGTTGGAACCGCGGGCAACAAGACCAAAATCCATCCGTCGAGGGAGAATCGTAAGTGTACAGGTCGGTTGACCACCGCCTGTGGCGCTCAAAGGCACTTCGACGCGAGGTTGGTCAGGTGTGTTGTTCTCGACCACCATGGTGGCTGTCGCGGCCGCACCTTCGGGCGTTGAGTTGTTGGCGTACCACACGTTAATGACCATGGTTTCGAGAGGCTGTAATTCGACATCTGCGCGCTGCGCGTTACCAACCGGCTCCCAATTGAAATCGGGATTGTCTATCGCGATTTGCTCGATGGTGAGGGGCAGATCGCCACAATTGACGATATTTGCTTCCTGCCGAGCGCTTTCAATGCCTCGGGCGACGAAGCCAAAGTCGATGCTCTCGGGAATCACCTGAATGCATGGTTGGCGGACTCGCCCCGAGATCGGCACGGTCAAAATTGATTCATCATAATCGTTGTTTTCAATCACGATCGATGTTGCATGGCGCCCCTCAACGGTTGGTCGATAACGCACTTGAAAAGACGACGCTGCGTCGGGCTGAATCACGAGTGGGCCTTCGGCAAAATCGGGCAGACCCGTTACCTCGAATTGCTCATTGTTCGGTGGCGGCGTCGCCGGCGCCAACATGATGCTGTTGACTGTAAGCGGTTGGGTACCGCGATTCTCGATGAAGACCTCGACCTGCTCACTTGCTTCATTGAGATCGATGGCACCGAACTCAATGGACTCAGGTAAAACCACGATCTCTGGGCTCGGTGTGGCACCAACGAGTTGGATGTTGAGGCGTGGCTGTATTTCAGAGTCTGTCTCAAAGACCAGTGTCCCAAAGTCGTCCACAGCGTCGGACGGCTCGAATGCAACCTCGACTGTAAGCACCTCGTCGCGCGCGAGTTGTTGAGCCATCACCGGACTGACGATCTCAAAATCAGTCGAGGTATCATCGCTCAGAGACCAGTTGTTGATGGTGACGGGGATATTACCCAAATTGATGATGTCGACGGTATCGGTTTGTCTTTGGCCGTTCTCGCTGAAGAATGTGAGTCGACTTGGGCTCGCGGTCAGGCCCGTTGCTGACAGCGTCGAGTTGATCGGCACCCGCAACTCACGCGTGTCCGGATCGTTGCTCGTGAATATGAGGTGCCCACTGTCGACACCAACGTCTGTGGGTGCGTAAATCAGTCGCAGCGGTACTTCATCGCCCGCCTCGAGGGAGAGCGGCAATGCAGGATGCTGAATCTCAAACTCCTCGGGGTTGAGTGCCTCCGAGAATCGAATCTCCGTCACCACCAACTGCGCTCGACCAGCATTCCGCAGCGTCACTGCACGGGCAGACTCTTCGCCGACCTCCACTGCGGTCAAGGTAATCGGATTTGGATCGACATCGATGTCCGGAAAGCTCTCGGAAAATTGATCATCGTCGCAATTGGTGAGCATCAGAAGCCCGATAAGGCAGAAAAAGATGCGAAAAACCTGAGTCTTCATAGTCAGTTCTCCTGGGGGGGCGCACTTTGACGCGGCACGGTATCAGACTCGATGCCTTCGTCACAAGCGCAGAGAACTGCACTTTCTGGGATTTGTGGTCATCCAATCGCAGAGGTCGAAGCGCGTAGACTGCTCTCGGAGAGAGCGGACCATACTGGATGCGCAGGAGGGCTAGACCAATTTGCTCAATCATGTTTTTTTTGACATTAGCGGTCGCCCCGCTCGAACTGTCATGTGTTGAACTTTTTTGTGGAGTGGATATGAAGCTCATTTTTCTACTCGTCGCCTTAATGGCTGTCACCGCCTGTGACGCTGACTCAGAGAGCGAGTGTGAGAACAGTTGCGAGGATTTCGAGCTCAATAGACAGTCGGATGCGATGCAGGCGGTGGCCGACGTAGGCGTGACCCAAGATGCACAGGCTGAATTGTTGCCAGGTCGAGCTGATATTGACCCCCCATTGTTTGGGTTTGACTTTGTCGCCGAGGGGCAAATGGGGCTGACCGTCGTGCGGATCCGAAACGGGGGCGAGGCGACTCTGAACCTTGGCGATTTCGCACCGGCTTTTGGTGACGCCTACACGCTGTACTGGACGCTCGAACAGGGAGATACGCCGCTCAATCAACAAGAGCCTGGCGTTATAAACGGGCGCAACATGATGCCCTCGCTGATCGAACTTGAAGCGGGAGAGGTGTTGACCTTGTCGTTGGCATTTCTCGCGTCTGGAGACGCGGTGAGAGGCGGTCAATTGGTGTTTGAAGCCGACCGTCAGATTCGCATCCCCATCGAGCATTCCGATGACCGGCCCGAATTCTTGCTCGAAGAGACGAGTATTGATTTAGGTGACGTGCCGGTGGGTGAACGGAGACTTGGAATTGTCAGCGTGACCAATGTGGGCACGGCCGTCGCAACGCTGGCGAGCGTGACATTCGACGGCGATGAAGCATTCAGCTTGCGAATTGAGGGTCGGGATCCAGAAGTCGACAGCCGGGCATTGCACAACCCGGACCGCGACCTCGAGCAGGGGGTGAGTATCGATAAATCGTTCGAGATTATCGTGCGTTTCTTGGCTGATTCGGCTGGTGTCGTCACGGGCAACATCACAATTGCCAGCGACGCGATCAACTCAGAGATTATCGTACCTGTCCGCGCCAACGCGGTCCAACCCTGAGCGTTGCGTCGAGCTATTGACAGCTCGATAGCAGACACTTGGCGGCCCCGCGACTACAGCACAATGAGCCGATAGAAGATGGCGCTTGCCCTCCAGCCGCCTCGCCTAAGCCAAGACCTTACTGACTACGATATTCGCCCTCTGAATAGAGTTGGTCACGAATGGTGATATCCGGACAACGAAGGGCATCCTCGCACCATTCGATACTTGCAACATGCCAGAGTTGCCGGGCCTCATTCATCTCGCGGCCGACGAATTCATTAAGCAATTCACCACGGGCAAATATTCTCACCGTGATGTATGATGGATGGTCGCGTCGTGGGTCATTCATGGCGTCGCCAAACGTGCTCTCATTACGAAAATAAATGGCCCCAACTTCGTACGTGACACCCACTTCAGGACTGGCGAGATTAACATTTTCCGGACCGGCCCCGTTGGTGTCGTCTATGTCGAGGGAGGGATTGTCTGCGACATCGCCTTCATTGCCCCAATCCGGCGTCGTATTTCGGAAATAGACGTCATATCCATTGGCTGCGGCCCCCCAACCGTCACCAGCGAGTTGGTGTTTAAAATGGAGGTCCACATCCGTACCGAATTGGTCGCTCTCGTCGGGATCATCCGGCGTTGACCACACCAGCTGTACGTGGAGGTCTTTTTCTGGGACGGCTTCGATGACGACCGTTGCCACCGGCGGCTGGCAGCCTGGGCTGCTGGACTGACCGAGATTATCGACGACGCGCAGCTCGATCGTGTACCGCCCAGCCAGGTCGACGAAGAACTGGGCCGTCGGTGTCGTGGGCACGTCAGCTTCACCACCATCTGCTGGTCGACGTATGTCGGCGAAGGACTCCACCGGTTGGCTGGTGCTGCCGTCGGGTCGTTCAACGACCGTCCATTCCCAGCGTTCCACGGCTCCTCCAGGGTCCATTGATGGTGAGCCGTCTAGGGTAACGATGTCGAGGGGGGGGACGTCGTAACGCTCGGTGGTTGTAATCGGTACAGGGCACTGATTATCAACGCCACGGCCGAACAAATCGATGATGTGTGGGGACTCGGGCGCATTGCTGTAGATGGTTGCCTGACCCCCATATGCCTGAACTGCCGTCGGCCGAAAACCAATAAGCATTTGTTCGGCAGGGCTTGCCTCACCGGGTAGTGCAGCGGGCAACTCATAAAGCGGTTCACCGGCGGATGGCTCTGGCAGATTGACCGCCACAAAGGCATCGGTGTTACCGTCGAACTCGACGCGGTCAATCCGAAGTGAAGCGGTCCCACAGCTCTCTAAGGTGACGGGCAACTGGTTCGGCGTCTCGGCGACGTCCTCTTCGACGATCAATCCCGACCCAAAATCGAGACTCTCGGGTGTGATTGCAAGGCAGGGAAGGGCGCCGTTGGCAATCAAACCGACGCTGACGGTCGGTGCATTGACTGCATTGCTCGTTATCAACAATTCGCTATCCGCCCGCAGCGCACTCATGGGCGCAAAAGTAACGGTGACATCAATCGTTTCGTCAGGCTGAATCACAATGGGCTCATCCAGGCTGTCTCCGAGCGCTTCATTATCGCCAATTCTTGCGGTAAAATCTGCGCGGCCCTGGACTGACATTCGAGTGATGACCAGTGGAGCAATACCGATGTTGGAGATACTCAAATTACGGTCAGCAGACTCATTGACCTCGACTCGCCCAAAGTCGAGTGTTCGCGGCGTGACCGAAATTTCACCTGCCTGCCCACCTACGGAAATCGGCAACGTGACATTGAGGGCTTCAGGGTCATTTGTTGTGAGCGTCACTCGGCCTGTGTCGATCAATTCGTCGGATGGATTGTAGGTGACTTGGAATAGGATGGAAGATTCCGAATCGATCTCAAGGACATCAGGGACGTCTATGAGCTCCCCGTCAACGAGCTGACCAAAAGTAAATTCAGCCGCCGTTGACTCGTCTTCTAATGCAACATCGCTAATGATGAGAACCCCTGACCCACGATTGGTAATCGTAATCACCCGGTCTAGAGGCTGGCCGATACCCAGCTTTGGAAATGTGAACTCTGCTGGATCCGCCGAGAAGAGGGGAGTCCTTGTTTGCTTACGCTCACCGCATCCCAGTGCCGAAAAAAGTACGCACGCGACGATTAGGTAAGAAGTCCGTGTACCGACCATGTTCCTGACGCTCCGCTTGACAATGATATCTCAAAAAAAGACCCCGGTCGCCGAACGGCGCGGGGTCAGTTCAGTCATCTGTGGGAAGATGTCTCGTAAGGCAACATCGGTTACCTAGGGGGCACTCTCGCTGTAGAGATCCCGTACGACGACTTCGCCCGACGGCCAAAAGATTTGGGCTACGTACCAAAAGTGGTCTTCCGCCTGCATTTCTTTTTCACCCGGCTGTTCGTCACCTTCACTGCCCTCGTATTCCCAGGCGAGGTCCCCGCGGATGTAAATTCGAACGCGCGCGAAGCTCGGCCCAAAATCAAAACCCGTCTGCCGTCCGTGACTGCTGTAGTAGTACACACCGACGAGGTATGGGGCGCCGAGGAGAGTGGTGTCCTGCGGATTGTTCAGGCTGATATTCTCTGGTCCCGCCCCATTGATATCATCGATATCAAGCGATGGGTCATCGTCAGAGTTTTCGAGTTGCCCCCAGTCCGGTGTTGGGTTCAGATAGTAGCAGTCGTAGGCATCCACGACCTGCCGGTTACCCCAATTTTCCGCGCTTGGATGAAGAAGGTGTAGGTCGAGGTCAGAGCCTTCTTGATTGGTCTCGTCCTCATCGAGCGGGGTACGCCAGACAAGTTGCACATGAATCGCTTCCTCCGGCTGAGCCACGATGGTGACTACAGCTGGATTCTCGCATGCGATGGAGTCCAGCCCGCGGTCATCGGTAACCCGTAATTCGGCCGTATAGGTTCCAGCGATATCTACGAAGAAGACCGCTCTCGGCGTTGTCTCATCATCCTCAGGTCCATCATTGGCAGGTTGAGCAGGGTCAAAGAACGATTCACGTGGCTGTGAGGTCGAACCTTCTGGACGGCTGGTGATCACCCACTCGTAGCGTACGGGTCGGGGATCTGGTCGGCCGTCTTGGTCGATAGATGGGCTACCGTCGAGCACCACCACGTCGAGCGGCACCACGTTAAATTCATCCTGGGTCGCGAGCGCCTGTGGACAGGCGTTCAGGACGCCACGTCCCAGCAAGCTCACCTCAGAGCGGTACCAGCATGGGTCACCTTCGTCTCCTGTACACCCAGGATTGATCGCTTCGCCCGTCGGGTCTGTGCTTTCGACGATGAGAGTGCCGTTGTGAATTCGCTCTTGGAGCGGTGTAAATTCAACTTCGATGGGTTGGCTTGGCGCGGCGAGTCCATTGTTTTGGTCATCCTGGGTAAACGCCGGCAGCTGAATCGGGAATTGAACACCGTCGGGTTCAACCAACTCGAAGGCTGGATCGCTGCCCTCGGCTAGGTAGAGGCGTCCGATCGTCACTGAGGCGCCACCGCAACTCTCGAGGGTGAGTGGCCGAGAGTCCGTCCGAGTGACCAGGCTGGTGCGAAATTCGAGTGCGCCGGGGACCACGTTGAGGCAGGGTGTCGCGCCGTTTGCGGTCAGCGATACATTGACCTCGCCGTTCCGTGGGTCATTGCTGAGGATGCTCAGCTCCGCTGCCGCGGGTCCTTCGATCTGCGGCTCATAGCGAACGGTTACGGTCATGTCCTCGCCTGGTTGCAGTGTTTGCAAGATGTCTCGGTCAATCCGACGAGGGTCTTTCAGCGTATCTCCGTCCTGAACAAGCGGGATAAAAGCTTGCTGACCATTCAGCAAAATCTCTTCGATGTCGAGCGGCAGCTGTCCCTGATTGGTCACGATAAACTCGTGCTCCGCCGACTGACCGGCGGCGACACGGCCGTAGTCGTAGGAGCCTGGTGTTACAATAATCTCAGGCGAGCCTTCACTAATGGTGATCGGGATCGCGACAGTACCCTCGTCGCTGTCGTTGGTCCGCAGTACAACCTGTCCGGAGGGCGTTCCCTCTGTGCGCGCCACGTAATTGAGCACGAGAAAAATCGACTGCTCTGGTTCAATCGCCATCGGCAAAGATGTGCGGACATTGTCATCGGCGTCGATCAGAAGATTCGCCGGCTCATCACGCCCGGTCTTGAAATAAAGCGTGAAGTCGTCCCTGAACTGCTGGTTGGCGTCGTCAAATTCAAATCTGAAGCTGCTGATTTGTAATGCGCCGGCACCTACGCTCAAGATCTCGACGGTACGGTCCGCGCTCGCATCCCGTTGCAATTTGCCGAATTGGAAAATTCCACGGGTATCGATCTCTGCTGTATCTGCTGCCCGAATTTTATCATCGCAGCCAAATTGACCCAGGCTGAGTAGCGCAACAGCCATCAGCGCCGATGCCATTGATGAATAAACCGTTCGAACTGGGTTGAGTTTCGTCATGTATGTTTCCCTTTGAACACCCGAAATACACGCCGTACGCGTCGCGATATTTTTTCTGTACCTAAGGTACTGTAAATACTGGTCAATCAAGGCATCAGCTGGCAGTGCAACTTTCTTCACTACGGCTGGCCCACTTGAAACCGGTTTAATTTCACAGCTTCGAGGTACGTCGAGTCAACATTATGCGCCTCGCCCACTTGGTGTCAAATGGTCCGAGCCATAAATATCGATCGGGCTCCGATTCACGTGGCTGAGCGTTGACACTTGGACAGACCTCTGATAGCCCTGCGGTGCTAAATTTGACAAAATTCGGGGCGATTAACCCCCAGTCGATTACGGAGAAGATTCTCTCATGACTATACGCAATAGGTTGTTGGCGGGTGTTGCTGCACTCAGCCTCTTGGCAACCGCCTGTGATTCAACAGTCGGTCTTGACCCGACGCAGCCGACGTTTACGAAGCTGCTCGTTCCGGGTATCTGTCCTATAAACGAGGACCTCTCACAGGTTGGATTATCGGTGATGTTGCTCGACGGTCGGTCTGCTCTTGTGCCGGACAGTCGGGTCGCCCGGGAGATCGGTCGTCTCGGGGAACTCCTCTCGATCCAGAACTTCAGTTTTAACAAAGCACCGCAAGACGAAGGCACGATGATCAACGATCCAGCAGTCGTTGTCAGCGACGATGGCTCGGCGACGAAGACGGGCATCACTTTTGCGCCTGTTAATCTCGAGTTTGCCTATCCGGGTTCGGAGTCGCGAAAAGACCAGGAAAAACTTGTCGTCTTGGTGATGGACCACTCAGGCTCGCTATCCGGACTTGATCCTCAGACGGGCCGTCCTGCAAATGAACTTCGAAGTGATTATCGGGACGAGCGGATTTCGTTCTTCGACCAGTTTGTCGGTGGGCTCCCCAACGATTACTGGGTTTCACTTGTGAAGATGAATGACCGTGGTGGCAATATCGCACAGTGTGAAGTCGCCGAAGCCTGCGGGATGCCCGAGCGCGTATGTTCCGACCCCACCAAAAATCGGGACCCTGTCAAATGCGGTCTACGTTCGCTTCAGTTCAACGAGCAGGGCTTGACGCCACTAAACGAAACACTCAAGAGGGCCATGGATGCGATCATCCGTCCAAACGTAGACCCTTCACGGACCAGCAAACCGCTGAATCCAGTGGTCGTCGTCTTCAGTGACGGTACAGAAGATGGTGACCCGTCGGGCGAACTTTTCGGTGAGAATGGTGCCGGTCCAATTTACAAGACGGGTATCGCGGGCCAGTCCGTGCCCATCATCTTCGTCCATCTCAGTGCCCCGCGAACCAGCCGGTTTTTCATTGAACCATCGGGTCGTTCGCAAGAGTTTCAGCGCCTCGCGTGCGAAACGGGCGGCGAGTACATCTTTTTAGAGAACGCGAGCGAGTTTCTAGACAATAGTGATCTGCAGTCCAGCGTTTTGAACCGGATCGAGGGCGTTTGGCGGCTGGTTACAGACACGAGCCTGTCTTACGAACAATTCGATTCTGGTGGTTATCTCATGAGCACATCGCTCACGGTAAGCCTCGGTGGAAAGCAACGGACGCGCGCCCTCCAACGTAATGTCGAAGCTGGTAATACCAGCGGCGACACCCGCGTTTGGATGGTCAAGCCCTAATAACTATAGAAATCTAACCTAACGACATCTGGGGAAATATCGGGACCCAGTGAGATTGAGAGCACACTGTGAATAAGTTCGGAATGATTCGTTTCCTACTTTGTTTGGCGATGGCAGTCGCTGGATTCGTGAGCAGCGCAGCTGCCCAAGACGCGGCGCCAGCCGCTGACGGTATTGAGGCGCCTGAGGCTGGCTCAGCTGAGGCATCCGCAATCGATGATTCGACTGCATCAGAGGCCGAGAAGGCCCTCGAGAAAGACTTGGCGCAAATTTGGGGTCGCCGCCGCGAAGTTCAGGTCGTTCAGCGTCGCCTATTCGCAAAGGATGGTCGCCTGGAGGCTGCTGCCTTTAGTGGTATTATCCCCAATGATGACTTCATCATCTATTACCCCGTTGGACTCAGGCTTTCTTACCACTTCTCAGAGGCCTTCACGGTCGAAGGGTCATTTGCACATGCCATTGATTCGCCGACAGCGTTGACCGAGTTCCTGACGTCTGACGAAGTCGGCATCGATCTCAAGCGCGCCGACATCCAGGAATACATTCGACGTTATTTCAACGTCAACATTCTGTGGGCGCCAATCTACGGTAAGATCAGCCTTCTCGGACTGAAGCTGAGCCACTTTGAAACATACGTGGGTATGGGCTTCGGCTTCTTCCAGACGCATGAAATTCCGGCAGACAATCCAAATGGAAACGACAAGACCAAAGCAAGCGGTAACACCATCTTCGGTTTTCGTTGGTTTCTCACTGACATGATCAATATTCGTACGGAGTACCGGCAGTACTTCTTCCAAAAGTTCGGAGGCGGAGTCTCGATTCCTGTTGAGTTGACTCTCGGCCTCGGCTTCACGATTTAAGGAGGCCGGGCGTGTCGAAACGAAACTTTAATTGCTTCAGTCTTAAGGGACTGATTCGCGGTCTATTGGTTGTTGGCCTCGTTCTTGGGGTATCTGCGACCAATGCAGTCGCCGCGGAAATGACTGTTGATCAGGTCATCGGGATGCACAAAGCTGGTCTGCCTGCCGCTCTCATAAAGCAGACGATTCAAAGCACCGGTGCCAAGTTTAGCCTGTCGGTATCTGACGTAAAGAAGCTCAAAAAAGCTGGTGTCGCCCAAAGTGTCATCGACGCGATGTCGTCGACCGGTTCGAGCGGTGCGCCCGCACCAGAGCCTGCGCCCGCGCCGGCTGGAGAGCCGGATGAGTTGCAGACTCTCCAGGCCCAAGAAGATGCTGAGGAAGCTCGGATCAAAGAAGAAGCACGAATCAGAGACGCCGCGCGCCGGGCTGCTGATCGCGAACGTAAACGCATGATTGCCGAAGAGAAACGCCGCGTCGCAGCAGCACTCAAGTCGGCTCGCGAGGCTCTAGACGATAAGCAGTATGCTGTCGCCGCGACTCAATTTGATGCGTTCTTAAAGAAAGCCGACCCGGCGAAGGCATCCACCTGGGATGCGAAACTTGGGATGGCGAAGGCGCTCTACGGGCTTAAGTTGTACGGAAATGCGGCAGCACGCTTTCACGACGTACTCTCCGCTGGTGCCGAAAGTCCGACGTTCGTAGATGCCTTCAATGGCCTACGGGAATGCTCAAAGAAAGTGGCATACAATCCGGTGACGCTCGAGGCCCTCACTAAGTTATATGTCGGTGACAAGAAACAGGATTTTCAGGATTCCTTTCACTACTTCCTCGGGAAGTTTTTCTTCGACTACAACCGTAATGACGAGGCTAAAACATATCTCGAGAAGGTAAGCGAGAAGGCAAGCGATTATTCTGAGGCACAATACCTGCGGGGCCTAATTGGCGTCGCTGAGGCCGAATACAACAAGGATGATCCAAGTTCTTTCAGTCGCCTTGCGGTCGTACCCCCGTTTTTCCAGCGTGCGGTCGCGACAGCACTGACCAAGGGGGAATCACGTATTGCCCATTTAGCTTACTTGGCGCTGGCGCGGATCGCGTACACACTTGAAGCATATGACGTTGCCATTTTCTATTACCGGAAGATCCCATACGACTCGACGAGCTATGTGAACGCGCTCACGGAGTCCGGTTGGTCTTACTTTTTGAAAAATGACCCACGTCGCGGCTTGGGTATCTTCCATACGCTGGAAGGTCCGGACTGGGAACGGGAATTTCTGCCCGATATTCACTTGTTGGAAGCGACTGTGTTTATGAACAATTGTCACTTCGATCATGCCCGACGCGCCGTTAAACGGATCGAAACTCGCTACCTAGCGCTTAAAGAACCGTTGACGAAGTTTATGGAGACTTATGCCGACCCTGAACCTTTGTATCAGGCGTTCGTCCTCAAGCAGCTCAGCAAAGGCAAGGTCAATCTACCGGCTCAGCTTCGTAATGCAGTGATTTCAAATACCGAGTTCTACGACGGTTATACCTCAGTGACTCAGTTTCGCCGAGAAGTGGCACGAATCGAGAAAGCTCAGGCTACCTTCGGTGATGATTTGACAACGCGTCTATTAGAGACCGTGCGCGAGCAGAAAAAGAATGGTGCCATCGCTCTGGGTCTCAAGATTAATCAAATCCTGCAAGGATTGAGCAACGAACTCGAAGAACTCGAAACCAAGAAAACCGAGATTGAGATCGAAATTGATGACACGGCCTCTGAAGAGCTGGAAAAGAAGATTGCCGAGACCTATCAAGGAAAGAACGACCTGCAGCAAAGCGCGAGCGATGAAGCGACAGCGTCGATCTTTGTCGGTGATTTGTACGTAACCTGGCCATTCGAAGGTGAGTTCTGGGCAGACGAGGTCAACAGTTACCGAAGTAACATCAAGGAAGTGTGTAAGAAATGATTCGAACGACTCGAGCTGCAATCATCATTGCGCTGGTTTTCGCAGGACCGGCGATTGCGCAGAAGCGAAAGTCTGCTGGGGGTGACGGGTTAGAAACCGGCGTCAAAGCAAAGCAGGTGGTCAAACCCGATTCAGGGTCTGAAACGTATCGGCCAGAAAACGCCGAGGTCGAGAAGCTGGTCACCGGCATGGAGAAGCGTCTCTCCAAGGTCAGGCAGCGCCAGATAAAGAAAATGCGTGCGATTCTCGACAAGAATCCGCTCTATCGCAATAAGCCGGACTTACTGTTTCGCATCGCTGAGAAAGAGTGGGACGAGGCGAAGTATCGGTATGCCTTGCAGCGCGCTGACTTTGATAAGCGGTACGAAGCCTTCCTGAATGGCACACTGAAGAAGAAGCCAAAGGAGCCCGAAGCCGATTACAGTAAGGCACTGCGTGAATATCAGCAGCTCCTCAAAGAGTTCCCAAACTATCGTCGTATCGACCAGGTTATGTACTACCTTGGCAAGGGCTTGATCGATTCAGGCAAAAAACGACAGGGCGCATCTTATATGAGAAAGATGTTCCTGGCTCATCCAAAGTCTAAGTATAAGACCGCCGCACATCTAGCTGTCGCTGAATTCTACTTCGATGAGGACCTTTTGACGCTGGCCAAAGCCCAGTATGAAGAGGTGCTCAAAGACACCAAGAGTTCACAGTACCCAGTGGCGCTCTATAAACTCGGCTATGTCCACTACAATTTACAGGCTTACAACGACAGTATCGCTGCCTTTCAGAAGGTCGTAGCGCTCTCAAAGGGTAAAGATTCGAGAAAGATCTATTTCAAGAATCAAGCATACTCTGCGTTGACTTTAGCCTATGCGGAGATTCCAAACGGCTGGCGGAAAGCGCAGGAATATTTCTTCGCACAGGGTGGGAACAAACTCGCGGTTGGGAAGCTCGAGTCTATCGCGCGAAATTACAACAAACAGGACAAGAGCCAAGAGGAAGTCGATGTCTACGAGTACCTAATTGGTACAGACAAAGAGGGTAAGAAAATACCCGAATATGCGGATTACATAACCAAGTCCTACAAGAAACAAGAGAAGATGGAAAAGGCTGAGGAAACCATCAATCGCTTCGTCAAGTTCCTCGATCCGAAACGTAAGTGGTATTCTATCAACAGTCAGTTTGAAGAGCCGCGGGTGCGCGCCAACCAGTACCGGGAAGAGGAAATTGACTGGCTGATCACGCGTTTCCACAAGAAGGCTCAAACAGCCGAGGAGAAGAAGAAGTTCGACGAGGCCAAAGTCTTCTACGACAAGGCTGTGGTTTACTACGAGCAGTACATCGAGCTCTTTCCAAAGTCTAAGTTCATTTACGAGTATGAGTTCTTCTTAGCAGAAATTTATTACTTCCAAATGAAGAAATGGGATGACGCCGCAAAGCATTACCGCCGCGTCGTCGAGATCGATCCCAAGGGTAAGTATTCTAAAGAATCGGCGTATGCCGTCATTTTGGCAAAACAAGAAAAGATGGTTGACGCAGGCCTGATCAAGGGCACGGAAAAGACCGGCAAGAAGGGTAAGAAACGTAGCCGTATTCAAAAGGCGAGTGTCACCTACGTAAAGACGGATGATGGCGACGACTTCAAGCCAATTCCAAAGAAAGAGCTGCAGGCTCTGCAGACCGACTTTCTCGATGCCTGCGGATACTATGTAGACACATTTCCTAAGGACAACCGAGTGCCTGAGGTCTCATTCCTCGCCGCTGAGATTTGGATCGATAACGGTCACTACGCGAAGGGTGTTAAAGAGCTTGAAGTCTTGATGAAATATCATGCCAAACACAAGTTTGCCGGGCACGCGGCAGCCAAGCTCTTCGATGCGAATTATCGTCTTCGAAGGTGGGACCAGATGGAGTCTTGGGGCCGCTATATGCTCAAACGCAAGAACTTCAAAGTCTTGAGTAAGAAGAAGCTCCTCGGTGTCATTGCAATCTCGATTAACGAATACGCAACCGAACTCAATGCAAAGGGAGAGAAGGACAAAGCGGCTAAAGAAATGCTTCGCTTCGTCGGAGAGTTCCCAAAGCATGAGAAGGCCGCGATCGCACTCTTCAATGCTGCCGCGATTACGGAGCAAGCCGAGCGCACCAAGCAGGCTATCGATTTGTACGAAAAGGTGATTCGCGACTACTCAAAGACAGCGCAAGCAACCGAATCACACTGGGTGCTCGGTCTTTTGTATGAAAGTCAGACAGACTTTGAGACTGCAGCCAAGTACTTTGAGAAGATGGCGTCTTTCCCAGACGTTCCACAAATGGCGGATGCGCTCTACAACGCGGGCTCAATTCGCGCAGCGCTAGAGCAGTATGATCAGGCCATCGACATCTTCGAGACGTATACGAAGAAGTTCGCGAAGAATGAGACGACACCCGAACTCATTCTTGAAATTGCACGTATTCAGGTCCAGCAGAAGAAATGGGATGCAGCGACGAAGAGCTACAACCGATATTTGAAAGCATATGCCAAAACAAAGGCAGAAATGGTGCCGGGCATCTATTTGAAGAAGGCGTTGATCATCCAACAGGCAGGTGGCAAGCGGATTAGGCCCCGCGCTACAGCAGAGTTGAAGAAGGCGCAAAAAGCGTACGAAAAGTTGGACGACAAGGGAAAACAGGACCCGAAAGTACGGCAGGCAATGGCAAAAGTTATGTTTCTGCAAGCTGAGTACAAATACGACGATTTCGAAGCCATTAAGCTTGAGTTCCCTCAGTCGAAACTAAAGAAGGCTCTCGTCGCAAAGGCAAAACTATTGGGTGAATGCGAAAAGCTCTTCTTTGAGGTGACCAAGTACAAGGCATGGCATGTGTCCGCAGGTGCCTTGTATCGTATTGGCGAGTCGTACTTTCTTTACTCGAAGAGTTTGTTCGATTTGCCGATGCCTGAAGGTTTAAGTGAGGACGAAGAATTCACGTACCGTGCCATGTTGGAAGACACGGCGTCGCCGCTGGAAGAGAAGTCCATCGGTGCTATGAAGAACGCACTTAAGCTCGCCCACGAGAACCAAGTCTATAATGAATGGTCACGAAAGGCGGCCGCACTCCTCGCGTCAAAGGCGCCGGAGTTGTATCCAGTTATTGCTGATGCAACAGTCAACAGTGAGTGGACTGTACCGGCAACCTTTTCTACAGCCTTTGAGTCTAAGCCAGGGGCCAAACTGAAGCAGTCGCCGCCACCCAAGCCAAAGCCTGTGCAGCCCGGTACCCCTGGAGCAGCAGGTGTAGGTAACCCAGGCGAGAGTACGGCGCCCGCCGCTGGTGCAGGAGAAGCCAAATGAGATTTTTCGTCACAGCTAGACATGTTTCAAGCGCACTGGTGTGTAGCCTTTGCATCGCCTGTGGCGGTGCACCTAAGCCGGTGAAGAAGGTTGTTGAAAAGCCGCTCGAGGACCCGCGGGCACCCGGTGTACCTACACCGGCGATCGATCAGTTTGAAGCAGGTGTGAAGGCCATGCAAGCAAAGCCGGCCCAGTACAATAAGGCCGTCGACGCTTTCAAACAGGCTCTCGCGCTGCACGGTGACTATATTTTAGCTCAGATGAACCTGGCGATCGCCTATGAAAAGCTCGGGCGATACGAAGATGCAGCGGATACATACCAAGAACTGATCGCTCGTCGGGTTATCGATGAGGGAGTCCAACTGGCTCTGGGTAGAGCGTTGATGCTGAGCGGGAAAGTGAGCGAAGCCATCGAGAAGTTTAAAGACATTCTGAAAGCTTCGGGCGGGAAAAATCTCAAAGCGCAGAACAACCTCGCCGCAGCCTATCTCAAGACTGGCGAACTTGATGTCTCACTCGACTTCGTAAAGGATGTTCTGGCCGTACAGCCTAAGAATGTACCTGCGATCATCAATCTCGGTCTCATCTACCTCCGTCAGCAGAAGTTGCCTTTGGCGCTGCTAATGTTCAAGAAGGCGTTGGGCTACGATAAGGAAAACCCCCGGGCTCAAAATAATCTGGGGTTGACCTATTACGCGATGTCGATCAAAGACCGTAACGCTGACACCCTTCCGAATGCCGTTATTGCGTTCGAAAAGGCGATTAATCTTGATCCAACAATGGATGAAGCGCGCTTAAATATCGGTTCCGTTTTCCTCGATTACTTGGACTACAAACGGGCTCTCGAACAATTTCAGGCTGTTCGGAAGCGCTTTCCGAAGCACTACCAGGCGATGATTGGTGAAGCCAATTCGCTTTATGGCGTGGGTGAATACGATAAGGCGATGGCTCTGTATCAAGAGACACTTGCCATGGATGAAGGGAAAGCGAATGGCGAGGCGATTCTGCGCGTTGGTAAGATATTCGAGCAGCAACTCAATAAGCCCAATAAGGCACTCGAGTATTACAAAAAGTATGTCTCGATTGTGAACCCTCCGAAGGAAGCAAAAATCCGTCAGACGATTATGTTCTTAGAGCAGGCTGAGAAGCTCAAGCTGCAGCCGGAGCAGGGAGGTGCAGCCGATCCGAACGCAGCACAGCCCGCGTCGAATGACGAGGCGGCGCCGGCAGAGCCGAATAACGACGCTGCCGCACCTGCGGAGAAGACCGATGCACCGGCCTCAACTGAAGAGGGTGAAAAGCCCGAGGCTGGCGCTGAGTCATAGTTTTAAGTTCTCCTTCGAGAACTAAAAGGGCGTAGAACTGTCCAGGTCTCAGGCACAGTGTTTGTGTTTGAAACTGAAAATCCTAAAAGTAGGGGATTCATGATGAAAAAATTAATTATGTTACTTGGAGTCGTTTTTCTCATCACTGCGCCCGTGAGCGCTGTAGCTCAAGATGAAAACGTCAAAACTAAGTTCTACAATTTTGACGACCTCCTCATCGATGGTGAGTACAAGAAGCCTCAAATGCTCTACACCGACACTCGCCAAAAAGTGAAATTCGAGCGGCTATTGAGTTTGAAGAAGGACTTTCTGCCCAAGCTCAAGGCGACCGCTAAGGACGCCGCTCTTCGATAAAAGACGTGCTGCTACAGTCTTGTTGCCAATGCCTTGAGTACAAGGTTGAGAGGGTACCGGCAACTCACCAAGATTGCCTAACTTGGGGTAGGCGTGGCTAACCGCGAGTATGTGAGTTAAATTAGAAGAAACAACACTTGTCACTGAGGCAAGCCTGTTCCTATAATTCGCCTGGGCAATTGTACTTTACCCAATCCGTACATCGAACCTTGAGGAGATCACTTAGATGAAAATCAAGTGCGACCAGTGTGGTGCCAAATATCAGGTGGCTGATGACAAAGTGCGGCACAAGGTTTTCAAGATCCGCTGTAAGCGCTGCGACAATGCAATCGTGGTGCGCACCGATGCGGAGCCAGAAGAAAAGACTGTCGCTCTTGATGCCCTCTCCAATGTGGAGGGCACACGGCGCGAAGACGGTGCTGTTTCCTCAGAAAGTGCCCAAAATGTTTGGCACATTGTTGTTAATCGTGAACAGCTTGGGCCGATGACCGTTGAAGATATCGCGGGATATTTGGGGCGCGGTGAAGTTGATGACGAAGCCTTCGTTTGGTGTGACGGGATGGATGACTGGCAGAAAATGTCGGGTCTTCCAGCCTTTAGTCACTTGTTTGCAAAGAACGAGCGCCAAGTTGAAAACCCATTCAGCCAACCGCAGGGCGATCTTGAGCCGGCTCCGGCTGCAGTGCAGGGTGTACAACAGCCCCCGGAGGAGGAGGATGTCCTCATGTCGGGGCCTGATGCCGCAGCGGATGGGCTCTTTGCGAATGTCGATGCTCAACAAAGCACACCCAGAGTCGACGACCCGTCGGCATTGAAAGATCAGCGGAACGAAAATTCGGTTCTCTTCAGTTTGGACGCACTCGATGCGGCTGCACAGAGGCCCGCAGTGACGAACACGGGTGGTGCAGAAGGTTCGGGTTTAATCGACCTATCGATGTTGAATGTGGGTGGAGAGTCAGGTTCGGTTGATTCTGTCTTTGGCGGCGATGCGGGGGTGGCCGGTGTTGAGGCTCTCGGGGCTCCGCAGCAGGTGACTCCGTTTGTTACCCGTCGACGCAGCAACACGCCTTTGATCGTCGGCTTAGTGGCTGGCTTCCTCGTTCTGGCTGGTGCTGTGGCGACCGCTGTTTATTTTGCAACCAAAGACAGCGGTGGGCAGAAGAATGTCGATGCTGTCGCGAAAGCGCCGACTGCCGATGCAGATAAAACCCCGAAACGTACAACGCTCGGCAACGTAGCCGCGTCAGATAAGGTTGCTAAAGCTGCAGCACCGCAACCGGCTTCGGCATTGTCGGAGACAAAGAAGCAAGATGAGAAGAATACCGAAAATACAGTAGGCAGTGCAAAGACTGAGAAGGCGGAGACAAATACCAAAGCGGCTCAAGCACCGAATGAAGAGGTTGCAGCAGTCGTCAAAAAGGTTGAGAAAGGTCCTCAGAAGAAAATTGCCAGTGCAAAGCGTAGGTCGGAGGAACTGTCGCGGCGCAAAAAACGAACATCGACCAAAAAGGTACGCAAAGCAAAGCCAAGTCCGGTTGCGAGTGTCCGTCCGGCGCCGGCACCTCCGAAGGCGAGGCCAGAACCGCCAAAGCCAAAGCCGAAGCCAAAGCCCAAGTCGAGTGGAGGCAGTGAAGTTGATGAGCTGCTTGGTGCGCTCAGTGGTGGTGGTTCCAAACCAAAACGACGTAGCGGTGGCCGGTCTCCTGCACCCGCGGCGCCTGCTTCGGCGGATCCCCTTTTGCCAGCTAAATTAAATCGAACACAGGTACTCAGCGTCGTACGGTCTCAGACTGGCAACATCTTGAGATGTCGCTCTAATGATCCAGATCTACGTGGGGTGCTTAAGACCAGGATTACCGTTAAAGGTGCGACCGGCCGCGTTTCATCTGCCTCGGTGACGTCCCCCAACTTTCAGGGGACGGCGACGGGGCGCTGTGTTATCTCAAAAATCAAGTCTGGATTTCGATTCCCACGCTTTAGCAATCCAAGTCAGACCTTAAACCTGCCATTTCGAATGTAGGCTGTTCCAGCCACAAGTGACTCCAAAAACGCCTCCATCAAACGCGGCGCAGACATGAGTTATAGATACCCCTCGTTGCATTGGTCACGCCCAGCCGAGTCCGCGTAATCGCTGTTGCCTCAACTGACCTCAGCTGTATGAGTTTTCTTACTGGGGCGAGACGTAAGGCCTCTGCTGGAGGTCGCTCCATGCCGATGTTTGCAGCGCTTGATGCCGTCGATTTTGCCAGGAAAAAGCTTCACCGGGGGAGTCGGGCATGTGCTGGGTTGATATCTATTCATCGAACTATGAGGCGGTTCGAGCGAAAGCGTTATTCCTGAGCAGCAATGTGACGAGCTTCAGAGTGGATTGGGCAGCGGTGCTGTCTCTCAGGTTTACTCAGCGGAGCAACATTTTTGCCCCGATCTCAAGGAAAGGTTTCACAAGTGGGTTGACGAATGGCGTTTCGCGGTAGACGGCATGAATCTCGAAGTCGATCAGTTGGGCCGCTAGCGGTGGCTTGAATAGAGTGACACCGGCTTGCTGGGTGATGCTCTCGTCTCCTTCTGGAAGAGCAATTAAAGAATAACCCAGACCAGCTCTTACGAGACCGAGAATCGAGTCCACGCTTTCAACGTAAACGTTTGTCTTTATGTCGAGTCCCAATGCTTTAGCAGCCTCGCGCTGCCTTTTTGCGTAGCTGAGTGTTGGATGATATCCAATGAACTTTTCGCGTTGGAGTTGCCTTAGGTCAAGTTTCTGATCCATGCGTAATGCCAAATTGTTGGAAACGGCAACAAAGCCTGCAGCCTGGCCGATTTTGAATTGGCCGAAACCGGGCTGATTTGGCATTTCGAAATGGTCGATTACGATGTCCGCATCGCCGGATGTCAGGAGTTCATGGGACGGGCTATTAGAGGAAGTCAATTCGACTTGTAGGCTAGGTAGACTCGCTTGGGTACTTTTGAGCCAAGTTGGCATCAGTGTCGTAATGAGCCGATTGGCAGCGACGATACGTAGGCGTCCACCGAACTCATTTGCCTGAACGGCTCGGACTATACAGGACAGATTCTCGTAAAAAGGCGCCACATGGTCATACAGACGCTGACCTTGCGATGTCAATCGCATCTGGCCGTGACCAACTCGCTCGAACAACTTACATTCCATTTCAAGTTCAAGTTTGCGGACCTGTTGATAGACGGCTGGTTGTGAAATTTTATGTGGCATCGCTCTAACAGCCGCTGCGAATCCTCCTTCACGGCCAACCCAGTAGAATCCTTCAAGCCTGCTGAGTTGAATCATGGGGGGTACTCCTCGTAGCCATCGAGCCCGCTATTCTGGACATGAACCGTTCGCCAGCGGGACTCATTATGTATAGCAAATCTGAATGTGCCCTCAGGATAATACACGATTTGGCTACGAGAATGAGGTGTGATGAGGGTTATCTCATTGCAGTACGTGATAGCGTACCGCGAACGAACTCTCACTCCCGGTCGAATCCGTTGCGTGTACGTTGACAACATTCAAACCAGGCGTGAGTCCGTTGACTGTAATTTCGCATCCATGTCCGACTACGCGATAACTTTGAGGGTCTAGGATTGACCATTGCACGGATTGGCAGGAGACGTGGCCATCTGGTCGGTCTGGATCTGAAACCACTGCTTCGAAGGTGTATGCACGGTTTGAGTAGAGTAAAGCATCACCGATCGGGAACTGGATATCTATGTTTGGAGGTGTGTCGCTGACAGTGATGTCCATGCGTTTTGCCTCGATCATCTCATCAGCATCAGTCGCTACGGCGATGATGGCATGTTCTCCAAACTGACGGACAATCGCTTCGATGTGATGTCCGGAGCCCAAGAAACCGTCTAGACTCGAATACCAATCAATTCGAACGGGTTGTTCTGAGTCAAAATCCAAGCTTGATGCATTGAGTTGGAAAGGTTGGTGGAGCCTGATTTGATTTTGCTGATCATCATCCAGTTCATCAATAAACAGAAGGGGAATTGTCTCGCCGACGACAGAATGGACGCTCTTGAAAGCGTGGCCGATGTTTATGGTCGGCTGGTCGGCTAAACGGTCCGAATGCCTTATTAGAATATCCTTGATCTCAGCGGGGCTCAAATGTGGACCAGCGTGCTTGACCATTGCAGCAATGCCCGAGACGAAGGCTGCTGATATCGACGTGCCGCTCACTTCGCCGGCTGAAGGCCGGTCATCGTTTGGCCGGGCAAATCCGAAAACTTGAAAAGGTGCATATAGATCAACGTCCGATGCATGCTCATCGCTTCCATAGTTACTGTACTGGCTCAGCTGCTTGAAAGAATCGAGTCCGCCGACACAGAGCACAGCACTTGCGCCACAAGGCAATTGGCTAGGGCCGCTATCGAGGTCAATGCCTTCGTTACCGCTTGCCGCAACGAGTAGAGCTGTATCTGCAAGCTCAGCAAACCACTCATTTAGAGCCTGTGGTCCATGTTGCTTTTGGAAGAGAGGCCATGCGCTTGACCAAGACATATTTATAATCGTTGCGTCGGAGTCCGCCGCCTGGCTGATCGCTTGCAGCGCTCGAAACAGTATGGGCGTTCCGTAATCGAAGAGAGCTAATCTTGAATGGTCGGCGGCCACTCCGACGACCCCCGTCTGATTGTTCTTAGTTGCGCCGATTACACCGGCGATCTGAGTTCCATGGCTTTCCTCCTGTACTCGAACACTGGGTTCGCCGAGCAAATGAACACTCTCAACTGCCTCAAGATCGTCATTTAAGTTGAATCCACTATCAACGACAGCGACAAGGGGCGGTGTTGGCTCAAGGCGATGTTCAATATGGTTCAATAAGTCCCAAGATTTTTTGACGCCGTACCCAAAGTCGGTGTTTTCGAGGTATTGCCACTGCCCTGCATCTTGTACGTAGCCACCGGGACCAGTAGGGCTTTCTAGAATCGGTTCCTCCAGGGAATGAGGCTTAATTAGGGGATGCAGGACCGCATCTAGGCCGGCGCGACGCATTCTTAGTACCGTTCTCAGCGTGTCGAGAATTAACCAGTCAGAACTCTGCAATTGGTCGATTTGTAGGTCTTGTAGCAGTGTGCCGAGATCTTCTTCGAGCAGATCCCGTTCGCCCTGATTATGACCGGTGTGAAGGCGGTGTAGCGCCTTATCTCTGCCCAAATTTAGTGTTTCAAGGTGAGTCAGTTGGTATTCCTCAAGAATCTCTAAGCTATCGTCAGGTCTTGTGACTAGAAGAATCTCATCTCTTAGGTATCGAGCCTTCGATCCATTAGGGCTTTGTAATGTCGACGTGTTGAGTGGGCCCGCTGATGTCATGA
The DNA here is from genome assembly GCA_049889275.1 of Bradymonadia bacterium. Classification (GTDB taxonomy): domain Bacteria; phylum Myxococcota_A; class Bradymonadia; order UBA7976; family UBA1532; genus UBA1532. Next base: position 79,256 of record JBMHDS010000085.1, on the reverse strand, counting down.
CTGGCTCGGTGGATAGCTCACCGATAGATATACGAGCAATCGATTCGGAGGGTGACCGGAGGGGGTCTGCAGGAGCTTCCCTTGGACCATTTCTCGCTTCATCTCCATTGGCGTTTGAGTCGCTATCAGGCGTCGGGTCGTTGGAAGGCCCTGCATCAAGGTGAATCATGCTTGCATCCCTCAACCTGCTTAGCCCGTCGCAGTTGTCTCGCTCTGGGTTGCATTCGATAGGCCTTGTTTCTGGCGTTGAGTTTTGGCTTACGTCGGCTGAGCAGGCGGCACAAAAAACACTCGCAATCATTAGGAACAGCACATCGAAAGGGAAGCGGCCATTGTACTCTGACCGACTGTTTGTCCGTTTGGGAAGGTTGAACATCGTGAATTGTCCTTTCAGACTTTGCGCAGAACTGATGAGCTTGGCTGCCTTGTCTGACCTTGCTCGTCGTCTGCTAAATTTTTGGTTTTCGTCTAGCCTCTCGGTTGTGCTGATTCGGTGTTGCAAAAATTGTTTGAGAAAATTCCTGAAGGGCGAACAGCGATGTCTTGCAACCCCTGGTGCGTCGTCCGCAATTGGCTGTTCGGAGCGTCTCTCGTCGATGACTACAGATGCTTGACAAATAATCCTCGATGGATCATTATCCCGCTCCACGCTGGCGACGCCATGGCGGCCTCTCGCTCGCAGCAAGCGTGAAAACACAAACCGAATAGGAGGTTTTGATATGAACGGTGTTCTTGGTAAGAAACTTGGGATGACGTCAATCTTTGACGAAGATGGCAACCAGATTGCTGTCACTGTAGTCGCGACAACGGGAAACGTCGTCGTCGGTAAGCGTACAGCTGAGCGTGATGGCTACTCAGCCCTCGTTCTCGGCTACGGCGAACGTCGAGCAAAGACTGTGAGCAAACCGGTTCTCGGCCAGTTTGAAAAGCACGACCTTGTGGAATCTAAAGACGGTCGGCCCGTAGTTAAACGGCACGTCAAGGAGTTTCGCGTGGGTGCCGAAGAGCTCGACGGCGTATCGATTGGTGACGAGGTGGGTGCAGCCGACCTGTTTACACCTGGCGAATTGGTAGATGTTGTCGGAACCTCAAAAGGTCGAGGTTTTGCAGGTGTTATGAAGCGCCATAACTTCCGCGGTACGAAGGCGACCCACGGTGTGCATGAGTATTATCGTCACGGTGGCTCGATCGGTATGTGCGCTTGGCCGGCTCGTGTTTTCAAAAACAAGAAGATGCCTGGACAGCTCGGTAATAAACGCACCACCGTCCAGAAGCTGACTGTTATGGATGTGCGAGCTGAAGATGGACTCGTGCTCGTTCGTGGTGGTATTCCCGGTCCAAAGGGTGGCCTTGTGATGCTGAAGAAGGCTATCAAGCGTAGCCCAGACATGCGCTAATTCGCACAGACCTACGCTATCCTGCGTAGCGCTGACTGCGCTACGCACCCCCCCTAGAGAGCGTTTGGCCAAATGCCGTCGAAGACATGCTGAGCCGGACCCGTCATCAAGACTTCATTCAAATGCCGCGACAATGTCAGCGCACCACCCGGTAGCGTGACCACCACTGGTGCGTCATCAATTGTGCCTGAAAGCCATCCCGCTGATGCCGTGGCCCCTGCGCCGGTGCCGCACGCTTGAGTAAATCCGCAGCCGCGCTCCCAAACGATCAGTGAGATGGCCGAATTACTTTCAACCGTCGCGAAAGAGACATTGGCTCCATCCTGAAAGTATGAGTGCTTTTCGATCAAGGGGGCGAGGGTATGTCTTTGCTCTTTGATGACTTGATCGAAAATGACGAAGTGTGGATTACCGGCTGACAGATACCGTCCTGAAATGAGCTGCTTGCTCACTTCGATAGAGATATTGCCCCAGTCATGAATTTGACCGAGTGAAGCTGTGACTAAGTCTCCTTTGTAACGGACAGTCAACGGGCCCGCGCCAGTACGTATAACCGCGGTGTCTTGGTCGACTTGTTTGTTGCGTTTCAGATATGCGGCCGCGCAGCGTAATCCGTTGCCGCACATCTCTGCGATAGACCCATCTGCGTTGTAAACAACCATCTCGTGACGTCCGTCAGGGTGTGTCGCTACCGCGAGGACCCCATCGGCGCCGATGCCACGATGACGGTTGCACAGAGCGACTACAGTGCTAACGTCAATTTCTAGGCGATCGACAATGATGAAGTCGTTTCCAAGACCGTGATATTTGCTAAATTTCATAGAATCAAAACCTAAACCGACAATAAATTGACATTTGTCCTACATTTGAACACTATGTGCGATAGTAGTTCTTCATGTCGCAACTTTGGAGTGTACCGTGAATACAGCCAAACTGTCGCGCCCATTAATTGGGCAGGATCCAACGATACAGAAAGTCCTCAAGCTTGTAGACAAGGTGGCGCCAACCGACAGCTCGGTTCTCGTCTTGGGGGAGAGCGGTACAGGGAAAGAACTCATCGCCCGCGCGCTCCACGAACTGAGCCCACGCGCGCAAAAACCGATGGTGCCTATAAACTGCGGTGCGATACCGGAGAACCTGCTCGAGAGCGAACTTTTTGGCCATGTGAAAGGCGCATTTACTGGAGCTGCACAAAATCGTGTGGGCCGTTTCGAACTCGCCAACGGTGGGACGATATTTCTCGATGAAATCGGCGAGATGAGTCCAACGCTTCAAGTGAAGCTTTTACGCGTACTGCAAGAGCGTTGTATCGAGCCCGTGGGGGGTGGCCGAACCGTAGACGTCGATGTACGCGTTGTTGCAGCGACTAATAAAGACCTAGAAGAAGAGATAGAAAACGGTTCATTTCGAGAAGATCTTTATTATCGACTCAATGTGGTTGAGCTGAATATCCCTGCGCTTCGACAGCGATCCAGCGATATTCCACACCTGATTCGTTTTTTTAATACTCGCCTTCGAGAGCAGCGTAATCGGGGGATCAACGGTATCTCTGATCAAGCACTCGAAAAGCTCGTTCGCTATAATTGGCCTGGTAATGTGCGCGAACTTGAAAACGTGGTGGAACGTTTGACGGTGTTTTGCCATGACGAGGTCGTTGAGCTCGATGACTTACCCGCCAAGATCTTGGCACCCCGCACACGTTCCTCTGACATGCCCTTCGATTTGCCTGAAGACGGCTGTGACTTAAGAGAGACGCTCAATCGCCTAGAAGAAAGGCTTATTCGGCAGGCGTTGGACCGAACAGGCTGGAATAAAAACAAAGCGGCATCACTTTTGCGTATGAACCGGACAACTTTAGTTGAAAAGCTCAAAAAACGTGAGATGTTGAGTCCCAATGAGGATACTTAAGTCCAGCCATTTTAAGAGAACGGCCGCGGTCCAGGGCCAATATCGCCGTGTGCAAAATCTTTCGCTGGCAGTGCTGGCGTTCATTGGCGCGGCGGCGAGCAGTTGGACCGCTGTGTGTCATGCCCAAGGTCGCGTAGCAACGGTACGTCAGAAGCTTGATCCGCTCACCAATTTTCGGCGGATTGAGCTACGTGTTGATCCCAAATTTACAGCAAATTGTCGCCAAATAAAGCAACGTGTCACCTGTGATGTCTCGAAGATACCGGAGCGTTTCCCAGAGTTGATGATCGGTCTTCGCGGTGGAAACATGGCCGGCATTGAAGTGGTTGAGGGACGACGTCGCCTCCAGTTAGTCTTCAATCTCAAGAAGAAAGAGCTGGCCTTTCAGAGTAAAGTGTTGCCGTACCCGACCCGTTGGGTGCTCGAATTTGGTGTGCCGCTTGTTTTACTCGGGACGGTTGAAGAGCAGTTCCCATTTAGGCCCTACCCGGTGCCGGCGACCAAGTTAGGTGCAAAGTTACCGCCTCCGAACTTGCACGAGTTGAGCCCAACATCACCTGAAAACCAGATGCTCAACGGATGTTATCGACTATGGCGAGAGCGCCGAACACTAGAGGCGATCGATGCGTGTGAAGCTGTGATTGAGTCAAGCCCGACGACGCCGGCAGGGCGTATGGCACAAAAGATCGTAGCGGAACTATGGATGGGTTTACTCGACCCGAAAGATACGGAGAAGCTGCCCAAGATTCTACGAGCGCTGGAGAAAGCTGAATCTGCCGCTACACAGAGCGCTGACGGAGCGAGGTATGCGCTCCTACATGCTCAAGCTCTCGAGGCTGTTGGTTACTTCAATCGCTCTGAGATGCAACTCGCAAACGCGGCTGCAAAATATGAGAAGACACGCTCGGCATCGTATCTTCTCGCCGCGCGAGCCCGGTTGCTGATGCGACTCAAGGAAAGTGTCAAAGCGCGGGAGGTGCTCAGACAGCTGCGTGAGCTGCGGAGTGATCAGCCGACGGTGGGGGCTGCGCTCGTCGCATTAGGTGAGCTCGCTTACAACGAGGGCAATTATGTGACGGCGATTGGCCTATTCGACAACGTGAAGTCACGTTGGCCAGAATTACTGAACGCGAACTCGACAGCGGTCTTCCAAGCTGCGGAGCTTTGTCGCTTGTTTGACCGTGCCGATGAAGCGAAGGCAGGGTACGAGAGGTTCATCCAGTTGCCGATTAAGTCGATCCCTGATTGGATGGCGAGGATTCGTCTTCTCGAGTTACTCGCGACCAAAGAGCCGGATCGCGCCGCGCAAGAGTTTCGCAAGCTCGCCCTCGCACTTGAGAAAACAGAAGCCCAAGACCTTGCGTTTATTCGATTTGCTCGTTTGACATCAAAAGCATCGGAACGCCGTCGGATTTTACGGAGTCTAGCGGCAGCGCCCACAACGCCTTATGTATTTGAAGAGCTTACAACCCTCAGTATTCAGCAGGCTCTCGAAGACGGCTCCCTTGAGGACGCATATCGGTATGTGACGACCATTTGGCGGGAGCGACCGAATGCGTATGTACTCAAAGCTGCGCCTGTTCTTTTTGAGAGAATACTCACTCTGAAGTTGCTCGATGCGCTCGCGACGGGCCAGAAATTTGAAGTGCTCAAACTGTATTATGGAAAGATGGACCGCTTCGAGAAGCATACGCGGCGCGGCGAGGTGCATTTATTGGTTGCGAAGACCCTCCGTGACCTAGCGATGTTCTCAGAAGCCCGCCTTGTCCTGCAAAAGGGTCTTGGCGGCCGAGTGGTAGAACGTGAGCCTAATACCGCGGCAAAACTATATCTGAGCATGGCGAGCGTTCTCCGCGAGCTCAGGGATAAGTTTCGCCTTGGCGAGGTTTTGACTTATCTCGATGACCGCTATCCGAAGAAGTTTGATGACTTCGATTATTGGTTTTCAAAAGCGATGCATCACTGGTGGATTGGCGAACTCGATAAAGCACGTAAGATTATTGTTTATGCGCTGAATGGACCTGTCCAAAACGAGCAGCGACTGAGTTTGATGGAGACGCTTGCTGACCTCTACTTGGAGATGAAGAAACCGAGTAAGGCGACACGCGCTCTCGAAGCATTGATCAACGAACACGACCGGCTGGGATATGCGAGAAATGACACACGACGTCGCCGAGCGCGTTGGCGGCTTTGTGAAATATGGATGGCAACAAATGAGTGGGGGACAATGCTCGCCCACCTCATCCGTTTTCTTGAGGAGTACCCCGAAGACGGACACCGCTTTGAAGCGAGGTATTATGTCGGTCGCTCTTTTGTTGAGCTTGCAATGCCGGAAAAAGCAAAGCGTCAATGGGATGTTGTGGCCCGAGAGGATGCTGACGGGCTTTTCGGGCGTTTGTCAGGCATGGAACTAAAGATGCTTGCTTGGCGCACGAATCAGCTTGAACGCGTTCTGTCACAGAGTCAGTAACGCGTTTCATCGACGATGGCGACCAGCCGCTCCTGAACGTAAAGCAGATCCTTCTCTGCGTGGACAGCCGCTTCGCTCCGAGTAATAGTCAATTCCCTGACACATGCTCTCGAAAAAGTTGGCGTTATGATGCCGACCATTCGAAATAACACCCGCATTTAGCCTCAAATAAAGTGCATCAGAGTTTGGCATAGTTCTAGCATTCCAAAGTCTACGTAACCACGTCGACTAAGGAGTGGCTCAATGAAGCTTCTATTTGACCGGCTTTCAACAACGCTTGAACATGCGCTCGATTTTCGCCTCGAGCGTGGAAATATGATCGCTGCAAATCTCGCGAACGTTGATACGCCAGGATACACACCTGTCGAACTCAAGTTTGATGAGCAGTTGAGCGATTTCTTGTCGGGTAAGAATCCACCGAACATCGCGCAGACCAAGGGCGCTCATCTGGGTGTGACCGATATGGCACCGCGGGGCGATGTGGAGTTCGACTACTTTTCACTCCCTAATCAAGATGGCAACTCGGTCGACATGGACCATGAAATGTCGAAGCTTGCCGAAAACCAGTTGCTGTATCGTGCGACGACCAAGGTATACAGCAAGCGCATGGCACTCATTAAGTACGCGATTCAGGAGGGTGGCTGATGGACTTCTTCACTGGTCTTAAGATTGCTTCGACTGGATTGAGCGTTCAGAGAACGCGAATGAACGTCACGGCGAGTAACCTTGCGAACGTAGAAACAACACGTACTGCCGAGGGGGGAGCGTATAAGAAACGCTCGGCTGTCGTTTCAGCCGTCCCATTATCCGAGTCATTCGATGAGGTTTTTGGTGATGCGCTTCACGATAAGACGCACGGCGCCGAAATTTCGTACATCCATAAGGATGATACGCCAGGTCGCCTCCAGTTTGACCCGGACCATCCGGATGCAAACGCTGAAGGCTATGTTGAAATGCCCAACGTCAATCCAATTGATGAGATGGTCAATATGCTGACCAGTCAACGAAGCTACGATGCGAACGTAACAGCGGTAAAGGCCATCAAGGGGATGGCCCAAAGCGCGCTTGAGATTGGAGATTAATCATGGCTGGACCAATGGGCTTAAGCCAGTTGCCTAACCTGAGCATCCAGACAGAGTCGCGTCCAGGCGTACGCCTTGGCCACATGGCGAAGACGGAAGGTCCAAGCGGCGTTCAGAAATCGTTCTCCGAGTTTCTCGAAGCACAGATTGAAGATGTTAACTCGGCACAGATTGAGGCAGACAAGGCGGTTTCCGCTATGGCGACCGGCCGAAGCCACAATATTCACGAGATGATGATCGCGTTGGACCGGGCAGATGTCTCGTTCCGTTTAGCGACCAAGGTACGCAATAAGGCAGTAGAGGCGTATCAAGAAATCATGCGGATGCAGTTCTAGGCGAGCTGGAAGTAGGACACCATGGAAGACCAATTACCAAAGAGCCCCATCGCACGCGTGATTGAAAGATTACGCGAGATAAGCGACCGGCTAAGCAATGTTCAAAAGATGGCGGTGAGCGCACTTATGATCGCGCTCGTACTTGGCGTTGCCCTCGCGGTCTGGTTCGCCAATGACCGGGAATATGCAACCCTTTACTCGGACCTTGACGAGCAGCAAGCCGGTAAGGTGACCGAAGAGCTAAAGACTCGAAACGTACAGTATCAGCTGAGCGCCGGTGGCACGACGGTCATGGTGCCATCCGACCAAGTCTATGAGTTGAGATTGCAGCTCGCGTCGACCGGTGTGACCAGCGGTACCAACGTGGGTTACGAGCTGATCGACCAGAATAAGTTTTTCGGTATGCCAGCGGACGTCATCGATGTGACCAAAAAGCGAATGATGGAGGGGGAGTTGGCTCGCTCTGTGAGTAGCTTGGCTGAAGTGGCCGCGGCAAGAGTCCACTTGGCAACACCGAAGAAGACCATCTTCGTGGAGGACCAGCGACCACCATCAGCGTCGGTTGTCGTCCAACTCGAACCCGGCAGTACGCTGACACCTTACCAAGTCAAAGGTGTCGTTAACTTGGTTTCTGGTGCTGTGACCGATTTGGAGCCAGAAAATGTCACGGTGGTCGACCAGCGCGGTAAGGTACTCAATCGTAAAACACCCGACTCGGTTGAAGGCGGTACGACCTTCGAATACCAACAGACACTCGAACGCACCCTTGAGTCCAAGGCAACCGAGGTACTGGAGCGTATCGTTGGGTCAGGGCGTGCGGTGGTACGCGTTCGGGCAACCCTTGACTTCAGTCGTGAAGAGCGAACTGAAGAGTTGTACAATCCCGATGGTCAGGTGGTGCGGAGTGAGGAATCTCTAAACGAAATACGACAGAATGGCGGCAATCGAGTGGGCGGTGCAGCAGGCGCTGCGGCAAATAATCAGCAAACGGCGCAAGGTGTTGTACGCGTCGGGGACGCCAGCAACGCAAACCGCGAGAAGGTCATCACGAATTACGAGATCAACAAGGTGGTCAAGCGTGTTAAAGGGCCCTCGGCTCAAATCAAGCGGTTGTCGATCGCAGTTTTGGTTGCGAACAAGGTTGTGACGCCGACCGCTGAGGAAGGGAAGGATGGCGACGAGGCTGTACCTCAGCCCACCTCAGAACCACGCACCAAGGAAGAGTTGTTGGCCATCGAGCAGCTCGTAAAGCAGGCCGTTGGTTTCCATGCTACGGATGTCCGTAAAGATGTCATCACTGTTCAGAACGTCGAGTTTACGGACGAAGATACCAAACTCGCCGAGGCTCAACTAAGAGCAGCAGAGCTTCGTGAGGCCGTACGGTTTTGGACGCGGATGGGCATTGTACTCGTCGTCGCCTTGCTCTTGGTCTTCTTGGTGTTCCGCCCAATGGTGAGAACGCTGACGGAGCAGCCAGAGCTCGCAGAGGTACTCGATGGTCAGTTACCAAAAACCGAGGATGCGGCGCTGCCCGGTGAAGAGATATTCGATGAGTCTGAATATGAGATGGTGCCAATTTCTGAAAAATTGGTCGCCTACTGTAAGGCGAATCCGCAGACTGCTGCCGATGTTTTAGCGCATTGGTTGCGTTCTGAAGCTAAACAACACAACATGCACGAAGAGTTGGAAGAGTTGGAAGAATCCGCCGCATAAGAAGGCAGGATAAGCTGAGGCAAGGTTATGAACGTATCGTCACAAAGTAAAGCAGCGCTTGTGCTCCTCATGCTCGGTGAAGAGCTCGCGGGTGAGATTTTCAAGCGTCTTGATACCGATGATATTCGCCTATTGAGTCGCGGTATGCATGAACTCCCTGCACTCGATGACCATGTGCGTGACGAGGTACTGGAAGAGTTCTATGACCTTTGCATCAAGGGCGACCCGCTGTTGCTGACGAATGGCGTCGCGTTCTTGAATACTTTGGCTGAGAAGTATCTCGACGCTGAAGCGAACAAGGCTCTGCAGGAAGCCTTGGTTATGGACAAACAAGCCAAGCTCGAACTCGAGATGGTTGATTCCAAGATTCTGGCCAACTTGATTAGAAAGGAACACCCACAGACGATCGCCTTGATTTTGGCCTATACCGATTCGGGGAAGAGTGCCGAAGTGTTGAGCCAATTACCTGTTGAGATCCAGGTAGAGGTCTGTTTGCGGATGGCGAGCCTCGATACGGTTACGCCTCAAACATTGAAGGATGTCGAGAGCGCCCTATTGAGCGAATTGAAGGGCTTCTTGGACCTTGAAGCACAGGAAGCGTCGGGCGTTGTCCTCGTCGCGGAGATCCTTAATGCCATCGAAAAGTCTCACGAGGAGCGAATCTTTGAGCAATTGATGGAAATAGACCCCGAGCTTGCCGAAGAGATTCGCAACAACATGTTCGTCTTCGACGACCTTGTTAACCTCGACGATCGGGGTGTGCAGCAGTTGCTGCGCTCGGTAGACAATCAGACGCTGTTGTTAGCCCTTAAGACCGCGGACGAGGTCATCCAGACTAAGATCATGGGTAATCTCTCGAAGCGAGCGGCAGAAATGCTGATGGAAGACATGGAAGTCATGGGGCCTGCTCGTTTAAGCGATGTGGAGAAGGCGCAAACTCAGATCACGCAGCTGGCGTTAAAGCTTGAAGCCGAGGGCAAGATCCAAATTGCTCGGGCGGGCTCTGACGACGAGTTTGTTTAAGGATAGGGTACAGGAACTACACGATGGGCATTCTGAGTAAAGAACAAGCTGTAAGCGTAGAAGAAGTCCGTTTCGGTGAGGAAGGATCCTCGGAAGCGGGTTATTCGACGTGGCGCCTCGCGAGCGATGATGCTGCAGCTCTACCTGCACCCGATGTTGATGCGACTGCTGCTGACGAAGCGTCCCCGGCGTCGCCCACAAATTCATCCCCGGAGAGTCAAGAATCAGCTCAATTGGAACAACAACCAGTGCAGCCAATTTTTGAGATTCCAGAAGAAATTCTCGGTGGTTTTTACGAACAAGTGATCATGGCTGGACTCGAAGACGGTAAGAGTCAGGTGTTGGCCGAGCTCAATGTCTTGCAAGAGCGTTTTGCCGGCGCTCTCGATGGCCTTGCGGCTGTGAGCCGTGAATTGGCGAGCCAGAATCAGGTTCAGCTGCTTACATTAGCTTGCGATATCGCTGAAAAATTGATGCGCACAGAGATAAAGTCGAACCCAAGAGTTGTGCTCCAATTAGTGCAAGATGTGCTCTTACAACAGCCAGCCTCGAAGGAGGTGGTCGTCCAGTGCAGTCCGGGTGATTTTGAGTACTTGGCTGCACATAAGAGCCATCTAGTCGATGGCGATGGCGCGGCGTTTAATGTGCGCATCGAGCAAGACCCAGAGTTAGAGTATGGAGATTTTCACGTCGAGACACCGAAAGGGCAGGTCGACGGACGTATTCGCTCGAGACTCAGTGAAGTGGAAGCGGCTCTGAACGGGAGCGGTCATGTTTAAGACGAGTGACTTTGGGCTCAATATAGACGCGCTTTCTGACCGCCTTGAGCATACAGGTGCGTTCAAGACGGAGGGTAAGGTCACAAAGGTTATTGGTCTTGTGGTCGAAGGCTACGTGCCGGGTGCATCCGTCGGTGCTCTCTGCGAGATCATCGCCGAAGGTGGTCGCCCAATTGTCGCAGAAGTCGTTGGGTTTCGCGATGAGACAGCCTTGATGATGCCGCTAGGCGACATCGGCGGCATTCAGATGGGTAGCCGCATTCGACGCCGACAGACTCGAGCGACCGTCCCCGTTGGTTACGGTATGCTGGGTCGGGTCTTTGATGGCCTCGGTAATCCACTCGATGGCAAGCCTGAGCCCGCGTACGACGGTGAGACACCACTGTATGCTGATCCGATCAATCCGATGATGAGGCGTCCGATAGATGAGCCTGCTTGGATGGGCATCAAGGCCATCGATTGTTTGATGACGTGTGGTCGTGGTCAGCGAGTGGGCATTTTCGCCGGCTCAGGCGTTGGTAAATCGGTGACCTTGGGTATGATCGCACGGCAATGTAGTTCGGACATAAATGTGATCGCTATGATCGGAGAGCGTGGCCGCGAGGTGGTTGGTTTTATTGAGAAAGACCTCGGTCCAGAGGGACTGAAACGTTCTGTTGTTGTCTGCGCGACCAGCGATATGGCGCCGCTCATACGTCTTCGAGCAGCCTGGTATGCAACTGCCATCGCTGAGTTCTTTCGAGCTCAGGGAAAGAATGTCGTGCTCATGATGGATTCCCTGACGCGCTTTTCCATGGCTCAACGAGAAATCGGTCTGGCTATCGGTGAACCGCCGGCAACTAGAGGCTACACGCCAAGTGTTTTTGCCCTGCTACCACGCCTGCTTGAACGAGCGGGACGTGATGATGGGCCGGGTTCGATCACAGGGCTTTATACCGTGCTTGTCGAAGGCGATGATATGAATGACCCGATCGGAGATTCTGCACGCTCGATTTTGGATGGTCACGTGGTCTTGAGTCGCGAGTTGGCAGCACAGAACCATTACCCCGCAATCGATGTGCTGGTGAGCGCCAGCCGTGTCATGGGTGACGTGGCATCGGCGAAACATCGAGCCCAGAGTGGAAAGATCAGGGAACTCCTCGCCGCTTACCGGAAGGCGGAAGATTTGGTCAATATCGGGGCTTATCGGCAGGGCGCGAACCCAACGATCGACAGAGCTTTGGCGCAAATCGATTCCATCAACCAACTGCTTCGCCAGAAGGTTGAAGAAGATGTAACCGCAGATGTTGCCTTAGGTGAGATGAGCAAGATTGTAGAAGCGGGCGGTGGCATATGAAGTGTCTGGTTCGCAACTTCTTACTGGGCCTTTGCGTCATTTTTTCGGGCGTGTTGCACGCGCAGGACAAGCCGACTCAGTCGGCGCCTGCCACCAGCAAATCAGTTGCCAAGAAAGACGAGGCGTCGGCGGGAAAGGATAAGGCCCCCGAGTCGCCGCGTACGTTGGTGGATGCCCTTGACGAAAAAGTCCCATTGGAACTCGGCGTACAGCTGCGCATCTTTCGTCAAGCGAGGCAGCGACGAAGTGAAATTGAACGCATGGAAGGGGAACTTGATCGTCGCTCCGCACGCTTGAAGAAGCTCATCGATGACGTGCAAGTTCGCTACAAGACATTACGCATGATCCAGGACGAATTGGTCGTAACGGCATTTGAAAATCAGGAAAGTCAGCGAAAAGAACAGCCAGAAGAGGACGACGCGCAGGCCCAGAGGAAGAAAGACGAAAAGGTGGCCAAGCTCGCGAAGGTCTTCGACAAGATGAAGGCCGAGGATGCGGCGAAGATGATTCCGTCGATGGAACTCGAACTCGTCGTCGCCGTCATCGAGCGTGTTAAACCGAAGCAGTCAGCTAAGATTCTAAGTAAGATCGATCCGGAAAAGGCCGCAAAGATTACCGGATTATTAACAGGCATAGAGTCCACGAAGAAGTAAGGAAGATGGGATACTGGTCGAGGATGACCACCCGTTAACACCGCCTGACAGGGAGTTGGGCTAGGAGGAAGCACATGGATGTGAACATGCAGCCGCGCGCTGGGGGTGCCCCGCGCGTGGATGGGGTTGAATTTGAACGACCTGATCATGAAGGTCTGATGTTCGACTCTTTTCTTAACATCGCGAATGGTTTCGGCTTGATTGAGCGCCCTGCGCAAGACATGTCTGAGTCAGAGCGTGATGATGAGCTCATCGAAGATAACGTCGATGAGGAGATGAAGCGTCAACACAAAAGGGCACAAACGCAGACATCGGCTGACCAGCGGGCAGAGACTTCGACAATCTCCGACCAAACTGCTGGTCAGAGCAATGACATGCGGAAACTGCTCGAAGATAAGCCAGAGAGAGACGGGGATTATGCGGATGCATCCGGCCAGCAAGAGACGCCTCGCGAGGCCGAGGGTGCAGCCAAGGGTGATCTGCGCGAACCTGAATCACGACAAGCTAAAGTACCCAGCGACGAAGCCGAGAGCGTTGATTCGAAAGAGCCGATGTTTGTCGATTCCTCTCAGACCGCTGTGCCTGATGTCAAGCAATCTGACGAGGCGACACAGTCGTCGGATTCGGCTTCTGATCTCGAGACACTCACTTTACGCCCAGACGATGCCCAAAAGGTAAAGCGAGCAGCCACGCCTCAACAGCAAACCGACACCGCAGCGTCATCTGAGGATGTTGACATCACTAAGCTCGCTTCGGATGAACTCAGCGCAAAGAAAGTCGCCTCGGCCATCGGAGATGACATCAGTCGTCTGTCGGCGCGTGGTCAGCAGCGGATGGAGAGCAATACGCAAGCCAAACCTGCTGAACAGATTCTGAATCCCGTGAACGAAGTGGTTGATTCTCGATTTGCGCACGAGGCCTTATCGGAGCGCGCCAATCAGCAGCTCAACAGTATGAGTGGGCAAGTCGCGTTCAACGCTGAGGAAGGCGCTTCCGATACCAATGGTATGCAGCAGCAAGAATGGGCGCGGTTGCTACAGCAGGCACCAACGGCAATGTCGGGCGACTCAAAAGCGAATGGCGCTGCGAAGACTCCCTCTTCACTTGGTCAAGTTGTAAAGGCGGTGGGGCCTGATATCGGTGTTGCTAAGGCGCCCAATGGCCCGCAAACAGGACAAACACTGCAGCAGAGACGCAACCTCGCAACGCCACAGAAGACGCAACAAACGGCGATGACCAGGCAATTGCCTGATGGCGTCGATGAATTGTCGATCCTTCGTCAAATATCAGACGGTTTGAAGCTGAAGAGTGGTCGATTGCAAAGAGCACAAATTCGGCTCAACCCTGAGGAGCTTGGCACGGTCGATATTAAAATGCAGATGAAGGGCGATTCTGTGCGTGTTTCCGTCACAACGGAGCATCCTGGCGTCGTTGATGTGCTCTCTTCCGGGCTTGACCAGTTGAAGAGAGAAATTTTGGCACAGGGCCTGCATATAGAGCATATCGAAGTAAATAGTCAGCTAGCTGGAGACCAAAGTCGACAAGAGTTTGGCGCAAGCGAGCGAGACGAAGCTGCTCAGGGCGAAGCGGATGAAGCGCAGGTGGAGACGGTAACACGTCGCCACGACGGCATCCTAAACGTTCGAGCTTAATGAGGACGGAGACTGACCGATGGATATAGCATCTGCAATGAGTTCTGCACGGAACGTTGGTGCAGCCACAGCCGAAGAGCGCACCTCCATCGAGAAGGAGGGGTTTCTCAAGCTCCTGATCGCTCAATTGAGTAATCAGGATCCGATGCAGCCTCAAGATTCGGAGAAGTACGTTCAGCAGTTTACCCAGTTTTCAAACTTGGAACAGCTGATGAACTTGAACAAGGGCGTCGACCAACTCTCCATCGGTCAGTTGAGTAATAACACTCAGGAGGCGATTCGCTTCGTGGGCCGAAGTGTTGTGGCGAAGGGCGACACGCTCCACTGGGATGAGTCAGGGATTGCGCCGGTCCGGTACAACCTACAGGAAGATGCGACCAGCGCGACCGCGACGATTTACGACGCCAACGGTGAGGTTGTCAGAACCGTGGCAGTGAACAGTGCTGCGGGCTCTCATCAATTCCAATGGGATGGGGCTGATAGTGAAGGCCGCATGCTTGAACCAGGCAAATATTCGGTGAGTGTCACAGCCATCGATGGTGAAGAGAACGAAGTTCCCGTTGATACCTTCGTGCGAGGCGAAGTCGATGGTGTCCGCTTTGACAGTGGTTATCCAGAGCTTCTCGTCGATGGGCGCCGTCTGAAGATGAGTGACATCACCGAGGTGCATTGATGGGAAAATATGATCTGTTTCTAAACGGAACAGTCAACCGAAGTCTGCTCAATCCGGGGCAGTCGACTGAGTCCACGCCGACTTCGCAAAGTCGAGGTGGTCCCAGTTTTGAACAAATATTGGCGGCGGAATTGCCAGCGGGCAATTTGCGCCTCACAGACGAGGTGAAATCGAAGCTCAAACAAGTGGGTATCGAGTTAAAACCTCTCGAGCTCGACAGAATGGGTCGAGCGATTGATAAGCTTAAGGATTCGGGCAGCCAGAAGGGGATGCTCGTGTCCGAAAAACTCGCTGTTGTTGTTGATGTTGCCGAGCGCACTATCACCGATGCGATGAGTAGAATTGAAGCAAGAGACCAAGTCGTCTCGTCTATCGACAGCGTCATGCTGATCGACGAGTAGATCGGACTCAAGAGATAGGACCACGGATGGTTTCTTGTCTCAACGGGTAGCTTGCCTGCCCATTAACGACGCGAGCCGATTTTGGCTCGCGCCAAGCACAGGAGGTCTGGCGATGCCAGGACTATTAGGTTCATTGTTTGTTGGCCAAGGAGGCCTGAACACCTCCGGTATTGGCATCAGTGTAATCGGTGACAATATCGCAAACTCGAACACGACGGGCTTTAAGACAGCGCGTGCGCACTTCGAAGATTTATTGAGTGAGTTCATCGTAGGTGCTGCAGGCGCGAATCAATTGGGTCGTGGTGTGACCTTACAGCGCATCGAGAAGAGCTTCAGTCAAGGTAGTTTTCAATCGACTGGTGTACCGACAGACCTCGCAATATCCGGTGGGGGCATGTTTGTCATGAGTGGCGCGGCCCTAGGTCAGTCGCAAAATGTCTACACGAGAAATGGCTCATTTCGCTTCGACAATGAAGGTTGGTTGGTCAACCAGGCTGGTTATCGTGTTCAAGGTCACAACTCGTCAGAGGCGGGTGAGGTGAGCTCAATTGTCGAGGATGTTAAAATCGCTCCAGGTCGACTGTTACAGCCGAATCCGACAGATGAAGTCATCATCAACGCGAACTTTCGACCTGATGATCCTATCTTAGCGTTTGACGTGAACGATACCGAAAACACATCGAGCTTTCGAACGTCGATCGTTGCGTATGATGGATTGGGTAATCCACACGAGGTGACCGTGTACGGAAGCCGCACAGCTGATAACGAATGGGATATGAATGCAGTCATCGATGGTGGCGACCTCGCTGGTGGTGCCGCTGGCGTACCTCAAGTGATCCCCTTGGGCACGCTGCTTTTTGACCAGCAGGGTCAGCTTCTCGATGAGCAGATCGCTAATCCCATCAATGTGCCATGGGCAGGAACCGTTCCCGGCGACATTACCTTTGAGTTTGGCGATGCGATCAACGACGGCGGAACAGGGCGCGAAGGGACAACCCAGTGGAATGAGACGTCTCAGAGTGTTGCCCATTACCAAAGCCAAAATGGTTACGGCACTGGCGAACTTGATGGCATCGCGATCGATGATCGAGGTCAGATAATCGGCGCATTTACAAATGGTCGACAACAGATTTTGGGCCAAGTCATTCTCGCCAAGTTCGCCGATCCGACCGGTCTCGCGATGGTCGGTGGTAACAACTTTGTGGCCACAGCAGCGAGCGGTGAGGCGATCGTTGGTGAGGCACGGGGCGGTGGCCGAGGCGCTATCGTTGCATCAACCCTTGAGCTATCGACGACAGAGCTCAGTGGTCAGTTCATCGATCTCATTACGTATCAGCGTGCTTTCCAGGCGAATTCACGAACGATTCAAACTGCCGACGGTCTCTTGCAAGAGATCTTCCAGATTCTGAGGTGATTTTTATTGATTTTAGACCGAGCGGTCGCACGGGTTGAAGTTGGGTGCCCGGCCGTTTGGTGGTGGCTGGTCCAGGGAAGGACCGGTGGTTCGAGTACGCCGACCACGGAAGGACGGATACGGACCAGGCACGGCCAAACGGCTGGCGCTCAGCTGATTGTTCTAGGATGGAACACGCTTCGCGCTCGTTAAAATTTGGGTGGGTGATGAGGTCGAGTGGCTTTTCGGCCGTTCAGCACCCTGATTGACTCCATGAATCTAGTAATGCGCCAGCATTACTAGGTCTTCGCATAGTCGTCCGAGGCATACCCAACCTCATTAAAGGACGGTTGTGCAACATGCGGAGAAGGGATTTACCCATGCCCATCTCCGTTTAGCGCCAACAAGACCCATAACCGATTGGTGCTTAATCGAGTACCCGGCGGCGACCCACCGCCGGGTACTCAACCCCCCTTACTGTTGGAGTCGGGGTGAGGGACTTTTTTGGGGGGCGGACGTTTCTCACGTGCGCAGGCGATTTTTTTGTTTTACTATCCCACCATGTAGGACTTTATCCTACGGGGCAGGGCAGAGAGTTAGGTGCCGACATGGCTGAAGAGAACGAAGAACCACAGGTCGACGAGGAAGGATCTGAAGAATCCGAAGGTGGTGGTGGTGGTAAGCTAGTGCTCATCATCGGCCTCATCAACACCATCGGTCTGATCGGTCTTGCTTATATGGGAATGACCGGAGGCTTTGGCGGTGGTGGCGGTGCGCCAACACTGAGCCCGGAGAGTGTCGGGGAGAGCGCACTTCAGGGGAAGCAAACCGCCGAGGCACGGCCCTCTGCTGCGCCGGGACCGAAGGTGGAGCTCGGCGAGCTCGTAGTGAACTTGAAGGAGCCAACCGGTGATCGATTCCTTAAGATTAAGGCCGAGTTAGAGCTGGACAGCGAGGAAACTCGTCCCGAGGTCGAAGGACGATTAATGGCCATTCGCTATGAGTTGAATCTTTTGTTGTCGGGTCAACGCGTTGTGGATGTTCAGGGTCCCGATGCCATAGAGACCTTACGTAAGGCGATGATAAGGCGGGCAAACTCGCGCCTTTCCAAAGGACGGATTGTAAACGTCTGGCCGGGCGAATGGATCGTGCAATAGGCAGTGTGGGCAGAAGTAGATGGCTGAGCAGATACTATCGCAAAATGAGATCGATGCGTTATTGGCAGCCGTCAACGAAGGGGAATTAGAACTTTCCGAGGAAGAGGAGAGCCGAGACCGCGCTTCCGACGCCGCTGCTCTGGCTGTCAAATACGATTTGCTCAGTCAAGACCGCATTATCCGCGGTCGTATGCCCACACTCGACATCATTAACGACCGCTTTGCGAGACAGTTCAGAATCACACTATCGAATAGTCTTCGCAAGATTGTGCAGGTCAATGTTGAGAGCACAAGCTTGATGAAGTACGGCGAGTTTTTGAACTACCTACCGATTCCGAGCTGCCTGAATTTGATGAAGCTCAATCCCTTGCGGGGGTCTTCCATTCTCGCGATCGAAAGTAAGCTGATTTACGCCTTCCTTAACAATTGGTTTGGCGGCGCTACGAATGCGCAAGAGAGAATTGAGAGTCGTGACTTCACGGCGATTGAGTTGATGGTCATCAAGCGCGTCATCGATTTTTTGACATCGGAACTCGAAAAAGCATGGTTTCCGGTACATCCGATACAGTGCAAATATGTCCGAACGGAGGTCAATCCACAATTCCTTGCGGTTATTGCGCCCAGTGATGTCGTAGTTTTGACGAGTTATGAGATAGAAATTGACGGTCTGCGAGGTTCGGTTCAATTAGTGATTCCTTACAGCTCGATTGAGCCGATACGGCAGCACTTGTCCAGGGGCATCGGTGCAGACGCCGAGGGCGATGACAATGCCTGGCGTAATTTGCTCACCGAAAGTCTCAACGAAGTCCGGACTGAAAATGCTGTGATTCTAGGAAAAACGACGATTACTATTCGCGAGCTTTTGGAGCTAAAAGGCGGTGATATCATAGCCTTAGCTACCAATCGTACAGACACCTTGCCGCTCTTGGTAGAGAATTCGAAGAAATTTGAAGTCGTGCCGATGGAGCAGGCTGGTTACCTCGCGGCGAAGGTTACGGAAGATGTTCCGCCGAAAATACCGGACACTCTTCAGCGCCTTTTCTTGGATGAGGACGAGGAGGGTGGCCATGTTCCAGACGACGAATAACAGCAGAAATCAGACACGAAAAAAGTTGGCACGAGTTCTGCTTAATCATTGCGGTGTGGAGGGTCCACGATGAACGACAACACGAGAGACATTAATTTTCTATACGATGTGGAACTCGAGTTGGCGGTTGTTTTGGGTACAAGCCGCATGCTGATAAAGGACTTGCTTCAGCTTCAATCGGGCTCTGTTGTTGAGCTTGGGAAGCTCGCCGGAGAGTCGCTCGATGTTGTCATCAACGACAAGGTCGTGGCGAGAGGTGAAGCGGTCGTTGTCAACGAGAAGTTTGGGATACGCCTGACAGAAGTCGTTTCCCCCTTCGAGCGTGTCCAGCATTTGCGCGGTTAGGTTACAAGAACTGTAGCGTACTCAATCACACATCGTAGGCCCAAACCTTTAACGAATCGCCCGCAAGGGATGACAAAAAGGGGGCCTCATGCACCGCAATTATGTTCACGCTTTGGTAACGACGCTCATGCTGTTGATGAGCGTTGCCGTTGCCCATGCAAACAGGATCGAGTCAGCTTCGTTTCATGGTGGTCAAGACCGCCTCGAGTTTAGACTTAAGACCAACGAGGATGTGGCGGGTGAGCGGATATCAGCGCGTACTGATGGTGCTGTTCTCGTCGTCACAGTGGACGGCGCTGACGTCAAACGTCGTTGGGTGAGCTTAAAGGATGTTGATGTCAAGCGTGCACTGCTTCACCCGAGTCGGGATGGGCAGCATGCGCGTTTGAGGGTTCGTTTCCATCAACCGCTCACTACGCTGATTCTCCAGAATATTCGGGTCCGTAAAGAGAACGCCGACATCGTCATCGCCATCCCGAGGGACGAGGCGACCGCGCGCTTCTGGGCTGGTGAGCAACCATCCAAGGTGGCGACGCCTGCAGCCAAGACTGTGACTCAGCCAGCTAAGCCGGTCGCGATGAAGCCGCAAACGCCAGTTGAACAGCCTAAAGCGAATCCAGCGGCTCCGGTTGCTGCGGCCGCAGAGACTGCCAAAACGCCAGAAGATGCGCGAACACAGGCCAAGGTGGCTCGGGAGAAGAGTGAGACCCCTGATGAGCCAGTCGCTCAATTGAACGACATTCAACCAGCAGACTCGCTTTCGGTTGATGCTAAAACAGACGAGGCGTCCGCTACGAATGCGTTGGGTCAAGCGGCACCCGAGGGGCCACGGATGGGTGCCCTGGCGATGGCGATGCTGTTTCTCATGTGTATTGCTCTGGTTGTCATGCGAAAGTTCAAGAAAAGTGGGCTGACAGGCGATTCTGGTCCGATGATTCGGCCTGTCAGCAGTCACATGCTTGGTCCTAAGCAAAGCCTTCTGCTCGTGGATGTTGCTGGCGATATGGTGCTGCTTGGAACTGGTGACAAAGGCATTCAGATGCTCACGAAGATCGAAGGTCGTGACCATGTGGACCCTGCTGAGCTCGCCGCCAAGGTGACACCGTCGAGCACCAAAGTACCAAGTCAGGCGATGACAGGTGCAACTGGTCCGGCGTTTGCCGAACGGTTTGGCCGTGCTCTTGGTAAGATTCGAGCAGCCACAGGGCAGAATCAGGCTCCAGCTGGCCAATACAACGCTTATCAGTCTTCGTCCTATGCCGACATCTCAGACGCGCAGGACCACCTCGCTCAAGCAGCGGACCAGATACAGGATGTCGCAAATCCACTGGAACGGCGTCAAACCCGCAGAGATTTTGCACCGGTGCAAACACGGCCCAGCGTACCGGTTTATGATGCTCAACCACCGGTTGTTCAAAGAGATGACCTCCTCAACAAATTGCGTAACCTTCAGGGTGCCTAAGACAATGACTCGTTACGCGAAGATAACCGGCGTGGTAATCGCCATTTTAGTGACGCTGACTGGACTTGCGTTCGCACAGCCGCAGGCCTTACAAGCACCTGCAGCACCGTTGGATCCGTTTACGCTACCAAAGGTAGAGATGGTGGTCGGTGGCGGCAATGGCGATTGGGTTGGTGTCCTTCGTATTCTTGGCATGTTGACGGTGCTGACTTTGGCACCGGCCATCTTGCTCACGATGACCAGCTTTACCCGCATCATCATCGTATTTTCATTTCTCAGGCAGGCGCTCGGTACCCAACAAGCGCCACCTAACCAGGTCATGATCGCACTGGCTCTGTTTATGACTGTATTCATCATGCAGCCGGTTTGGTCAAAGGTGAATACGGAGGCTTTACAGCCTTATTCAGCAGGAACAATCAGTCAAACTGAGGCAATGGACAAGGCGATGGCACCCATTCGTCAGTTCATGTTTAAGCACACACGCCAGAAAGATCTGGGTTTGTTTATCACCGTATCCGGCGCAGGAAAGCCACAAACGCGCTCAGAAGTGTCCAATTGGCAGTTGATTCCGGCGTTTGTTCTCAGCGAGTTGAAGACCGCGTTTCAAATGGGCTTTATGCTCTACGTTCCATTTCTTGTTCTCGACATGGTGGTCGCTTCAATATTGATGGCGATGGGTATGATGATGTTGCCGCCTGTGCTCATCTCATTGCCTTTCAAAGTCATGCTCTTCGTCTTGCTCGACGGTTGGAATCTCTTGGTAGGTAGTTTGGTAGGGAGTTTTGGCGTATGACTTCTGGCTTTGTTGTTACGTTCTTTCAAGAAGCGATACAGATGGCAGGGCTGCTCTCGTTGCCCGCCCTTTTACTCGGTCTTGTTGTTGGTCTCATGGTGTCTATTTTCCAGGCTGTGACACAGATTCAAGAGCAGACCCTGGCTTTGATTCCAAAGATTATCGCGATCGTGGTTGCGCTCATGGTCTTTGGCAGTTGGATGCTGTCCCAAATGGTTGCCTATACCGAGGGCGTATTCGCTCAGATTGCAGCCGTCGGTCTAGGCGGGTAGTCAATTGGGCTTCGCGAACATGGATTTTCAGGGGATTTATGCCGTTTTCGGCCCTTGGATTTTGACCTTTGCGCTCGCAACTGTCCGCGTCGGCACTTTGTTTGTCATCGCGCCATTGTTCTCTATGAGGACAATCCCTACGGTGATTAAGCTCGGTGCCGTGGCATCTATCTCGCTGATGGTAATGAGCACGCTTCAACCTCGACTCGAACTCATGCAGCTCGGGGCATGGGAGGTTGCGGGCGCCGTACTTACAGAGGCTGTTGTCGGCGGCGTGATGGGCTTCGCTGTGATGATCTTGTTTGCGGCCATTGCTTTCACAGGCCAACTCATCGGTGTACAAATGGGTTTTGCAATTGCCAATGTGGTCGACCCATCGACGCAACAGCAATCGGGCATCTTGTCCCAAGTACTCAATATCTTTGCCCTGGCTCTATTTCTGGCAACAGATGGACACCTTTATCTTCTACGTGCGCTTTTTCAGAGCTTTGAGACTGTGCCGCTCGGTGGTGCCAACCCACAGCAAGTGGTCTTGCTCAACGCGCTCATCACGCAGGGCTCTGACATCTTCTCGCTCGGTCTCAAGATTGGCCTGCCGGTGGTTTGTGTTGTCTTGCTGGTGAACGTTGGCCTGGCGACACTCGCGAGAACTGTGCCCCAAATTAACATCTTTGTGATCGGTTTCTTGATCACCATCACCGTTGGTCTTCTTATTTTGGGTTTAGCGATTCCCACGACCGGTGACCTCTTTGCTCGCTTAATGGAAGATACGCTCCGTAATGCAGTGACAATGTTGCGCTATTTTTAGATGTAAGTGCTTTTGGCCTGTCCTTTGCATTAGTTTTGCTACATGTCTGATCAAGCCGGCGAAAAGACCGAAGTCGCCTCCGAAAAACGGAGACAAGAATTTCGGGAAAAAGGGGATATAGCGCGTTCTCGCGACATCCTATCTGTGCTCGTGCTCTTTTGCGCGTTGGCATACTTCTCCTTTTTTGGCCAACACATCACTGACGCTTTCGCTAGAATTTTGACGCGTTATTTCACCTTTCGACCAGAAACCGTCCTGACGCCTGAGGAGATTGGGCGGATGGGCGACGAGACATTGCTTGAGATGGCTTGGATCGTCGCGCCGCTGGTGGGGGCTGTCCTCGCTGTCAGCGTTCTCGGCTCTTTGGCGCAGACGGGGGTCATATTTACGACGAAGCCCCTAGAACCAGACATCACGCGTCTCAATTTCTTTACGCGCTTCTTTCAAACATTCTTTAACAAACAGGCTTTCGGTAACCTCATCGGCAGCTTGGCCAAGATCATCGTCGTGGTCATTGTGATCTACATGACGCTAAGCGATGACGGACGCAATATTCAGGCTCTGTCTAGCCTCTTGCTCGAAGACGGTATCGAGTATCTTCTTGGGCGGTGTCTCACAGTTCTCATGAACGTGAGTATCGTTCTCATCTTTATCTCGGTTCTCGATTACGCATGGAACAAGTACGTGATGGAAGAGAAGATGAAGATGACCAAGCAAGAGGTCAAAGATGAGCACAAGGAGTATGAAGGTAATCCTGAACTGAAGGGCAAACGACGTCGATTGGCGATGGACATGGCTAATCAACGTATGATGCAGGACGTCCCGAAAGCTGACGTTATCGTCAATAACCCGACGCACATCTCGGTGGCTTTACGGTATAAACAGGGGGTGGACGCAGCACCTGTTGTGCTCGCTAAAGGTGCGGATTTAATGGCGATGCGTATCCGTCAGGCAGCCAATTTACACAACATTCCGATGGTGGAGAACAAGCCCCTGGCACGCAGTTTGTATAAGACTGTGAAAGTGGGGAAGCCTGTGCCGTCGAAATTTTATCGCGCGGTGGCGGAGGTGCTCGCCTATGTGTACCGATTGCGTAAGGGGAAGGCCGGGGCAAAGTCAGCACCGAGCCAAAGCCCTAGGAGATTGAACCGATGATGAAAAAACTCTCCGAGCATAACAATCTCATCTTCACCTGTGCGGTGGTGGGGCTCTTGTTGTTGATGGTCTTGCCATTGCCAACATTCCTCCTGGATATCTTCCTCGCTCTCAATATCGCACTCGCAGTGACAGTTTTGGTGGTCTCACTTCATATGAAGACCGCATTGGATTTCTCGGGCTTTCCGGCCATGCTCCTCGTCGCTACACTGTTTAGACTCACCCTTAATATCGCATCCACTCGCTTAATTTTGCTGAAGGGGGCCGAAGGGCCAGATGCGGCCGGCGACATTATCTCCACGTTTGGTAACTTTGTGGTCGGTGGCAATTACGTTGTTGGTATCATCGTCTTCATCATCCTAGTCATCATTAACTTTGTCGTCATTACAAAGGGTTCTGGACGTATTGCGGAAGTTGGTGCGCGCTTTACCTTGGACGCGATGCCAGGCAAGCAGATGGCCATCGACGCTGACCTTAATGCAGGTCTGATCTCAGAAGAGGACGCGAAAAAACGGCGAAAGCAGATCGAATCGGAAGCCGACTTCTACGGTGCAATGGATGGTGCATCGAAGTTCGTTCGCGGTGATGCGATCGCTGGTATTTTAATTACCGTGATTAACATCATCGGTGGCTTTGTCATCGGTATGACGCAGCACGGTCTACCCGCGGGTGAGGCCGCGGCGACGTACACGATTCTAACGGTTGGTGATGGTCTGGTATCGCAGATTCCTGCCTTGGTCATTTCGACTGCTGCAGGTATTATCGTATCTCGGGCAGCTGGTAGCTCAGACCTAGGCACCGAGCTGGTACAACAGCTCTTCTCCGCTCGGCGTGTGATGTACATTGTGGCGGCGATCCTGTTTGGCTTTGGCCTGTTGCCGGGCATGCCGTTCATGGTCTTTTTCACCATCGCCGGTTTTATGATTCTCGTCGCTCGTCAATCTGATGGGGAGACAGACATGAGCCCAGAGGCTGCAGCGACTGGTGCAGCGGAGCGACGCACTGATAGCAATGTGCACCTGAGCAATATGGATGAGGCAGAAGGTGGTGAGACGAACGCACAGAAGATTGAAAACCTCCTACCGCTCGACTTGCTCGAGTTGGAGGTTGGCTACGGTCTGATACCGCTTGTGGATAGGGAACAAGACGGTGAACTTCTCGACCGTATACAGAGTATTCGCAAGCAGTTCGCCAGTCAGATGGGCATCATCGTGCCTCCGATACACATTCGCGACAACCTACAGCTACCACCGGGTGGCTACTCTCTGCTCATCAAGGGGGTCTCAGTTGCTGAGGGCCAACTTGTACCCGAACGTTTTCTTGCCATGAACCCGGGTGAGGTGGTCGGTACAGTGCCAGGCATTGAGACCACCGAGCCAGCCTTCGGATTGCCTGCAATTTGGATCACTGAGGAACACAAAGATCAGGCTGACCAGCTGGGCTATACCGTTGTTGATTGTGCGACGGTCATCGCGACTCATCTTTCCGAGTTGCTCAAAGACAATGCCCACGAGCTTGTGGGCCGCCAAGAAATGCAAGAACTGCTCGACCTATTTGCGAGAACCTCACCAAAGATGATCGAAGATCTGATCCCTGAAAAGTTTCAACTCGGTGATATCCTTAAGGTCGTCAAAAACCTACTGCGCGAACAGCTCAGTGTCCGGGACCTACGAACGATTCTAGAGGCGCTCGCAGATCATGTTCATCTAACCAAGAACACAGAGATTTTGACCGAATTTGTCCGTCAACGTCTGGCGAGGTACATCTCGTCGCGGCTGAAGGCGCACGATGAGATGGTCCATGTGCTGACGTGTAATGGTGAACTGGAGGAAGCATTCCGAGGTCAGATTCAGCAAGTCGATGGCGACTTTCACTTGGGCGTCGCACCCTATGTTGCAGAGCGTATGATCGCCGAACTCGAAGACCGGATGACCGAGATGTCGATGATGGGTCTACAGCCGGTGTTACTCGTTTCGCCAGAGTTAAGGCGTCCTGTACGTAATCTCTTGGAGCGTTTCCTACCTCAATTAATGGTGATCTCGCACAAGGAGATTGCACACGGCATGCAGATTCACTCGGAAGGGGAGATCGGGGCCGGCCTTGCGGAATTGATTGCCCCGGCATTACCGCAGCATGCTGACCAAGCCGGTGGAATCCCAGCGCCTGCGTAGCGACTCAACAAGGGTCACGACATGGGTGCACCACACCATATCCACAATCACCAAGATGACAAACCGCCCGTCCATGGGCGGTTTTTTTGTTACCAAGCCGATTTAGCTGCCCTGAAAAACTGGCACGACTCTCGCATTGTAAGCACTCCGAATGTGGAGAGGACCCATCAGATAGGGCTCTTTACGATTTTGAGGTGACAGCGCACTGACAGCCGCTGTCGATGATTTGACGCAGTGGCTGTCCGGAGGGAATCAAGGGATGAACGAACGAATGGATGAGACAGGTACTCAGGTTTTCACATTTCGTGGCCGAAGTATGCGCGACGTAGTCAGCCAGCTCAAGGACACATTGGGTGATGACGCTGTGATTCAGAGTACTCAGCGGGTTCGTGAGCCCACTGGAGGCTATGTAGAAATCACGGCTCGACCAGGCGAGTCGCATTATCAGTTGCCTGCGCACGCTGAGCCGAGCCAGCCACAGAGACAAGCCATACCGCAGTCGCCTGTGCAGCAACCCCATGATGTGCACGCACAGCGCCCCGTTTCAAAACAGCTCGGTGCGGCTCGAGGTCCGGGGGCTTATGCGCGGACCGCAAAAACGACGCGCCAGGGCATCGGACAGGCCACCGCAGCAAGCGTAAAGAGCCTGGCTGCGACTCAACGTCTTGTCACAGGAAAGCAGACGCCTTTCGCTGAGCGTGCCGCTTGGTTGGCGGCTCAAATTGAACAGCGCGAGCAGGCTGAGGGCGTCCAGCTGTCCATGCAAAATTCAACGACATCGCCGCTGCCAGCCGAGTTGCAGGCGCTGCAGCAGGGCGCGTTGCCTAGGGACGAGTCGCCTGAGCTTGAGATGCCGACCACCCCACTGACAGACAATTACGCGGCGATGAGCGGCTCAGACACAATTGTAGAGCAGCAGGATGAGCGCGATGAAATTGCCGAATTGAAGGCTGAGTTAGCGAGTCTCCGGTCCGTTCTGACCGAAGCGGGTATTACGCCACGAGAGTTCGCTCCGACGAGTGGCTCGGCAAATGCCGAAAAACAAGATTCGCAGAACAGTGTCATCGTGGAATCATTGAGCAACCTCGATGGTAGAATGGGCGAACTCGTTGATTTGTTGAGCAACGGCTCACAGTCGACGGAGGCGGCCCACGCTGACATTGCTGAACAACTCAGAAACGTGGGACTCATGCAATCACATGCGGAGGACCTGGCAAAACGTATTCTGACCGCCATCCCCGACGGCACCATCGAAGACGGCGATGTTCTCGAACTGCTCGAGGGGTTCTTAAACGATGACCTCATTTGTAGCAAAGAACCGTCCCGGACCGTCTCCGGATGCCGAGTCATGGCCTTCGTTGGGCCCACTGGGGTTGGAAAGACCACCACCATTGCGAAAGTGGCGAGCCAAGCTCGCTTACGCGGAAAGCGTGTTGCCCTGATCACGGTCGATATCTGCAGAGCCGCAGCCGTTGAACAACTTGCGGGTTACGCCAATTTGTTGAATGCGCCGCTAGAGGTTGTCAAAGAGGCCAGCCAACTCACAGCGACCGTCGATCGATTGAGTGGCCACGACTTGATCTTGATAGATACCAACGGACGAAATCCACGAGATTTCGACCAAGTACGAGACTTGAAAACCTACTTCCCTGCGAATTGGGGGGGGGAGATCGTTTTAACCTTAGCGTGTTCAACCCGTGAATCCGATCTTAAGAATGCCATCGATGCATTCGGTCAACTGGGTGTTGCCAAAATCTGTATCACGAAGACAGATGAGACCAACGACGTTGGGATTGTCTACAGCATCGCGCGTCGCGCTTGTCGCCCACTCGCTTGGACAACCGACGGGCAGGTTGTTCCGGATGATATCAATGTTGCCGATCCAGCGAATTGGGCGAGAGCCACCGTCGCAGAATTGAGTCGACGGGGAACCATGGCCCAGGCCTGTTAAGAAAGAGCATGATAACGATGAATGACCTGATCCAAAAAGACACAATTCTCATCGTCGGCGCCGATAAGGCGGCCGACCCCGATTGCCTTTTGACTGCACTGACGCTGGTCATGGCACAGCCTGGTAGATGGTTTGAGTCATGCGAAAGTTTATATGCTCAGCGATTGTTGGTCGACGGCGTGGGCGCGGTCGTCACCGAATGGGCGACGCAAAAACGAATTGGTTTGGAACAGCTGACCGAACCGTCTCAACTCCGACCAGCACGACTTTGTGGTGTCATCGCAGTGAGCTCAGACCCTCGATCGGGTCAGGTCGTTGCAAGATGTCTCGAGGCCGGCGTGGAATGCCTGGCTGTGGACACAGCAACCCTCGTGACAGCCAACGTCAGCGTGGACAACTTTGAAGCCTGGTGTGGCTTGAATCTCGAATCGTTGAAATCGGCGCCCATCGGGCGGGATTTCCTTGCCAATCGCGCCGTTCCACGCGACGATAAAAACGTAGCAGTGATACCGGTTACAGCCCATGCGGATCGACCGCGCAAAATGGGGTAGCGATTGTTCAGAAAGCGGGCACTTAGTTCGATGCATACGTATTCGATAACCAGTGGTAAAGGCGGCGTAGGGAAGACCAGTCTTGTCTGCAACATGGCGCGTCAATTCGGTAAAACCGGGCGTAAAGTGTTGCTCATCGATGCAGACTTGGGGCTTGCGAACGTTGATATCGTGATGGGTCTCTCGCCGCAGGCGAACTTATCCGATTTACTCAGTGGGTCTGCGAGCCTCGACAGTCTGCTCATACCGGCCTTTGAGAATGTCACGGTTCTGCCGGCTTCGTCCGGTGTTCAAGAAATGGCCCATTTGTCAGACGAGCAGGTGTTAACATTCACTGAGTCGGTCAATGAGCTCAGCCAAGACTTTGATATTGTGCTTGTGGATACGGGGGCAGGAATCGGTCAGAACGTGTTGCATTTCACTGCCGCGACCCAGGATGTTCTACTGGTAGCAACGCCTGAGCCGACCTCGATCACCGACGCGTACGCGCTCATCAAGGTGCTCAACCAGCGAAAACTGATCAAGCGGTTTCGTCTCATCGTGAATCGGGTCGGTTCGCGCAAAGAGGCTTTGAAGGTTTACAGCACGCTCACGAATGTGGCTGACCGTTTTCTCAATGTTGCGATTGATTTCCTAGGGTATGTTCCTTACGACCCTTTAGTAAGTAGGGCGGTTGTTTCCCAGGAACTCCTCATCGATGCAGCGCCAGATAGCATCGCCGCTGATGCGATTCGTGGATTGGTTGCCACGCTGAACGATGACCCGCCAATCACAATACCTACAGGGAACATGCAGTTTTTCTGGCAACGCTTGCTCGAGCAACCTGGAGCCTAGTTGTCATGAAGCAAGGGATTCAGGCCTACCAGCGTCAGGCGCAACTCAATGAGCGACGGCGACAAGAAGAGATGGTCAAGAAATATGCGCCTTTGGTGAAAAAGGTTGCCTATCGCATGGTCCACCGCTTGCCATCTTCTGTGGAGGTAGAAGACCTGATCTCCGTAGGGACCATCGGGCTCCTGCAGGCATTTGAGAATTTTGACGACAGCAAAGGCACCAAATTTCAATCGTTTGCGGAGTTTCGTATCAAAGGGGCTATGCTCGACGAATTGAGGACCTACGACTATATGTCGCGGGCTGCTCGTGGCAAAGCAAACAAGGTAGAGAAAGCACGGGCAACCCTGGAGGCGGACCTAGGTCGAGCCCCAACTTTGGCGGAGGTCGCTGAGGCGGTCGACATGACGGAAGATGAAGTGGATACGATCCTTGCTCAGTCCGAGCAGGTTGCGTTTCTGACTTTGGATGACCTGGGTACGCTCGCAGTGGACCAGACAGAGGTACCTTGGGAGTTGCTCACGCAGAGCCGGCCCGAAGACCCATTCGGACACACCTTCTTCCGAGAATTACGCGATCATTTGGTTGAAGCGCTGGAGAATATGCCGGAGCGTCTGCGGCTCGTGATGTCGCTCTACTACTATAACGACCTCAATTTTAAAGAGATCGGTCGCGTCTTGGACCTCACTGAGTCGCGCATCAGCCAGTTACATCTAGAGTCTGTCAAGTATCTACGCAAGAAGTTGCGTGGTGCTCATTAGGCGAGAGATAGGCGTCGGGCCTAAATCAGCGGGGTGGGGATGTTTGTGTCGTCGGCCGCTGGTACGTCAGTCTGCGCAACGGAGGTGCCTTGAGACAGTTGCTCCATTCGCTGTGTGACATGTTGCCGCCGGTCGGTCAGAATCGCTGCGGTCACGTCCTCACGGAATCGAACCTTTTCCTGGGCGATCTCGCGCAGCGCGCACACGACGTCTTTGTTTTTGTTGTCAACCAGGCGATTGGCGCCTCGATGAAGTTGGCGGTAGCGCTGCGCTGCCAGGTGAACAAGTGCGAACTGATCAGTCACATTCGCCAAACAATCTTCCACAGTGATGCGAGCCATGCCTGCTCTCCTCTTGGGGTCGTGAATCCGGATGCTAATAGACAAGCCAATATGAAGATGTTGAAACGGCTTGTCAATATCAACTGCGTGGTCGGAACACTCCGATGAGAAAGTTTACTTTTCGTCTAGCGGCGGCGCTGATGGCGCGTAATGCCCGGTTGGAGCTTGTTCAGGCCGAATTAGCCAACGTCAACAGTCGTCTCGGGCTCGCCGAAGAGCTTCTGAATTCGCGGAGAACATATTTCGAGAAGCTGACTCGCGGTACCGCTGAGCGCGGAGATATCGTAAATCCCGCACTGGCTCTGCAGCACCAGCGCTATTTGGACCAAGTGCGGGAAGAGATAAGGCGTCGTGCTGAAATCGTGCAGCAATTGATTGCTGAGAAGGATGCCGTGCAGGCACGGGTGGCCGAAGCCTACCGAGACGTCAGGGCGCTTGAAACGCTTGAGGAGAAAGACCGCAAGAAATGGCAGCTTGAGGCAAAACGTGAAGAGCAAAAAATCACTGATGACCGTAACGGCCAGCGCCATGGTCGTGCAGGCTAGGTCTCGTCCTTATCCAGAAAGCTGCGCGTGGTTAGAGCCCGAGGCCGCCATCAATACCGATTGTTTGGCCCGTGATATAGCCCGAAGACTCTCGTGACAGGAACAAAACGAGCTCTGCAACTTCAGGTGCTTGACCAAAGCGATTGGCCGGTATCGCTGAGAGCAGTTCTTTCGTGGCGTGTTCACGGATTCGTTCGCTCATCTCTGTCTCGATGATGCCTGGTGCGACAGCGTTCACGGTGATACCCCTCGACCCGAGCTCGACAGCGAGCGCGCGCGTCATTGCCTCAATACCGCCCTTGCTCGCTGCATAATTCACTTGCCCTCGATTGGGGCGACGCGCAGATACGCTACTGAGGTTGATGATTCGCCCATAGCGCTGCTTCATCATCACCTTTGCTGCACTTCGACAGATAAAGAAAGTGCCCTCCAGGTTAACCTGAATGACTTTTCTCCATGCCTCATCGCTCATGCGTACGGTTAGCCCATCGGCCGTTATCCCCGCATTGTTTACGAGTACATCGAGTCCACCATAGGCGTCCACGCTGCGCTTGATGCAGTCTGCCCCCGAACCAGCGTCGCCCAGGTCTGCTTGAATCAAGACAACACTCGCACCTCGCGCTCGGCATCCCTCAGCGACTTCAGTGGCAGCAGCTTCATCACTGCGATAGACCAACGCTAACCGTGATTGAGGCTCGCTCGCAAATTTGAGGGCGATGGCTTTACCTATGCCCCGGCTTGCTCCTGTAATCAGCGCTCTCATACCGGCTTTCCTCATCTGTTCAGCTTCTGCGGGCATAGTGTGACAACGTGGACCGTCGGTCAAGTCGCTGTGATGTGCGCCGCAACATGCGTCTACAGCTCACTATCTGAGCACCGATGAGTGCGGGTTCCGGGCTTTGGTATCTGGTGTTGCCAACAATTGGTCATCATCAGCAGAATTAATTGACTCAGCACATTTCGGTCGTAGACCCAATGGTCGTGTCTGCTGTAGTATGGAGCCCTCAAATCTCGAACGTTTCCGACTCTCTGGAGAATAGTAATGTCAACTCGAGCCTTGCACCCCCTTGTGTTCATTTTGATGCTCATGCTGTGGGCCTGTGGAGGAGACGAATCTTCGACGCAACCGCCAATTGCGATGGATGGTCAAACCCAATCCGAATTTGGAACTGACCAAGGGATTATGGATGCTGAGACAGATGTCTTCCTCGGTGCACCACAATGTAGCGATGGCGATGATAATGACGGTGATGGACTCATCGATTTAGAGGATCCAGGCTGCGACGATGCGCTGGATAACGACGAACGCCAGCGCCAGTGCGCTGACGGTGAGGACAATGATGGTGATGGCCTGACCGATTTTCCAAGCGACCCAGGCTGCGGTTCACCCAATGATAACGACGAAGAAAATCCGCCTCAACCGCCTCAATGTTCGGATGGCGTCGACAATGACCGCAATGGACAAGTTGATGAAGAAGACCCCGGATGTAGCTCTGCGGCTGACAACAGTGAACGGGGTGATGACACGCCATCTCAATGCTCTGACCTTGTGGACAATGACGGCGATGGTGTGATCGATTTCCCCGCCGAGTTGGGGTGCAGTGCCGCCGGTGATGATGACGAGACAGACCCTCGCACAGCACCTGTTTGCGCCAACGGCATGGACGACGACCAAGATGGTCTGACCGATTATCCCAATGACCCTGGGTGCACAGGGTTCGGCGACCGAGACGAGACAGATAAGCCGCTGAGCCCTGCTTGTGCGGATGGCGTCGACAATGACCGAGATGGTCAAGTTGACTTCCCGAATGATGAGGAGTGTACGTCGGCGTCAGATTCAAATGAGAAGGGCACTTGTCTCGATCGATACGACCCACCCACACTACAGGCTGGTGAGCCAATCATCGTTGATTCCAGTCGAGGTACTTTCAGAAGCCAAGGCTCGTGCGGTGGTAATGGCAGTCCCGAAGTTGTTGTGCGCTACGTTCTCACGGAAGACGTTGACGCGCTCATTTTCAGTACGCAGAATCCAGGTACGCAGGCCGTATCTACCCTGTACGTTCGGTATCGAGATTGTCTGAGAACAGAGACTGAAGTCGCTTGTAATGCTGAAGTGCCTCAGGTGAGAACGCCAGGTCACGCGGTTAGAATTGAGGCGCCAGCTCTTGGAGAGTACTTTGTCTTCGTTGATGGTGTGTCGGGTGCAGGTGGTCAGGTTGAGTTGAGTGTGACGAAGGTGCCTCGGGCGGCTTGTCTGAACGGCTTGGATGATGACGAAGATGGCGCGGTCGATTATCCAGCAGATCCCGGCTGTTTACTCCCAAGTGACCGCTCTGAAACGGATCCACGAGAGCCGGCAGCGTGCTCGAATGAAATTGATGATGACAATGATGGACGAATCGATTTTCCCAATGATTTAGGCTGCATCGCTGCCTCATGGGACAGTGAGACAGACCTTTGCGGCCAGGGCGTACCTGTTTACGAATATCTATTGGGCTCGGTGGCGGCATATGGCAGCACTGAGGGCGAAATGGCAACGAATGTCGTCGACCCGAATGCACCCGGATGTGGTCGTTCAGGCAAGCCTGAGAATATCTTTGTCTACCGAAATCAGTTTCGCTCGAGATTGACGATATCCACCGATTATCCCGAGACAATGACCAATACCTCAGTCTACCTACGAGCGCGTTGCTTGAGTGGAGAATCGGAACTCGCCTGTGACGATGGCTCAAGCAATGGAAGTAATCGTGGCGCTCTCACTGTCGATGCAGTTGAGCCCGGTATCTACTTTGTTACTGTAGAAACGTCTATTGGCCTGTCCGGTCCTTTCAAGCTCACAATCGAAGCAGAGCGAGACGCGTTGCAGTGCAATGACGAAATCGACAATGATGAGGATGGCCTGATCGACGACGCCGATCCGGGTTGCACAGGACCAACGGATCGGAGTGAGCGTCAGTCCAATGGCGTGCCCGAATGTAACAACGGAGAAGATGATGACCGTGATGGTCGTATCGATTGGCCACTCGATCCAGGGTGCGCAGCTCGAGGTGATGATACTGAAGAAGATCCGACGCCGCTTCCGCAGTGTGCGAATGGGCAAGATGATGATGGCGATGGCCTGATAGATATTCCGCTTGATCCTGGTTGCACCTCCCGTGGCGATAATGACGAAACAGATCTACGAACGCCGCCTGTATGTTCAAATGGTCGTGATGATGATGGCGATGGCCTTACCGATTACGGAGAGGATCCGGATTGCCAGTTTGCGGGCGGTCGAAGCGAAGGATAGGGCGCTCACGCTGTCCTGTCCGAATCGAAATGGCTACCGTGCTTGTGCAGCTCTGTCTTTTCGCGGCCATTGCGATCTGGGCTGCTCGCTTTTTCATATCCGCCGAAATCCGCTTTCCGTATCTCGATAGCCAAAAGCAAGAGACGATTGAGTACAGTCTGTGGATCCCCGCGGAGCGAAAAATACCAACGCTGTCCCCAGCGCCACAACAAATCAGTCATAATCTGTGTGATTTACCTGGCTCAAGACCAGTTTTATTTATCGATCATGGTGTCGAAGTTCATGCAGCATTACCGCTGTACTTAGCTGGCATCGACGTTGATTGCCTAGATGTATTGGCTGTCCCGCCAGCATCAAGCCTGGCCGCATCGGCCGAATACTTGCTTCGTGAGTCGACGGGTGGGGTTCGTGCGGCGAGGGGTAGTGAACCGATGAACCACACAGAACATCGGTGCCTATGGTTTCAAAAGCATAGGAGTCTCGCAGCTGAACTTAACCATGAGGTGGATTGCCAGCCAAGGGACGTAGCCCAGAGTATCAAGGCAAGCTTTGGTGGCATTGACCAGAGGAGAGGTCAAACCGACGATGGATTAGTTTTGGTACAATCGCTCGGTCATGGGCATGGAATCCTCGATAGGGTCGTCGCTCGACATAGACTACGCCCGCTAATGGCGCTGTTGTGCTTTTGCGAAGTCGTCATTGCGCACATTGTGCCTTTGCTTGCCCTGTTCTCTTTGGCCAGCAGAGATTTTGCCTATCTCGCGCTTACATTAGCGCTGCTGACGCGCATCGCGCTCGCGCTCAACGGTCGGCTTAAACCCATCGCGATCATAACGGAGTTTTTGCTTCGTCCATATCAGCTCATGCGCTTAGCGATGCATGCGTTCAAGGCACTATGGGCGACTCGAACCACCTGTCTCGATAACCAGAATAGGTCAGTCGTTGCAAGTGAGTATCGTGTTCAGTCAATCGGGCTGGCCGCCGACGGCCATTTGTCAAGCGAGTTCGAGTGGCATGTTCTGAAAGGACAACCCCTCGGTTGCGGCGGATTTGCGACGTGGATCGACCAATGGATTCTCAACCGGCCAGCATTCCGAGCCTATCGATGGACGAATATTGAGCTACGACGGGTATTGCGGACGATACGTCCGAACAGTTCACTCGTCGCTGGGTTCTCGTCGCTCACGGCCTATCCATACGAGCTCAGTCGTCCCTGGTTTGCTGATGTGGGTGACGTCACCTTGGACGGTCCAATGGGCTATTTGAGCTGCAATGAGCTGCAGCGGTTCAAGCTGGATTCAGAGTTGCAGCCGCGCTTTGATTGTGTCGTCTTTCATGGGTACGCAGACATGCTCAGCGACTCCGACCTGAGGTATCAATTGCGACTGTTCCGACAGTGTTTGAAGACAGACGGGCATTTGCTGATTACATCAACGGTAGAGCCAGGTATGCCGAGAGAATTGATGAGGCGCTTATCTTGGTCGCCTCGCCTCAGAAGTTCGAGCGCTGTCGAAGAACACCTATATAGTTGCGGCTTTCGGCTCGCGGGCGCACGACGTGACCCCAGTGGCATACGTGTTGTTTCGGTGGCAACCAAAAAATGAGCTGCAGCTTATTGTCTAATGGTCGGTACACCATCACTCAACAAGCCCTGGAGAAAATAAATTAGGTCATCTCGGGCAGCTGAAGTTGACAGTAGACTCGCGTCCATCTCGTCTGCACTCCGTTTGTACTGCTTAAGTCCCTGTGTCACTGAATTAGCTACATTCGATCTCAATTCCTCGCCCGCGGAGAGCTCGGCTTCCGGGATTTTTGGCGTCTCAATGAGTCGCTCACCGACCATTTGGAGACGCATTGATGTGACAAGAGCGTCAACATTCTTAGGCGCGATCTCGGTGGCATCCACATCGTGCAGATAGAAAAAGTGTTTTCGTGGTACCTCGTCCGGCGGGTTTCGCAATAACGCGCCGTAATTTTGTCCATCTCGTGGGTCAAGCCACGATTGAAAAAGTTGAAGGGCTGGATGCATCGCTTGCATACCTGGATCGGCGAGTCTATAGCCTGCTTCCACGGCCATCGGATGGTTGCGATTTGCTGTGCGAAATAGGTCGACCATACTTGCCCCTGCGCCTGTAATGAGCGCAGCTGAGAGTGCGGCTTCATTGGTGATGAAAGGAATCGCCAGCTCGGCGCCATAGCCTTCGCCGATAAACACAAGCCGTGCTTCATCAAATGTGACCCTTGCTGTGTTCGCTTGTAGCTGGCCCGACTTTAGGTATGCGATCACAGCGTGTAGGTCAACGACGGCCTGAACACCTTGGTCCCGCAAAAGGCGCGGATTATCGAGGTTTTGAAGGGCCTGCCTGAGTTCGTCGAGAGATGGAGCGTTATCCGTACCGAAGCGACTTCCGTGTAGCAGGCCGTCAAAACCTACGACGGCCCAACCACTTCTCGTGAGGTCGGCTGCAAGCCCTGTGTCGATCGCTGTACGGAAGTTGCCACCCATGTCGTGACCGAACAGAACCGTTGGCCAACCGCTTTGAGGCATCTCTCCGTCGGGGACAGCAAAACTAATGCAGGCCTGGTTGGTTCCCTGCACGGTCGGTCGGCGACCTCGAAAATTGGCGAAGCCGCCGCCCTCTGCATACGGAGGCTCACCGACCAAGACATTCGGTAGAGAGATACGACCGTGATATTCAGTGAACCCTGGTTGTGCTGGACCACAACCTCGACCCATACCACCGCAGGGGGAGGCGACCCCATCGTCACAGGCGGTCAAATCACTGATGCTAGGCGCTCCACGTTGACCCACGGTCGTAGCGGCCCCCAGTACTTGCTCTGTTGGATTGCCTGTCGTGAAGACCGTGGCTCCAATCACGTCCTCGACCGGGATCTCGTTGTCGGTTAAAAAAGACCGTAGAGACGAGTAAGCTTCCCATGCACGAAGTCGTGTTGCGTTCGTCGGCGGTGTTGCGCTGAGGAGCCGTTGGAAATCTGCGCTCGGTTCGAGCAGCACCCCATTGGTATCGGTGATTCCGCGGCGAAAAATCACAGCGTATGTTGTCAGCGGTGTCAGTGGGCTGCCCTCAGACGGTCGGATCCCAAGCCAGTTTGGGCAGATATATTTGTCGCCGGAACCTGTTGCGTAAAACCTGGAGCGCGGAGGTAGGCCGTAACGTCGACTTTCTGGTGAAATGTTGACAAAGGAAAAGTTCTTGTCGATGCCGCCAAAATCGAGAGTGTCGTAATCGACACGGCCATCAAAGCGAAAATAGACAGTTTCATTTAGGCCGAAACCATATCGGGGCTGTTCGTTGACTGAGATGTATTGATTCAAGAGTTCCGCTGGGATCGGGAAACTGTCGCGACCTGGGAAACCCGAAAGGTCAGTGATGGTCTGTTGACGGCGGATATCATTCGGGTAGGGGAGTGAAAAGAAGTCTACTGGTGTGTCTAGGTCAGGTATGACAAATCGGACCCCGGGCGTGTCCACGTCCGTCGATTGGCCGCAGACACCGGATTGCCATGTCAACCGAGGTGTGCAGGTCTCGTCGATCCCGCAGGTCAGCCCGAGTCGACAGTCTGCTTCACTGGAGCAGGCCTCGCCGTCTGGCGTTGTGCCCATTTGACCATCTGCTGCACACTTGCCTTCATGGCTGCAGACCAATTCACCAGCGCAATCGGCTGTAGCGAGGCATGTCTCATCTTCGTCAAGGTTTTGTGGACGGCGACATTGTCCACGAGAGTTGCAAACGAAGTCTGACTGACATTCGGCGTCTTCTTGGCAGTTAGCTCCGTTGCCGAGTGTGCCCACCGAACCTGCGGTCTCACAGGTTCCACCGCGGCTGCAAAGGAGGCCAGCGCCACACTGAACGTTCGCACTGCAATCGTCTCCTGCCCGGGCGGGTAAAGCATCGTTCGCCCGCCAAGGCTGGCAGCCCGTCCAACCAACAACCAAACCGGCGAGCATTAAGTAGTGAAGTGTTGCAGTCTTCATATCTCCCCCAACGAATTGCGACCCAAACGGCACTTAACTGAGTGCCTAGTTCAACGCGTGATTGCAATCGTAAAACATCGAAGATCAAACGATGATAAGGCGAACGCCGATTTTTTGACGGTCGGCCCGTTTCCTTGGCGGTCTTATGCTGCCAGATTGCGCCGTTTGAGTACAATAGAAGTTGGCCCATGAATTGCTGTTAAGAGCGTCGAAACCCACAAGGAGTGTCGAAGATGTTCTCGAGCAATCGCAATCAAGTCCAGCAAAGTAATCTCGCGCCACTCGCTGAATCACTCGCTGACGTCTTGATCGACTTGGGCGATCGAAAGGCTGCGTCCACGATGATGGCTTTGATCGCTAACCACGGTGTTTCTGATGGTCTTGCCCTCCGTCGTGCGGAACAGGGGTTCTTGGAGGGCGATGCCACCTCTGCTCTGGATGCACTTATTCCGGCGTGGGAATCGGGATCTGATGATTTGCAGGTCGAGATACAGATGGGGCTGGCATCACTCGCACTTGGACTCTATGACGTTGTCGACACCTTGACTGACCGCGATGAGTTTAGTTTAGAGCACTGCGTGCTGCGCTGGATTGCTTGCCTCGCTGATGATGTAGAGTTGCCACCCATCGACTTTGATTATCGTCCTACGATTTGGTCTTTGGCAACAGCGCTCGCGACTCTCGCTCGGTGTGGGCGCACAGATATTGTTTATAAAACTCAGGCATTTGCCCGTGACAATGGACAGCACGAGATGCTGCGGGCCATATCACGCATACCCTCAACAGAGCCCATATCATCTGAGCCGGCTTCCCCACCACTTCATGGACGGGAGTGCTTTCGTAAAGCTTGGACGGCTCCGGGCGCTGATGTTGCGTTCAATTGGATTTGGAGTTCTGCGCGTCAAGTCTATACGGGAGAACGCGTTTGTGTCGTCAGCCCTCAAGTTGAACTCATGACCCCATTCGTTGCCCATGCTCGCGCACAAGTGCTGGAATCTGAGTCGTATTCTTGTGATAGCGCCGATGCGGCGAGCAATATCGGCGCAGGCCGATTTGAACATATTATCTCTGTGTACGACTTGAATTACGGTATCGATCCCCTCGAGACACTACGGCGGTATGCGCGTGGGCTGACCCATGAAGGCATGCTGCATCTGATGGTGGCGCAGGCATGTCAAGGAAGTGATTTCGACGTAGCGCTTGCCATGAGATCGATCTCGTTGATGTGTGACCAGGCAGGCTTGCGGGTTGTCGGCACTGATTCTCGCTCTTTTGATGGGCTCTCGGTTGAGCGTCGCTCCGCGGATGTACACCTGCTACAGCTTGAAAAACGTGTCATCTAGCTCGATGAATGTTTGTGAACGCTGCCTGTGTCGAGCCTGGTGGCTCGTATCTCGGGAGAAGCCGGTGCTCAAACTCGCTGCGCAATACCGCCGATTTCGACCATTACGTCTCTTGGGAGTCTGCTCACTTCAACGGTTGCACGCGCTGGAGGCGGCGTTGGCATGAACGCAGCGTAGACCTCGTTTACAGCCGCGAAGTCGTCCATGTTCTTTAGATAAATCGTGCAATGCACCAAATCCCCCACAGTGAATTGCGCTGCGCCGAGTACGGCTTCCATATTGCGTAACACTTGCGCAGTCTGCTCAGCGGCGGTCTCACCTACGAGTCTTTCACCGGAGGGATCGAGCGCTATCTGCCCACTCATCCAAAGCGTATCGCCCACTTGAATCGCCTGAGAGTAAGGACCGATCGCTGCAGGTGCGCCTGCCGTTGATATCGCTTTTCGCATGGGTTGATTTCCTTGGGTTGGCGGGCGCTGGTGAGGCCCCCTAGATACTGGCTTGTCGGATCGAGGACCCGCCTTTGCGGTAGGATTCTGGACGCTGTTGAGCTTTGCTCACTTGCCGAGAGATTTTATCGATCGCTTCATCGGCGGCCTTGATGAGGTCATCCGATATAGAATTGGCGCTATAATCGTGGCCTGAATTTTGAAAGTGAATGGCGCAAGAAAACTGATTGTTGGGCACCGTCTCCAATCGCACCCGAACAAATAAATTCTGTCCAAGTCTCTTCTCAAGCTTTGACAGTTTAGCTTCAATTCTGCCCTTGACCATCTTTGAGGGGGTTAAGTCCTTGCCGATGACTTCTAAATTCATACAGTCCTCCCGACGAACGCATGCGGTCCGTCTGCCATCGTGAGCTCTCGCTCACCACTTATTCCAACTTCAGAGTACGAGACGTACCCCGAAGGCTCCATTAATTGCCAATACAGTTTGCCCATCGGGTACATCAGCGCCGGCGAAAAAACCTTGGACGCTTAAAATCCCGACCCATCCAAAAAACTCATTCACTGGAAGGTGTAAACCGCCACCGAGCTCTGCCCCGAGTCGTCTGACGGGAGCGACGTACCAAGGCAGCCCGGCGAAGAAGCGCACATCGGCTCGTCCGAGTTCACGTACGAGTCGGATTTTAGGGTTAATCCCGAGCACCACCTGACGCTCAAGTTGAACGATACCGCCCAACACCCACTCAAACTCTTTGTCGTCATCGAAGACAAGTCCGACATCAAATTGAAGGTTCGTTGGTGCACGCCCCCAGGCTGTCTCTCCTTCACCGGAACTCACGAGAGCCCCGGTGCCAAGCCGAGCTTCCGCTGCCAAATCAAGGGTCTGTGCATAGGAATCCGAGACCGGCACGGAAATTGCTGACAGAATGGACATGATGAAGACGGCTGCGATCCAAAAAGGATTCTTGTGTCCCCGAGAGTGGGGGAGTGGATTTGACCACGTGCGACACTGTTTAATGACTGACAAACGCAATTTCGTGAGCTGCCCCGACAACTATTCCGGCTTGGATCGTTCCCTTCTAGATTCGAGGTTAGCGTCCGTCGTAGATTCGAGCAAGGTATTATTCTGATCGCGTCTACGGTGAGGTTGGTGAAATGATGATCCGGATAACGTTTCGGACTGACGTTTGAAGAGGAGCAACTGTGCTTTTACTCGCAAAAGAAAATCTCCCTGTGAACCATGGTGGAGGGGCGTCGAAATATTGGCAGGGCATGTCTCTTATTGTCATCCTTCTGACGCTCGGTCTCGCTGGCTGTGCTGAAGAAAATTGTCAGTTTGAGAGCGATTGTGCGACAGGTCAGTCCTGCATCGAGGGGGCCTGTGTTTATTTGTGTAACGACGATGAGGATTGCCGGTCGGGCTTTAGCTGTGTCGCAGGGCGGTGCGAGCTGACTGTCGCCGACGGTGGATGCGATGAAGCAGGATGTCCAGACTTTGGCCTGATGGACATGATGTCGATGCCCGTCGACAGTGCCTTGAGCATCGACATGATGGCCGAGGTTGACGCTTCGTTAGAGCTTGATATGGCTGCGGATATGATTGACGCAACGACGAGTCTGGATGCAGGCGGGTCCGCGACACCTCAGGATGCTGCCGTTGGCCCTGGACTTGATAGTGCGGTCATGGGTGGCGGGTTCGACCTGACAGGCCTGTACACCGTTACTCAGACTGTGTTGGTGTCCACCGGAGGAGACTTCGAAGACGGTGCGACATTACGAACCATTTGTGCGCTCACCCGCTTACAGGGGACTCGATATCGTCTTGAGGTCTACAATTTAGACGGTGTTCGCCAGTATTTGATTCCAGCGGTTGATTTCGTCGCGCCGGGTGGCGCTGGCCGTTATCAGTTCGAGTACACCCAACGACGGCCTTCAGGCAACGATTGTGATGAGGAGGAAGTGCGCTTTGAGAGGGGCCGTTATTCTTCGACCACCCATGGTTTTCAACTGACGGGTGTGGAGGAACGGACCTTCTCATTGGTTGGAGATAGTTGTTCTGGCGGTTATATCGTTCGGACAGACACCGTTTGGAGCCCGCTGCCTTAAAGTCTCTGCGCTCTTGACGCTAGCGCGTAAGGACTAAACCCAGTTGCAAATTGAAATAGATACAGGCGACGACGATAGCCAGGTATAAGACCGCGATGCCCTGAATGCTGCGGTCTCGAAGCACGATCTCGGTTGGGGATCCGCCTTGCTGCCGTTGGTGGACCAAGTAAAGATAGCGAAAAACGCCCAAGAGAACGATCGGTAACGTCATGAGGAGACCATCGGTGCCCAAACGATTAACGACGGCGGGATCGATTGTATATAGGGCATAGCTCATCACAGTCATCGAAGCTAATGCAGAGACCATCTTGTCGATGAATGGCGTGGAATACTCGGCGAGTATCCCTCGATGAGATGCAGCGTTCTCGCCGAGGCTCACCAACTCGTGACGCCGCTTGCAAAATGCCAGGAACAGGGCGATGAAAAATGTGCAGAGCAACAGCCACGGGCTGATCGGAACCGAGATCGCAAATGCACCCGCTGTGACCCGCAATAAAAAACCGGCCGCGATGATGAAGACATCGAGAAGGACGATGTGCTTGAGTCGAAACGAATAGGCTAGGTTCATCGCCCCGTAGATACTGAGTACAATGCCAGTCGGTCGATTGAGCCACCAAGCGATGGACAGACCTGCTGTCGCAACCAAGGCGGACATAAGTAGGGCGGTCGTCCGCTTTACTTTGTCACTCGCTATTGGACGTTTTGACTTTTTGGGGTGCAGGCGGTCGCGCTCGTAGTCTGCGACATCGTTTACGAGATAAATAGAACTCGCTGTAAAACTGAACGCTGTGAACGCCAACAGGGCTTGTATGAGTTGCTCCGTCTGCATGAGATTCTTTGAGAATATAAGCGCAGCGAAGACGAAAACGTTTTTGACCCATTGATGGGGGCGTAGTGCTCGTAGATGATTCATGGGGGGCGAATACCACAGAGTAACAAAAAAAAACATTGCGCCGTTTCATCTTGGGTTGATATAGATGCGGCCGCACAATTGGCACGGGCGATTAACTCAGTGGTAGAGTGCTTCCTTCACACGGAAGAAGTCACTGGTTCAAATCCAGTATCGCCCACTCCTAAAGCCTGGCTTCAGCCAGGCTTTTTTTCGTTTTGAACACGCATCAGCCTATGCATACTGTATTGGGTGCCAGCCACTCGTAAAACACGGGGGAATCGAACATTGAGCCAGTCTCTAAGCGATCAACTACTCAAGCTTGGCATGGTCGACGAAAAAGCAGTCAAGAAGGCAAAACACCAGAAGCGGCAGAAGAATAAGTCTCTCGGTCGAAAGGGCGTCGAAGCCGCTCGTGAGGCCCGCGATAAACGGGCCAATGAGATTGAGGCCAACCGGCGTGAAGCTGACCGAGCACGGGAGGCCGAGCGCGTGGCATCCAAAGAAGTCGTTCAAGAGGTGCAGCGACTCGACCAAATCATTGAGTCCGGGCGGTTGCAAGGGCGTATCGGTGGGCGTCGGCGTTTTTACGTTAAGCTCTCGGATGGTCGGGTGCCATACGTCGAAATCAATGATCGCATTGGTGATGGTCTTGACGATGGTGTCTACGCGCTTGCGCTTGGCAAAGACGGCGAACTTATCGTTATTTCGAGCGAGACGGCCGGACGAGTCTACAGCATTGAACGCCAACGGTTATTGGTCTGGAACCGCGGCGGCTCATGAGTTGCCGCGACCGCGGGAGGTGGCCATCAGCTCCTACTTGTGGGTGTTGGCAGCTCATTTCGACTCGCCGCCCGCTCACTCAGCTTTAAGCGCCCGCGCTGATCAGCTCCGAGCACTCTGATGCTCAAACCGTCTCCGACAGTGTAAGTGGAGAGGTCGTTGCCCCGCACCAGCTCGCTGATATGTACCAAACCCTCGTGACTGCCGATCCTGACGAAGACACCGAAGTCTTTGAGGCTGACGATCTGAGCCTCGTAATTGCGGTCGATCCGCAGGTCGGTTGTCAAGATGTCGATCTTCTCTCGGGCACGACGTACCTCCTCTGCCTTCTGACCTAATATCAGAACGTGTCCATCTTTCCCGATTTCAATCTTTGTGTTTGTGTCTGCTTGGAGGCCTTGAATGGTCTTGCCACCTTGACCAACGACGCTGCCGATCTTCGACACCGCGATCTTGAAAGATTGGTGGCGTCCTTGTTGCTCGTAGCGCTTGCCTGCAGAGGACTCAATGGCTTCGCTCATACAGTCGAGAATATGCAGGCGACCCAGGCGTGCCTGCTCAAGGGCGCGTGTAAGGAGGTCTATAGACAAGGCGCCAAGTTTGTTGTCGAGTTGAACAGCGGTGATTCCCTTCCGGGTTCCGGCGACCTTGAAGTCCATATCACCGAGGTGGTCCTCTTCGCCGAGGATGTCGCTC
The DNA here is from genome assembly GCA_049889275.1 of Bradymonadia bacterium. Lineage (GTDB taxonomy): Bacteria > Myxococcota_A > Bradymonadia > UBA7976 > UBA1532 > UBA1532. The sequence continues at coordinate 34,662 of JBMHDS010000085.1, read as the reverse complement.
AGAATAGCTGATTGCTCAGCGCCCGTTATCAATCCCATCGCGATACCCGCGACCGGCGCTAAGAGGGGGACGCCGGCATCCAAAAGAGCGAGACAACCGCCGCACACGGTCGCCATGGAGGATGAGCCGTTCGATTCGGTAATATCGGAGACCACACGGGTCGTATACGGCCACTGCGATGTTTCTGGCATCACAGCGAGAAGTGCACGTCGGGCGAGCGAGCCGTGTCCAATCTCTCTGCGGCCCGGTCCGGAAGGCCGACGGGTCTCGCCGACGGAGAAACCCGGAAAATTGTAATGAAGTATAAACGGCCGCTTTAGCATGCCATCGAGGGTTTCTATATCCTGCGCTTCTCTCTGACTGCCCAAAGTCGCACTCACGAGGGCTTGAGTTTCACCTCGAGTGAACAGTGCGGACCCATGATTATTCTGCAGCAGGCCCGCGATACATTCGATCGGACGGACCTCATCATGCGTTCTGCCATCAGCTCGCCGACCGCTCATAATCTGGGCTCTCGTTCTCTCCTTGAACGCTTTCGCAACCGATGAGCGGGCCTGGTCTTCTGCATCAGGAAATCGAATGGCTACCTCAGCCAACAACGCGGTTAGGCCTCGCTGTCGCGCCTTCTTATCGGTCACGAGCAATAGTTCGTTCAATCTCTCATCAAAGACATCAACATATGCCGTCTGAGACTTCAGGTCTTGGTCGACGTCAGCTGTATCGAGCTTGGTCTTGCCAACTTTCTCTTGCCAATCGACTAGGCGCTTGAAAGGGTCTCGTATCTGACTTGCAGCTTGAACCAAGGTCTCAATAAACTGACTCTCAGTCCCCTGTAGTGAACCACCTTCAAGCATGACCAGACCATCGGGAGTGAAGCTCGCCACAAGGTCAAATTCGTGGGCCGTTTGGTTGGATTGCCGCACTGAAAACATGGTGCGACCACCCGAAGATAAGATGGTTCCACCGATCATCGGTCCATTAAAGGGAATGTCTGAGACCATGAGCGCTGCGGATGCGGCCAGCAGACTGAGGGTGCTTAGCTCGCTCTCGTCGTCGGCGCTGTAAACGGTCACAGTGACGACAGTTTCCTTTTGGAACTTTGAGGGAAACAGCGGACGCAGGGAACGGTCGATAAGTCGACTGGTGAGCGTTTCAAGCTCACTGGCTCTCGTTTCGCGTCGGAAGAAGTTACCGGGGATACGGCCACGACTCGCCATCTTCTCTCGGTAATCGACGGTGAGTGGAAAGAAGTCCTGCGATGGCGCCTGCAAATCGCAGGTGGCTGTACCGAGTATGAACGTAGAACCATGCCGCACCACCACAGCACCATTCGCTTGTCGGGCGATAGCGCCGGTTTCAAGTGTGACCGTGTCGCCCCCGAGCTGGATTTCGAGTGTCGATTTCATGTAACTCCTATGTGCTCTTCGATGCCGTTTCAGACATTACTATAGGCAGATGAAGTCGATGAGCAACGCCTAATGAAGCGCTTTCTGTATGAGGGGGGGATGGCTTGTTCGCAAGGGCTCGAATTCAACGTAAGATATCGAGCCCTGCGACAGCGTGTGGTGGCTTAGCGAAGAACTTCGCCGAGTTTCATGGCCAGAGCCATGTTACCGGCGATCTGGAGCTTGCCCATCATGAACAGTTGTGGGCCTTGAACAGACCCATCCACAAGACCTACAAAGTCGTTCGCGTCGATTGTGATCGTGCAATGTGCATCGCCATTTGTGCCGCTTGTGACCACACAGTTCTGTAAGTCGACGACCCAGTCGCCGCCGTTGTCACCGGTGACATGGAATTGATAGACGGCATCCAACTCTTTGGCGCTCGCTTGTTGCGCAGGATCGGCCAAGCGACCGGCAATTTGCTCTTCAAAAATTTGCTGTGGCGTCATGTTTTTGCTCCCCATAATTGTGGGCGGGTGCGCGAAGGCGCCCAGCCCTCCATTTGTAAATTGCGCTGGACCATAACGGTCCTTCGTGCGTTGTGTCAACCTCGAACCGGTTGGGCTCAATCCAACTCATGGGTCGCTCGCGTTGAACGACTCGCCGGCATAATGCCCCGTGTGCCCGATGCCAAAAAACGCCAAAATTCTTGTAAGTGAGCTGAGTCATCTTTCGACTGCGACTGAATCGGCGTCTCATCCGACCGTTGGGCCTGTTTGCGAAGTGTCTTGAAAGCACCTCGGAGGGCAGATCGGCTTGCATCATCGTAGCCAGCGCGGCGAAGTCCCGTTGTGTTTAATCCAACAAGACGAGCCCGATCACCGGCAGCCATGCAGAAAGGCGGTACATCTTGACTCACCATCGCATTGGCTGCGATGAACGCCAGCCGGCCAATACGAACAAACTGGTGAATCGCGGAGTAACCGCTGCATGTGGCACCATCATCGACGGTCACATGACCCGCAAGACTGACCATGTTTGACAGCGTTACTTGGTCACCGAGTACACAATCATGACCAACATGAGCATAGGCCATAACCAGGCAGTCATCGCCGATGGTTGTAACCCCGTCACCCTTATTGCTGCCTCGAGAGATGGTCACACCCTCTCGAAAGATATTCCGGTCGCCAATGTGTAGCCGACCCGCAGCTGCCGCATTCTGTTCACTGGGACGTATTTGTGGCTCGCCACCGATAACCGCGAAGGAGTAAACTCGGTTGTTGGACCCGAGCGCTGTGTGTTCGCCTACGATGGCATACGCATCGACAACGGTGCCGGGTCCAATGCGGCTGTGTGCGCCAACTAAGGCCGTTGGATGAACCGTCGCCGTCGAATCTATGGTGGCGGTTTTGTGAATCAGACTCGTCATTCCGTTGATTCTCGTCGTTGCCTTGCCATGCGCCTGAGGCGTCTTTGATTGGGCTCAGCCGGATAGCCACTGTATGCCAAATTTGGCTTTAGGGATTTGGTCACGCCACTTTTTGCTGCAACCCGTGACCCCTTACCGATGACAACACGATCCGCGACCCCAACCTGCCCCCCGAGTATTACGTCGTCTTCGATCACGGCGCCGCCGGCGATACCGACTTGCCCACAAATTCGAACCCTGCTTCCAATCTGGACGTTGTGTCCTATCTGAACCAAATTGTCGATGTGCGTTTGTGCGCCGATGCGTGTCGGTGAAACCGTGCCGCGATCAATACAGACGTTGGCGCCAATCGTCACACCGTTTGCGACTTCTACCCACCCTAAATGCGGGAGAAGGCCGACCGCATCCACACCAAAACCATGCGAGCCGATGCAGCTTCCTGGGCCGATCTGACATGATTGGCCGATAAGGCTACCTGCCCCGATGCTCACGTGACTGGCGATGACGGTACGAGCTCCAATACGACAGCCCTTACCCACAACCGTATGCGACTCTATCACCACGTCTTCTCCGATGAAGGTGTCAGCTTCGATCACAGCATAGGCTGCAATCGATGCCGTGGGGGAGACGTTGGCGGTGGGGTGAACAACGGCGTTTTGCCTGATGCCTTGCTCTGTGGTGACCTTCGTACGTAAGGCCGCAAATCGTCTGATCACATGGTGCCATGCGGCGCGTGCATCTTCGACGATGAGTAACGCTGTTGAACTCGGCAAGTCCGTTATGTTTGCTCGTTCAACAAGCACCGCGCCTGCGTGGGTCTTACTTGCGACTTCTCTCCAACGCTTAGACAGATATACGCTCAACTGTGAATGGGTCGCCTCATTGAGACTCGCGAGCTGAGTGATGGCCTTAGGCGGGTCACCTGACACCTCCGCTGTGGTCCAATGGACAATGTCGGTGAGGGGAACAGATTCAGTCATCTGTTGGCTATTTCTTGCCTTTTTTCCCTTTTTTGCCCTTGGCTTTGCCCTCGCCTTGGTCATAGCGGCGAATCAACTCGTCTGTCAGATCGAGTTTCTTAGGTGCCCACAAGACGCGAGATTCGTTCTTCTCAAGAATCACAAGGTTGCCCGACTTCTCGCCGATACGAGACAAAATCTTAGCCATGCGCTCCAGAATTGGTTTGGTCAATTTGGCTTCTTCGGCAGCTAACTCACGTTGCAATGTCGCGAAGGTCATCTTGAGCTCTTGAATCTTCTGACCGAGTTCCTGCTCCTTCTGCTTTTTGACATCCTCGGTCATAAAGGCCTTCTGCGCCTCGTAACCTTCCTGAAGTGCGCGTACAGCCTTCTGTTTCTGGTCAAGCTCAGACTGGCGTGCATCCTTCATCTTTTTGAGCTGCTGTTTTGCCTTCTTACCATCGTCAGCCTCTAAAATTGCGCGCTGCATGTCGACATAAGCAATTTTGGTCTTTGCCACAGCAAAGCTACTTGTCAATGCAAGAAACCCGCAGATCAGTGTTAAATTTCGCATGTCATTCTCCTAGAAAAAGTTGCCAATAGAAAAGTCGAAGACGGAACTCTCCTCGTTTGCGTTGGGCTCAAACGGGAAACCCCATTCAAATCGGAGCGGCCCGATGGGTGAAAACCAGCGAATGCCGAACCCCCATGAGTAACGCATCGCGTCGATTTTTTCATCCCAAGGGTCGGTATATTCGAAGGCATTGCCGGCATCCACGAAAAACACACCCCGAATGCCGACTTTTTGAAAGATGGGATATTCTACTTCAAAGTTAAACAGCAGCTCTTCGGTCCCGCCAATGTTGTTGTCGATGGTCCGACCAAACGGCAGTCCACTGGCGACGATGCCAATTTCTGGGCCGAGTGTTTGTCGTCGAAACCCACGCACGGATAGGGGGCCGCCGACGAAGAAACGCTCAAAGATGGGTACTCCCTGTGCGGTCGGACTTGTCACCAAGCCATACTGTGCGTTGATTTTGCCCACGAGCCCAAAGAAGAGCTGTTGATAAAAACGATTACGGAGTCGGTAGCGTGTGAATAGATTTTCGCTCAACAGGAATTCGGCCGCGTGCTCCACACTGGCGCTCGTGAACAAGCCATCGGTTGGGAAAAGGCGGTTGTTACGGGTGTCGTAGAAGAGGCTAAAACGCAGACTACTGGTGATACCCGAGCCGTATAGCGTCACGAGGTTCCGTGATGCGGTTGCGTTGCCAAAACCGCCCTCCTCGGCGCCTGCCTTCTCCAATTTGTAAGTGCCGCTAAAGCTCCAGTCATCCCCGAGCGGGTAGCCGAGCATCAGGTCGCCACCGAGGCTGGTGCGCGTGAAATTTTCAAAGGTCGACTCAAATCGATAAAGGTTTGTTGCAAAACGAACGCGGCTATCCAGGAAGTAGTCATCGGCAAATCGGACATTCGCGATACTGCGAATAGACGACAATGTAGCCTGCAAACTGAGGCTTTGACCTCGGCCGAAGAGATTATTTTGTGCGATCTGTGCCTGAGCGACAAAGTTCTCTAGGGTGCTAAATCCGGCACCCACCTGAAATGTGCCAGTGGACTTTTCTTGCACTTCGACGACCACATCCATCGAATCGTCCGTTGCGCCTCGCACCGTTCGAATCTTCACACCACCAGGCTCGAAAAAACCAAGGCGATTGATCAACCGCTCTGAGCGTTTGAGACCTGATGAAGAGAAGTACTCGCCCTCGTAGATACGCATCTCTCTGCGGATGACTTTGTCACGTGTCTTTAGGTTTCCCAAGATTCTAATCTTGCCGATGCGTATCTTGGGCCCCTTCTCAATCTCGATATTCAGGGTGACCGTTTTGGTATTCTCATCCACGCGGGTGTTGGGGACGAGGTTTACGTACGCATAGCCCTCATCTTTGTAGACTTCACCCAAGCGGTTGATGGTCTCTCTCAGTTTAGAGCTGTTAAACCAGTCGCCTTCCTTCAGCAGAACCCTCTCCATCAATTTATCTTTGGGCGTCGAGGGCAGAAAATCGCCCATCACGTCCACGGCGCCGGTTTTGAAACGTTCGCCTTCTTCGATAGCGACTCGAATGTAGATCTGCGACCTGTCTGGGCTCAGCTCGATGGATGGCTCACCGATGCGGACCTTCACATAGCCTTCATCCCAGTAGAATTGGGAAAGACGCATGGTATCGCGTTCGAACGCTTGTTTATTATACGTCCCGGAACTCGAAATCGCTGCAAACGCACCCGCTTCTTGGGTCTCGAGGCGCTGTTTGATGAAGCTGTCGGATAGCACACGATTGCCCACAAAATCGATGCGCTCTACGAGTACCTTATCGGCTTCGTTGATTTTGAAGGTAATATCGATTTCGTTGTTTGGTAGCTCGGTGAGCTGCGCGTCAACAGTGGCGAGAAAATATCCCTTTTCTATGTATAGATCTTTAATTTTCTCTGCATTTCGAGTCACCTTCGTTCGCTCGAGCACGGCGAAAGGTTGAATGTCGATCACCTCGTTGATGTCGTCTTCGGACAGCTCATCATTTCCCTCGAGGGTTACTTTCCGAATGGAAGGTTTTTCTGCAACCAGATAGGTCAAGACTCTCTTGTTATCGACGATGGTGAGGTCAACCTGCACATCTTTGTACAGCCCCAAAGCGAAGATACTCTTGATATCGTCAGAGAGCTGCTTTCGGTTCAACGCACTGTTGGCTCGGGTTCGGACAACCTTGAGCACAGCTTCGGCCTCTGAGCGTCGATTGCCGAGAACTTTCACCTCGTCGATTTTGTAGGGTTCTTGTGCAGAAAGCGCCAGCGGGGCCAGCCACAAGAACAAGATACAGCTGATGGCCTTCTTCATCCGGATTCGGCCCCTCTGAAAGCGACGAGCGCACCATCATTCATTTCCAAGCGCTTAGGTAGGCTGGCTGCGAATGTTGAGTTGTGCGTTACGATCAGCATTGCTGTACCGAACTCCTCGTTAACTTGCTGAAAAAGGCCGTGTATATGACCACTGGTCTTCCCGTCAAGGTTCCCGGTCGGTTCATCGGCCATTAACAGCTTGGGCCGATTCACCAGCGCGCGTGCGAGCGCGACCCGCTGCTGCTCCCCACCGCTCAACTCGCCGGGGCGATGTGTAAGACGGTGAGACAGCCCAACGGCGTCGAGAAGTTTCTTCGCTTCGGCCTCCGCATTGGCTCTCGTCTCCCTGAGAATCATGCGTGGCATCATCACATTTTCGAGCGCGGTGAATTCCGCGAGAAGGTGATGGAATTGAAACATAAAGCCGATGGTGCGATTGCGAAAATCCGCAAGCTTCTTGGCGTCGAGCTCGAATACATTGACACCTGAATAGCGAACCTCGCCACCGGATGGCGTGTCGAGTGTACCCAGAACGTGCAGTAAGGTGCTCTTACCAGCACCGGATTGGCCCACGACCGCCAGTGTCTCCCCAGGCATAATATCGAGGTCGATTCCGCTCAAAACAGCGATGTCTCTGCCATCGTGTTTAAACACTTTTTCGAGGCGTCTTGCCTCTAAAATGGGAGCGGCGGTCATTCGGCGTTTAACCCTTCAATTGGATTCAGTTTCGATGCGAATCGAGCTGGGTAGACCGTCGATATCATGCTCACTAAGACAGCGACAGCAATAATTGCGCTGACGGTTGAAATCCGAATGTCCACAGGGATCGCGTCGATATAGTAAACGTCGGTATTGAGTGGCAATCCGAGTTTTGAAAACGCCAGCCCAATGCTGACGCCAATCGCAGCCCCAATGCTGCTCCCGAGTACACCTGTAAATAACCCTTGGCTCAGAAAAAGACGCAAGATCGACTGACGCGAGGCGCCCATTGCCATCAGGATTGCAATCTCCCGGCGGCGTTCCAGTATCGTCATGACGAGCGTGCCGGTGATTGAGAAAGCCGCCAAAAGAATGTTGATTGTCAAAACCAAGAACATGACGATTCGTTCAATTTCCAAGGCTGTGAACAGGTTGTGATTTCTATCCTGCCAATCTTCGGCGCGGTACGCTTTGGGCAACTGCAAGTTGAGCAGGTCTCTGACCTGGCGTGCGTCTTCTAAACGCTCAACTTTGATTTGAATTCCGTTCGCGACATCGCCAAGACTGAGAAAACTTTGAACGGATGCGAGCGAGGCGTAAGCGAGGGATTGATCGACTTTCAAAACTTTTGTGGTGAATGCCCCTCCGTTTAGGAACGGCCGACTCCGAGGAATCGGACCCGACGGACCGAGGTCGCCCAAAGGAGAGATCACATTTACTGCCATACCCGTGCTTGAATACACGCTCATCGCTAACTCACTGCCGAGCAGGAGGCTTGGCGCCTTACGGCGTCTCGACGTACTAGGCGCGGGCAATGCGAACTCATCTTGGACTTGTTGCATCTCGACCACTTTGCTGGGGGGGCCAGGGTCGTTGGGGGTGGGCCGTTGCATGCTCGCGTTGTCCAATTTGGCTTCTTGTCTGAGCAACCAGTGCTGGCAACGGTGCTCTGCATCGTCCAGAATATCTAAACAGCCTCGGATAATCTGCTCGGGCAATAAATTGGCGCGACCAACGGTCTTTGTATCGATTCCGAGAAGGACTGCAGGCCGTGCATTGCCGTTTGAATCGAGAATGACCTCCGTGCGGAGATAAGGTGTGGCGCCCACGACGCCAGGTGTCTTGGCTGCGAGCTCTGTGACCGCGCGATAGTTGTCGATGTGTTGGCCCGCACGTCGCGGCACGATCTGTACGTGGGCGTCGCTGCTGATGATGTTGTTGCGCAAATCGGAGTGAAGTCCGCTCATGATGCCAAGAACCAGGACGACTTCAGCGACGCCGATCATGACCATAAATGTACTAAACGCGCTAAAGATGGTCATTCGGTAGTACAGCGCACCAAATAGACCGACAACGCATCCGACGACGCAGAGTCCGACCCCTGCGTAAAGGACGTCTCGTTCTAAACTTGGCGCCATGCCCATGAGTTGCAGTGTGCCGCCGGCCGCCTGAATGGCGTACACGGACCAAACGATGCACGCCGCTCCGACGAGCAAAGCGCTCAGGCCGGCGAGCAGCACCTTTGGTCTACGGTCTTTGCGAAAGAGGTATCGCCACCCGACCAAGCTCTCGAAGGCTGCGGCCATAGCTGCTTAGGCTTCCGGGCGTAGCAATGGGAACAAGATCACATCTCTGATGGAGGGGCTATTGGTCATGAGCATCGTCAATCGGTCGATACCAATACCTTCACCAGCTGTTGGGGGCAGGCCAAACTCCAGAGCACGTACGTAGTCTTCATCCATTGGATGTGCTTCGTCATCGCCGGTCTCTCGCTGGGCCACCTGCGCTTCAAACCTAGAGAGTTGGTCGGCTGGATCATTGAGCTCGCTGAATGCGTTGCAGAGTTCACGGCCCGCCACGATCAGCTCAAAGCGATCCACGAGTGCTCCGTCAGCGTCTTTCTTGCGCGATAGTGGCGATACATCGAGTGGGAAATCGGTGACAAAAGTCGGTTGGATCAAATGATGCTCAGCCGCTGCTTCAAAGACTTCCATCTGGAGATATCCAAGTGGCAGGGTATCCGCTTTCTTCACCTTCAGGCGTGCAGCGGCCTCCAATAGCGTGTCCCTGTCTGTCACTTTGTCAGCAGGCACCCCGGCATACTCGACCAGCCCGTCGTAAACCGACAGGCGCCTGAAGGGTTTCTCAAAAGAGATCATGTGATCTCCATGTTGAATCTCGTGGGTGCCATGGAGGTGTTGACAAAGACTTGCGAGGAGATCTTCGGTCAACTCCATGAGGTCTTCATACGTCGCAAAGGCCTCGTAGAATTCAAGCATGGTAAATTCAGGGTTGTGGCGAGTGGAGACGCCTTCATTTCGAAAACAACGATTGATTTCGTAGACGCGGTGGAGTCCCCCGACAACAAGTCTCTTGAGGTTAAGCTCAGGCGCGATCCGCATATACAAAGGCATATCCAACGCGTTGTGATGCGTGAGGAAAGGTCTTGCTGACGCGCCACCGTAGATCGCTTGAAGCATCGGTGTTTCGACCTCGAGATATTCGCGTTCATCCATGTAGCGACGAATGAACTTGATGATCTCTGAGCGGACCTTAAACGTCTCCCGTACCTCGGGGTTCACCATGAGGTCGACGTATCGCTGCCGATAGCGAGTGGCAACGTCGGTCAGGCCGTGCCACTTGTCTGGCAGAGGACGTATCGATTTTGTGAGGATACGCAAGCTCTCTACTTGGACAGATAACTCACCGTTGCGTGTTTTCATCATGGTGCCATGCGCGCCGATAAAATCACCCACATCCATCAGTGGCAATAAGGCGAAGTCTGCCTCCGACAATGCATGCTTGAAACAATTAACCTGAATCTTGTCGGTTCGGTCCTCGATGACGACGAAGACGACTTTACCAAATTTGCGAACGGCCCTGACTCGTCCTGCAACTGACACACTGATACCCGCTGCCTCAAGCGCTTCACCCGTCGTCTCGCCGTGCGCGGCATGGAGATTTGCGGCGAGGTCGGTCACCTTGAAATCATTGGCATATGGATTGTGGCCGAGTTCTCGAAGCGTCTCTGCCTTCTCTCGGCGCTCCGCCATGATCTTGTTGTCCATTGAAAAACCTCCTGTGGTTTATATGGAATGGGACAGTGTTTAGCTCTCGCGCTCGAACGACGAGAGCGATATTGGTCCGGTAGGGCCATAAGCCATAACCGGAACACGGCGTCAACGCTTCATCGCGTAACAGACCCTCAAAGCGCTATTCCTGTCCAGAATGCATGATCAAAAACGACTCAACCAGTGCGTCAAGGTCACCATCTAAGACCCCTTTAGTGTCGCTGGTCTCATGGTTGGTTCTTAGGTCTTTGACCATTTGGTAAGGATGCAAAACGTACGAGCGGATTTGACTGCCAAAATCGATCTTCGCCTTTCCGGCATAGAGTGCGTCTCGCTCCTCCGTCCGTTTGTCTAACTCAAGCTCATACAACTTGGCCTTGAGCAGCTTGAGCGCAGTGGCGCGGTTTTTGTGCTGGCTGCGCTCAGCTTGGCAGGCGACGACGATTCCACTGGGCATGTGCGTCAGTCGTACGGCACTGTCGGTCTTGTTGACATGCTGACCGCCTGCGCCACTCGATCTGTAGGTGTCGACTCGTAGATCCGATTCATTGATCTCAACCTCGATATCGTCATCAATCTCTGGCAATACGCTGATCGAGGCGAAACTTGTGTGCCGGCGTTTGTTGCTATCGAATGGTGAAATACGGACCAGTCGATGTACACCATTTTCCGCTTTCATGTGACCGAAGGCATAGTCGCCCTCAACTCTGAACGTCGCGCTCTTGATGCCTGCCTCATCGCCATCTTGTTGATCGGTTAATTCGACTCGCCACCCTTTGCGTTCAGTGTAACGGAGTAGCATCCGGAGCAACATGCTGGCCCAATCCTGACTTTCGGTCCCTCCAGCACCTGGGTTTACGCTCACAAAACATGAAGATTTATCATGCTGCCCACCGAGCATTCGGGTGAACTCCATCGCGGCTAATGCCTTTTGCGCTTGAGCCGTCGCTGAGTTCGCCTCGCTCAGCGCATCCTCGTCTTCAGCCGCCATCTCTAACATGACATCAGCATCGTCTAAATGTGTGGCCACGGCGTTCAGCTTCTCAAGCGTATCTTTCAGCTGCGTACGCTCACGCAGAAGTTCCTGCGCGCGTTCTTGGTTGTCCCAAAATTCGGGCTGAGCACTGAGGTGGTCTAGCTCGGCGACGCGTTCGGTTTTGGAACCGGCGTCAAAGATACCTCCGGAGCTCGAGCAAACGGTCACGTAGCTGAGATATTTGGCCTGGCAATTCGTTAATCGTGTGATTGCTATCAGTCATCCGTGAGTCGCTCCTCCGCAATATCTGCTCGGGAGTCTAGACGGTTGAGTGCCCAAGTCAACCGCTCCAGCTGATTCTGTCGTCATTTTGGCTGTATGCGTTGCTCGAGATAAGACCCAGACGCGGCTGGTGGATATTTTGGATGTGGACGAAGACGGTTTCGGCGATGCCAACGTTCGAACGGTCGGCATCGGCCGAAGGCGCCGCTCCTAGTACCAGTTGGCCGTGATAGCGAACTGCAGAACGCTTACGTTTGCGTCATCGAATTGTTGTAATTTGTATGTCGCGCCGATACCGACAGCGAGGTCAGCTGAGGCAAAAAATTCGTAGCCCAGGCCACCGCCAACAACGAGCCCTGTCTCGTCACTCTCCGCTCCGAGTACCTCGGTGGATTGTGACACGAGCCCAACTTCCCCCCTCAGAAAGAGGCCATTCTTAGCCTGGTCAATCGTGAGGAAGTAGTTACCGCCGACGAGCATTTCGGTTGAGTTAGTCTTCACCGCAATGCCCGACTGGTCGTAGTCCTGTAATTGAAAATTGAGTGACCCATCGAGGGTAAGATTCTCGCTGACACCACCGCCAACTTTACCGCCGAATGTGTAACCGAGATTGCGCTTTGAACCTGCGATATCTGCCTTAAAGGAAGCCCCGCCGAGAGTGACACCGTAGAATAGACCTCGGCGGTCTCGATAGCCATCTAGGGCAAGAGCCTGTGATGCGAAGAGCAGGGTGGCGAGTAAAATTGCTGTGCTTGTTGCATAACGATTCATACAGAGTCTCCATCAAAATCAATTTCGGTTATCGAATATCAGAAATATTCATCACGGCGGTTTGTCCTGCAGTGACGGTAATACGTCGAGTAATCACTTGGCCTGCGACACCAACACGTACGAAATGCTCGCCGGCTGGTAAATCGCCGTATGCGAGCCAGTAGCGGCCGGGTAATGTGACCCAACTGCGTGTGTCGGGGACATCCGCCGCGGTCATTGCACCCTCCACAGCCAGTCCGATGAGTAAGCCTGCGATGCCACTATTACTTAATTTTTTGCCCGCAGCTTGGCTGGCTTCTCCGGCGACCGCGCGACTGATTAAACGAACCACGGCGGCTGCGATCATGCCGCCCTTATAGGCCTCATAGTGGAGTTTTGTTGCGAGGGCGACGTCGAGCGCGATGCCGGCATTCAGTCGCTGTTGTCCGACGCTTGCCCAAACCCGGCCATCGCGGTCAATGCCGCGGACCAGTTTTGGATAGTTGACCCACTTAAGGACACCCTTTGCTGCGAATACATTTGCGCGGCGCTGCTCGGCCGGCGACAAGTGGCCCCGGCGATTCGGATTGCTCGACGCCACGATAGCGGCACCGATGGGGATGCGCTCCGGCCTTTTGTAGGGTGCCATACCCGCTTGAATGACAATCACAAGTCGTCCATGGCTGTCCTGAGGTGCAATGGCTTCCGCTACGAGTTCGTCGAGACGAGAATCGGTGACGTTACGCGCTTGCATGAGCGCTCTTGCGGCTTCAGCTAGCCCCGGTACACCACCCGCATCGAGTGCGTCACCAAAGTGCCTAATCGCTTGTTCTGATTCGCCACCTGCCTCAAAAGCAACCCCGGCCAGAAAACTGCCCAGTGCCAACATTGATTTCGCTTCCTTGTCCTCAATACGCTTAAGGTAGCGACGATTGACAAGGAATCGGCGCGCTTCAATCATGGCCCCATTGGCATTGTTCTGAGCAAGATAGTTCAGCATGTTCATGGTATTGAGAAGTAGCTTCTCGTAAGGCGGCGCTTTGTAAACCGTTGCTGAATCCGAAAACAAATACTTACCCAGTTTGCCGGCTGTGTCGCCGGTCAGGTCAAGCACATCCAGCTGCTTGTCGGCTACTTGAAAATCACGTGCTGAGAGCTTGTAACGCCCCAGGGCCTGAAGAATCGTGGCCCGCTCCAGCAGTAGTAACGGGGTGTCTGCATCGGATTCCTGAGGTAACCGCTCTGCCGAATCGACGCCAAGGGCTTCGTTTGCCTCTTCGAGTGCCGTCACAGTCGAATTTGAGCCGAGCGCCTTCCGCAGGCCGTCGGTCTTTGCCATATACCCGCCGCAGCCAAATGTGACCGCACCAACAGCAACGACCAAGATGGCCCGGCCCAAAGGCCGTCTGACTTTGAATGGGGTGAACGACTCTGGTGACATACTGGAGTTTCGCTTCCAGGGCATTATCAGTGGATGAGACCTTTGGTGAGGTTGGCTTCATTTTGCCAGCGAATCGCACCGGTTTCGACCTCGAGAACGCGCATAAATAGGAAGTATTGGACCCGGCGTTCGCTGCCGCTCTTTTCGTCGGTGGTGTAAATCTTACCAGTGATGAAATACTTGACCCCGAGTTGTCGGCCGAGTTGAGCGGCTTTGTCAGGGTCGAAGGCTGCCGACTGCTGCTTTTTCATCTCTTCAATGAGGTCTTTTTGGGCCTCGAGGCTCACGACTCGAACGTAACCGCTATTGACCAACTTCGTTTCAAATTTCGACAGGAGCGTGCTCAACTGGTCGTCGATGTGTTCAGTGGTTTGATTTTTCACTGGGAAAATCGCCACCGAAGCTTCCTTGTCATTGAGTGAAAGGGCCTTCCACTTGCGCATCGCACCACTCTCTTGAAGGCTTTTCGCATTCTGATCAAAAAGTCCCTCGAGGTCTTTTTTGTCGAGACCGGTGGACATGGCAAAATTGTCGAGGTCTGGATTCTCACTGCCTCGGACAACGGCAGGCCGACCCGTACAAGCCACGAGTGCGAGACAAAATATGGTGATCATGGTGGTGATGAGACGCTTGGTCATTGAAAACTCCTGTGGTCGGCTAGCCGATGATTTGACAACGCGGCCAGCATAGAGAAGAGCGGTATCGGTTCGCAAGTAACGAATGAACTAGCCATTGAATTCATTGTGACCGGAAAAAATACTGGGTGTCGTTCGGTCAGGCTTTGCTGCTGTTTTTTGAGTCGCCTGAGGGCGCCTCGACGCCAATTTTGTTGAGTACGAGCTCTTCGATCGTTTTTCGACCGATTTCCCAGAGCGCATCCCTATCATTACAGCGGGCAAACAGGCCAAGCGGGATTCTGAAGCCTCCCTTATTCTTTCGTCCGCCCCCGTAAGGCCTTCCGGCAGAGTCGGCACCGAACACTGACTTGAGCCATCCATCAGGGTCGATGGTGACACTATTGGTCCGGAGAGACCCATCAACAACGTCGCCGTTTACAATACCGTAGACGAGCGCAGTCTCGACACCTTCGTGGCGGAGCAGGAAATCTGAAGTCTGGGCGATGCCATCTCGATCTTCCTCGCGCACGAAACCGACGCCCGCGAGCAAGAATGTGCCCTGGATCTGCTTATTATTCAGTCCTCGCTGGATAATCTCCATCGTTCTCGCTGTCACCGACTGTTTGCTGATCAGCCTCAGCAAATCATCATCCACAAAGGGCTGAATGAATCCGGCGGCCCAGAAGTCGAGTGGACGCGCGATCAAAAGGTTGTCCGTATCTGTCCGGATGCCGTGCATTAAAGCGGTCGCTAGGCGCGCATGTTCTCGATTTCCATGCTCCAAACCGTAGGCGGTATTTGCGAGGTACTCTGCATAAATGCTGCTCGTCGCCCCGACGTCTTCGCGGATGTCAATGTGTTGGGCTTCGATGCCACCGAGGCTCTTGTGATGGTCCACGAAAGTTAAAATCGGTGGCGGTGAATCGAGGGCGATTGGCAAATGGGACGTGTTGGTGTCGACGAAGGCCATGTGGTCGAATCCCTCGAGATCCATGTCCTCATGGTACTGGCGCAGGTCAGCATCGAGGCTCTTGACGAGAGCCCGGTTTTCGGGGTGGCTAACCTGGTCGAAAAACACGATCGTTGAATCGATCTCAAACTGTGACGCAAAGTGCCGCTGCGCGATGGCGCTTGCGATGCTGTCTGGATCCGGATGCCCCTTGATCACGATCAGTAGACGAGTACCACGGGCTCTTTCCAGCGTCGCGATAAAGTCGTCGGCACTGCGCTGCTCTTCTACCTCGGCGGTAGGAGCGGCGCCGTCATCAACGAGGCCAACCGCATCACGGGCGTCGGCGGAAGCCGACTTTTGCTTCGATGTAGCAGCCACAAAGACTCCTCTCTAATCGCCCTGGCTCATGGGCCAAGCGCTGTTAGTCTAGCCACCGTTGAGTGCGATGACAAGACTCTCCTCAACCCCACGCGGCGGGGCTATGTCCCTCAAATCGAGTTTTTTGTAAAGGATTTCTGCACTCGCCTCAGTATCGAGGTACAGAGCCGTCTACGTCTGTGGACCAAGCGTCGATGCCACCGCTTAGGTTGTAGATGGGACCGAAGCCTTCACCGGATAAAAAGATAGCCGCATGCATACTGCGGATGCCGTGGTGACAAATGATAATGAGCGGTTTGTCGGGAACCTCGTGCAAGCGAGCAGGTAATTCGGGCAGTGGTATGAGTACGCTTTCAGGCAATGCTGCCATATCGTGTTCCATCTGCGAGCGCACATCGAGAACGACGTATTCGGCGTCAGATGCCAAGTGTTTGGCCGCCTCTATTGGCGTCAATTGTCCAATATCCTTCACTGTGACCGCTCCGGAGGAGTGACGCCGCCTGAATTGACGAAATGATACTGATTGTTCAGGGTTCCTCGGCTTGCATGTGTGACGATTTGGGTACGCCGCGGCTCTCGACCGCGCAGCATAAAGCAAAGGTGCTGCGCGGTGATGCGAACGCATGCGCCTTTGGCATCAAGATGAGTCATCAAGGTATCGGCGATAGACCCCGTCAGCGCCTCCTGCAGAATCAGCCGCCTCGACAGCATCGCCACGAGTTTTTCCAAACTACCCAGCCCGACGATTCGTCCATTGGGTTCATAGGCAAGGTCCACGTGTCCGAAAAAGGGAACTAGATGGTGAGGGCAAACGCCGTGAAAGGGGATTTCGATGAGGCTCACGATGGTGCCGCTTTGGTCGTCGATTGCATCGCGAAACAGCGAAGCGGGATCGCCTTGATAGCCGCTGATGAGTTGATTGCTCCAAAACTCTGCGACGCGTGCCGGCGTGCCGTTGGTTTCTGGGTCGTCTTGAACGCGCAATGCAACCAACATTTCCTGCACTGACGCCTGAAGCGCCGCTGTATCGATGGGCTCTGTACTCATTGATATCTCAAGCACCTTTCTCGTATGGCGTCCACTGTATGCGTTGAAACGCCAAAATGTCCAACTGTTCTCTGGCCCATCGGGACGTGGAGGTCAGAGCCACCTGTCATGACGAGCTTGTGTACTTTGGCGAGCGCAGTTAGGCGGGTTCGCTCCTTTCGCGATTGCCCAGGGTGACGCACTTCGATGCCATCGAGTCCGTCCGCAACGAGAGCAGGAATATCTTGGATAGCTTTGTCTACCGCCGGGTGGGCGATCACGGCGATGCCGCCTGCATTGTGGATGAGTCCGATGACTGCATGTGTTGTCATGGTGGCCGCCGGTACGAAAGCGGGCTTACCCGATCCGAGGTAGAGCTCGAATGCGGCGGCGACCGTCCGACAGTGTCCTGCCTGAACGAGCGCTTTAGCGATATGCGGGCGGCCTACATTTCCTTTCGCGTCGTTTAAGATGTCACCTGCGTAGACAACTTTCCCCAGATACTCAAGACGCTCGCAGATCGCATAAACGCGTTCGATTCTTGCAGCACGTTGTCGTTTGAGGGCGGCGAGCAAGGTGGTGTCTGTCCGATCAAAACCGTAGCCCAGAATGTGAAGTTCACGCCCCATATGTGCGCTGATTTCAACGCCCGGCAGCCAATCGACATGGGCAGTTCGTGCTGCGGCACTCAACATATCTAAACCTTTAACGGTGTCGTGATCGGTCAAAGAAATCGCCGAGACTTTACGTTTCACAGCAAGGTTGACAAGTGCATCCGGTGCAAGAACCCCGTCGGAAAAGGTGCTGTGCATATGGAGGTCGGCAACTCCGGTCGTCTGGTTTGATTGTTGCGTTTGCACCATGCTACTCAATTGGTTGGCTCGACTAAGATTGCGCTTGATTCGCACCGCTTGTCAATGTACGCCTCCGTCGTCAGCGACTCGACCAACACACTACCCAATCGTGCATGGCGTGGTATGTTGCGCGTCGCAACAGTCCGTTAAAGGTCTCAGCCATGTCAGTAATGAAAGTACTCCCTTACCCAAACCCGTTTCTCCGGCAGCGCGCGCAGGATGTTGAGCGTTTCGATGAGTCTCTTCATCAACTCGTTGCAGACATGGAAGAAACCATGGATGCGGAAGATGGTATTGGTTTGGCAGCAACCCAAGTCGGGATTGATTTGAGGCTCTTGATTTTGGCGCCTTATGCATTCGAGGGCGAAGAGGGTGTTGGTAAGCCTAACCTCGTGGTGATTAATCCCGAGTTGATTTGGGAAAGCGACGAAACTGAAGTTGCGGATGAGGGTTGTCTTTCTTTTCCCGGCGTCTTTATCCCCGTCAAACGACCGCTCAAGGTCCGGATTCGGGCACTGAACGTGGACGGCGAGCCATATGAGCTGGAGGGGGAAGGTCTCGGTGCACGCGCCATCCTACATGAAATCGACCATTTGAATGGAGTCGTCATGGTCGACCATGTCTCGTTCTTGGTGAGGAAGAGAGCATTGAAAAAACACCAGAAAAACCAACAAGCGTTAACCGATTAGAGACTTCCTATTGCGTCGTTGAAGCTGGTGCTCAAGGCGCCCCGCTTGTGGTTCATGCCGAGAAGTTCGCTCATTCTGACTACATGTACTACACTGTATGTATCAAGGAGGTACCATGAGCGAACGACGCCACGCCGCAAGGCGACCTGAGACGGGCCGAATCTACATTAGTCAAAACGGGCGTTGCCGTCTTGAGTCGCTGCTCAATGTGTCGCAAAGTGGAGTCTGCGTTCGCGGGCGGAGTCGACTTGCACCGGGCAGCCAAGTGAAAGTATTCCTGCCGGTTAAACAAGCACGTGGATGGCAAATGTATGCGTTGCAGGGTTGTGTGGTGAGACGATCTCAGATTCGACTTGGCCATTTTGAAACAGCCATCGAGCTCGCCGATGAACATGGTCATAGCCGCACAGCCTATCGGCTTTTCGCCGATCGTGCTCACTGAGTACAGTCAGCACAAGCCATCAAATGTAACGGTTGAGAACTCAATGCCTCGTCTCCGTGCTGCAGCGGCGATATCTCTGTGATCGTTCGTTGATGTCATTGCTCTCGTGCAGTCGAGGATGTAGAGCCGCTCAACATGAGCCCGCATTGCAACGTCAGCCCCCTGCTGGAACCCCTTCCGAGACGCAAGATCTGGCCCGCTGAGGCGATAGGGTAGTTGGAGTCTCTCATTCTTGCAGAAAGCACGTGCGAGTTGGCCTATCCCAGCTTGGGCTGGCAGCATTACGTCGAATTTATAGCGCCGCGCATAAAATTGCATCGCCTCGGTCAATGCGATCGGATCGACGGTCTGATTCAGGTTGGCGATCAAGTCTTGACCTGGCTCCAAATAGGCATTCGGAGCGAATCCCCACGCCAGGCGTTCCCGTAAAAAACGGCCGACAAGTGCCAGAACTTCTACATCGCAGATTTCAGTGAGGTCTGGGTCGACCGGGGCCAGAGCGCTGAGCAGGTGATGGGATAATTGGGCGCGATGGAGCGGTCCAGATGACGGCGCTAAGTGGGATATGACTCGATGGTCGAAGGCGATGAACCCAAAATCACAATCTTTATGTCGCCGCACGAGCTCGCTTACGGTCGCCAGAGCTTTTTCGACCGGTCGTTCTCCTCGCTTGCCATGGCGCATTGCCGGGCCCACGTTGACGAGTACGTACGCCTGAGTGCGTTCGCCGAGCTCTCTCTGGCGTACCAGCAGCCGGCCGAGCCGAGCACTGGGTTTCCAGGCAATCTCCCGCCTTGGGTCGCCATGAGTATAGGCACGTACTTCCCGTATTTCGCCCTGGGGGCTTCTTTGATTTGCACCATCGACACTCGTGTGCGTTGTAGGGCGTTGCTCAGGTCGGCCCACATGCCGGACACCGGTCTTTGCTGGACCAAAATTAATATTCACAGCGCAGCGAAGACGAAATACGCGGGTGCAGCAAAACAAAGCGTGACGGTCGTTCCATTCCGCGCGGAGCGCCCGGATAAACCATTGTCCTGGTTCTGGCATCACGGACTCGAACACCACCTGACCTTTCGCTTGTGCCGGGATATTAAGGCGTATCGATGGCGCCTGCTCAAAACCATCACTCTCGAGAGTTAACGTGATATCGGTGATGGCCTGACCAGGTCCGGAGGTCACGTCTATTGAAAAGCGCTGGCTCTGGCCGCCGGAGGAGCCGTGCCATTGGAGTTCGCTCAATTGCCAGTGCTTGACGTGGTTTGCCGTGCCTGATGCGATTCGATAACTCAATAATAGGGCCAAGACGAGAACGCACGCGATACCACTCAGGAGTGGACTGCCAATCACCCCTGCAGCGGTGATGCAGAACATCGTCAGCCCGCCAATCGCTCTTCCCGCAGGCGTGGCTTGGATGGATAGGCGTGAGCGTTGGGCCATCGTTTCTCTAATCACATCTCGTCTACAGGGCCAACGCATTCTACCTGTGTGGCGATGTCTTCTACGATTTGGCGGTTCCCCAGCCCATTGAAGACGCTCTCATTCGTGAGGAGCAGGCGATGGCTGAGCACGTCACACGCGAGATGTTTAACGTCATCGGGTATGATGAACGACCTTCCACAAAGCAGTGCGTGTGCGCGGGACGCCTGGAGAAGGCCCAACGCTGCGCGAGGGCTGGCGCCAAGCGCAACCCTCGGATCATCACGAGTTGCTGAGACCAGCTTCACGATATACTGCAGGATCGCGGGGGCTGCGTGCACGGCCGCCGCCTCGGTTTGCAACTCAGTGATCTGCTTGGGGGACAGAAAAACTGCCGGTGGGGTCACGGTCTGGCGCCAGGTTGACAGCATATGGACCTCATCCGCTTCACTTGGATATCCAATCTCCAGGCAGATCAAGAATCTGTCTAGCTGGGCCTCGGGAAGGGGATATACGCCAGCCTGTTCGATAGGATTGCGGGTTGCGATGACCATGAAGGGGGTTGGCAATTGGAACGTGGTTCCGTCGAGTGTGACTTGATTCTCCTGCATCGCTTCGAGCAAAGCGGATTGGGCTTTGGGCGGTGCGCGATTAATCTCATCACCGAGGACGATGTGCGCAAAAACAGGGCCGCGCTGAACCTCAAACTGCCGGGACTGCATATTGAAAATATGAGTGCCGGTCACGTCTGTGGGTAGGAGATCCTGTGTGAATTGAATCCGATTGAAGGTGCAGCCGAGACAGTCGCTGAAGCGCTTGGCGAGTGTTGTTTTGGCCACGCCGGGTACGCCTTCTAAGAGGACATGTCCACCGGCAATTAAGGAGATGAGAAGGGTCTCGGTGATGGCCTCCGGCCCAATAAACGCGTTGGCGACATCGTCGAGGATGGCGCGTCGCACTTCAGTCGCTTTCACGTGTTATTCCCTTCTGGTTGAGTTGATTGGCTAGGCGACGTAGCCAGGATATCTGTCGCCGGACGATGCGTTCGATAGGTCATTGAATGCACCACGTTCTTAGCTTGCGCAAGTCGGATTAGGATCGCAGTCACGAGGAATATCCCAGCGATACCACCGAGCGCGAAAAGGCTGAGTCGTTGAATCCGGACAGGGACAGCTTGGGCTCGTGTCTCGGTTTGAGCTGAGAAGCTCCAGTCGTCACCCGGCAGCACGATGATACCGCGCTTGGTTTGCGCAGACGACGGCTTCAGCAGGGTCTCAATAAATGCGAAATTGGATGGGGCCGACAGCATTTGATTAATCACGATGCTCACATCAGAAAAAATGATGACATCGCCCCTGCCGTACTTGAGTTGTGCCCCTATGGACTCTCCTGCGTAGGTTGATAGCAGCGCTTCTCGGCCATGCAGGCCTGTGAGTCGCAACGGGCGGTTGGCGACAACAAAGCCAGCGATGGCGTCAGCCCCCTCGAATGTCGGTGATAACTTGAGCGGTATCAGCGGGCCGTGTTCGTGGCTCGGACTCTTCGCTTGAGCCAATGAAATCCCGAAGGCTGAGAGACAATTTTTCGGACCGGGTTGCTCCGTAAAAATGATTGCGCGGCCGCCCGCATCAACAAATTGCTTGAGTGAATCGCTATGGATGGTCATGCATCGAGGCTCAATGAGCAGCAGCGTGTCATCGCTGAGCACGCGCCCGGACCGGCGCGGCGTTGTGACCTCAAAACCGATGCTTGTACCGAGCTTCACTAATTCATCGAAGCCGCTCCATACGGGTTGACTCACGGCAGTCGCGGGATGAAGCATCGTCAAGAGACAAAGGACGACCCAATCCAGTGAAGTGTTACTGGGCTTCATCATGTATTTGGATCCTGGTCCATGATCTGCTGGCTAAGAGAGCGATACGTCTCAAGCAGTGTCTCCGACGGGTCGTCCTCTGCAAAACAGAGTGTTTCTGTCAGATTCACCAAAGTGTGGGCGAACGAGTCTGACAGACCCCGTTGTTGCAGCGTGCTCGTGGCTTCGCGAACTGTTTCGGGACCAAAGCGGATGAGTGGAAGTCCATGAGCCTGCAATATCGCCATGAACTGAAGCTGGGCCGACGCCCTCACCGTCCACATCGATACTTTCACTCGACCGGTTTGGCCATCGAGAGTGATTTGCTGGCTGGCATAGCCTGGGGCGGTGATGCAGATGGCGCGCGGGAGAACAGCAAATTCATGTCTGCCGTCACAGCGGAGGCTATCTACCTGCCCTGTTGCTTGTTGCAACTCGCTCGGTCTAATGCTCGGAGGTGGGTTCACCCATATCGTGCATGGCACAGGGTCGCTGCTTTGTCCTCTCTGAACCGATAACTCCAGCTTGGCAGTGGACAAGTTGGTCGGATTGAATTCGACTTGCTTCGGCATAACGTAGGTCGCCGATTTCGCCTTGGGCGGTGGGACCTGTTTGACACGGCGGACCGCGAAGATGCCGATGGGCAGTAGGAGTCCGAGCAGGCAGTAGATGACGGCCTGCTCATACCCGCCGAGCGGCCCGACAGTCAGCGAAATTGGATTGGTCGTGCCATTACGCCAACCGTCTATTTCGGTTCGGAGAAGTGCATGAAATGACGTTCTGCTCCGAGGCAACTGCGCCGACGGTAAGCTGAAGCGCACAACGCCTTGTTCAGCGACACGGGTTTCAATCGCCCGTCCTGCGCCGATGAGGGTCACCGCGCTGCTGATGGGGAAAGGCTGCTTGAGTCTGACCATGAATTCGGCCCTCTTTTGGCCTTCAAAAGCGCGTAAGCGTGCTTCGAGCGTGGCTCGGATTTTTCCGTGAACTTGGATGGTTGATTCATGTCGACCGCTTATTCCTTGGCCCGATTGAACCTGGACGCTTAAGTTTTGCTCACCGATGGGCATGTCGGTAAAGCTTAAGCGGCACTCGCCATGAGTCGATGTGGTGCAGCTCGAGACACGACGTTGGTTAAGAGAAATGTTGAGTTCGACCCCTACCACCGGCGCTCGGCTCGCGTTTTTCAAGACGATGTGCACGGCCAAAGGTTGCCCAAATTCGATGGTGTCTTGGTGCTTGGCGAACAGCTCCAAATCTTTCGACGTGTTCTGTGTCTTGCCATCGTGATTCTCATGAGGGCTTAGAGCTGCGACCGACGCACGCTGTCCGGCCAGCACGTCGCCGCCTGGGTAGCGGAGCTCGACCACTCGCGTAACTTCAGGGCCCTTGGGCAACGTTAACATGAAGGCGCCGGTCCGGCTTGTATAGGTGACCCATTGGACTGCGTCCCAACCAACGACGATCTTGCCGCCCACAATCGGTTGATTCAAGTCGTCGACCAATTGGCCTCGTATGCTCCATCCCTGGCCCGTATGCTTCTGGTGGATGTTTCGGAAGCTCGTCTGACTGGATACAACCACGGTGGGCGATGCAGACGCTGATGAGGCGATGAGCATGATTAGAATGGCGATGAACCAAGGCATGACCTAAACTTACGCTGCCCAAGCTTTCTAGGCAACGGCTAGCAAGCACCATGACGATCAACGACGAGAGGGGTGAGAAGTGACGGATAGTGGGTCATCGTGGCTGGGTCGGCGTCGCGGAGTCTGGACCTTGGCGACAGCGTGGTTCGGTCTCTTTGGCTGTTTACTTATCCTCACGCCACGAACGGATCAAAGCGCGGCTATTCTAGGCTATGTTTTATCGTTTTCCTGCCTCGCATTCCTGCTCAACATCGGCGCGACCGTTCGAATACATCGTTGCGGGCGTGCACAAGATAAATTGTCCGCGTGGTTGTTGTTCAGTGGGCTTATCATCGTCTTACTGCCGCTCTTTGAACTCGCATACGCCGTC
Source organism: Bradymonadia bacterium (assembly GCA_049889275.1). GTDB lineage: Bacteria > Myxococcota_A > Bradymonadia > UBA7976 > UBA1532 > UBA1532. Next base: position 10,530 of record JBMHDS010000085.1, on the reverse strand, counting down.
GCTGCACTCTTCTTTGGATTTGCTCAGCTGGTTTTGGTGTCTGCATTGGGTGTACGGCTCGGTCGTGAAGTTCAGCAACGTAGTCATATTTGGCCGCTCATGCTCGTCGCGCTCAGTGTTGATGCGATCAGTCTGCTGACGCCAACGAGCTTCACTCAGGGGGTCTTGTCTGCGGTCACCGAACAACCCAAGCTACATGTGTTCCTATTCTCTCTGCCCATCCCGGGTGTGGGCATTGAGCCGATCTTGGGTCTCGGTGATGGCATTTTTACAGGTTTTCTGCTGGGGGCAGCTTGGCGCCTGGACCTGTCAATACAGACTGCTTTAATCGGTATCGGGGTCGGTTATGGCTTGTGTTTGGTTGCCCTGATTCTGACCGGAACACCATTACCGGCCTTGGTCTTTATCGCACCGAGCTTCGCCCTGGTGTTTGGGCGCGCACTGAAGCCCAATTTGAAAGAGCTACTGACCGCCGTCGCCTTCCTCCTGGTCGGCTTTATGGTCTACAGTGTACTCAAATCTTGAGAACCCTTAACCGTTTGAGATGATCGCTCGTCTGGTGTTGTCCTTACAGCCCTCGCTCAATGTCTTAAAAACCGACTCCGTGGAGGCTGGGTATTCCGTTGGCCGCTTGTCGGTGTTAAAAGCGCAGAGCTCATGAAACTGAAACGCCTCGACATACACGGCTTCAAGTCGTTCTATCATCGCACCACCGTCGTCTTCGACGACGGGATTACTGCGATCGTTGGCCCGAATGGGTGCGGCAAGTCCAATATCGTCGATGCGCTCAAATGGGTCATGGGTGAACAAGGCGCCAAAGCGTTGCGTGGTTCGGCCATGGAAGACGTGATTTTCAATGGGAGTGGCCAGCGTGGGCCCATGGGGATGTGCGAGGTCGGGCTGACGTTTCGCAACGACGACGGCAGTCCTGTACCACAGCGCTGGGCTGAAGTGACCGACATTGCCATACAACGCCGTTTAGAGCGCTCGAAAGGCTCAGACTATTCGGTGAATCGCCAGCGTTGTCGATTGGCCGATGTGCAGGACTTGTTATCTGGGACAGGCATCGCGTCTGGTCCGGGTGGCCGCCGGGCCTACGCGATTATCGAACAAGGGCAGATCAGTCGCGTTGTCAGCGCAAAAGCAGACGAACGTCGAATGCTGATCGAAGAGGCCGCTGGGATCAGTCGATATCGGCAGAGGCGTCACATCGCAGAGCGCAAGATGCTGTCGACCGAACAGAATCTTGAACGCGTTGAGGACATATTGGCGGAGATCGAACGCCAGATGCGCAGCTTGAAACGCCAGGCAAAGAAGGCTGAACGCTTTCGAGAGTACCGGGATGAAGCACGTCAGATCGCTCTTACCATCGCCGTGATCGAACACGCTGACCTGGTCGAAGAGCGTGCGAAGAAAACCAAACGTTACGATGCGCTACTCGATGATGAAAAAGACGCCGTTATCAAAGTCAAGACGTCCGAAGGCGGACGCCTCGCGTCGCAGACCCGCGAGCGCGAGGCTGCACTCAAGGTAGATGAGTACGCGAATCGACTACGCCGTATCGAAGAGACGGTGTTGGTCACTCGCGAGCGCATCTCGAGCTACGCGCGTGAAAAAGATATGCTGCATGCGCAGCTCGACCAAGCCAAGAAAGACTTGGCGGCAGGCGAGGGGCGTCGAAGCGAATTGGAAGTCGAGCGAGAAGAGACGGCCGCCCGATGTGCTGAACTCGAAGAGTTGAATGCATCACTTACAAAGGACGTAGAGACCCGGGTTGCCGAACACAAAGCCGCTGTTCAAAAACTCTTTGCCGCGCGCGCCGCTCTTGAGGGCGTGCAGCGAAGAGAAGCACAGGAAATCCATATCCTGTCGAGAGCACGGGCCGACCTCGACAACAGCGTTCGCATGCAGCGGGACCTAGCCGTGCGCCGCGAACGTTTGATCGCCCAAAACAAAGGTCATCGCGAGCGGTTTGATGCGCACGAAGCGGTCTGTCAGGAGTGCGAGGGCCGTCTGCGTAATGCACGACAACGCCAAGAAATAGCCGAAAATAACCTCAAAGAGGCTGAGTTAGCAGCTGAAAAAGCACGGACGGATCTCGATGAGAGTGTGTCTAGGGAACGTGTCTTGCGAGAGACTATCGTCACCAAAACATCACGTCGGGATAGTCTTGTACAGCTCGAGCAACGTGGTGATGGATTGAGTGATGCAGCCCGCCATGTGCTGCGAGCACAACGACCGGAGTGTTTGGGTACATTGTCGGCTCTCTGGGACGTGCCGGCTGCCTACGAAACGGCTTTGCAGTCCTTGCTGGCAGCACAGCTGGATGGTCTGGTGGTCGAGTCGCTCAAGGACCGCTCGACATTGGTTGAGTTCGTGCGGGCGTCTAACCTTGGTCGCATCATGTTGATGAACCAAGCTGCGGCGTTGGGGCAGAGTCCACGTTTGGATGTACCGGACGGTATCGATGTTCTTGGTTATCTCGTTGATTTGATCGACCCGCGAGTTGGGTCTGAGCTGTTGAGGCGATGTACAGATGATGCTGTCCTCGTTGAGGACATCGAGACAGCATGGCAGCTCGCGGACGCTGGTTATGGTGGCACCGTTGTGACCACTGCGGGTGATTGGGTCCGTGGTGATGCCGTGACATATATCGCCAGCCAAGGCGAAGAGACAGGCCCATTGCAGAGGCGTCGAGAGATCAAGGAACTGGGTGAAACGCTCGAAGGCTTGGTCGCCGAACACACGGCCTTGAACGCACTCATCGATGGGGCGCGGGAACACTTGACCATCTCGATGGAAGCACTCAAACAGGCGCGATCCGAAGCCCGTAATGTGGCGGTCGATGTGGGCTCTCTCACCAAGGAGAATGAGCAGTTAGAGAGGCAGCGGACGTTACTCGCTCAAGCGCTACAGCGCTTCGACGCTGAAATGACCGAGGTCGATCAGCAGATCAACGCCCACCAACAGCGAGAGTCGGATGCAAAACAGCGACTCGAAGCAGCCGAGGCCGAATCGGTCGACCGTAAACGCGAAACGCAAGAAGCGGAGACGAAGGTTGCTGAGGCTGAACGAGTACGAGATGAAGCCCTTGGGCAGATGCACGACGTGAAGGCGCGTGCCAATACCGTCTCCGAGAGATTGATCGGCCTGAGAACATTGGTGTCGCGGTTAGAACGACAAATCAAAGAGATTCAGGTGCGTCGGGAGCGCGTCGTCTCCGTCGGCGATGACGTGGAACGACGGCTCGAAGAGTTGTCTCAAGCGATGCTCGATGACAAAGAGCAGTGTGCCCTCGACGAGGCGTCCGCTGGCAAACTCGCAGCGGAGCTCGCAGCGCTGCGGGCGAACCATGAACAGATTCGGGTGCGCGTTGAATCGATGGATGCTGAACTGGAATCCGCCCGTGCAGCCCGCGATAAAATACGTGGCTTCCTTGGCGATGCTAAGCTTGAAATTGAGTCGACGCGGCTGCGACAAGAAAATCTCGCTCTGAGATTGAAGGAGCGGTATCAGGTTGATATCGAAACGCTGGTGAAGACCATGGGCGACGTTGAACGACCAACGCCAGCCCAAATCCTCCGACTTGAGGAGCTCGAGGCGCTCCTCGAGAAAATGGGCGAGGTCAACGTCAGCGCCATCGAAGAATACGAATCGGTGGCTGAACGTTTCGAGTTTTTGACCACGCAGCGCGAGGATTTGCTCAATGCTCTGGCCGACCTCGCGAGCGCGATTAAGGAAATCGACCGCACGACGCGTACCCTGTTTGCGGAAACATTCGAGGCAGTGCGTGGCTATTTCCGTGAGCTTTTTCCGCGCTTGTTTCGCGGCGGTGAAGCCGACCTAGAGCTGACAAATCCGGACGATTTACTCTCTACGGGCATCAACATGAACGTCAGCCCACCCGGGAAGAAGATCCAGTCGGTTGAGCTTCTGAGTGGTGGGGAAAAGGCGATGTGCGCGATCGCGTTGGTTTTTGCAGTCTTTAAACACCGGCCGAGCCCCTTTTGTCTGTTAGATGAGGTTGATGCACCCCTCGATGACGCTAATATCGGTCGCTTCAATGATGTGGTTCGCGAGATCGCACAGCGCAGTCAAGTGATCCTTGTCACACACAATAAACGTACCATGGAAATTGCGGACGCGCTCTACGGCGTAACGATGGAAGAATCGGGCGTCAGTAAGCTTGTCAGCGTAAGAATGACATGAATGGAAGATTCAAATGTTTGACACTGTAGGATTGCTCTTCAAGACCGCGAATTTGCTCGCACAGGTCGAAGCGGCACCTGACGACTCGACGGCGCAATATGTCGTGATCGGCATCGTCAGCGCGATCATATTGATTCTGGTTAGACAAGGGCTTAGATCGAAGCCCGATTTCGACGCCAGCGCTCACGTCAGCCGGCCCGATGAACCGAACGCTGGCCGATCGGCGGCGCAGATTGAGGCGGAAGCAAGGCGTGCTTTTGAGATCCCCCATGTCACCGTTGGCGACGAAGAGGCGACACAGCGACCGAAGGTTCGCATCGAGCGCGAGGAGTTGCCAGTTGCGACCGTACCCGATGCAGTATCGAGCGAAGAGATTGAGCCCGTCGCCGGCTCGAAAGTCAGCGCCGATGGTGGCTCAGCCGAGCAAAGCGGTAAAACGCTCAGTCAAGGACTCGCGCGCACCAAGGCTGGCTTCGTCTCTCGTTTGAGCCAGCTGTTCTCTAAGAAAAAGACCATTGATGACGACCTTATCGGTGACCTTGAGGAGGCATTGTTCACGGCTGACATCGGTGTCCGCACGAGCCAGAAATTGGTCGACAGTGTTCACACGAAACTCAATGCTGGCCAGTTGACCGACAGTGACCAGGTTTGGTCTCAATTAAAAAGCGAGATTCGAGACATTCTGAATTTTGAGTCTAAACCGCTCGACATCGAATCACAGCGCCCCTATGTCATTATGGTCGTTGGCGTCAATGGCGCCGGTAAGACAACCACGATCGGAAAATTGGCCAGTCGGTTTTCGAGAGACGGCAAAAAGGTGCTCTTGGCTGCCGGTGATACGTTCCGCGCGGCGGCTGTTGAACAGCTTGAGGTGTGGGGAGAACGCGCCAATGTACCGGTCGTGAAGGGGCAAGAGCGACAGGATCCATCGAGCGTAATCTTTGACGCATGCCGTCGGGCACAGACGGAAGACTTTGACATCATCATCGCCGATACTGCAGGGCGCTTACAGGCCAAAAAAGAGTTAATGGATGAGCTTGCGAAGGTCCATCGCGTGATCGACAAAGCATTGCCGGGGGCACCTCATTCAGTCTGGCTGGTGCTGGATTCAACAGTCGGGCAGAATGCCATTAGTCAAGCAAAGGAGTTTAGTCAGGCGGTGGAGTTAACGGGCCTCGTCTTGACAAAGCTCGATGGGACGGCGAAGGGTGGCGTCGTCATCGGGATATGCGATGAGATGCAATTGCCGGTACGCTTCATCGGTATCGGTGAGCAAATCGATGATTTACGAGTCTTCGACCCAACTGATTTCGCAGACGCTCTGTTCCAAGAAGACGCTTCCTAAGGCGAGTCGAGGTGGGCGATCCATTCACGCCTATAGCCCACCATCGCTTTGTTTTTCATGACCGTCTCAGTTTCGTACCTAATCTTGGTCTCCGAGGTATTGTCCAATGGGGTCGAATGATGATATTCATAAAGCCATCGAATCGGCAGTAGTAGTCCAACCCATGAATCGTCTTCTCTCGACCGCACTTATGCTCACCGCGTTTTTACTGGGCGCTGTCACGAGCGCTCATGCCGATGATGACGATATGTCCTTCAGTCTGGATGAAGTGTCGGGTGATAGCGCGCCCGCGGATACGGATACCCAGCTGGATGACCTGGACGATGACGGTGATATGAGCTTCGAGATCATCGACACCGAAAAGACCGCGCAGCAAGAAGCGGCCAAAAGGAAGGCTGAACTAGACCTCATCCGGGTGATTCAACGTCGACCATTTTTGAGGCGCCGGAGGTTTGAGGTGGCGCCTGCGCTGGGTACCAATATCAATGACAGCCTCGTGAACTTTGTGGTTGCTGGTGGCTCTGCTACCTACCATGTCACCGAGGTCATGGCGCTCGGCCTGTCTGGCACCTTCGCACTCGGGTCTGAGACAGACTTGTTTGACCAGGTCATCACGGATTATGACGTTTTCCCAGAGGTTTCGCTGATTCAGTGGACGGCAGCTCTCGATTTTCAGTACGCCTTTATGTACGGAAAATTTGCGCTGTTTAACACGTGGATCATTCCATGGGACACGTATGCAATCCTCGGGGCTGGTGTCACACAGACGCAGCTCGACCTGCATCCAACTTTGAGCGCGGGCATCGGGCAAAGGTACTTCATGAACCGCTGGTTCACACTCAACTTGTCCGTCCGTGACGGGATTTACAACGAAGACTATCCAGGTGGCAGTCAAATCGTGAACAACCTCGTGTTTAGTGCAGGTGTCAGCTTTTTTCTTCCGCCGAATTTCAAATATCAGCCACCGCGCAGGGTGAGGCGGAAGTAGTATGCATCATCTCGGTCAATCTATTGCTGCCCAGCTCCATGCAAGGATACTCCTTGCCGTCTGTTGTGTGTTGCTGCCTGGGGCTGTCAGTCTGTCCACGGCGGAGGCTGCTAATATACAGGGACCAAAGCGCACGGCGTTGGAAAAGCTTAAGAGCGGCGATGCTGTCCGAAACCGTTTTTTGTTGAGGTCGGAACGGTTTGAAGTCGCTCCGACGCTCGGTTTTACCCTGAATGACGCCTTTCGGCGCAACACCCTGTTTGGCCTTGAACTCGATTACAACTGGAGCGACACCTGGGCCATTGGCGCGTCTTTGCAGTACGGCGTCGCTTATGACTCGGCCCTCAAGGAACGCATCCAAGCCGAGAGACCTGAGCGTATCGATGAAGGTGCCTTTAGCGACATCAAACTCGCTGCGGCGCTCGAAGTGGCTTACACGCCGTTGTTCGGCAAGCTCGCCTTTTTGGGACGTAAGGTCTTGGACTATGATACCCACCTGATCGCAGGCTTGGGTGTTGCGAGCGTGTCGGGTAGTCCTCAGGTCGAAGAGCTGTCGCCGATGTTGGTTTTAGGTGTTGGCCTACGTGTTTTCCTCAATCGCTACTCGGCGATTTCCGTCCAGGTGAAAGACCAGATTTTCAGCTATGCGCTCAACGCCCTCGGTGAAGATAGTTCAGGAGATCTCGGTGGGTCTAAATCAGCCGCAGACAGTACCTTCAGGAACACACTGTCGGTGACCCTTGGCTATAGCTTTTTCTTTCCGAGTCAACCAAAAGTAAGTAACTGACCACGTGCATGCGATCGGCCGAGCGCTTTTTGGCACCGTAGTTCGTCGTCTCGCGGCTTTGCTCACGGCCGTCTCGACGTACTACCTGCTCGCCCAAGTCATCACGCACTATATCGATGCCTCATGTACCTCTGCCGGACTCAGTCTGCTGTTGATCGTCACATGGTTTGTGTTGGGGATCGCGACCGCATTCGTAACGGCGGTTGCGTTGAGCGATCTGCTCATTGGGCAGGCCTTTCTCGATGATTTTTTAACCGATGATATGGCTCTGCTTGATGAACGGCTTGCGAGCGAAGAGGCTCAGGACGACCTCGATGACCTCACCTTCCTCAAGGGGGGAGCGAACGAGACAAAGTTTGGCCTGTACTTCCTACTCTTCGCAGCCGTACATCTGGTCGCAGCGAATCATATCGCCGATGGCTTTCTCGGACGCTATATGCACTCTGGTCTCGCCATCATTAAATTACGAAGTGATGATGAGATAGCGAGGCGTCAGGGACTCGACATGCTCGCCGAGAAGCTCGATGTCAAGCCAACAAAGGATGTCGAAGCCGCAGTGACGCGTGCCCTCAAGGACCCAATGGAAGGCGTTGTGGTGCGCGCAGCCCACATCGCTGGTACATTGCGAATACAATCAACGGCTCGTGTGATGGTCGACCTCGTTGAGCAGCGCCCTGAGTTGGCGTTTCCGTTACTGATAGCGATAGGTCAGCTCGACTCCGTCGAGGCACGGGATATTGCATCACGATTGAGGTCGTCAGCGGCAGCCCGAGCAGAGCCTGTGGCACTCGCATACATGTTTGGTATGCTCAAAGCGGATGAGATCACTGCGCTCGTCGACATATTTGAGTCGGCGACCGATGAGGATGCAAGGGTGGCGGCAGTTTGGGCGCTTGGTGAGCTCAGGGACAATCGCCTCTTAGGCAAGCTCGCACTCGCCTTGTCCGATGCGTCCCTCAAAGTTCAATGCACCGCGATCGCTGCCCTCGAAAAACTCGTTGCTACGGACGCTGCCCCCCCGATGATGAAAGCCTTTGAGGCTACAGAGGACATTCATGCGCTGTGTCCAGAGATTCTCGTGCCAGTGCAGGAGGGAGGACCCATTCGGATCGTCACTAAGTATCGACTTAAACTGTTTAGCTTGGTCAGAGCGCTCGCGACAACGGATCACCCAGATTTGATCCCGTGGTTGGTTAAGAATCAGAATGTGGCAGAGGATTACAACACGAAAATCTTGATGAAGAAGTTGTGGGAGAAGTTGACAGCAAAGAACAAGGCCGGTGAACTCAATATGATCAAGCAGCGCCTCAGACGGGAACGACTGAGGCGCCAACAGAGTCAAGTTCAGAAAACAAGCGGAGAGCCCAGTGGGGCCAAACAGGGGAACGGCGAACCAGGTGGGGACATTGAGCGGAAATGACTCAAATAAACCCTTCGGTGAGCCCATTGTTTGGGCATTCGCAGGAGGCAAGGGGGGCGTTGGTAAATCACTCGCTTGTGCCTCGGTTGCAGTCTCTCTTGCACGGCGTGGACTGAGAGTTCTCGCCCTCGACGCCGATCTGGGTGCACCCAATCTTCATACGCTCTTGGGATTGATACATCCCGCGCGGAGTGTCGTTGAGTTTTTTGAGTCTGACCAGATATCCCTAACGGACTTGGCTCTCGACACAGGGATTCCCAATCTACGTCTTCTCAGCGGTGCGTCGGCGATCCTCGAGGCAGCAAACCCAGATTTTGAGACACGCCGACGATTTGTTCGGGCGCTGAAGGGTATGGCTGTAGACGTTGTTTTGGTCGACCTGGGGGCGGGTGCACACTACCCCGCCTTGGATTTCTTTGCGATTGCAGATTATCGGATCGTTGTCACAAGTCCTGAACCAACTTCGATTCAGAACGCGTACAGCTTCATTAAAGCAGCCACCTATCGGCGGCTTGAGTTGGCTCACGGTATCAATCCAGAATTTAGAGGTTTGCTCCGCCGTGCGGTCAAGAGCGGCGGGGATGGCCGGATAGAATCTGTCAATGAGCTGTTCGAAAAAGCCGAGCAACTCAGCCCGGGTCTTGTAAACTCACTTAGAGAGCTGGTTGACACAGGGATTCCGCTTCTGGTTATCAATCAGTCCGGCTTCGATGACGAGAAACGTGTCTACGGTGCGTTGGCGATTGTCTGTAATCGATACTTAGGGTTTAAACCTGAACATGTCGGCACCCTGCCTGATGATCCCTCCGTGCGTGTCTCCGTTCGACGTATGAGACCGGTATTACTCGATGCGCCGGATTGCCAATTCGGTCGCTGCCTTGAGAGTTTTGTTGACGCGACACTCGCGCGCTCACCAAAGCCACAGGTTGAGCTGCTTTTGGGGGCTTCGGACGCGATCAGTCGAAGTACAGCACTGTCTGATATGGTCCTAGACGAAGCCCACCAGAGCGACCCTGAACAGCCCCAGCCAAAACGGCCAGACAGTTTAGCGAGCGCGCTCAGGGTCGCGGCGGGTCCTGAATCCACCAAGGGCACTGAGGTCGGCGCGGCATCATTGGCCGACGATGTGAATGATGAACAGGCCTCTGAGAGTCCCGGTGTCGAATCTGTATCGCTTAATGCTTCAGGCGGTCAGGGAGACCAGGGAAATGTCGAGCAAGAAACGCATGCTGAGGGTGCCCCGCAATTCGAGGGCCTGGCAGATGCTTGGACAGATGGTGCAGGTGATTCAGTGCAACCGGACGCGTCGGATACCGGCGGTGGGGACAACTCAGCTGATGTTGAGAGCACATCGCTAGATGGCCCATTTACCGATGATTCGGCGGGATCGATGGATTTGGACCCTAGCCCGCACGATGACCCTGCTGAACAGGTCGAGCCTCTCGACGGTGACGCAGACGTGACGGCGTTGGACGACATCGATGATGAAGCTCTGGTCGCTGACCAAGTGCCATTAGAAGATGCGATGCTAGGCGGTTCAATATATGAGGCTGAAAATGGTCCAGTTACGGTCGAAGAACAGCCACCTGCTCAAGAGCAGCCCTCCGCTGAGAATGCAGCACTGTTCGAAGATGCAGCACTGCGCGAACAGCAGCCACCTATTGACGAGCAGCCACCTGTTGACGAACCATCACCCGTAGAGCAGCCACGAGTTGACGAGCGGCCACCTGTTGACGAAGTTTTACCGGTCGAACAGCCACCTGTTGACGAACCATTACCGG